>NZ_JBEZDU010000071.1:0-1025 GCF_040648495.1 Nonomuraea sp. NPDC049129 | reverse complement strand
ATTCCGCACCGACACCGTGGAACGCCTGCTCGGGCGCAAGCCCCGCACCTTCGCCGACTGGTGCGCACGCAACGCCGACGCCTTCCGGACCACCTCCTGATCCGCTGCCCAGGTGGCATCCGATCGATCCCGGCCGCTCCCGAGCCGCCCTCGCCGACCTGCGGCGGGCCGGCCCGCACACGGTGATCTGGCTGAATGAGACCCAGCACTACCTGCTCACCGCCGATGACCCCGGGCTCAAAGGCGCCGAGCCACGGATCACGGAGGCCTTCACCGGCCCGGAACTGGAAACGACCGTTCACACGGACGCTGCGGGCGGGGCCCCCGCCCAGCACGGCTCGGTGCGTCACACGTCGAGCACCGCCTTTCCGGCGACGCGGCGGGCGAGCAGGGCATCGGCCGCCTCCATCGCCTTGTCCCACGGCCCGCGCCAGCCGACCTGCGCGTCCAGGTCGCCGGCCGCCAGCAGCCCGACGAGGTGAGCGAGGTCGCCGCCGAACGGCGTGGTCACGTTGAAGTTCTCGATCCGCCCCCGCGCCGATCGAGTGCCCGCCAGCTCGAAGTCGATGACCGTGGCCTCGCGGGCCGCCCGTCCGATGGCCATCACCACGCCGTCGTCCTCCAGCCGATAGAACGCCTGCGTGAGCTGCCGCCCGCCCACGTTGTCCAGCACGCCGTACACCCGGCCCTCCAGGTTCTCCGGACCGATGACGATCTCCGCGGCGCCCAGCTCACGCAGGCCCTCCGCGCGGGCGGGGCTGCCGGCGGAGGCGACGACATGCGCTCCCGCACGGGCGGCGAGCTGTACGGCGTAGCGGCCGACGCCGCCGGATGCCCCGGTGACCAGGACACGGCGCCCGGTCAGCGTGCCGAGTCGTCGGACCGCCTGCAGCGCGGCGACTCCGGCGACCGGCAGCGCGCCGGCCAGCCCTAGGGCCTGTATGGAGTTGAGATCAATGGGATTGGCTGCGCTGCGGTCTGTGGTCCTGGTAGGCCATCGCCATGGCGCGTGGAGACCTCACCGA
>NZ_JBEZDU010000070.1:0-1063 GCF_040648495.1 Nonomuraea sp. NPDC049129 | reverse complement strand
ACGAGGGCTATCCTGCCCGCTCGGCGTGTCAGATCACCACAAGCTGATCATGATCGGGCAAGGTCGGCGGGTCACCATGTGGATCTCTCGCAGAAAGCCCCCGAGTGCCCCGCTGCCGCGCCCGTCAGATCATCTTGACCGCCACCGAACGGCGGCGGCTCAAGCAGTTCGCCCACTCCCCTTCGGCCCCGTATCAGCTGGTGATCCGCGTCAGGATCGTGCTGGATGCCGCCCACGGCCACTCCAACAACGCCATCGCGCGCCGGCACGGGGTGAGCGTGGACACGGTCCGCCTGTGGCGGGGCCGCTACGACAGCGAGCAAGGCATGGAAAGCCTGACCGACCGGCACCGGCCGGGACGCCCGCCGCGTATCACTGCGCTCCAGCGGGCTCAGATCACGGCACTGGCCTGCCAGTTACCGGCCGAGACCGGGACTCCGCTGTCGCGGTGGAGCAGTAGCGAACTGGCCCGCGAAGCCGTCGCCCGCGGCCTGACAGCGACGATCTCGGCCTCCACGGTGCGCCGGATCCTGGCCGAGGACACACTCAAGCCCTGGCAACACCGGTCGTGGATCTTCATCCGTGACCCGGCCTTCGCCGTCAAGGCCGCCCGCGTGCTGGAGTTGTACGCCCCCACCTGGGACGGCGTCCCGCTCGGCGACGACGAGTATGTCATCAGCGCCGATGAGAAGACCTCCATCCAGGCCCGCTGCCGCTGCCACCCCACGCTGCCGCCCGGCAGATCGCGGATGATGCGCCTCAACCACGACTACGACCGCGGCGGCGCGCTGGCCTACCTGGCCGCCTACGACGCCCACCGCGCCCACGTCTTCGGCCGCTGCTCGCCCAAGACCGGCATCGTCTCGTTCATGGACCTGGTCGAACAGGTCATGACCCAGCAGCCCTACGCCTCGGCCAAACGGGTGTCCTGGATCGTCGACAACGGCTCCTCCCATCGCGGCAAGGCCGCCGCCGACCGGCTCACCGCGCGGTTTCCTCACGCGGTGATGGTGCACACTCCCGTGCACGCGTCCTGGCTGAATCAAGTGGAGATCTTTTTCTC
>NZ_JBEZDU010000069.1:0-1086 GCF_040648495.1 Nonomuraea sp. NPDC049129 | reverse complement strand
TAGGGCCTGTATGGAGTTCGGATCTTTAGATCGGTTGAAGGCTTCGGATCCACAAGATGGCTCCGCGTAGGTGGAGCCCGGCGAGATAGCTTTCGGGGGTTTTGTCGAAGCGGAAGGCCAGCGCACGCCACTCCTTCATCCGGTTGATGCACCGTTCCGCCGTGTTGCGCTGCTTGTAGAGATCGGAATCATGGGTGACTGGGCGGCCGCCGCGGGAACCGCGCTTCTTGCGGTTGGCCGCCTGGTCGACCTTCTCCGGGATGACCGCCTTGATACGGCGTCGGCGCAGATAGGCGCGGTTGGCGCGGCAGGAGTAGGCCTTGTCGGCGGCCACCGCGTCCGGCCGGGTGCGCGGACGTCCGACGGGCAGCCGGATCTTGATGCGCTCCAGCACGGCGCGAAACTGAGGGCTGTCTCCCGCTTGACCTGCGGTGAGGACGAAGGACAGCGGACGGCATCGCCGGTCGGCGGCCAGATGGACCTTGCTGGTCAGCCCACCCCGCGAGCGGCCCAGCGCGGCGGCCTTCAGCCGGAACCTGCGCCGCCGTCGTAACCGCCGACGCCCGTCTCCGTCTCCGTCTCCGTCGTCAGGGTCGCCGTCGTGGGAGTTTTGCCCCTTTGGAGCATCCCCTTTTCCTGTTCGACGGCCTCTTCCAGCGCCTCGGCCAACTCGCCGTCCAGGACCATCCCGGCGGCATGGTGGTGAGCGCGGGCCGTGGTGGAATCCACGCTGACCAGCCCCAGGTCGGCTTGCCCGCGAACTGCAGCCTCGGCGATCATCGCCTGCATCAGCCGCTCGAACACGCCGCTCCTCGCCCACGACCGGAACCGGTCATAGACCGTGGACCACGGCCCGTACTCGGCGGGCAAGTCCCGCCACGGGCAGCCGGCGCGAAACCGCCACATCACCGCGTTGAACTGCTGCCGCAGATCCGGGATCGGACCTCGCTCACCCAGCGGCAAGTGAGGCTCGATCAAGAACCATTCCTCATCGGTGAGGTCTCCACGCGCCATGGCGATGGCCTACCAGGACCACAGACCGCAGCGCAGCCAATCCCATTGATCTCAACTCCATACAGGCCCTAG
>NZ_JBEZDU010000068.1:0-1366 GCF_040648495.1 Nonomuraea sp. NPDC049129 | reverse complement strand
TGGCCTTCCCCTCATAGCGTGGAGACCGAACCGGGAGAGGTTTGGTCGTGGCAGCAGTCACGCGGCGGCGCTTTGATCCGGAGTTCCGGGCGGGCGCGGTGCGTATCGTGAAGGAGACCGGCAAACCCGTCGCGCAAGTGGCGCGGGATCTGGGGATCAGTCCGTACACGCTGCACAATTGGGTGCAGATGGATCGGCTCGCCGAGCACTACAACGGCGACGGCGATGGGAGCGGAACGCTGGAGGAGTCCGAGCAGGAAGAGCTGGCCCGGCTGCGGCGGGAGAAGGCCGAGCTGGCCAAGCAGCACGCCCGTGAGAAGGCGGCGTGGGAGAAGGAACGTGCCGAGCTGGAAGACGAGCGTGACGTGCTCAAGCGCTCGGTGGTCTTGTGGGTCAAAGAGGCGATGGGCCGATAAGCGTGGCGGCCTTCATCAGCTCCCAGAAGACCGAGCACGGCATCGACCACGTCACCTCCTGCCGGGCATTAGGCGTGTCGCAGTCTTGGTACTACAAGTGGAAGAACCGCATCGACCAGGACAAGCTGACTACCCGCCAGCGTCGGCGGGCCGATTTGGATGTGGAGATCACCCGCTCGTTCGAGGCGTCCGGCGGCACCTACGGCTCTCCGCGGATCACCCGTGACCTGCACGAGGCGGGCTGGCGGGTGTCGGAGAACACGGTCGCGGGGCGGATGGCCGAGCTCGGCTTGGTCGCTCGCGTGCGCCGCAAGCCGCGCTCGCTGACCCGTCAAGGCAAGCGGGCGGCCGCCCCGGACCTGGTCCGCCGGAGGTTCGCCGCGGTCGCGCCGGACGTGCTGTGGTGCGGCGATGTGACGCAGATCGACACCGACGAGGGCAAGCTCTACCTGGCCACGGTCGAGGACCTGTTCTCCCGGCGGCTACTCGGCTACGCCATGTCCGAGCACCACGACGCCGCGCTGACCAGCGCGTCGCTGCAGATGGCGGTGGCCACCCGCGGCGGCGACATCGACGGCGTGATCTTCCACTCGGATCGCGGCTCGGAATACACTGCGGCCCGTTACCAGGAGCTATGCCGGCGCCTGGGCGTGGTCCAGTCCATGGGCCGCGTGGGCTGCGCGCTCGACAACGCAGCGGCCGAGGCGTTCAACAGCACCCTCAAGGTCGAGTACGTGCACCGCCACCGGTTCCGCACCCGGGCCGAAGCGCGCCTGAAGATCGCCACCTGGATCGCTGACTTCTACAACGCCAGCCGGCGGCACAGCGCCAACGACGGCCTGCCGCCCATCACATTCGAACATCACATGATCGACAAGCGGCAAGCCTCATCCGTCCTGCTGAGGACCGCTGTGGCATAGAACCGTCTCCACGTTTTCGGGGGATTGACA
>NZ_JBEZDU010000067.1:0-1396 GCF_040648495.1 Nonomuraea sp. NPDC049129 | reverse complement strand
CTTTGTGGTCAAGTCCTCGGCCTATTAGTACCGGTCAGCTCCACACGTTACCGTGCTTCCACCTCCGGCCTATCAACCCGGTCGTCTACCGGGAGCCTTACCCACTCTCATGGTGGGAGACCTCATCTCAAGGCGAGCTTCCCGCTTAGATGCTTTCAGCGGTTATCCCTTCCGAACGTAGCCAACCAGCCGTGCACCTGGCGGTACAACTGGCACACCAGAGGTTCGTCCGTCCCGGTCCTCTCGTACTAGGGACAGCCCCTTTCAAGTCTCCTGCGCGCGCAGCGGATAGGGACCGAACTGTCTCGCGACGTTCTAAACCCAGCTCGCGTACCGCTTTAATGGGCGAACAGCCCAACCCTTGGGACCTACTCCAGCCCCAGGATGCGACGAGCCGACATCGAGGTGCCAAACCATCCCGTCGATATGGACTCTTGGGGAAGATCAGCCTGTTATCCCCGGGGTACCTTTTAGCCGTTGAGCGACACCGCTTCCACACGCCGATGCCGGATCACTAGTCCCAGCTTTCGCTCCTGCTCGACCCGTCAGTCTCACAGTCAAGCTCCCTTGTGCACTTACACTCAACACCTGATTGCCAACCAGGCTGAGGGAACCTTTGGGCGCCTCCGTTACCCTTTAGGAGGCAACCGCCCCAGTTAAACTACCCACCAGACACTGTCCCCGATCCGGATCACGGACCAGAGTTAGACGTTCAAAACGACCAGAGTGGTATTTCACCAATGACTCCACCCGAACTAGCGTCCGAGCTTCCCAGTCTCCCACCTATCCTACACAAGACGCTCCAAACGCCAATGTCAAGCTGTAGTGAAGGTCCCGGGGTCTTTCCGTCCTGCTGCGCGTAACGAGCATCTTTACTCGTAGTGCAATTTCGCCGGGTCTGCGGTTGAGACAGCGGGGAAGTCGTTACGCCATTCGTGCAGGTCGGAACTTACCCGACAAGGAATTTCGCTACCTTAGGATGGTTATAGTTACCACCGCCGTTTACCGGCGCTTAAGTTCTCACCTTCGCCAACCCGAAGATCGGCTAAGCAGTCCCCTTAACGTTCCGGCACCGGGCAGGCGTCAGTCCGTATACATCGTCTTACGACTTCGCACGGACCTGTGTTTTTAGTAAACAGTCGCTTCCCCCTGGCCACTGCGACCCCCACCAGCTCACAGAGCTAGCCTGATCACCAGCAGAGGTCCCCCTTCTCCCGAAGTTACGGGGGCAATTTGCCGAGTTCCTTAACCGCAGTTCACCCGATCGCCTTAGTATTCTCTACCTGACCACCTGAGTCGGTTTAGGGTACGGGCCGCCACAACACTCACTAGAGGCTTTTCTCGGCAGCATAGGATCATCCACTTCACCACAATCGGCTCGGCATCACATCTCAGG
>NZ_JBEZDU010000066.1:0-2194 GCF_040648495.1 Nonomuraea sp. NPDC049129 | reverse complement strand
AAGCCCCGATCGCATCCCCACCCGAGACGACCAGCTCCCACAAATCCTCCGGCGAGGCCACACCCCCCGGCAGCCGGCAAGCCATCCCCACGATCGCGATCGGTTCGTGAAGGGCGGACTCCAGTTCACGTACCCGCTGCTGGGCACGTCGGGTGTCGGCCAGAGCGCGCCTGAGGTAGGCGCGCAGTTCGTCTTCAGAGGCCATCGTTCCTCGTTCCGTCGACCATCGCGAACAACTCCTCGTCGGTGGCCGCGTCGAGATCGGCCGTCTCCCCGGTGAGGTCGCGGAGCCGCGCCATGACCTCGGCGCGCTCGGCCGCGTCCGGAGGCAGCGCGGTCAGGGCCTCCTCCAGCAACCGCAGGGCGTGGACCGCGGGCGGGTCAGCCTCGGGCGTCAGCCGCGACTGGAGGAAGGCGGCCACCGCGAGCGGGGTCGGCTGGTCGAACAGCAGCGTCGCGGGCAGAGTCAGACCGAGTGCGGCGCCCAGCCGGTTGCGTAGATCGACCGCGGTCAGCGACTCGAAGCCCAGGTCCTGAAATACGGCGGCGGGGTCGAGTTCCTCCGGATCGGGGAAGCCGAGGACGGCGGCGGCCTGCATCCGGACGAGGTCGATCAGCGCGTCGGTGCGTTCCGGCTCGGTGAGCATGGCCAGCCGCGCGGCCAGCGGCTCGTCGGCCGGCTCCGGATCCTGGTCGGGGGTCGGGGCGGCACCGGCAGCCGCCGTCGCGGCCTCTCCGCCCTCCAGCCAGTAGCGCCGGCGCTGGAAGGCGTAGACCGGCAGCTCGACGCCGGGCGCCCGGCCACCGGCGAACAGCGGCGACCAATCCACCTGTACACCGTGCACATGCACGGCGGCGACGGATTTCAGCAGCCGTTCGTATCCGCCCTCGTCGCGGCGCAACGTCTCGGTGACGGCCACGTCCGCCGCGACCGTTCGCGCCAGGGCGCCGACGCTCTCCAGCATGCCTCCGGTGAGCACCGGATGCGGGCTCACCTCGACGAACACGGTGTGGCCCTGCTCGGCCAGCGCGCGAACGGCCGGGTCGAGCCGAACCGTCTCGCGCAGGTTGCGGTACCAGTAGGCGGCGTCCAGTTTGTCGGTGTCGATCCAGTCGGCGGTGACGGTGGACATCAGCGGCACCTCGCCAGGGCGTGGCCGTACCTCGCTCAAGCCGTCGAGGAACTCGGCCCGAATGTCGTCGATGATCGGTGAGTGCCCGGCGAGGGTGGCCGCCCGGATGCGGCGCACACGCACGTCCTCCGCCTCAAGGGTGACCTGGAACTCGCCGAGCGCGTCGCTGTCCCCAGCGATCACTACCGCCGACGGGCCGTTCACGGTGGCCACCGACAACCGGCCCGGCCAGGCGGCGATGCGGGTCTCAGCCTCGGCGGCGGGCAGGGCGACCGACAGCATGCTGCCGCGTCCGACCAGCCGCCCGAGCAGCTTGCCGCGGAGTGCGACGATGCGCGCGGCCTCCGCCGTCGGGATCGCGCCCGCCACGCAGGCCGCGGCCAGCTCACCCTGGCTGTGCCCGACGACCGCGTCAGGATGGACGCCGAACGACCGCCACACCTCGGCCAGCGAGACCAGCACCGCCCACAGCGCGGGCTGCGCCACATCGACGCGTTCGAGCGGTGGCGCGGACGGCGCGCCGGTCAGCACGTCGAGCAGCGACCAGTCCAGGTGCGGGGCGAGGGCACGCGCGCATTCGTCGATCTTCGCGGCGAACGCCGGTGAGGTCTCCAGCAGACCGGCGGCCATGCCGTCCCACTGCGAGCCGTGGCCGGGGAAGACGAAGACGGTCTTGTTGGATTTGCGGGCCATGCCCCGGACGAGCTGGGCGGCCGGTTCGCCGCGGGACAGCGCCGCCAGCCCGTCCAGCAACGTCTGGGTGTCCTGGCCGACCACGACGGCGCGGTGCTCGAACATGCTGCGCGTGGTCATCAGCGCTTGGGCGATGCCGGTGGGGTCGGCGTCGGCCGCCACCGGCATCAGCCGGGCGGCCTGGGCGCGCAGGGCCCGCGGGCTCCTGCCCGAGATCGGCCATACGAGCGCGGGCGGGGCCGTCGACGGGGTCTCCTCCGGCTCGGCAGGTGGCTGTTCGAGTATGAGGTGGGCGTTGGTGCCGCTGACGCCGAAGGAGGACACCCCGGCCCGGCGTGGCCGACCGGTCTCCGGCCATGGCAGGGCTT
>NZ_JBEZDU010000065.1:0-4804 GCF_040648495.1 Nonomuraea sp. NPDC049129 | reverse complement strand
AAGTCGAACTCCCAGCAGCCCGCCGGCTGCGACCATCAGCCTGCCGTACTCAACGCAGCCGCGTAACCCCCGAGAGATTTACCCAGATGACCACTTAGCCACGTCGAACGCGCTGCCTCGACGGCTGGGTGTGTGGACTCCAGCAAACCGATACAAGCCCGGCACCATCCACCTTCCCCTGCCGGTGGTCTCGGAAGGTGATGGCGGAGGCATTCGACACGGTTCCAACGGGTGCCTTGAACTGTCGTCGCTTCGGCTGAATCCGTGCGGGCTGGCGGCTGCAAGCGCTGCATGGGCCGGCCGTCTCCACGAATAGTTGCCAGGCGTTCAGATCCTTGCACGGCAGGAACTCGCATGTTCCTCACGCGGTGTTGCTGTACACGCTATGCGAACAACTAGAAGACGGGATGCCCGACCCCGGCGTGAGTCGCCGGCCGGAATCGTCAGAAACGGTAGTGCGCGACCGTGGTGCCCAGCCTGGAGAAGGCCGCGCTGAGCGCCGACAGGCGGGTCCACAGGCGCAGGGCCGTCGGGAACTGGTCGACCTCGGGCTCCCGGGTGAGCAGGATGTGCCGGATCAGGGTCAGTCGCGGGTTCCACCGTACGGGGTCGAGGCGGTCGAAGCCGGGGGACTTGAAGAGGGGGACCAGGAACCGGCTGCCGGAGTAGTGTCTCGCGGTCCAGACGGTGAATCGGGTGTAGACGTTGAACGCGATCTCCCCACTGGGAAAATGGCTGGTGAGACGGTCCAGCAGCGTGATCATCTCTTCCTGGGAGAGGAAGGGCAGCACGCCGTCGGCGACGATCACGGCGGGACGGTCGGCGGGCAGCGCCTCCAGCCAGCCGGGCTCGGTCAGGTCCGCGCCGATGGTGTGCGTGTGCGGCCGCTCCTGGATGATCCGGTGCCGGGCGTCCACGACCTCGGGAAAGTCGACGTCGTACCAGTCCGCTGTCGATGGAGGGTCGATGCGGAGGGCTCGGGTGTCGAGGCCGGCTCCCAGGTCGATGCCGATCGCGTCGGGGTGGCGGGCGATGAACCGCTGCGCGATCTCGTCCAATTTCTTGGCGCGCTGGGCGACGTCGATGGCCGAGGCCGCGCTCCAGCGGAGTTTGCGGTGGTCGTAGCCGGTCTTGTGGATGATCTCGTAGGCCATGCGGTCGCCGAGTATGGGGCTTGGCAGGCGGCTGTCGAGCGCCCGGCCGCACAGCGTCACCCACAGGGTTTCCTGCAGCGGGGTCAGTGTAGGAAGGGTCACTCCCATGATGTCCTCCAGGCTCAGATGGTGGGCATGTCGCGTCGGGTGAATCCGGCCAGGCCGGCCGCGACGAGGGCCGCCGCGACGGCGGTCATGACGATCAGTGGGGTGGCCGTCATGACCCTGCCGGGAAGTTTCGGTACGTGCTCGAAGACCGACAGGTCGATGACCCACTGGTCGAGCTGCAACTCCAGGCCGACCCAGCCGAACAACATGCTCACCATGGCCACCGCGAACGTGCCGGCGACCAGCCGAGGCAGCAGCCCGAACAGCGCGAACGCGACCCCGGTGAACACCCACACCACAGGGAGTTGCACGAGAGCGGCGGCTAGGAGGCGGGACAGCTCACGGGCGACGTCGCCGGTGTTGAGTCCGTGCGCCAGACCGGCGGCCGTCCCGAAGGCGATCAACCCGAGCGCCGGGCCGAGCAGTATGAACGCGAAGTGGCTGCCCGCCCAGCGCAGCCGGCGCACCGGGGTGGCCAGCAGGGGCTCGGCCCGCCCGTCGCGCTCTTCGTTCCTGAGCAGCAGCGCGGCCTGGATGGCGAAGCAGGCGCTGACCAGGCCGAGCATGGTCATCATGGGGGCGAGGAACTGGTCGACGAGCGTGCCGGGACCGCCGAGCCGGGCCAGCGCCTCTCGGGCCGCGGCGCCGCCGTTGTCCATCAGCGTCCCAAGGCTCGCCGACATCGCGCCGACCACGAGCCCGACCACGGCGAGTCCGGCGAGCCTGCTGATCAGCGGCCCGCGGTGCAGCCGCCAGGCCAGCGCCAGCGGGCTGCGCAGGCGGGGTCCGGCGGCGGCCGGGCCCAGGCGGGCCTGGAACATGCCGGCGCCGAGGTCGCGCCGCTCCGACAGCGCCACGGCCAGCACGATCAGCGCCAGCACGGCGCCGGCCGCGAGCGCGAGCACCCACCAGCGTTCGCCGCTGTAGGGCCGCAGCGCCTCCGCCCAGCCGAGCGGCGTCATCCAGGACACCCAGGCAGGCCCGTCACCGGACTGCGCGGCGACGTCGCCGACGCCGCGCAGCAGGATCGCGGCGCCGAGCGTGCTGATCCCGATGACGCGCGCGCCGCCCGCGCCAGTCGTGAGCTGCGCCGTCACCGCGCCGATCGAGGCGAACGCGCAGGCGGCCACCGTGAACCCGAGTCCGAGCGCCAGGGAGCCGGCGGCGGGCAGGCCCTGGCCGATCAGCGCCAGCGCCGAGGCCACGCCCAGGACCAGGGCGGCCCCGCAGGTGACGATCAGAGTGGCGGCCAGGTTCGCGTGCCGCGCCACCGCGGTCGCCCCGACCAGTTCGCGCCGTCCGGCCTCTTCTTCCGTACGCGTGTGCCGGATGACCGTGAGCAGCGCGAACAGCGCGACCATGAACGTCACGAACCCCGACCGCCAGGCGACGAGCTCGCCGAGGCTGGAGCCGTTCAGCACGCCGTAGGCGATGGTGAAGGCCCTGGTGTGGACGCTGGTCTCGTAGTAGTGCTGACGGGCCTCGGCCGTGGGGTACGCGCCGGTGAACGCGCCGACGAACACCACCGGGATCATGCAGATGAAGGCCACCCACAGCGGCAGCAGCACACGATCGCGCCGCAGCACCACGCGGATGAGCTTTCCCGTGCCGGCGAACGCGTTCATCGTCCTGCCTCCGCGTGCCGGCCCTTGACGTTCGCGGTCGCGCGGTCGTAGTGCCGCAGGAACAGCTCCTCCAGCGTCGGAGGCTGGCTGACCAGGCTGCGCACGCCGGCCTGGGTGAGGTGGCGAAGTGCGAGGTCCAGCGCGGCGGCGTCGACGCTGAAGCGTACCCGGCCGCCGTCGGCGCGCAGGCCGTGCACACCCGGCAGGCCGGCCAGCCCGTCCGGTGGGGCGGCCAGTTCGGCGTCGATGGAGGTGCGGGTGAGGTGCCGCAGCTCGGCCATGGTGCCGGTTTCGACGGTACGGCCGTCGCGGATGATCGTGACGCGGTCGCACAGCGCCTCGACCTCGGAGAGGATGTGGCTGGACAGCAGCACCGTACGGTCACCCGCGCGCCGCACTTCCTGGACCGTTTGCCGGAAGACCTCCTCCATCAGCGGGTCCAGGCCGGAGGTGGGCTCGTCGAGGATGAGCAGCTCGGCGTCGGAGGCCAGAGCCGCGACCAGGGCCACCTTCTGGCGGTTGCCCTTGGAGTAGGTGCGGCCCTTCTTACGCGGGTCGAGGTCGAAGCGCTCGATCAGCTCGTCCCGGCGCCGCCGGTCAAGCCCGCCGCGCAGCCGGCCGAGCAGGTCGATGGCCTCACCGCCGGACAGGCCGGGCCACAGGGTGACGTCGCCGGGCACGTAGGCCAGGCGGCGGTGCAGCTCAGCGGTCTGTGTCCAGGGGTCGCCGCCGAGCAGCCGGGCGGCGCCCGCGTCGGGGCGCATCAGGCCCAGCAGGATCCGGATCGTGGTGCTCTTGCCCGCGCCGTTGGGCCCGAGGAAGCCGTGCACCTCGCCGGTCCGTACGACGAGGTCGAGGCCGTTCAGTGCCCGTGCCGGGCCGAACGACTTGACCAATCCGGCCATGGAAATGGCATCAGTCTCAGTCATCATGGATGTCCTTGTGTGGTGATGGGGAGAGGGCTAGAGATCGTCTCCCTGATGGGCCTCCCAGGCGGTCTGGGCGGCTTTGAGCATGGTGTCGTCGGCGTACAAGCCGTGGGTGTAGATCTCGAGCATGGGCAGCCCGATGCGCCGCAGCACGTCGGGGCCCATCCGCTCGAAGCCGAGCGCGCGGGTCAGGGGCGGCGCCATGGTCAGCGTGGCCAGGCTCACCAGCACGGTGAGCACGGCCAGCGCCCGCACGTCGGAGGACTGGCGCATCGAGCCGCCGGCGATCCCGTCCCGGAAGAGCTGCTCGGTCTCCTCCACCAGCGTGTTGACGAACGTGGTGGCCGCGGAGGAGTCCTCCTCGATCGCGCGCACCATGTACTGCACATGGAGGCGGTACTCCTCCGAGCCCGACAGGTATTCCTGGGACAGATCCCGCACGCCGACCAGGTCAGCCGCAGTCCGGGCCCTCCTCACCAGGATCTGCAGGACGTGCTCGTCGCAGACGCTCCGCAGGTTGTCCTTGCTGCCGAAGTGCCGGATGACCAGGGCGGCGCTCACCCCTGCGGTGGCCGCGATGGCGCGCAGGTTCGTCTTCTGGAAGCCGTCGCGGGCGAAGTGCGCGATGGCGGCGTTACGGATCTTGGCCTGGGCGGTCAGATCCGCCGAAGGTGATGAACACACGTTTACTATAGTAAACATATGTTCATCGCTATGGCAACCGGGGTCAGAACGGTCCGCGGAGATCTCCCGGGGCAGCGTGCAGAGGGCCGTGCGCTTGCCAGGCAGCAGGTTCGGCATTCTGTTGCGCAGCGCGCCGCGGACAGTGTCGGCCAGCACGTGTCCTGGCCAGCCCATGGAGGCGTAGCTGACCAGCACGCCGCCCGGGGCTAAGTGGTCATCTGGGTAAATCTCTCGGGGGTTACGCGGCTGCGTCGAGTACGGCAGGCTGATGGTCGCAGCCGGCGGGCTGCTGGGAGTTCGACTC
>NZ_JBEZDU010000064.1:0-5332 GCF_040648495.1 Nonomuraea sp. NPDC049129 | reverse complement strand
CTATCTTCACATTTCCGTCCGGGGTGAGGGGGCCCCCTGGGGTGACGCGTGAAGTCGGGGGCGGTCGCGGGGGGCCCCGGCCCGGGCCCGGCGAGTGGCCTCGCCGGTCCCGGACCGGGCGCATGTCGTGCGCTTTGGTCCTGGGCAGGGCGCATGGCGTGGCGCCTGGCCGAAGCGCTTTGCCGGGGGTGAGGCCCCGGAGGTAGGAGCGTGGGCGTGTCGGTCGTGTTCGGGAGAAGGGCGGGCGTCTACCCGAGTGTGGAGAGTGTGGAGTGCGTGGGCGGCGGCGGGATGCCGGCCAGAGCGCGGGTGAAGTCGCGGGAGGACAGCCAGAGTTTGTACATGATCGCGGCCTCGAAGACGAGCAGGAGGGTCGCCGCGCCGATGGTGACCGCGACGATCTGGCCCAGCAGGGGGCCGACGATGAACACGGCCATCTGGAACTCGATGCCGCTGACCAGGTGGGTGCGGACACGATGGGCGCGCAACCATTCGCGGACGCGGAGGTACCAGTCGAAACGCGTGCGAAACTCCTGCTGAAGGTCAACAGTCCCGGCCGGGCGGACCGTGATCTCGTCGGCGTCAAGGTCGCCGTCTTCGAGCAGCAGATCTGCGGAGACGGTCGGCAGGCCGGCCGTGGCCGACTCCTGCGTCGCCTTCTTCAGCGTGCGGCGCATCTGCCGCCGGACCTTCGCGATTTGAAGGGCGTCGACATAGCGCAGCATGTCGAGAAAAACGATCATGACGCCGAGAACCAGATAGATCTCCTGCCCGCTCGCCGCGTATTGCCCCCAGGTCAGGGCGAGCGTGCAGGTGAGCACCCGAATCCGGTCGAAGACGTAGTCGAGCCAGCCGCCTAGGACGGTTCCGGTGCCCTTCAGGCGCGCGATCTTGCCGTCCACGCAGTCCAGCACGAAGCTCAGATGATAGAGAACGGCTCCGGCGACCAACCACGCCCAGTCGGCCATTGCGAAGCAACCGGCCGACCCGAGCCCGAGAACGAAGGCGCCCCAGGTGATCTGATTCGGGGTGATCGAGGTCCGGTTCGCGGTCACGGCCACGAGCGGGCCCGCCAGGGGATCCACCAGGAACACCGTCCACCAGGCGTCTTTCGCCTTATAAGTGCGCGAGCGCACCTCCGCCACCGTGAACGTCATCGAGAGAACCTCCCTGGCCCGCTCCGTGACCCGCGATCCCCCCAACCCCGGCCCCGGCCTCTACCGGCACCGGAACTTCGGATGACGCCTCCTCGTCCCCGGGAGAACAGGACCGGTCTTTCAAAGATCATCATCAGCGTATTCCGAATCGCCTGTTTCTTCTTCGTCGTCGAGCGCATGCGTGTCATCTCCGAGATGCAATGCGTCGTCGGCCCCGAGAAATCTCGCCATCCGCTCTGAGAATTTTTTCAAAACTCCACTTCCATCTCCGATCGCTTATTCAGTCCGCCGATATCCGCTCGCCTGTCAAAGGTGGGCGGTCGCCCGCCTCGTCGACGATCGCGCCCTTGAGCTGGGCGTCCCAGCCGAGGATCTGGCCCTTGCGCACCGCGCTGAAGAGCTCCTTGTGGTCCCGGATCACGACGGTGCGGTAGCCGAGGTACGCGTACGTCTCCGGGTCGATGAAGATCTCGTCGCGCAGGTAGCCGTTGCCGACCCGGTAGAGGGTCACCCCGGGGCGCTTGGCGAGGTCCGACGCACCCTTCTCGTACCGGACGCCGGGGATCCTGGCCATGGCCCCGTACATCGCGGCGCGGATCCTGGCGGGCAGCACGGCGTCGCGCATGCCCTGGGCGATGTACTGGAACGCGTACATGTCCCGCTCGTCGCGGGTGAGCGGAGCGGGCGTGAAGCGGTGGCCGCCCTTGGCTGCCGGGCGGTCCTGCCGCTTCGCGGTCTCCTCGGCGTTGATCTGCTCGTACACGCGCTCCAGCAGCGCGCCGGGGTCCTCCGGCAGCGAGAGCAGGTACGGGTACGTCACCTCGTACTCCGATCCCTCTTCCACCTTGAGCTGGCCGTGCTCCATGTAGGCGAAGCCCTTCTCGTCCAGGCGCCGCCAGCTCTCATGAGTCGTCTTCACCTTCGGAATGCCGAACAGTCCGGGGCCGCCGTCCACCCGCGTCTGGGCGGTGAGGCTCTTCAGGTACGCCCACTGGCCCGGCCGGGGCGTGACGTCCGGCTCTGCCGCGGCCTGGGCCGCCGCGTTGCCGGCCAGGTCTCGCGCGTCGGCGACGGGACGCAGCCGCAGGGTCGTGGGGGACGGGGCGCCGGTCGGAGTCGCGCCCGTACGGGGGACCGCGCTCACGACCCCGGCACGGCCGCTGCCGGTCTCCGCGCCGTTCACCGTGGTCGCCACCAGGACGGCGGCGGCGGCCGCGCCGGCCAGGCCGAGCCCCCACACCGGCCGGGTGCGGCGGACGGCCACGAACCGGGCGGGCCTCCGGTTCCGGGACGCGCGCATGTGGGCCGCCAGCCGGGAACGCGCCTCCGAGACGACCTCCGCGGCCGGATCCGGCATCGCGTCGTGACGGTCGCGTAGCTGCCGCAGCTCATCCATGGTCGATTACCTCCCGTGCCGTGGGGCCCAATGTGGTGCGCAGTTGGCGCCTGGCTCGGTTGACCCGGGAGCCCACCGTGCCGACCGGAATGTTCAGGGCGCGTGCCACCTCCGTGTAACTGAGCTGGGCGCAGGCGACGAGCAGCAGCGCGTCGCGGTCGCCCTTGGACAGCGCCGCCAGCCCGCGCGCCAGCTCGGGGCTCAGCCGTTCGGCGAAGACGCGCTCCACCACCCGGTCGGCGTGCCCGGCGACGTCGTCCGGGCTGGCGGCACGGCTGAGCGCGCGGTACAGGCGGATCTCGCCGCGGCGGTGCCGACCGATCAGGTTCGTGGCGATTCCGTACAGCCAGGCCCGCGCGTCGTCGAAGGCCGGGTCGTAGCGGTGCCGCTGGTCGAAGGCGGCGAGGAACGTCTCGGCGGCCACGTCGTCGGCCGCGCCCGGCCCGAGCCGGGCCGCCACGTACCGGTGGATGACCGGGAAATACCGATCGAAGATCATCGAGAACGCGTCGGCCTCGTGTAACGACCGTTCGATGATCGACGCGTCAGTCGTCGCCTCACTCATGCGTAAGACACGGACAGGGGACGAGCTCATGCATTTGGCGCCTTTCTGAAGAAGTGATCAGCGCTGATTGCCCGAACCCGCCCATCTTCTTCACGCCTTCTTCCGATACGGTCAGCCGGGCTACCGCTCCGTCGGCCGGAGCAGGAGCGTGACGAAGCCGAGCACATCGTGGTAGCCGCCGAGCCACAGGTCGCGGTGCTCGTCGGCGGCGGCCAGGGCCTCGAAGGCCCACGCGGCGTCCACGCGCAGCACCAGGTCGAACGGCACTGCGGCTTCGAACGAGTCGGCCGGGACACCTGGTGCAGCCGGAGCCGGTCAGCCACCCCGAGGCGGACCGCGCGCGACTCGGCCCACCGGCGGCTACGAGTCGGTGTTCCTCATCGGCATTGTGGACGACGGCGCGCACGTCGCAGCCCGCCGCCGAGGAGGACCGTGCAGGACCCAACGGTCAGTAGCCCCCCCGGCGAGGAAAGTGCCTCGTACCTCAGCGAGCGGCAGGACCAGTGCCCCAAGCGCGGCACCTGCCGCAATGCCGGCGTTGTAGGCGCCGGAGTTCGCCGCCAAGGCGATGTCCGTGCGGCCCGGCGCGCAGTGCAGCATCGCGTTCTGAGTGGACATGAACACCGGCCCGAGTGCACCGCCCATCAGCATCAGAAACACCACCGCCGCCACCTGATGAGCGCCGAACGCATACAGGCCGAGCATGCCTACCGCCTGCGTGGCCACGGCGGCGGCCAACGCGGACTGCGGAAAACGGTCCAGAAACGCACCAGTGATGCTCACCCCGGCCAGCTGGCCCAGCCACGTTCCAGCGGGAACACCAAGCGCGAGAGCGAGCGAACCAGCGACGGATAGCGCCCCGACCACCCGCCCCCGGACCTCGGGCGCGAACAGACCCACCGCGACCGGCCCCGTCACGGCCCAGAACAGCGCCTGGGCAAGCGCGGTCAGTAGCCGCGTCACGAGGAGCAGCCGGTAGGAGGCAGCCAGCGCCGCAACAAGACTCGACACCACGAGCGCAGCAAGCAGTCCCGTAAGCACATAGCGTCGGGGTACAGCCCGCACGACGTGGGCGAGTGGCACGGATGCGACGGCCACCGTCACGCCGTAACCAGTAACCAGCAGGCCAACCGCTGACAGGGACATCCGTAGGTCGTCGGAGATGAGCTCCAAGAGGCCGACCGGCAGGTTCTCCGCGGTGTTGAAGGTAAGAGCGGCCAGCATCAGGGCCCCGAGCACCGCCAGCCTGTGTCATGGAGCCGGTTGCCGCGTGATCGTACTGTCTTTTCCTGCCCTCGCGCGTTGTACCTGCTCAGTAGCAGCGTCCATGCAGGTACCCCACCAGGCACACCAGTCCCGCCGCAACCGGATTCATGTGGCTACGCGGTCTTGCGCCCGTTTCTGCCGTATTCCGGTGATACCCGTAGTTGATCTTCTTGTCCTTCGCGGTAGGGCTTGCGGATCTGGCCGCTGGCGCCGTGGCGGATCTTGCGGGCGAGCCGGTGCCGGGACTCCTGGACGGTGAGCTGCTTGTTCAGCTTGCGGCGGTAGGTGTCGTCGATCGGGTCCAGGATGGACAGCAGGTGCAGGGTCTTGTCGATCCGGCCGTACTCGGCGAACGCCTCCCCGAGCGGGGTCGGGGAGCCGTTGCGGGCGAACATGCGCAGCAGGTCATAGGCACGGACCTGGTTGTTCACCAGCGATCCGGCGACCCGAGTCATATCCGACCCCTGGGTGTGAATCCTCATCCGGTTGATCTTGTTGCGGGCAATCGCCTCCAGCGGCCCGTACGCCGGCGCCGTCCCGTCGGGCAGCTCGGCGCGTCAAAACCGCTGATCGCCCAGATCGGCGAAGCGGGGCGCGAACCGGTAGCCCAGCATGGAGAAGATCCCGAAGACCACGTCCGAGTCGGATGCCTGGTCGGTCGTGACGACCTCGGGTTGCGGCCCCGCGTCGATGTTGATCAGGGTGTCGAGGATGTACAGCGAGTCGCGCGGCGTGCCGGGCACGACCATCTGCCCGATCCCCATCACTTGATCATTGACTGCGTTCAAAAGCGTCAGGCCGCGCTTGTAACCGAAGTACTCCGGGGAGGGGGCGGCGTTGAGCCTCCACAAAGCCGGAGCGCTTCATTGTCCCCGGGCCTGCCGGCTTGAGGTGGGCATGTCAGGGCTCTGACAGCTCGAACCAGACGGCCTTGCCGGCAGGGGTAGG
>NZ_JBEZDU010000063.1:0-7519 GCF_040648495.1 Nonomuraea sp. NPDC049129 | reverse complement strand
CGGCTACACCACACTGATCCTTTACTCGACCGATGGCCGGCGGCAGTTCGAGATCTCCGTCACGCGAAGCACCACCGACGACGCCATCATCCCCGAAATGATCAAAGCCGGCCAAGCCGTCCTGTGCCCGGCGGCTTGAAGCCCGGCTCGACGGACACCGCCCGCGCAAACCTCGGGTAGGCGGTTCGATCGATTGACGCCACCCGAACCCCCGGAAACCGTCACCAACCAGCGCGAATCCCGTGAGTCTAACGATCGGTGATCAAAGCGCGGCCCGTTTCTGCCGAATTCCGGAACCGCATTCCCCGGACAACTGGTCGGCCGCCGGGCGGGTGCACGGTTGTGCCGGTGGTGTGCACGTCGGCGCCGAAGCGGTGCAGCCCGGCCACGTGAGTGTCACGCCGCGGGTAGATACGTTCGTCGATCGCGGAGGTGCCGCGGGCCTGGGTGAGCAGGGCTGCCAGTTGCGGAGCGGTGTCAGCGGGCAGGCCTGGATGCGGTCCGGTGGCTGCCCGCACCGCCCGCAGCTCGCCGGGCACGCCGGCCACCAGGGTGCCATTCGCGTCGGCGAGCTCGACGCCGGCCGGGACAGCGTCGAGGCCGAGGATGGGATCGACGACTTCGTGCAGCAGTACGGGCCGATGCGGCCCGTACCGCTGCACGGCACCCGAGGTCAGGGTGTGGGGGTGTCGGCGTTGTACTGGCCGGCCTGCAACGCCCACAGCTCGGCGTATTCGCCCGCCAATTCAAGGAGCTCCTGGTGGGTGCCGTTTTCGGTGATCACGCCGTCCTGCAAGACGAGGATCCGGTCGGCGTGCTGCACCGAATGCAGGCGGTGGGTGATGAGGACGACGGTGCGGCCGCCCGCCAGTGCCCGCACCCCGGCGAACGTCGCGGCCTCGGCGCGGGGATCGAGGGCGGCGGTGGGCTCATCGAGCACCAGGAGCGGCGCGTCGCGGAAGTAGGCGCGGGTGAGGGCGATGCGCTGCCACTGCCCGCCGGACAGGTTGACCCCGCCTTGAAACTCGGGCGCCAACAGGGTGTCCCAGCCGTCTTTCAGCCCTTCGATGAGGTCGACCGCGCCGGCCGATGCGGCTGCTCGGGTGAGGGCCTCGGCCGTCGGATCGGTCTCATAGCGGCCGATCGCGACGTTGGAGCGGACGGTGAAGGGCCAGCGTTCGAAGCCCTGCGACAGCAGGGCCACGCTGTCGAAGGCGCGGTCGCGGTCGAGGTGGGCGGTGTCGACGCCGTCCCAGGTGACCGACCCTTCCTCGGGCAGGTACAGGCCGGTGAGGAGTTTGGCCAAGGTGGTCTTCCCGGACCCGTTGTGGCCGACCAGGGCGACCACTTCGCCGCGACCGATCGTGAGGTTCACCCCGTTGAGGGCGGGCTTGCCGGCGTTGACATAGCTGAAGCGCAGGTCTCGGACCTCGATCCGTTCCGGGCCGGTCGCCGGGGTGACGGTCCCTCCGGCGGGGATGGCCAGCTCCTGGGCCTGCCGGCAGGCATCCCTCCAGTCCGCGGTGTACAGGCCGTACTCGTGCATGTAGGCCAGCGAGCTGACCACGCTCCCGAGCTGGTTGGTGCCCGTGCGGATGGCCAGGACGGCGGTACCGGCGGCGGCCAGCGCCATCCGGCCGGTGGCCAGCAGCCAGCCGAGCAGCACGTAGGTCGCCGCTGTCGTCAGCCCGCTGAGAGCGCCCGCGACCAGATCGGCTTTGGCGTCGGCGCGGGCCAGACGCGCCTGCTCAACCGCCGAGTGGGTCGCGAGCCGGTCGTAGTGGCCCAGCAGGAAGTCCCCAGCGGCGTGAGCACGGATCTCCTCAGCCGGATCTTTGCTGGTCAACAGGCTGGTGAGGCTGGCTTGCTGCCGCATGTGCGACAGCCATGTCAGCCGGGACTCGTTGCGCATCCGGGTGGCACGGACGGCGGCCCAGCCCCGGGGAACAACGATGAGAGGCAGAAGCGGGAGCAGCAGGGGGTGCAGCACCCCCAGGACGCCGGCGGCCGCGATGATGCCCATCACCGCGGTGACGGTCTTGATGAGCTGCTCGATCACCAGGTCGATCCACCCGGCCCCGTACTGCGCGGCATCCAACAGATCGTGGAAGTCGGCGCGTTGGAAGTGCAGGAGCTCCACCCGGGCGGACCTGGCCAGCAGTTCGGTGTAGGCCAGGTGTTCCACCTTGGGCTTGAGGCGGCCGGACATGGCGTTGGACCAGGCGGTCATCACCGCGATGGCGATGCCCGAGACGCCGACCAGCGCGAGCGCGGGCAGCGCGGCCGCGATCCGGTCCGGGGTCGGTCCCGCGGTCAGGAGTTGCTGCAGGACGCTGTTGGTGGCCAGGAGCCCGCCCGCTGTGGCGGCCCCGACCAGGAGCTGGCAGACAGTGACGATGATCAGGGCGTTGCGGTCGGCTCGCCAGCTCAGCTTGAGGCAGATGCCGACCAGCTCGGGCAGACGGCGCATCATCCGGCCGAACCCGGCCGTCCTGTCCCCTTCGTGGCGGGCCCAGCCCATGGTGTAGCGGATACCGCTCCCAAACAGTGGATCGGGCGCGCCGGCCTGCGCGTCACCCTCCTTCGGGGTGTCGTGCTGCGAGGTGTCTTCTGCCTCAGGGGGGTTGGTCCTGGCACTCACTGACGAGCTCCGTTCAGTCGGGGGATGGACTCGCGGCGGGCGCTCGACGACAGGCCCGTCTTCGGTGCAGGTGAGGTCGTGGGCAGGCTCCTCCCGTTGCGTGATCAGTGATGCTTGGCAGGGCGGTGCGCCGTGGGCGTGCGGGTGCGCCGGTCCGTGTCGGGGCGGACCCGGTTGGCGTAGATGTCAGTGACCGTCCGGTCGGGTCCGGGCAGGCCGATGGCGTGCGTGTCGAAGGCGACCATGTTGGTGAGGATGTCCAGGACGGGGCGCGGTTCGGCGCGCGGCGGGCTTAGAAGATCACAGCCGCAGGCGAGGCAGTACCGCAGACCGCGTCGAACAGGACGGCGTCGGGGATCGCGTGCTCGGCGTCGGCCAGCACGACCGTGACCCGGCCTCCGTACCCGGTCGCATCCAGCAGCCTGGCCGCCCGGTCGGTCACCTCAGAGAAGATGTCGACACTGACCACCCGGCCGGCTGTGCCCACGAGCTCGGCGATGAGCGCGGCGTAGCACGCTCATGCCCGGCCGCAGGTCGGCGTGCTGCAGCATCAAGGCCTGGATCTGCGGGGCGGAGACCGAACTGATCGCGTTGCCGTGCTCATCCCACTTGGTGCGCACCGCCTCGTAGGGGGCGTAGGCCTGCTCAAGGGTCGCCGCGGGGGTGAACTCGTGCCGGGGCACCGTCCGCATCGCCGCTTCGACCCGCGCCTGGGTGATGGTGCCATCGGCCACGAGCGCGTCGACGAGCTGGTCACGCCACTCGTCCGGGGAAGCAGCGGCGGTGCTGGTGCTCACATCGGTCACGAGGAGTCCCTTCTCGGCGCAGCGCCAGACAACCCCAGGGCGGGGCGGCGGCGCACAGCCCGCACCCGACGGGCCGCGTGCATAGTCCTACCGGAGCGGCAGCCGCCGCGCCCGCACATCCGCGCTACACGACCGTGTCTGCCAAGGCGTCACCTTCATCCCCTCACGGCCTGGACGGGGGATCCAGCGCCGCCCCTGCCCAGGGTGCCGCGCGTAGGCGCGGATGCGTGCCCTGTCCTGCGGAAATGCGCTCTTCGAGTCGTGGTTCAAGAGGGTCCACGTTGCTTCCTGCCGGCTCTCCCCCACCGGGAGTCAGCGCAGGGATACCGGCGCGGCGCGCCGCCGCCGTCGCCGACTACGAGCAGGTGGGGCACGGGTACGCGGTCACGGCGCTCCTCCACACCCCGGACGGCCCCGACCCGCTCCTGTTCACCCGCAACCGCGCCGTCGAGCTGCCCCGCTCACCACCGAGCAGTGGGTCACCCTCGCCTCCGGCGCCGAGGACGCCCTGGAGGCGCTGATCGCCCTGCTCGGCGAGCGTGCGTCCGCACCGCCGCTGGGTCACATCGCCCGCGCTGCGAGGCTCCTGGCCGACCGCCTGCCCAAGGACCACCCCGCCCGTACGACCGCCGCCGCCCGCCTGCGTGACCTGCACGAACACGTCATCAGCCCGGACACGACCCTGCCCATCGCCGCCGGGGTCACCTCGGTCACCGCCCTGGAACGAGCCGCCGGAGCGACCGCCGCCCACCTCCCAGAGAGCAGGCTCACCATCGGCGAAGCCCTCACCCTGGACCCCGCCGGAGACGGCTACCGCGTCCACCTCCGCCCGTCCCGCTGGTCCGACCTGGACGCGCTGCCCCGGCCCTCCGCCACGGCGGCGCCACCGATGTCGCCCTGGTCATGGAGGACCTGTGCTTCCTCCGTTCGTCCGAGCCACTGCAGGCCGCGGCCCGGCTGGAGGCTCTGAGGTCAGCCAACCCTTCAGCGGCGAGCTCCGCATGTGCCGTCCGCGTTGGTGCCAGGTCTGGTCAGTGCGCAGGTCTCTCTGCCGCCTTGCTGGATTAGGCGCAGGATGCGGAACTCGGCAGGAGGCTCACGCTCAAGCCCACATCAACGATCAGGCGGCCGCTGCGTACGTTATAGCCGTACATCGTGACGGCCTTCGCTTTACCAGCTATTGACCCTGACCTAGGCAAACTCAGCATCCCCCGCGTCGGTCGAACCGTTGGGGAGCGTCATGGCCACACTGCGCGCTGCCGGCCCCATGCTGGCACTCGCCATCGACCACCTGCCCGAACCGGCCAGTCGCCACGGAGGGTGTCTTTTACGAGCCGAAATATGACGGGTATCGCGCGTTGGCCAGGATCGACAACGACGGCGGCGTACAACTGCAATTGCGGCACGGCACCCGGCTCAACGAGATGTTCCCTGAACTCGCTTTCGCCCTATGGGAGCACCTCCCGAAACGGACAATCGTCGAGGGGGAGATCGTCCGTTGGAGCGAGGCGGGCAGGCTCGACTTCGAAGCGTTGCAGCGTCGCGTGGGCGGCGGCCAGCGTTATCTTTGGTGACTCTCAGTCGTGCGCGGCTACTTGACGCACAGTATCTGGGAGTCCATACGGCATGTTGGGCAGGTCAGGTGCGGCCGAGCGGCACTACCGGGCCGAACGAGCCGCAGCCGCCGAGGTCACCAGCGAGCGGCAGCGCCGGCCAACGCCACACCGCATGGGCCTGGTGATCGACATGTTCGGTAACATATGGTAACGATTCGGTGACATATAGTACCCGGCGGGCGTGCACCAGCCTCAAAGCCGCGAACAGATACGGAGATCTCCATGCGGGCAGCAACCACACGAACCAACTCCCGATCCAGACGGCCGATCACCGTCAGCGCGGCCGTCGGCAGCGCACTGTTGACGGCCCTCATGGCCGCACCGGCCTACGCCGGCGAAACGCCGAACGTCCCCGGCAAAGCCCGCGCATCCACGGCCACCGTAGCCTCCCAATCGGGAGGCCAGGAATGGATCCAGACCGATCCGCTCACCTTCAGCCACACTCTCACCGGCGCCGACCGCGTCTACGAGCAAATCTCCGAGGTCCCGGCACTCACGATTCCCTTTCCCGGCGTGTGGGAGTTCTCCTATCACGCCCGCCCGGTCGTTCAACCCACGACGAGCGGGGCGATGTACATCCGCACAGCGTTGTTCAAGAACGGCACGCGTATCCCCGGAAGTGAGGCCGTGACCGGCCTCACTGGCCCGAATCAGATAATTCAGGCCACCGCCGGACAGACGTTCACGCACACCTTCGCCGCCGGGGACGTCGTGACGCTCCACGCGGCCCGCATCCATCCTCAGGCTGGCGCGGCCTCCATCGCTAGCAACGAAGACGGACGCACCACAGTCACGGCGCACTGGGTGAGCCCAACCTGAGCCGAACCAAAGCAACTCCCGCATTGAGGTGATCTCGCGCCGTCGGGGAAGCCGTGGCCTCGTTGCCCGCCACGGCACCACACGCGGTCCGGCTGGCCACCGACGGCCGCAGCGGGGAGACCGGGAACGACGGACGGCCATCGTTCCCGGATCTCGTCGACGTTCCCGCCTCGGCGCTCTCGTCGGCGTCACTCGAACCGGTGAACAAACGTTCCTGCTCCCGACGGACACGTCGGAGTGCAGTGACGCGCTCTTAGACCCCGAGGCGCTCTCCGCATGCCTGGTTCTTCTTTGGGTCCGGGCGGAGCTCGGTCAACTTGGCCTACGTGAAAGAAGAGATCATCATCCTCTGACCTGCTGGAAGGGTCCTACAACCCCAGATAAGGTGGGCGCCCGCCACCTGTCGACACTGGAGCCCTGCCGCTACGTGATCTTCGAACTGCTGGAGATCGACAGCGTCGACGTCCGCACTCAACCCCTGGCCGAGCGCCGCAAGCACCTGGAGAAGTTGTTCGCTGGCATCCCGGCCGCGTGCCCGCTTGCCCTGTCCATGCAGACGAGCGACCCCGGCGAGGCCAGACCGTGGTTCACGTCCCTGGCCGGGCACGGCATCGAGGGCCTGATGATCAAGCCTGCCGGTGAGCCGTATCAGCCGGGCGCCCGGAACTGGTGGAAGTACAAGTCCAGGACCACCACCGAAGCGATCACCGGAGGGGTGACCGGCAGCCTGGCCCGGCCCTCAGGGCTTGTGCTGGGCCGCTATCCCCCTAAGGGAGGACATCTGCGGGTCGTCGGCCGGACTACCCGGCTGGGCCACGACCTGGCCGCCGAGGTGGCGGCGTATCTTCGCCCGGCCGCCGCGGCTGACCATCCGTGGCCCGAGCAGCTGCCCGCCGGGTGGGCGAGCGGCCTACACGGCAAAGGCGACCCCGTGACCTACAGGCGGATCGTGCCGGAGCTGGTGGTCGAGGTGCTGGTCGACGTCGCCCGCGAGCGCGGCCGGTGGCGGCACCCGATGCGCTGCCTGCGTCTGCGGCTGGACCTGTCCCCGGACGCTGTACCGCGCGGTACCAGGCCGGACGGCGGCCTGACGGCCACGCCGACGCAAGATGGGCTCCCGGTCAAATTTTGTCTTGAGCCCCGGCACCGATTGATCTTGCTCTCCCGCCTGCAGGAGTGAGACGACTTAGGTCAGCAGCCGGCGACTCCGGCATCGCCCGGCCAAACCACAGCTCCAGCGCACGCGATGGCCTGGACCGTGAGGCGCAATCACGGGCCGCCAAGAACGAGGGTGACGCCGCTGCCTGAGCGGGCGAGGTTGGACGAACGGCAGAGTTCGGTCCCCGCCGTACACGCTGAGGCCGTTCGATGCCCGGTGGTTCATGCCGGGCCTGGTCGCGGAGGCGCCCACGGCGGTCGACTGCTTCCTGTTCGAGAACGAGGACGGCACCGATTGGCGCATCCTGATGTGGGACGTGCTGGCCACCGGCTACGACCAGCGCAGCACCGTGGCGATCCCTTGCGCACGAGCACCTCCAAGGAGGTGTGGTCGAGGATCGCGATCCCGCCGGGCCCGTCGTTGCCGTCGGCGCCGCCGAGCGCCGACAGGTAGATCCCGCCGGGCCCGCAGTGCACGG
>NZ_JBEZDU010000062.1:0-7675 GCF_040648495.1 Nonomuraea sp. NPDC049129 | reverse complement strand
GGGCGTTGGGCCGTTCCCGGGCCTGGAGGGCTCGGCCCGCACGAGGCGGCCTGCCGGAGAGACGGCGAACGCGGGTAGGGACGGCTTGGCACGGGGCCCACTTTTTGCGTTATGGGGCGTTGGGCCGTTCCCAGGCCTTGAGAGCTCGATCTGCACAAGGCGGCCTGCTGGAGCGACGGCGAACGTGGGAGGGAACGGCTTGCGGAGCGATGTCGTGGGGAATGCCCGCGACCCTGTGCCGGGCCGCGGCACACAGATCCAGGTCGACGGGGAGTCTACGGGCGGCGGCGCCCGAGTGGAAACGACCCGTCATCGTGGGCGCCCGAGTGGACGCGACGCGTCATTGTTGGCGTCAGCGCAGCAACTCGCGATGTCCACACCCAGTCGTCAGCGAGCGTCTCCTCGACGGGCGTGCGGTGTTAGCACTCCGGCGCTGCCGACTCTTCGGTGGTAAGACGGTGTCTGCACTCCGATGCAGGTAGTTCTTCGACGGCAACGCGGCTTCCCCGCTCAGGCGTTGGTGCCCCTCGGCGGTAACGCGGTGACGCATCCGGACTCCACTGCATCCAGCCGCTGGACTAACGCGGCGTGACGAGGCCGGCCTCGTAGGCGGCGATGACGAGTTGGGCGCGGTCTCGGGCCTGCAGCTTGGCCAGCAGGCGACTGATATGCGTCCTCACGGTCCCGGGACTCACTTGGAGCTGGGCACTCAGCTCGGCGTTGGACAGTCCGTGGGCGATGAGGGTGAGCACCTCGCGCTCCCGATCTGTCAACTTGCCGAGCCCGCGGAAGACCGGCTGGGCCGGCCGCCGGACGAACTCCGCGATCAATCGCGTGGTAACGCTCGGCGCGAGCAGCGTCTCGCCCGACGCGACCACCCGGATCGCCTTCAGAAGATCGTCGGGGGGCGCGTCCTTGAGCAGGAATCCGCTGGCGCCTGCCCGCAGCGCCGAATAGACGTACTCATCCAGGTCGAACGTGGTCAAAATGAGCACCCGCGTATCCCCGGCGATCTGCTTGGTCGCGGTGATGCCATCCATCTCCGGCATCCGGACGTCCATGAGCACCACATCGGGTGACTCCGTCCGCACAAGAGCCACCGCCTGCTGTCCGTCGGCCGCTTCCCCGACCACAGTGAGATCGTCCTCCGAGTCGATCAGCAAACGGAAGCTGCCACGCAGCAGTGCTTGATCGTCGGCGACGAGCACTCGAATCAAGAGATCTCCCACAACACGCCCACCGTCAGCGGGCTCGGCCTGATCCGCTGGACACTGTCCCAGTCGACGCCGCCTTCTGTCTTTATGCCACTCAACACCACAGATGCCGACTTACGCTCACGGTCCAACATCGCGCACCCCATGGCGGATCAACCCCTGACGCTCGCGCACAGATCGGGACAGGCCGGCAAACGGTGGGAGCGCGGTCGAAGGCGGGTGGCGGGCACAGCTCTCACCAGCCGGAACGGTCCCTCCACTGCCGACTTGCTGCCCCTCGCCGGGACACTCCCCACAGAACCGCCGCTGTCGCGGGACATCGCCGTCTTCGAGCTGCGTTGCACGGGTGTGGCGAAGCTCCCCAGAGCCCAAGCACACTGAGGGGTGGCGCCGCCCTGGGCATGGCGCCGTCCACGATATGGTCCCGAAGGCCCGACGCGAGGCGGAGCCGTACGTCGGGATCTCTGGTGACCGGCGTGAGCCGGGGATGACGTCCCGCAGAGCGGTGTAATTTCCCATCCGCTCAGCCCTGTTCGCCCACGTAGGAAACACACAACGAGATCGTTGATCCACCACTGGATGGGACACCACCGAGCCGGGGCGGTCAGTGGAGCTGTGCGCCGGGATTTCTGGTGATCGGCGTGAGCCCGGGCGGTCAGTGGAGCTGTACGTCGGGATCTCTGATGACCGGCGTGAGCTGGGGCAGTCAAGGGATCTCCCATGATGCGTACACGCCAAACCCGCTCCCCGGCAGAGGTCCGGCCTCGAAGGTGCCGCCGTGCAGTGTGGCCCGTTCACGCATTCCCCTGAGACCGTGTCCGCCCACCACGCCCGGCAGGCGTCGCTGCCCCGGCCCGTCGTCGACGACGGAGATGCTCAATATCCCATCGACCACCGACACGCTGGCCTGGCAATGGGCGGGAGCGGCGTGTCTGACGACGTTGGTGATCGCCTCCTGCACGATGCGGTAGACGGATAATTCCATGCTTTCGGGCACGGCCCCGCTCACCGAGAGGTCGACGCGCACGCCGGCCTCGGCTGCCCGGTGTGCCAGCGACGGCAGGTCGGCGAGGCCGGGTAGCGGCGCGTTGTCGGGTGTGCTGCCGGGTGCGCGCAGCGCGCCGAGGAACTGGCGCATCTCCACGAGCGAGCTGCGCCCGATCTCCTCGATGGCCCGTAACGCCTCGCGCCCTTCCTCCGGGTGCTTGTCCATGACCTTGGCCGCCACCCCCGCCTTGACGGTGATCACGCTCATCGAATGGGCGACGACGTCGTGCAGCTCGCGCACGATCCGCAGGCGCTCATCGACCACAGCCCTCTCGGCCTGCCTCCCGGCCTCGCGCGCGGCGAACTCGCGGCGGGTGCGTGCTGTCGTGCCGAGACTCCAGCTCGCCGTCAGGACGAGCCAGGCCATCCCGACGATGAAGACAGGGTTTGGCCAGCCGTCCGTCCGTGGTGCCGCGCTCATCGCCGAGGCCAGCAGGGCGCCTCCGTTGACGAGCAGGCCTGACACGAGGGCGATCGCCGAACGCCGTACGGGCCGGGTGCACGCCACCAGGTAGACGGTCAAGGCTGCCACCATGACCGGCATCAGCCGGTTCACCTGTAGCGCGAGCACCAGGAGGCCGGCCAGGAGCGCACCGTAGTATGCGGACTCCGGCCAGATCCGCCGCACCGCCACAGGTATCACGAGCAGCCAGCAGCTCAACGCGGACGCGGCGCTCACTTCCAGGCCGGGCGGATTCATCGTGGACGCCAGCGCGAGCAGCACCGCGACAATGGTGTCGGCCAGAATGAGCAGCCTGTGCGAGGGCCGTCGGGCGAGCAGGTTCACGGCCCGACGTTATCGATGAACGAGCGCGGGCGAATCGGAGCACGGGCCGTCAGACCGTAGTCGTACTCCGCTCTCACAGGCCTGCACCGTACGACCGTGGTCGGATAGGCAAGATCGGACCTGGCTTCGATGCGCGCACCCGCCGCCGTGCAGCATCGTGGCCCGCATGAATCGACGCGGACTCATCGCCCTGTGTCTCGCCGCCTGCCTCGCCGTGTCATTCGGCGGCATCGCGCTGGCCTCGGCGCGGGCGTATCGCCTCGTTTGGAAGGAGTGTGGTGACGGCTTGCGCTGCGCCGAGCTGGTTGTTCCCGTGGACTGGGCCGATCCGGGCGGGCCCAAGACCTCGGTGCACGTGGCTAAACTGCCCGCGACAGGCGCGAGCATGGGGCCACTGATCGTCAACTTCGGGGGTCCGGGCACCAGCACATCAGTGCTCAGGCGGAAAACCGGCCCCGACGCCCCACCGGAGCTACCGGCACTGCTCAACGAGCTGCAGCGCCGGTTCGACGTCATCGCCATCGATCCGCGCGGGCTGTCCGAGCCCCAGAGCGGCAAGAGAGCGAGCTGCGCGGAGCCAGATGCCTCCATCTTCGGCCTGATCCTTGCGCGGACGAAGCAGGACTGGGACGCCCACGCCGCCAAGAACGCCGCCCATCAGGCAAGCTGCCGCAAAATGGTCAAGTCGGCGTGGTACGGCATGACGGCTTGGAATGTGGCACATGACATCGACGCGCTGCGCGCCGCACTCGGCCAGGACAAACTCATCTACGCGGGCAACTCGTACGGAACCGTCTACGCCCAGGCCTATCTTGAGCTGTTCCCGCAGCGGGTCGGTCGGATGTACTTCGACGGAACCGCCGATCACACCCAGCAGGAATTCGAGTCCTGGATCCGCAACTACGCGTTCACGCAGGAGCGCCATCTCACCCGCTTCCGCGACTGGTGCGCCCGCCGCACCGACTGCGCTCTGCGCGGCACGGACGCCGCCAAGGCGTGGGACGAGCTCGTTGCCAGGATGCGCCGCGCGCCACTGCCGGCGTCGGCCGACCGGACGGTGCATGAGGGGCAGCTGTACGCCGGCGCGGTCAAAGGCATGAATCCGGCGTTCTGGCCCCAGCTCGCCACCGCAATCCGTAAGGCCCTCGACGGCGATGCCGGAGACTTCCTGACAAAGCTGGCGCCGGATCAGGGCGGCTCGTCCGTGAGCCAAGACTCCCTGTGCAACGACTTCATGCCGAAGCTGCCGACGTACGAGGAGTTCCAGGGCATCGAGGCCAGACTCCGTGAGATCGCGCCGAGATTCGGTTGGCTCGAGGGGCGCTTCGAGCTCGGGCGGTGCTGGGGGCGCGGCGGCGGCGCGTCCTGGGCGCCGCATCCGTTGCGCGTCAAGGACGTCCCACCGATCCTCTTCGCGATCGGGGAGCTCGACAACAACACCAACTATCTCGGGCAGCAGCACGTCGCCGAGCAGATTCCTTCCGCGCAGGTCCTGTGGCACGGCGACGGACACGCGTCATGGGCAGCCAACATCTGCCTGCGGCGGCACGTTTTCACCTATCTGACAACGGGCGCGCTGCCCGCTCCGGGCACACGCTGCCCCGCCGAACGCATCCAACAGGTGGGAAAATGATCGAAGTCGCAGATCTGACGAAGCTGTACGGCTCCACGCGGGCAGTCTCGGGACTGACGTTCGACGTCAAGCCCGGACAGGTCACGGGCTTTCTCGGGCACAACGGAGCCGGCAAGTCCACCACCATGCGAGTGATCCTCGGCCTTCACACGCCCACGACGGGCAAGGCGTTGATCAACGGCGTCTGCAAACGCGACCTTCAGGACCCCATGCGTCAGGTGGGTGCCATGCTGGACGCCGCCGAGGTGCAGGGCGGGCGCAGTGCGTTCGATCACCTCCAAGCGCTGGCGTATGCCGGCGGAATCGCGCGCGGCAGGGTCGTACAAGTTCTCGAGGAGGTCGGCCTGGCCGGAGCGGCGCGCAAGCGAATCGCCGGGTTCTCCCAGGGGATGCGGCAGCGCCTCGGCATCGCGGCGGCGCTGCTCGGTGACCCGGGCGTGCTCATTCTCGACGAGCCGGTCAACGGCCTCGACCCCGACGGCATCCGTTGGCTCAGGACGCTGCTGAGATCGCTGGCGGCCGAGGGGCGCACCGTTCTGCTGTCGAGCCATCTGATGACCGAGATGTCCCTCACCGCCGACCGGCTCATCATCATCGGCCACGGTCAGCTGATCGAGGACACCACGACAGCGGAGCTCCTGGCGCGCTTTCAAGGGGGCGTATTGGTCCGATCGCCCCATGCGGACCGCTTGGCCAGGGTGCTCGAAGCCGCGGGGGCAACCGTGCGCCCCGCGCAGAAGATGGGCGTGCGCCCCACGCACGAGACGGGCGTGCCCGCCGCAAGCGAAACCGCTCTGTCTTCGGCCCTTTCCTCGCAGGTCGGTGCCGCGTCTTCGGCTCTCTCCTCGCAGGTAGGTGAGGAGTTGCTGGTGTCCGGCTTGACCGCGGCCACCATCGGCGACGTCGCCCTGGCGAACGGCTGCGCCGTTCACGAACTGGCGCCGCGTCGGGCATCGCTGGAAGAGGCCTTCACGGAGATAACCAAATGATCAACGTCATCGCATCGGAATGGCTCAAGCTGCGCTCGCTCCGATCCACCTACTATGTCTTGGCCGCCACGCTCTCGGCCCTGGCGCTCACCGGCTTCGCCGCCTTCTCGATCTCGCACTACTTCGACACCAACGGTTTCGGCGGGGAGCCCGTCGGCACCGGGCTCAGCTTCGGCGCCGACATCACCCCCATACTCTTCGGCATGCTGGGCGTGCTTGCCATCTCCGGCGAGTACGGCACCGGCATGATCAGGCTGACGCTGACCACGATCCGGCGCCCTTGGATGCTCCTCCTGGCCAAGGCCGTCGTCGTGGCCGCCGTAGCCGCGGTCGCGGGCCAGGTGCTGGCGTTCGCCACATACTTCACCGCACAGGCAGTGGTGGGTGGGCGCCCGATCGGCGCCTCGTTCTCCGAACCGGCCGCCCTGACCGAGGTGCTGGGGACAGGCGCCAGCTCCGCTGTTGCCGCGGTGATGGGGTTAGGCCTGGCCACCATTCTGCGGTCGACACCGGGAGCGCTCATTGGGCTGGTTGCCTTCCTGCTTGCCCCGACCGGGCTGGAGCGCTTCGTCCCCGCTCCTTGGAACGACTGGATGAGCTCCCTGACGGTCTCGTCGTTGACAAGGCAAGTGGCCGGCGTTCCCGACTCCGGTGGCTTCGGTCCCGCCTCGGCCACCATCATCCTCGTGAGCTACGTCGTGATCTCCCTCCTAGCGGCAACCCTGGCGATCACCCGCCGCGACGCCTGACCGCAGCTGACCGAACGCACCGCCTCGTTCGAAGGGGCCAACGCGACGGACCGCCTGGTCGAAAGGGAGCAACGCGACGGACCGCCTCGTTGGAAGGGAGCAACGCGACGGACCGCCTCGTTGGAAGGAGGCAATACGATCGAGACAGCACTGATCATCCGCACCTCCAACGTGCGGGGCGCCTCTGCTGTGAGCGGCGCCTGCTCAACCCCCTGAGGACACAAGCCCTTTGGCTGTCAGGCGGGGGGCTGCGAGATCGAGATCGCAGTAGTTTCGCGGGTCTCAGCGGTTTGCGCCGTTGGTGACATGCGCCGGAGAAGTTCTGTGGGTCACAGAGGCTGGCCCGCGTTCGCAGATCCCATGGGGGGGCCGCCTTCGTGAGCGCACAGAGCGGTCCTGCCCACAATCGTGAGTGCAGGGCGGGCCTGCTTGTGTTCGTGAGCGCGCAGAGCGGTCCTGCCCACAATCGTGAGTACGGGCCGGGCCTGCTTGCGTTCGTGAGCGCACAGACCGGACCTGCCACGTTCCTGAGTACAGGCTTGGGCCTGCCGACGTTCGTGAGCGGATAGACCGGTCCTCGTGGGACCTTGTCGGTCGTACCTGACTCACCTGACAGATCCTCAACAAATACTCAACGTCCGGCTCCCTATCTTCCTCTCACAAGCTCGAACGGAAGATCTCGAACGGAGGAGCAGGACATGAAGCCGATCACGAAGCTCGCCACTGCAGTGGCCGTGACAGTGCTCTCGCTGGGCACGATGGACACCGCCGCACAGGCATCGGCGCCGCTCAGCACGTCGAACGTCTCCAGCGTCACCACCAGCGCCGCCGCCTACCTGGCCGGCGGCTGCCAGGCGGCGAAGAGCAACTACGGGAACATCAAGGCTTACTACTACACCCAGGGCAGGTACGACTACTTCAACCGGATCAACTGGTACCTCGGTGGCCCCGGCCTCAGGAACAAGAACAACGTCCGCCTGAGGATCCGCTTGGAGCGGCGGGGCCTGCCGGACAAGACGATCTGGTCGTACACGTCCGGGGACAACGTGTCGCCCGGCGGCGGCGGGAGGTCGGTCCCCAACATCCGGGTCAAGCGGAGCGACAAGGTCCACGTCGACTTCAACTTCGTCTTCGACCGTAGCGGCTCGGACCCCCACTGCGGCGACCGCACCAACAGCCTCTGATCGCTAGGGTCCCTGACTGTTTGTAGGCGGTCTTGACCACTCGGAGGGTGGCGCGCCACGGGCGCGCCACCC
>NZ_JBEZDU010000061.1:0-8006 GCF_040648495.1 Nonomuraea sp. NPDC049129 | reverse complement strand
GATCGGCCCTGGTGGGCGGCTGACGGATGGTCGGCGGCGGGACCCGTCTGAAGTCTTCCGCAGATAACGCTCTATTATCTGCGGCATCGCTGATCACGACCTGCGGCGACGTTCTCGGGGCTGTGTACGAAGCGGCCCCGTTATCTGTGGCAAGGGGGGAAGCGGTGCCCGCCGTCGTACGACTGCCCGTCGGAAAGGCGTTGACCGTCCGCGCGGCGGCCGACGTGTTCCTCGACTCGCTCGACAACGCGAACACGCTCCGGTCGTACGGAATTGGCGTCGGCAAGACCGCCGAGCACCTCGGTGATGCCCGCCCGCTCGCCACCGTCGCGGACGACGAGATCGGCGGCGCCCTCGAACAACTGTGGGGCGAGGCCGCGGTCAACACGTGGAACGCCCGGCGGGCGGCGGTGCTGTCGTGGCTAGGCTGGTGTGTCGAGCGCGGATACGACGGCCCGGCTGTCCCGGCCTGGGTGAAGCGGATGCCCCCGCCGGACTCGGAGACCCCGGCCCGCTCGAAGATGGCCGTGGACCGGCTGATCGCCCGGCGCGAGGTCCACCTGCGGGAGAAGACGCTGTGGCGGATGCTGTACGAGACCGTCGCGCGGGCGGAGGAGATCCTCGGCGTCAACATCGAGGAGCTGGACCTTGCCGCCCGCAGGGCCCCGGTGAAGGCCAAGGGCTCGAAGCCGCGTACCCGCCGCCGCGGTGCCCCGCGCGAGGACTACGTCATGGAGCCCGTGTACTGGGACGCCGGCACCGCCCGCCTGCTGCCCCGGCTGATCAAGGGCCGCACACGCGGGCCGGTGTTCGTCACCCACCGCAAGCCGGGTCCCAGCAAGGTCATCGCGCCGCGTGACGTGTGCCCGGACACCGGGCTGGTCCGGCTGTCGTACGGCCAGGCCCGCGCCCTGCTCGACGCCCACACCGCAGTCGGCGGGGTGCCGGGCACAGGCTGGGACCTGCACGAATACCGCCATTCTGGTCTCACCCACCTCGGCGAGGCCGGGGCCAGCCTGCCCATGCTGATGGCGAAGTCCCGGCACAAGAAGCCGGAGAACGTACGGCGCTACTTCCACCCCTCGGCGGAGGCGATCGCCGAGGTCACCAGCCTGCTCGCGCCCGGAGACAGCAGACGCTGAGGTCTTAGCCAAGGCTGAAGCGTACGACCGAAACTCGTCGACTTCACCTATGCGGCGGGGTTCGTGGGCAGGAGCCGGGCGAGCCAGTCGGTGCGGGTTCGGCGGGCTGTGGCCGAGATGTGTGCCTGAGGGGACAGGGCGTCGAATCCGTGGAAGCCGCCTGCCCAGACGTGGAGTTCGGCCTGGCCGCCGGCAGCCCAGATGCGGGTGGCGTAGTCGGTGGCCTCGTCGCGGAAGACTTCGGCGGAGCCGGCGTCGATGTAGGTGGTCGGCAGGCCCGCGAGGTCGTCGGCCAAGGAGGGTGAGACGTATGCGGGTACCTCGTCGTCGGTGAGGTCGCCGAGGAGGCAGCGCCATCCGAATCCGTTCATCTCCCGGGTCCAGACGCCGGGCCCGTTCGAGTACTGGAGGCTGGAGGTGGTGGTGTTGCGGTGGTCGAGCATGGGGCCGATCAGGACTTGGGCGGCGATCGTCGGGGTGTCGCGGTCGCGGGCCAGCAGGGTGACGCCGGCGGCGAGACCGCCGCCCGCGCTGGCGCCTGCGACGATGATCCGGTCGGGGTGGATGCCCAGTTCTTCGGCGTGGTCGGCGATCCAGAGCAGTCCCTGGTAGCAGTCGTCGACCGGGATGATGCCGGTGGCCTCGGGCGCGAGCCGGTAGCCGACGGAGACCACGACGGCGCCGAACTCGTCGAGCCACTCCAGCGGGATGTCGATCTGTGAGAAGCGGTCGCCCATGACCATCCCGCCGCCGTGCATCCAGTAGACGCAGGGTGCGGCGGTGGTGCGATCGGTGTTCGCGGGACTGAAGACGGACAAGGGGATCGTGGTGCCGTCCGGACTCGCAGCGGTGACCTCGCGCCGGTCGATCGCGCGACCTTCGAGGAGGGGATCGACGGGCATCGAGGAGAAGGGGCGTACCTGCGCCAGCACTTCCGGGCTGAGCTGGGACATCAGCGGCATGTCGGCCAAGAGTTCATGCAGTTCGGGGTCGAGGGCGGGTCGTGCCGTAGTCATGGTCGTTGCCTTTCGTGGGTGGTGGCGGGACGGTCGGGCGAGGAGGGGGCGCCTCAGCGGGCACCGCGGCGGCACGGGCTGGGGTGTGGGGTGTTCGGCGAGTCAGAAGGCGGCCTTGCCGCGGACCGGCACGTAGTCGGTGTACTCGGACTCCTTGGCCAGCAGTCCGCCGATCTGCGCCACGATGGCCTGGGCGGCCTCGCCGGCGAAGATCCGGTGGTGGTCCTCCTCGCTGGTCCAGCCCTCGGTGACGTGGACGACGTCGGGGGCGGACGCGGAACGGGAGACGAGGTAGACGACGCAGTACTCGCTCGCGCCGGGGCTGCCCTCGTGCAGGCCGGTCAGCAGCAGGTCGACGAGCCGGTCGCCCATTCCGGGCCTGGCGGTCAGGGTGGCGTTGAAGCCGTACGTGGCAATCATGGAGGCCTTCTTCTGCGTTGATGGAGTGAGGTGATTCCATTCAATCGCCGTGACCTGCGAAAACGTTAGAACGATGCTCGCTGGTACTTGCACGATCCTCGCGAGCACGGGAATTGAGCACAGACAGTGCTGCAATGGACGCATGCACCTCGAAGAGCTCCGCACCCTGCTGGCCCGGCATGCCCGGCCCGACTGGACCACCGCCATCGACGGCGTCCTCATCTCCAAGGTCGACCGGCCGGATCCGCCGGCGCCCTCGATGTCCGGCACGGTGCTCGCAGTCATCGCCCAGGGCGCCAAACGCCTCGCGCTGGGCGACCGGGTCTACGCGTACGGCGCCGGGCAGTACCTGGTCGCATCCGTCGACCTGCCCGTCACCGGACAGTTCACCCAGGCCGCCCCCGAGCAGCCGGCCCTCGGCTTCGGCCTCACGCTGGAACCGTCCGCCGTCGCCGAACTGCTGCTGCAAGCCGGTCCCGGCGACACCCCCCGCCCCGCTGGAGGCACTCCGTCGGGGATCGCCGTCAGCGACGCCCCGCCCGCGCTGCTCGACGCGGTGGTCCGGCTGCTGCGCCTGCTCGACGAGCCCAGCGACCGCGCCGTACTGGCCCCGCTGGTCAAACGCGAGATCCTGTGGCGCCTGATCACCGGCGAGCAGGGCGCGACGGTGCGCCAGCTCGGCCTCGCCGACAGCGGCCTCAGCCATGTCGCCCGGGCCGTGCGCTGGATCCGCGAGCACTACGCCGAGCCCTTCCGGGTCGAGGACGTGGCACGGCTGTCCGGGATGAGCGTCTCCGCGTTCTACCGCAACTTCCAGGCGGTGACCGCGATGAGCCCCATCCAGTTCCAGAAACAGATCCGGCTCCAGGAGGCCCGGCTGCTACTCGCCACCCACCCGGGCGACGTCACCGGAGTCGGCCACCGCGTCGGCTACGACAACCCGTCGCAGTTCAGCCGCGAGTACCGCCGCCAGTTCGGCGCACCCCCGAGCCGGGACGCGGCCCGCCTGCGAAGCACCGCAGGCGTCCTTCCTTGAGCGGCCGGATTATGAGGGAGGATTGTGCAAGACGAAGCGACGATAGTTCTACTATTCCAGCAGGTCAGAGCGATTCAATGGGATCACCAGTTCTTCCGCGGGGCAGGAAAATGCCTGTCTATTCGCGGGTCCCACTACATCGCAAGGATCACCGCATGAAGACAGTTCTGATCACTGGTGCCTCATCCGGATACGGACGGGAGACCGCCCTGTACTTCCACTCGCAGGGGTGGAACGTCATCGCCACGATGCGCACTACGCGTGCGGGCGTCCTGCCCGAGTCGGACCGGCTGCGCGTCGTCGAGCTCGACGTGACCAAGCCCCAGACCATCACCGCCGCGTTCGAGGCGGCCGGGCCCATCGACGTCCTGGTCAACAACGCGGGCGTCCCGTCGATCAGCGTGTTCGAGGGCACCCCCATGGCCCGAGTGCGGGAAGTCTTCGAAACCAACACGTTCGGCGTGATGGCGACGACGCAGGCGGTGCTGCCCCAGTTCCGCGAGCGCGGCTCCGGCGTGGTGGTCAACGTGACCTCCAGCGTGGTGCTGGGCCACATGCCGCTCTCGGCCGTCTACAAGGCAAGCAAGATGGCCATCGAGGGATTCACCGCATCCCTCGCGCTCGAGCTCGCGCCCTTCGGTGTGCAGGCCAAGACGGTCGAGCCGGGCGCCTGCCTGACGACGAACTTCGCGGCCAACGCGACGAAGGGCGCCTCGCTGGACGAGCTGGTCCCGGCGCCCTACGCACCATGGGCGAAGAAGGCCATGGGCGACTTCACAGGCCAGGACCTGTTCACCAAGGAGAGCGACGTCGCCGAGACAGTGTGGCGAGCCGTGCACGACACGACCGGCCAGCTGCGATTCCCCGCCGGCCCCGACGCGGTCTCGCTCTCCCAGGCGAAGTGATCAGCCAGCAGGCAAGGTCACGCCGTACTGATACCAGGAGCCAGCCCCGCGCCCACGCACCGGGTCGGCTCGCCGTCGGGCGCTCACCCCGATGAACGGGAACCTGACCAACGACGAGAAGCCGGACCGGTTCGCCCTGGACCACGGTCACCGCCGGGACGCCGTCTACGACCGGCCCGCCTGCCGACAGAAGGCGTACCGGGCCCGCCGGGCCGCCGAGCGGATCCGCGAAGCCGTAACAGCTCCGGCCGGTGTGTCGGCTCCCGTACCCCTCTCCGGGGCCTGGGCAGCGCAGACGCCTCGGTCAAGATGGAGGAGACCACGACGAGCCATCGTGCGACGTCACTCGTCGTCGGTGGCGTCCTTGTCACGCAGCGGGCGCATCCCGCCGGGCAGCACGAGCAGCTCGAACGAGTACCGGCCGAGCATGTTGATGTGCTGCCGCACGAACGGGGAAAGGCGGGCGACGTCCTCGTCGCGCACGTCGAACCCGTCCGTGCGCAGTTGGTTCACAGCGGCGTCCATGTACCGGGTGTTGAAGAGGACGACGGCGTTCAGGACCAGGCCCAGCGCGCCGATCTGGTCCTCCATGCCGTCCTGGTAGCGCTGGTAGAGCTGCCCGGAACGGCCGTGGAAGATCGTCCGGGCGAGGGAGTGGCGGCCCTCCTGGAGGTTGGCCTGCGCCTTGATCTGGCGGCGATAGCCGGGCTCCCGGCCAGGCGCAGGATGTGCAGGCTCTTGGCGATCCGCCCATAGTGCGCGATCGCGTCTCCCAGCGGGGTCGGCCGCCCGTCCCGCGACAGCATCCGGATCACGTCGTACGCGCGCACGGCGCCGGTGTGGATGGAGCCGATGATGCGCAGGATGTCCTGCCACTGGCGTTCGATCCGAGTGAGGTCGACCCGGCCGCGGGCCGCTTCCTGGAAGGCGCCGTAGTCGGCGGTGCGGTCGATGCGCCACATCTTCTGGTCCGGCAGGTCCGCGAGCTGCGGCGCGTACGCGAACCCGGCCAGGGTGAGGAGTCCGAAGACGATGTCGGAGTACGAGGCGGTGTCCGTGACGATCGTCTCCGGGCGCTTGCCGCCGTCCCGGTCGTAGAGGACATCGAGCACGTACAGGGAGTCGCGCGGGGTGCCAGCCACCACCTTCCCGCCGAGCCCCGCCGCCTGGTCATTGATCATGTTCAGCCACGTCGCGCCGCCCCGGCGCCCGAAGTACTTCGGGTTCGGCCGGGCGTAGACGGAGGGGGCGGGGACGACGAACCGCATGCCGTCGACCGAGGCGACCAGCCCGCCGCCCCACACCTGCGCGAGGCCGATGGACGCCTGGTGCTCGATGAGGGTGGCGTTCGCGGCCCGGTAGGTGGCCAGTCGCAGATACGTCTGGTCAACGTGGGACAACCTGCCGTACTTCAGCTCGTCGATCCCGCCGATGACTGGCGTGTAGCCGACGTTGCAGCCGTGCGCGACCAGCAGCGCGGCGACCGTCACGTGCAGGTCCTTCAGCCTGGCCTCGCCGCCGGTGATCGAGGTGAACGCCTGGTCGGCGCCAGTCCACGAGAACACCTCCAGCAGGACCTCCGGCAGGTCGACGCGGGGCATCATCGCCTCCACCGCCTTCCGCAGGTCGATCAGGGAGGCGGGTTCGGGCTCCGGCTCCAGGGCGGCGAAATGGAGGCGGCCGTCGTCGCCGAACACGATCTGGGAGGTCGCCGGCACCCGCCCGGCGACCTCCCGGTACGTGCCGTCCAGCAGCGCGGCCCGCGCCGCCAGGTGCTCACCCGCCTCGCCGGGCAGGTTCAAAGAGGCCAGCACGGTCGGGCGGACCTGCTCCCACGCCTCGCCGTCCAGCAGCTTCGCCCGCGGGTCGCCCCACTTCGAGGAGTTCTTGGCGAACACCTCCCGCCGGCGCAGCAGCCGGTGGAAGGATTCCAGCACGCAGAACACGTACGCCTTCCAGTCCACAGTGCCCGCCTCCAGGTGCGGCGCCGCCAGCACGAGGCGCCGCCACGAGCCGACCAGCAGCGACGTGTCGATCTCGTCGGGTCCGACCTTCTTGCGCCCCATCAGGTCGGGCAGGGACTTCAATGCCTTTAGGACCGGCAGGCCCTCCGGGGTCGCGCCGAAGTCGACGACCTGGACCAGGAGCGCCAGGAACGGCCGTACGGTGGGGAACCGGGTGACCAGCATGGTGCGCCAGGCCTCGTCCGCGTCCGAGTCGATCGGCGGCGCCAGCTCGAACAGCGCGGCGATCGCGGCGGCCAGCTCCTCGCGCGGCACCACCTCCTCGATCCGCTCCCACATCGCCGTCAGCGTCGCCACCTCCGGCGGACTAATCTCCCCGGACTCGGTGTCGACCTGCTCGCTCGTGGTGTCGAACACGACCCGGAACGCGGTCGCCAGCCTGATCCCGGCCCGCTCCATCCTCGGCAGCGTCTTCAGCTTCTGCTTTGCCGTCTCCCGCTCCGCCCGCGCGAGCCGCTTCGTCGCGATCAGCACCTCCAGCAGATCCAGCGCGTCGTCGACCGCCCTGCTCGTCAGGTAGACCGCGGTGGCCAGCAGCGTGGCCAGGCGCCGCGAGTCGCCGTGACGTCGCAGCAAGGACGCCTTGCCGTCCACGCCGTACCGCGACAGCTCCGCCAGCCGCCGCGGCGGTATCCCGGACACGTCCAGCTCACCCATCCCGAACGCGTCGATCTCCGCCGCCCGCTCAAGCGCCCACTTCATCTGGGGCCCGGAGATCCGCACCGGGCCGCGCCGCAGCCGGTCCAGCTCCGACACCCGCGCACCGGGCGGCACGGTCAGCAGGGAGTCGAGCACCGCCCGCTGACCGGCGCTCAGCAGCCCGCAGAGGCTGTCCCACAGCCGCTGGTTCGCCGCCTCCCGCACCGAAGCAACCAGCCGGGCGAGCGTCGTCACACCGGGCAGCAGCACCCGCCGCTCACGCAGCCACCCCACCGCCGCGTCGAACAACGCCTTCGGGCCCTCCCCGGTTGTCCACGCCCGCGCGTCCACCCACACCCGCAACTCGGCTTCCGCCTCGGCGAACTCCGTGTACTCCAGGAGCTTCCGCAGCTCACGGACGTGGGCCAGCCGGGTGTTCTCCCGTTCCCCGTACGCCTTCAGTGCCGACGCGTCCGCGATGCCGAGCTGCTCGGCAAGGTAGTCGACAACTTCGGCCGGCATTTCGGTCGGGTCGTCCAGGAACACCCCGAGGTAACGCGCGGTCGTGAGCTGGGCCGCGAAGCCCAGCCGGTTGTGGGACCGCCGCTTGCCCTCGATCAGCTCCCGGTCCGCGTCGTCCAGGAAGAAGAACCGCTCCAACTCCGTACGGGACGGCGTCCCGTCATACGCCGCGTACGCGGCGGCTTGTGCATCCGTCAGAAACTCGACCGGCACCCCGGACCTCCACACAGTCAATGATCAGCACGACTGCTGAAGGCTCCGCCCTCGAAGAAGTCCAGGTCAAAGCGCTCTCAGGTGCACGG
>NZ_JBEZDU010000060.1:0-13085 GCF_040648495.1 Nonomuraea sp. NPDC049129 | reverse complement strand
CGTCCGGCGGGCCATGCACCCAAGCCGGGACGGCACCAGCCGTACCGGACAGGGCATGCAAGGAATTCTCACCATCGGACCGGCTTCCACCACGCTAAAGCCACCCCCGTGCTCATGCACATCGAGCACGGGAACGGCCCAGGCCAGGCCACGCCCGTCCGAGTTGCCTGATTCCTTCAGAGAACCACAGAGAATTCAAGACGCTGCAGTTCGAGCGGGTCAGGATGGGCACCAGGACCGGCGAGGGCGTCACAGCGGCAGGGCTGCCCGCCGGGCCGGGGGATCTGGCGCTGGGCGTGCACATCCCCGATTTCAAGGGCGCCCTGACACCCGCCGCCTGCGACGCGTCGTTCGAGCGGGCCAGGGAGTTTTTTTCCCGCGCTCCTTTCCGGACGAGCGGTTCCTCGTCGCGACGTGCTCGACTTCGTCTTCGGATCGGAGGCCCCCGCCGAGTGGCCCCGCCGTACGCGGCTGGAGCGGGCCATCGCCGACCACCTCGCCGCGGGCGGCGGATGGTACGGCCGGGCGGGCTGGCTGAGGCTCTGACCAGCCTGATGCGCGAATAATGACCGCATGTGTTAAATTTTGGCCATGCGGTCAGAAAATGAACCGAGCGGCCAGAAGGCGCGTTCGTTCATCGAAGAGGCGCGGCGGGCCCAGATCGTCGCGTCCGCGATCGAGGTGATCGCCGAGTCCGGGTTCGCCGGGGCGTCGCTGGCCCGGATCGCCCAGCACGCCGGCATCAGCAAGGGCGTCATCTCCTATCACTTCGCCGGCAAGGACGAGTTGATGGAGGAGGTGGTCAACCAGGTCTACAGCGCGATCGACGAGCACGTCCGGGCCCGGATGGAGGGGCAGGAATCGGCCACGGGCCTGCTCAGGACGTACATCCTGGCGGTCGCCGAGCACATGAGGGCGCACCGGACGCAACTCAGGGCGCTCGGCCAGATCTTCTACAACCTGCGCACCGCCGACGGCCAGCCGCGCTACGGCTTCAAGGCCAACGAGGAGACCTACGCGGCGCTGGAGCGGATCTATCGCGCCGGCCAGGCCGCCGGGGAGTTCAGGACGTTCGACGTACGCGTGATGGCCGTCACGATGTCGTCGGCCATCGACAACATGTTCGGCTACTGGGTGACCTATCCCGACCACGACCTCGACGCTCACGCCAGAGAGCTGGCCGACCTATTCGAGAGGGCTGTCAAATAATGAAGACCGAGCCGAGGACTGCCACGCGGCTCTTCGCCATCGACAACCTGCGCATCGTCCTGACCGCGCTGGTCGTCGTCCACCATGTCGCGGTCACCTACGGAAACATCCCGCTCTGGTTCTACACCGAGCCCGCCCAGGACCCCTCGGGGGTCGCGCTGGACATCCTCGTGGTGTTCGACCAGGCGTTCTTCATGGGCTTCTTCTTCCTGATCTCCGGCTTCTTCACGCCCGGCTCCTACGACCGCAAGGGCGGGCGGTCGTTCCTGCGGGACCGCCTGATCCGGCTGGGCATCCCGTTGCTGGTCTTCCTGCTCGTGCTGCGTCCGCTGGTGACGATCGGCTCCTACCGGTCCGACTACGCCTCGTTGCCGTACTGGCAGTACTACATCGGGTCGTGGGATCCGGGACCGATGTGGTTCGTCGAGGTGCTGATCGTGTTCGCCGCCCTCTACGCGCTGTGGCGGCGCTTCAGCGCGCCGGTCGAGACCCCGTTCGGGGCGCCACACGCGGTGTTGCGGGCGCGCTGGATCGTGCTGTTCACCGTCGGCCTGTCGGTGGCCACCACCTTGTGGCGCATCCCGGTGCCCGTCGGCTCCTACGTGCCGGTGCTGGGGCTGCCGACGCCGTACTTCCTGCCGCAGTACGCGGCCATGTTCGTGGTCGGCCTCATCGCCTTCAGGCGCGGCTGGTTCATGACCCTGCCCACCAAGGCGGGGCCGCTCGGGTTCGGCATCGCGGCCCTGGTGAGCGCCGTGCTCCTGCCGCTCTCGCAGGTCACCACGGGTGCGCTGTCGACCGCCGTGACCGCCACCTGGGAGTCGGCCTTCGCGGTCAGCGTGATCATCGGGCTCACCGTGGTCTTCAGGGAGCGCTTCAACCACCAGGGGCCGCGCGGCAAGTGGCTGTCGGCCCAGGCGTTCACCGTGTACATCATCCACCCGCTCGTCCTGGTCGCGATCGGCTACGCGCTGAGCGGGCTGCACGCGATCGCGATCGTCAAGTTCGCCGTCGCGGCCGTCATCGCGCTGCCGGTCTGCTGGGGGCTGGCCTACCTCGTACGATCGCTGCCGGGCGCCAAACGGGTGCTGTGATGTCTGAAGATCACGCGTAGAAGGAGTCGAGGGTGTCGCCGTAGCGCTCCTCGACGGCCTTGCGCTTGACCTTCAGGCTCGGCGTGAGCTCGCCCGTCTCCACCGTGAAGTCCGCCGCCAGGATCGCGAACTTCTTGACCGTCGCGTAGCTGGCCTGGTCGGCGTTCACCTGCTTGACCGCGCTCTCGACCTCCGCGCGCATGCGCGGATGCTCGCGCAGCCGCTCGGGGTCGAGGGGCAGTCCCTCGGCCTCGGCCCAGGGCTTGACGACCTCCATGTCGAGCGTCACCAGCGCCGTGACGTAGTTGCGCCGGTCGCCGTGGACGAAGACGTGCGACAGGTACGGGCAGGTGGCCTTGATGCGGCCCTCCAGGTAGGTGGGGGCCACGTACTTGCCGCCCGAGGTCTTGATCAGCTCCTTCTTGCGATCGGTGATGACCAGCCGCCCGGCCTGGTCGAGCTCGCCGATGTCGCCGGTGTGCAGCCAGCCGTCCGACAGCGTCTCAGCCGTCTCCTCCGGCAGGTTGTGATAGCCGCGCATGATGCCGCGCCCGCCGATCAGGATCTCCCCGTCCTCGGCGATCCGCACCCGGGTGCCCGGGAACGGCGGCCCGACCGTGCCGTACTTCACCGAGTCCGGCCGGTTGAGGAAGCTGCCGGCCGACGACTCGGTCAGCCCGTAGCCTTCGAGGATCGTCAGCCCGGCCGCGTCGAAGAACTCGGCGATGTCCTGGTTGAGCGGCGCCGAGCCGGAGATGAAGTAGCGGATCCGGCCGCCGAACCGCTCCCGCAGCTTGGCGAACACCAGCCGGTCGGCCAGCCCGTACTCCAGGCGGACGCTGAGCGGGATCGCGGCGCCGCGCCGGCGCGCCTTGCTGACCCGGATGCCCGTCTTCCTGGCCCAGGCGAAGATGCGCGCCTTGACGCCGCCCTCGCGCGCCACCGTGGACGCCACGGTGTTGTGGATCTTCTCGAAGATGCGCGGCGCGGCGGCCATGATGGTCGGCTTGAGCGCGCCGAGATTGTCGGCGATGCGGTCGAGGCGGCCGTCGATCGCGGTGGCCACGCCGATGTCGATCATCACCACCTCCAGCAGCTTGCCGAACGAGTGCGACAGCGGCAGCCAGAGGAAGTGCAGGTCGTCTTCGGAGATCAGCTCGATCTTGCGGACCGCGTCGGCGGCGTACAGCCAGTTGTCGTGGGTCAGCTCCACGCCCTTGGGGCGGCCGGTCGTGCCGGAGGTGTAGATGAGCGTGGCCAGATCGTGCTCGCCGATGGCGTCGACCATCGCGTCATAGTCAAGGTGAGCGGCGTCGTGCGTGCTCAGCGAGTCGAGCGTGACCACCCAGCCGTCGTCGGCGGGCGCGCCGTCGATGACGACCACCTGCGTGACGTCCGGCAGTTCCTTCTGTACGGACCTCAGCTTGGCCACCTGGTCGTCGTTCTCGGCGACGACGATCGTGCTGCCGGAGTCGGTGATGACGAAGGCCGACTCGGCGGCGGTGTTGGACGGGTAGATCGTGGTGGTCGCGGCCCCGGTGGACAGCACGGCCAGGTCGGTCAGCACCCATTCGAGCCGGGTGGAGCAGAGGATCGACACGCGGGTGCCCGGACCGGCGCCCAGGGCGGCCAGGCCGAGCGTGAGCCCGCGTACGCGTTCGCCGACCTCCCGCCAGGACAGTGAGGTCCAGCCGTCGTCCGACGGCACCAGATAGGCGGCCGCGTCGGGGGTGGCCGCGATCCGGTCGCGCAGCAGGGCGGGGATGCTGGACATGCCTGGCCTCCTGGTGGGGACGTTGCTGCCGACTCTAGGTGCCGCCCCCCATGCCAGTCGATGCCCGAGCGTCAGACGTGCTGCCGTACGCCCCCGCGCGGGCGGGCGGTGCCGACCAGGCGCGCGGTCCGTACCTCCCACGCGCCGCAGGCGCAGCGCAGGTAGGACACGACGCCCTCGGAGGTCATGTGGGAGGAGACGACGGCGAGAGCCAGCGGATCGTGGAGGTCTCTGGAGTGCATGACTCCAGCCTGATGTAATGGTCTTATGCATTTCAATGCTTACGGAGGCAACGGCGCCGCTCTGGCGGCCGCCCTGGTCAACGGCACCGACTTCCGGCCGGAGGCGGTCGAGGCGATGCTCGCGGAGCACGCCATGCTCCGTCCCCAGGTCACGCCCGAGCAGGCGGCCGAGCTGGCGGAGTGGCGGCACCGCCTCGCCCCGCTCTTCGGGGAGCAGGACCAGGACACCCAGATCAAGCTGATCAACGACCTGCTCGACATCACCGCGTCCAAGCCCTATGTGAGCGCGCACGACGGCCGCGAGCCGCACCTGCACTTCTTCTCCGTGGACGCCGACATCGTCAGCAGGGCGAAGGACACCACGGCGGGCGGGCTGGCCATGGCCATCTCGTTCTCCGACGGGCGCCGGCTCGGCCGGTGCGACCGGCCGGGGTGCGAGACGGTCTACGTCGACACCTCGCGCAACGGTCGGCGCCGGTTCTGCTCGCTGGCCTGCGCCAACCGGGTGAACGTGGCGGCCCATCGGGCCAGGGGCCTTGCCGGATAAATGCTTGCCGGATGATTTCCGGCCGGGTACAGTCCTCTGCGACGTATCGCCGAGCCCTGGGGGCAGTTGACGTGAGGGTCTGAGGTCGCGGGCACCGCACCTGGCCGATTCCTTCGGCGTACGATCCTTTGTCGCATCCAGCTGTCGTCATCAGGCGTCGTATTCAGCGGTGTTTCCCGCCAAGTCACGGAATTTCGTTGTGACGGGAGCCACCTCATGTCATTCTCCATCGTCGTCGACGGCGTGTCCTTCGCCTGGTCCGACGGCACCCCTGTGCTCGACGGCCTCGACGCCGCCTTCCCGGCCGGGCGCACCGGCCTGATCGGGGCCAACGGCTCCGGCAAGTCCACCCTGCTCAGGATCATCGCCGGCGAGCTGGTCCCCTCCACCGGATCCGTCTCGGTCATGGGAGAGGTGGGCTACCTGCCGCAGAACCTTCCCCTGCATGCCGCCCGTACCGTCTCCGACCTGCTCGGCATCAGCGCGGCCCGCAAGGCGCTGCACGCCATCGAGGCCGGCGACGTCGCCGAGGAGCACTTCACGGCCGTCGGCGACGACTGGGACGTGGAGGAGCGCGCGCGGGCCGAGCTGGACCCGCTCGGCCTCGGCCACGTGGGGCTCGACCGTACGGTCGCCACGTTGTCGGGCGGCGAGACCGTCATGGTCGCGCTGGCCGCCCAGTTCCTCAAGCGGCCCGATGTCCTGCTGCTCGACGAGCCCACCAACAACCTCGACCTCGACGCGCGGCGGCGGCTCTACGCCGCGGTCGCCGCGTGGCCGGGCGTGATGGTGGTCGTCAGTCACGACCGGGCGTTGCTCGAGCTCGTCGACCGCATCGCCGACCTGCGCGAGGGCACCGTCCGCCGCTACGGCGGCAACCTGAGCGCGTACGAGGAGATCCTCGCCGCCGAGCAGGAGGCCGCGGAACGCGGCGTCCGGGTCGCCGAGGCCGACGTGAAGCGGCAGCAGCGCGAGCTGGTCGAGGCCGGCACCAAGCTCGACCGGCGCCAGCGCTACGGCGCGAAGATGTACGCCAGCAAGCGCGAACCGAAGATCATCATGCAGGCGCGCAAGCGCCAGGCCCAGGTGTCGGCGGGCAAGCACCGCAACATGCACGCCGAGAAGCTGGAGGAGGCCCGTGACCGGCTGACCGAGGCCGAGCAGGCGGTCCGCGACGACGCGGAGATCCGCATCAAGCTACCGGGCACCGCGGTGCCCGCCGGCCGCGTGGTCCTGGAATTCCCGCTGTCCCGTACGGCGCGTGAGTCCGATCAGGCGCTGAAGCAGCTGGTCGTGCGCGGACCCGAGCGGATCGCGCTGCTCGGCCCCAACGGGTCCGGCAAGACCACCCTGCTGCGGCGCATCACCGAACATGGGGCGAACGTCCCGGTCCGCTACCTGGCCCAGCGGCTCGACCTGCTCGACGACTCGCTGAGCGTGCTCGACAACGTCCGCGCGCTGGCGCCGTCCGCGCCGGTGAACGACGTACGCGCCCGCTTGGCGCGGTTCCTGTTCCGGGGCGATCGGGTGGCGCGGCCGGTGGGCACACTGTCGGGCGGCGAGCGGTTCCGCGCGACCCTGGCGGCGTTGCTGTCGGCGGAGCCGCCGCCGCAACTGCTCCTGCTCGACGAGCCGACCAACAATCTCGACATGCCCAGCGTCCGCCAGCTGGCGCAGGCGCTCGCCGCCTACCGGGGGGCGCTGATCGTGGCCAGCCACGATCTGCCCTTCCTGGAGATGCTCGGTTTGACCAGGTGGCTGCGGCAGGACCGCGAGGAGGGACTGACCGAATCGTAATTGACGGGTGGGGATCAATCCGGCGATAGTGTGGCACGTGGCTCCCCCTCGCTTGATCTGTTCCACGCTCGCGCTCGCGAGCCTCACACTGGCCGCGTGCTCCGCCACGCCCCAGCGGCCGAGCGGCGGCGAGGCCAGTGTGAGCGGCGTCGGTGGCGGCACCGGCTCGATCGTCGCGAACTCCGGTCCGGCCACCCCACAGAGCAGCGGCCCGACCGGCCCGGCCGCGCTGACCGCCGAGGCGTACAAGAGCGAGCTGGGCACCAAGCACAAGGCCATGCTCGACGCGATCAACGCCATGGCCGGCGCCCGTACCGTCAAGACGCTCAACCAGCGCGTGCAGAGCGCCCAGGAGCAACTGCTGGGCGCCGCCAACGAGCTGACCGCCATCGCGCCGCCGCAGGAGGTGCGCGCCCAGCACGACGCGTACGTGGCCAGCCTGCGCGAATTCGCCACCCAGCTCGGCACCACGGCGGGCAAGGTCCGCAGCGGCAACCTGTGCACCTCGTCGGCCGTGCTGACCGACCTGGGCGACCGGCTCGACTCGCTCGACCAGGCGGGCGAGGCGCTGCAGGGCGCCGGCGGCTATCCGGCCGACGTGGTCACCGTGAAGGCCAAGGGCAAGCAGTCGAGGCGGCTCGGCAACGGCCACTATCTCCGCAAGACCAGCATGTCGGGCCGCAGCTCGCTGCAGATCGACAACGGCGGCACCCGTGACGCGGTCGTGACCGTCCTGAAGGGCAAGTCCACGGCGTTCAGCGTGTACGTGCGCAAGAAGGCGAAGTTCAAGGTCAGGGGCGTGCGCGACGGCAGCTACAAGATCTTCTTCACGCACGGGGTGGACTGGGACGGCAAGAGCAAGTCGTTCACCCGTGAGTGCAGTTTCGAGCGGTTCCAGAAGACGGTGAAGTTCAAGACCACGTTCACCGCGACGCAGATCCGCTGGCACGACTGGCGGGTCACGCTGCACGCCATCTCCGGCGGCAACGCCCGCACCTCCGACGTGGATCCGGAGCAGTTCCCGCACTGACGGGCCGGGGCCGCGTACTTGGAGTTGGAGTACGCGGCCCGCTGGATCGGGGGAGCAGGCCTGATCGGGCCGAGACTGGATCAGGTCGAGAACAGCATGCCCACCCAGCTGCGCTGGCCACGGTGGTGGCCGTAGTGGTGGCCGCCACCGTGGTGCGGGGCGCCCCACGCCGGGCCCGGCGCGGGCGGCGGAGCGGCGTGGTACTGCGACTCCATCCGGGTCAGCGTCTCGAGCTCGCCATAGTCGAGGAAGATCCCCCGGCAGTTGTCGCACTGCTCGATGTGGACGCCATTACGCTCATATGTCCGCATATTGCCGCGGCACTTCGGGCACTGCATTTCACGCTCTCCTCGGCTTGGAGTTTAGGGAAGAACCTACCGCGCGAAACACCGTCACGCTCGGACGATTCTGTTGCACGACTCGACCAACGAATGCTCCACCTCGTCCAGTTCCCGACGCTCCCGGAAGGCGTTGAGCACCGCCACGGCGGCCAGTTGCACGGTCAGCGCCCGGGCGGGAAGGTCCAGCTGTTGCCACGGGTCGTCGCCCCGGCCGAGCGCGGGCCCGCCGGAGGCGAGGTAGGCGCCGAGGAACCGGTCCCAGACGACCGGGTCGAGCAGCCCCGCGGCGTACCAGGCGGCCGGTCTGGCCAGGTCCCAGGCGGGGTCGCCGACGCCCAGGTCGTCGACGTCGATGAGCAGCCAGCGGTCGCGGCAGACGAGCTGGCCCAGGTGCCAGTCGCCGTGGGTGAGCAGCCCGGGGCCCGGCTCGGGCTCGGGGAGCTCGCTGAACGCCCGGCGTACGAGCTGCTCGACGGGACCGTCGCCGGGCATCCGCCGCACCGCGCGGGCAGCCCGAGCCGGTCCGCCGGCCGCGGGCAGCGGCGGTAACAGCGTCAGGGGTACGGCGTGTAACCGGGCGAGCAGCCTGGCCCCCTCCTCCCAGGGCGCGGCGTCGGGGGCGTCCTGGGAGACCGGGCGTCCCGCCGGCCACACCGTGACGGCCCGGCCCGCCACCGTCAGCACCTCGGGATCCAGCGGCGCCAGCATCAGGCCGCTGAGCGCCGCCGACGCGGCCGCGCGCAGCCTCGGCCGCAGCGACTCCACCTCGTCGCGCGCCGAGTGCGCCTTCACCACCACCTCGCCCCGGCGCAGGACCACCACGTCCGTACGTGTCGGATGGCGCACGATGTCGCCCGTGCCGCCATAAGCGCCGGCGATCCCCGCCAGCTCCTCCTCCAGAGCCACTCGTACAGACTAGAGGTCATGAGAATAGGTTTCGCCGTGCCCCAATCCGGGCCGTGGGCCACGCCGGGCAACATGCGTCGCGTCGCCGCCCGCGCCGAGGAGCTGGGATATCACGAGCTCTGGACCTTCCAGCGGGTGCTCTATCCGGTGGGGCATCCGATGGGACCGACATATCGCAGCGTGCACGACCCGCTCGTCACGCTCGCCTACCTGGCGGGGGTGACCAGCACGATCCGGCTGGGTGTGGCGATCGTCAACGCCTTCGTCCAGCCGGTGCCGCTGGCCAAGCAGCTCGCGACGCTGCAGAGCGTCTCCATGGGCAGGCTGACGGCCGGGCTCGGGCTGGGGTGGCTGCGGGAGGAGTTCGAGGCCGCAGGGGTCGGCTTCGAGCGCCGGGGGCGCAGGGGCGAGGAGTTCGTCCAGGTCCTGCGCAAGGCGTGGCAGGACGAGGTGGTGGAGCACCACGGGGAGTTCTACCAGGTGCCGCGCTCCCACATCGATCCCAAGCCGTCGCCGGTGCCGCCCATCCTGCTCGGCGGCACCGCCGACGTCGCGCTACGGCGGGCCGGGCGGCTCGCGGACGGCTGGATCAGTTCGAGCCGGGAGGACCTGGCGGCGGTCGCCGGGCGGATCGAGCTGATCAAGTCGGCGGCCGCGGAGGCGGGCCGCCGCGACGCCGACGCGCTCCGCTTCGTCTGCCGGGGCGTGACCCGCGTACGCCCGGAAGGCGCTGCGGATCGGCAGCCACTGACGGGCACCTACGAGCAGATCAGGGCGGACGTCGGCGAACTGGCGGCGCAGGGCGTGACGGAGGTCTTCCACGACCTGAACTTCGATCCGGAGATCGTCACCTGCGATGCCAAGGAGGCGATGCGCCGCGCGGAGGAGGCCCTGGAAGCCCTGGCACCCTCGGCTTAGCGCTTGGCTGTTCCTGGCATGGTGGGCGCATGCGCTTGATCAAATACGGTCATGCCTGTGTGCGTTTGGAGGTCGATGGCCGGGTGCTCGTCATCGACCGGGCACGTTCTCCGAGAGCGAGGCCCTCGACGGGGCCGACGAGGTGCTGGTGACCCACGAGCACCCTGACCATATGGACCTCGACCAGCTTTCGGCGGCACGTGAACGCAACTCGGCGCTCAGGGTCTACATGCCGCCATCAGCCGTCGAGAAGGCACTAGAGCCGGGCGCGGCGGCGATCGCCGTCGAGGTGGGGCAGCGTTTTACCGCGATCCGCCTCGAATGAACCGGCTGGGCCACGGCGGTGTCGTCCAGCCACGCCAGCACGGGCAGCTGATCGCGCACCACCCACTCCGCATCCGTCATGTCGGAGGGACAGGCCCGCGCCCGCTCGGGCCGGTCGGCCGCGTTGCCGTACAGGTGTGCGCGGCAATCACACGACCGGAAAAGCGAGCTGGATTCGCGGGGAGCCGGCACGTCCGCGAACGGGGTCCGGGCGCCGGCCCGTGAGACCGCCCGGCCGCGGGCTGTCGTGTGATCGTGGCGAAGCGAGCCCGCCGGTCAACAGCACCGGGAATGATCGCGTCCGCCTTTCGCGTTGCGCGGATCGGACATTCTCGACAGCTTGAAGATACGCAACACGCCACTCAAAGGCGAGTGCGAGCCGAGCACGACGCAGTTGGTACGTGACCATGTGGAGCTGTACGAAAGCTCCGGCGGTACGGAAGGAACCACGCTGGGCAGTCTGATCGGGTCGGAAGACGCGAACCGGCGGGACCTGCCTGTCGTCATCCTGACCACCCTGGGCGTGAAGAGCGGCAAGATCCGCAAGTCCCCGCTGATGCGGGTGGAACACGACGGCTCCTACGCCGTGGTCGCCTCCTTGGGAGGAGCCCCCAAGCACCCGGTCTGGTACCACAACGTGGTGGCCGAACCCCGGGTGGAGCTTCAGGACGGCCCGGTGCGCCAGGACATGCTGGCACGTGAGGTGACCAGGGACGAGAAGGCCGTGTGGTGGGCTCGAGCCGTCGAGGCGTACCCGGACTATGCCGACTACCAGAAGAAGACGGACCGTGAGATGCCCGTCTTCGTTCTGGAGCCCGCGGCCGAGGAACACTGACACGTGCTCGAAGCACAGTGACGGGCTCGTGACGCGGCTCTGGCGTCCGCCTGACAAAGGACCACAACGGGCCAAACCCTACGCCGTCGGCGGGCGACCACCCCGATTTCCAGCCCGGGATTTCCCGGACATGCGCGGGGCGAATTCGTAGAGACATCAGCCGTGACTGTTTGGTTTCGCGGGACTAACGGGTCAGTGAGCGGTCGGTCGGCCGGTCACTGGCGTGCGGCTGGGCAGCGGGGCGCTGCGGTCGCAGGGGCCCGTCTCGCGGGAGAAGCCGACCGCCGCACAGTGGCCGCGGCTGGAAGCCGAACCGACCCGTGAGTTGTTGGCGCACGGGTTCGCCGACGACCAGCGCTGGACTCTGGCCCCTGGTCCCCGCGGAGCGGGCGGGTGGGGCCGCGTCCGCGCTGTATCTCCCTCCTTGCTTGGTAGGAGTGACCATGTCGTCGACACCCTGCTCAGCCAATCCTTGACACGTGATCATCCTCGCGTTCATACTCCGTTCAAAGCGCTTCGATCAGCTTTCGACGCCTCCCATTCGATAGCCGGGCCTTGACTTTCATCTCGGCGGTCAGCTCCCTTTTGTGTGCACGCACAACACCCCCCCAGAACGCAAGGAGTGATGGCTCGACAATGCATTCGGGAACGTTAGGACGTAACGCACGGCGAGGATTGTTCATGGTCCTCGCCGTCATGCTGGTGGGAACGGTGGGCGTCTCGCCGGCATTCGCCCACTGGAACGGCACCGGTCAGGACATCGCCAGTATTCATATCTACCCCTACAGCTATAACGGCACCTGGCAGACGCCGATGAACAAGGCGCTGTCCAATTGGAACGCGACCGCGAGCCCCGCCAATTTCTACAAGAACTCAAATTCAGGTTCAACGATCACGGTGAAGTCCTACAGCAACACCTATTACGGGCACTATCAGAGGTGCGGCGGGATGTGCATGTACGTCCGGCTGAACTCCCGGACGATCAACAGGGACGCGTCGAACTTCTCGAACTTCGTCACGAGCACGTTGGTTCACGAGCTCGGGCACGCGTTGAACCTCGCGCACAACTCGGGCACCTCGATCATGAATTCGAGCAGGAACCGCAACTCGATGACCAAGCCCCAGTCGCACGATGTCGCCGACGTCAATGCCTACTACTAAAGGAGGCCGGCCCGTGCTACGGCGTCTTGGCGCACTTGTCTTCGCCGCGGTGTTCGTGACCGCATGCTCGGCGCATGAGGAACCTGTCCTCTATCGAGCCGACTATCCCCAGTACCAAAGCGCCGACGCGCTCTTCGAGAAGGCGACCCTCGTCGTCGAAGCCCGCATCGTCGGAGAGCCGCGTTATCTCCAGGAACAAGAGGAAGCGCCCGATCCCGCAGAGACAGATCCGAACCTGAATCCCAACGCGGGAGCCCCGGCAGGGGTGGCTGCTCAGCCCGAGGCCCCGCCGACGGTCATCACCGTCTACACCGCCCAGGTGATAAAGGTCTTCAAAGGTCAGGCCCAGGTGGGGCAGTCCATCGAGGTCAAGGAGCTCGGGGGAAACTTCGAAGGGGTGACCTATGAGGAGGAGCACACCACTCCGATGAACCAGGACAGCGGCTACGTCCTGTTCCTGGAAACCTACCCTGACTCGCCCGCCGCATTGCTCAACCCCGTCCAGGCCAAGTATCCGCTGGACACCTCCAGCAACCCCGAGTCGCTGCCGGACAACACCCTTAAGCTGACGCGTGCCGAACTGGAAACGATGTCTTAACTCGGAAATATCCCACCCCGAACAGCCCGCCTTGTGCGGGCTCTTCGGCGCCTCGTGGGTGGGCCGCAAGCCATCCACGGAAATCATCGCCTCGTAACAGAGATATGCACCTGATATGGGCTCTTCGCCGTCAAGCGCGGCTGCCTCGACCCCGCTTGACTTCGAAGAGCCGTCATGACAGTCGGGGCCGGCCGGGAAGTGGGCGATGCCGCACCTCCGGCAGGTGATCCGGGCGATACGGTAGGGCGTCATGAGATCGGTCCACGTCATGATCGCGGCGTCCCTCGTAGCCGTCCTCGCGGGATGTGG
>NZ_JBEZDU010000059.1:0-13748 GCF_040648495.1 Nonomuraea sp. NPDC049129 | reverse complement strand
CCATGGCCGGAGACCGGTCGGCCACGCCGGGCCGGGGTGTCCTCCTTCGGCGTCAGCGGCACCAACGCCCACCTCATACTCGAACAGGCTCCTCCGCCCGCCCGCACCGCCCCTGAGCAAGACGTGCCGCTGCCGTGGGTACTGTCGGCCACCAGCCCTGAGGCGCTCCGCGCGCAGGCCGCCCGCCTGGACGAGCACCTCACCGAATTCGACCCGGCGGCGACGGGCCGGGCCCTGCTGACCACCCGGGCGAGCTTCGAGCACCGCGCGGTCATCGTGGGCGACCATAGGGAAGGGCTGCGCGCCCTTGCCTCGGGCCGGTCCGCGGCAGGTCTGATCGTCGGCAGGTCGACCGGCGGGAGAACGGCGTTCGTGTTCCCCGGGCAGGGCTCACAGTGGCCGGGTATGGCGCGCGAGCTGCTCCGGACCTCGCCCGAGTTCCGCGACCACGTGCACGCCTGCGCGGCGGCGCTCGCCCCGCACGCCGACTGGTCGCTGATCGACGTGCTCGAAGAACGGCCCGGCGCGGCCTCGCTGGACCGGGTCGAGGTCGTGCAGCCGGTGCTGTTCACGATGATGACCGGGCTGGCGCAGGTGTGGCAGGCTCACGGGATCAGCCCCGACGCGGTTGCCGGGCATAGCCAGGGCGAGATCGCGGCCGCGTACGTGGCGGGCGCGCTCACCCTCCCCGACGCCGTCCGCATCGTGGCGCTGCGCGCCAGGGCCTTGATCGCGCTCACCGGCAAGGGCGGGATGCTCTCGGTGCTGCGGCCCGCCGATGAGGTCGCGGTCTACCTGGGCGGCTACGGCGGTGCCGCCGACATCGCGGCGGTGAACGGCGCGGCCAGCACGGTGGTGTCCGGCACCCCGGAGGCCCTCGACGACCTCGAAGCGCGCCTGACCGCGGACGGCGCACGGGCGCGGCGCATCCCGGTCGACTACGCCTCACACTCCCGGCAGATCGACACCGTCGAGCCCGGCATCCGGTCCGCGCTCGCCGGAATCGTGCCGATGGCCGCGAAGGTCGCCTTCTACTCGACCGTCACCGGTGACCGCATCGACACGTCCCTGCTCACACCCGAGTACTGGTACGACAACCTCCGCCGGCCCGTACGGTTCCACGAGGCCATCCGGGCGCTGCTGCGTGACGGGCACGACCTGTTCGTGGAATCCAGTCCGCATCCCGTCCTCACCGTCGGCATCGACGACGAGGAAGGCGTGACGGTCACCGGTACGCTCCGGCGGGACCGGGGCGGATGGGCGCAGCTCCAGGAGTCCTTCGGCATCGCCCACAGCCTGGGACGGCAGGTCGCCTGGCCGGTGACCGCCGCCGACCCCGCGTACCAGGTGGAGCTGCCCACCTACGCCTTCCAGCGCCGTCGCTACTGGCTGAACGCACCGGCCGGGCGACAACCGGCGGCCGGGGCGGTTGCTCTGGACCACCCGTTCCTGCACAGTGCCCTGTCGCTCGCCGACACCGGCACGCTCGTGCTCACCGGCAGGATCGCCCCCGGCGAGCATCCGTGGCTCACCGACCACGCCGTGCACGGCACACCTGTCCTGCCCGGGACCGCCTTCGTGGACCTCGCCCTGCAGGCCGCGGCGCAGACCGGGCAGGCGGGGATCGACGAGCTGACCTTGGAGAGGCCGCTGGTACTCCCTCAGGACGGTGGTGTCGATCTGCAGATCATCGTGGGACCTCCGGACCAGGCCGGTTCGCGCCCGATGGCGATCCACGGCCGCGCCCAGGAGGAGGACTGGACCAGGTACGCCGTCGGACTGCTCGGCGCTGAGAGCGCAGGCCCGGCGGAGTTCGCCGGGGTGTGGCCGCCCCCAGGAGCCGAGCCGATCGACATCGAAGACCTCTACCGGCGGCTGGCCGTACGAGGCTACGACTACGGGCCGGAGTTCCGCGGCATGACCGCCGCCTGGCGGCTCGGTGATCGGCTGTTCGCCGAGGCCGGACCCGTCTCTCACGTCAGTGGCTTCGTGCTGCACCCGGCTCTGCTGGACGCCGCCCTGCACGTTGTGGTGGGCAATGGGACAGGCGCCCCTCGGCTGCCGTTCGCGTGGACGGGCGTGGCCGCTCGCCCCGAGGTGGGCACCGGGCTCAGGGTCCTGGTCCGGCCCTGCGAGGGCGACACGGTGTCGATCCAGCTCGCCGACCCTGACGGACAGCCGGTCGCCGCCGTTGGCTCGCTGGCGTTGCGTCCACTGGAGGCAGGACGTCTGCGCTCCGCCGGGCGACGACCGTCCACGCTGTTCCGGCTGGCCTGGCCCACCCTGCCGGTCCCCGCGGATCGCAGGCAGGACGATGTCATCGTCGAGCTTCCCGCGTGGGAGAGCACCGCCGAGGCGGCGCAAGCGGCGGCCGAGCACGCACTCCGGCTGCTGCGCGACTGGGTCACCGCCGAACGCGACGACACCGCGCGCCTGGTCCTGCTCACCCAACGCGCGGTGGCGGCAGCTCCCGGCGAGGACGTCCACGACCTCGCCAACGCCACGGTCTGGGGCCTCGCGCGGACCGCGCAAAGCGAGCACCCGGGCCGGATCGTGCTCCTGGACAGCGACGGTCACCCGAGTTCCACCGAGGTGATTCCGGCGGCGCTCGCCACAGGCGAGGACCAGCTCGCACTGCGCGCGGGTGAGATCCACGTCCCCAGACTCGTCCAGGCCGACCTCTCGTCCGCGACTTCGGGGGACGGTACGGCTCCAGCCCCCCACAAAGAGGCGATGGAGGGGACGGTTCTCATCACCGGCGGCACAGGAACGCTCGCCAGGCTCGCGGCCCGCCGCCTGGTGACCCACCACGGCGCCCGCCGCCTGCTGCTGGTGAGCCGCAACGCGACCAGGGCTCCGCAGGCGGTGGCGGAGCTGGAAGAACTCGGCGCGGAAGTCACCCTCGCCGACTGCGACGTCGCGGATCACGAGGCCCTGGCGAAACTCATCGCCACGATCCCCAGGCTCACCGCCGTCATCCACACCGCGGGCGTGCTGGACGACGCCGTGCTGACCGCCCAAACCCCTCAGCGCCTGGCGAACGTCCTGCGCCCCAAAGCGAACGCCGCCTGGCATCTGCACCAGTTGACCAAAGACCTGGACCTGTCCGCGTTCGTGCTCTACTCCTCGGCCGTCGGTCTCGTCGGCTCCCCGGGCCAGGCGAACTACGCGGCCGCCAACACCTTCCTCGACGCTCTCGCCCAGCGCCGCCGCGCCGCCGGGCTCCCCGCGATCTCCCTGGCCTGGGGACTGTGGGCGGCGGGTAGTGGCATGACCGGCCATCTCACCGATGCCGACCTGCGGCGGCTGGGGGGCGGCGGCCTGCTGCCGCTGGACACCGAGCAGGCGCTGGACCTGTTCGACACCGCGCTCACCAGCTCGGACGCCATGCTGGTGCCCGCCAGGATCGCGGCCGAGGCCGCGGACCCGCCCGCCGTCCTGCGCGGTCTCGTACACGGCCCCGCCCGCCGCGCCGCCGTACCCGCGGACGACGCGCGGCTGGCCGGGCTCGACCCGGAGCAGCGCAGAAAACTGCTGCTCGACCTGGTCCGGCAGACCGCCGCCGACATCCTGGGTCACCCTGACGCCGACGCGGTGGCGCCCGGCCGAGGCTTCCAGGCCGCGGGCTTCGACTCCCTGATGGCCGTGCGATTCCGCAACCAGGTCGGCGCCAGGCTCGGACTCCGCCTCCCGGTCACCACGATCTTCGACCATCCCACGCCCGCCGAACTGGCGGCACACCTTGAAGAGCTGGTCGCACCACCCCCCGCCGATCCTGTCGAGGCACTGCTGGCCGAACTCGACCGGATCGAGGCCGCGCTGCGGGCCGTTCCCACCCCTAGCGCAGTGATCACAGCTCGGCTCCGGGACCTCGCGCGGGCAAGCGGGCCTGCCACCGCGGAGCCCGCCACCGATCTGGCCGACGTCACAGACGACGAGCTTTTCGACGTGCTCGACCACGAGCTGACGATCCCGAGCACCGACGGAGAGCTCGCATGACCTCCAACGAGGACAAGCTCCGCGACTATCTTCGGCGCACCACCGCCGAACTGCGGCAGACCCGGCGTCAGATGGAAGAGTCCGAAGCCGCCAGGACCGAACCCATCGCGATCATCGGTATCGGCTGCCGCTACCCGGGCGAGGCCCGCTCACCCGAGGACCTGTGGCGGCTGGTGGCGGAGGAACGCGACGTCGTCGGGCCGCTCCCAGCCGACCGCGGCTGGCCGGACCTCTACCACCCCGACCCCGACCACCCCGGCACCTCCTACGCCCGCAGCGGCGGATTCCTGCACGACGCCGCCGATTTCGACGCCGAATTCTTCGACCTGCCGCCCCGCGAGGCCGCCGCCGTGGACCCCCAGCAACGGCTGCTGCTGGAGGTGGCCTGGGAAGCCTTCGAGCGGGCCCGGATCCTGCCCGAGTCGCTGCACGGCAGCAGGACTGGGGTGTTCACCGGAATCATGTACGGCGACTACGGCACGCGGTTCCAGCGGGCGCCGGAAGACCTGGAGGGGTACCTGGTCGTCGGCAGCGCGGGCAGCGTCGCCTCGGGACGGCTGGCCTACACCTTCGGGCTGGAGGGCCCGGCGATCACGGTGGACACCGCCTGCTCATCCTCGCTGGTCGCGGTGGACCTGGCGGTCCGAGCGCTGCGGGCGGGGGAGTGCTCGCTCGCACTCGCCGGGGGAGTCACCGTCCTGGCCACTCCGGCTATCCTCATCGAGTTCTCCCGTCAGCGCGGCCTGGCCCCGGACGGGCGCTGCAAGTCCTTCGCCGACTCCGCCGACGGCACCGGCTGGGGCGAGGGCGCGGGCCTGCTGCTGCTGGAGCGGTTGTCGGACGCGGTACGCAACGGCCATCCCGTCCAGGCCGTGATCCGTTCCACCGCTGTCAACCAGGACGGCAGGAGCAGCCAGCTCACCGCACCTAACGGGCCCTCACAGCAGCGGGTGATCCGGCAGGCGCTGGCCTCCGCCGGGCTGAACCCAGCCGAGGTGGACGTGGTGGAGGCCCACGGCACCGGCACCACGCTGGGCGACCCGATCGAGGCCCAGGCGCTGATCGCGGCCTACGGTCACGATCGGCCCGCCGACCGGCCACTGTGGCTGGGATCGGTCAAGTCGAACATCAGCCACACCCAGGCGGCTGCGGGCGTCGCGGGAATCATCAAGATGGTCGAGGCGATACGGCACGGCGTGCTGCCCAGAACTCTGCACGTGGACCAGCCGTCGTCCCACGTGGAATGGTCGGGCGTACGGCTGCTGACCGAAGCCCGGCCATGGCCGGAGACCGGGCGCCCGCGGCGGGCCGGAGTCTCCTCCTTCGGCATCAGCGGCACCAACACCCACGTCATCCTCGAACAGCCGCCGCCCGACCTGGAACAGGAGCGACGCGAGACCCCGTCCGGGCCTGCGCCGTGGGTGCTGTCCGCACGCACGCCCGAGGCGCTCCGCGCGCAGGCGGCCCGCTTGGCCGCATTCGTCCGTGCCCGCGATGCCCTTGACCCGGTGGAGGTGGCCCGCTCCCTGGCGACCACCCGTACGGCCTTCCCCCACCGCGCCGTGATCGTCGCCGACGACCCTTCCGGCTACCTGGACAGGCTCGACGCGCTGGCCCGCGGCCAAGCGCCACCGGACGTGGTTCAAGGATGCGCCACCGGTGCCGGCCTGGCGTTCCTGTTCACCGGTCAGGGCAGCCAGCGCGCCGGGATGGGCCGTGAACTGTATGCCGCCTACCCCGTCTTTGCCCAGCACTTCGATGCGGTCGCCGATGCGCTCGACGCCGAACTGGCCGGCCACGCCCGGCGCCGCGTCCGAGACGTCGTCTTCGACACCGGCGACGGCACCGACCTGGACAAGACCCTCTACACCCAGACCGGCCTGTTCGCGCTGGAAGTGGCCCTGTTCCGGCTCTTGGAGTCGTGGGGGGTACGGCCCGACCGGCTCGCCGGGCACTCCATCGGCGAGCTGTCCGCCGCCCACGTGGCCGGAATCCTCACCCTGCCCGACGCCGCCAGGCTCGTCGCGGCCCGCGCCCGGCTGATGCAGGCGCTGCCACCGGGCGGCGCCATGGTCGCCCTCCAGGCCGGTGAGGCGGAGGTGCGCGCCAGGCTCAGGGACGGCGTGTCGATCGCCGCGGTGAACGGGAGCGCCGCGACCGTCATCTCCGGCGAGGATGACGCTGCGCTGGCGGTGGCCGCCGCGTTCGAGGACCGCAAGACCAAGCGGCTGCGCACCAGCCACGCCTTCCACTCCCACCGGATGGACGGCATGCTCGCGGAGTTCGAACGCATCGCAGCCGGACTCGACCAGCGGCCTCCCGCCATCCCGGTGATGTCCACCCTGACCGGCGAGCCGCTGACCGAGGTGACGGCCGCGTACTGGGCCAGGCATGCCCGCGACACCGTCCGTTTTCTGGACGTGGCCCGAAGGCTCGACGCCGGCACCTGCCTCGAGCTGGGCCCTGACGGTGTGCTCAGCGCCATGGTCGAGGAGACGCTGCCGCCCGGCGCGGTGGCCACGCCGGTGCTGCGCCGATCCCAGCCCGAGCCTCGGACGCTGCTCACCGCCGTTGCCCACGCCTATGTATCGGGCGTCGCGGTGGACTGGGCCGCCCTGCTGGGCGGGCCCGGACAGGCCGAGCTGCCGACCTACGCCTTCCAGCGCCACCGTTACTGGGCGCAAGCACCCGCCACGGCCTCCCGGGCAGCGGACGGCCTGCGCCACCGGATCGCCTGGCATCGGCTGCCCGCCCTGGAGGACGCCAGGCCGGCCTCCGGCCGCTGGGCCATGCTGGTGCCCGCACGAGGGACCGCTGACGGCTGGGCTGCGGCGCTGACCCAGGCGCTGACCGACGCCGGAGCCGAGGTGTCGCGGATCGTCGTCGGACCCGGGGACGCCCACCGCGACCACCTGGCGAAGGCACTCGACCAGCCCGTCGCCGGGGTGCTCTCGCTGCTCCCGATGGACACAGGCCCCACCCCCGGGCACCCGGACCTTCCCTGGGGCCTCGCCGCGAGCACCGCCCTCATCCAGGCCATGGACGCCGCGAACCTCGGTGCGCCGCTCTGGTCCCTGACGCGGGGGGCGGTCGCCGCGGTCCCCGGCGATCCGGCCGACGATCCGGCGGGCGCACTGGTCTGGGGGCTGGGCAGCGTGCTTGCCATAGAGATCCCAAGGCTGGTCGGCGGGCTGATCGACCTGCCGGAGAACGCCCGGCACGACGATGCCGTCCTGGCGGTGCGGGCCCTGCTCGGAGCGCACCGCGAGACGGAACTGGCCGTGCGATCCGCGGCGGTGCTCACCCGCCGCCTGGTCCGCGCGGCTCCGGGCAGCGGCTCCTGGCAGCCGCGAGGCACCGTACTGATCACCGGTGGCACCGGGGCGCTCGCCCGGCACAGCGCCCGCTGGCTCGCCCGCGCGGGCGTCACCCGCCTCCTTCTGGCGAGCAGACGCGGAGCGCAGGCCCGCGGCGCGGCCGAGCTGGCCGCCGAGTTGACCGCGCTCGGTGCCGAGCCCGTCTTCGTGGCCGCCGACGTGACCGATCGGGACCGGCTGGCGGAGCTGCTGGCCGAGCATCCGGTCACTGCGGTCGTGCACGCCGCCGCCGTCCTCGATGACGCCGTGCTGGGCGCGCTGTCTCCTGAGCAACTGCAGCGGGTCCACCGGGTCAAGGCCGTAGGAGCGCGGAACCTCGATCAGCTCACCCGCGAGCTCGATCTGGACGCCTTCGTGCTCTTCTCCTCCGTCGCGGGGGTCTGCGGCATTCCTGGGCAGGGCAACTACGCACCGGGCAACGCGTTCCTGGACGCGCTGGCCGCACGCCGCCGCGCCGCGGGCCTGCCCGCCACCTCGATCGGATGGGGGCACTGGGCAGGAGACGGCATCGCGGGCGGAGAGGGCGAACGGCGCGTGGCCCAGCACGGATTCCGCCCCATGGATCCCGAACTCGCGGTCACCGCTCTGGCCGACGTGCCCGACGAGACCCATGTGATCGTCTGCGACGCGGACTGGGCGCGAGCGGCGGAGGGCCGGGCCGCACCGCTGCTCGCCGACCTCGCCGGCGGCACGCGGGAACCGGAACCGACGACCGCCCCGGCACTGCTCGCCCGGCTCGGCGCGGCGAACGGGCAGCGGCGCCGGGGCATCCTGCTCGAACTGGTCCGATCCCTGGTCGCCGCCGTACAGGGGCGGCCGTCGCAGGACGAGGTGGACCTTGCCCGCAGCTTCCGCGACCAAGGGTTCGACTCCCTCACCGCGGTCCGGCTGCGCAACCGCCTGATCACTGAAACCGGGCTGGCCCTCCCGGCCACAGTGGTCTTCGACCACCCCACGCCACGCGCGCTGGCCGAGTTCCTGTACGCGGAGCTGACCCCGCGGGCCCCCAGCGGCCAGGACGCGTTGGCCGAGATCGAACGGCTGGAGACGCTGCTGGCCGCCGTCCCACCGGACGACCCGCACCGCGCCGAGGCCGGGCGCCGCCTGCGCACGCTGGTGCGCCGGTGGGTGGACGAGCCCGGACCCGAGCTGGACGACCGGCTGTCGCACGCCACCGACGACGAACTCATCGACTTCATCGGCAAGGAGCTGGGGATCTCATGACCGACGACCGGATCCGGCACCTGCTCAAGCGGGTCACCGCCGAACTACACGAAACCCGTGAACGTCTCCGCGAGTCACAGGGTCAGGCCGCGGAGCCGATCGCGATCGTCGCGATGGCCTGCCACTTCCCCGGCGGTGTGGACACGCCTGAGGACCTGTGGCGGCTGGTGGCGGAAGGCCGTGACGCGATCACTGAGTTTCCGGACGACCGCGGCTGGGACGTGGCCGGGCTCTACGATCCCGACCCCGAAAGGGAAGGCACCACCTACACCCGTCACGGCGGCTTCCTTGCCCACCCCGCCGACTTCGACGCCGACTTCTTCGGAGTCTCACCACGCGAGGCTCTGGCCACCGATCCCCAGCACCGGCTGCTCCTGGAGACCGCCTGGGAGACCTTCGAACGGGCCGGCATCGACCCGCACACCCTGCGCGGCAGCCGTACCGGCGTGTTCGTCGGCACCAACGGCAACGACTACGCGAGCCCGGGGACGGTCGCGCCCGGCGAGGTGGAAGGCTATCTGGCGGTCGGCAACGCGGCCAGCGTCGCCTCCGGCCGGATCTCCTACACCTTTGGTTTCGAAGGTCCCGCGATCAGCATCGACACGGCCTGTTCCTCCTCTTCGGTGGCGTTGCACCTGGCCGTGCGGTCGCTGCGCTCCGGCGAGTGCGACCTGGCCCTGGCCGGGGGCGTGACCGTGATGACCACGGCGTCGGTGTTCGTGGAGTTCTCCCGCCAGCGCGGCCTGGCGCCCGACGGGCGGTGCAAGCCCTTCGCCGCCGCCGCCGACGGCACCGGCTGGTCGGAGGGCGTCGCGCTGCTGCTGGTGGAACGGCTGTCAGAGGCGCGGCGGCGCGGGCATCAGGTGCTCGCGGTGGTCCGTGGCAGCGCGGTCAACCAGGACGGCGCCTCCAATGGGCTGACCGCGCCGAGCGGCCCAGCGCAGCAGCAGGTGATCCGCGCGGCTTTGGCCGACGCTGGGATGCCTGCCGCTCAGGTGGACCTCGTGGAGGCGCACGGCACCGGCACCAGGCTCGGCGACCCGATCGAGGCGCAGGCGCTGCTGGCCACCTACGGCGCGAGCCGCTCCGCCGACCGGCCGTTGTGGCTGGGCTCGGTCAAGTCCAACCTCGGGCACACCCAAGCCGCCGCGGGCGCCGCCGGGATCATCAAGACCGTGCTGGCCCTGCGTCATGGCCTGCTGCCGAAGACGCTGCACGTCGACGCCCCCTCACCGCACGTGGACTGGTCGCCGGGCACGGTACGTCTGCTCGCCGACGCACAGCCCTGGCCACAGACGGAAGGGCCGCGCCGAGCCGGCGTGTCCGCCTTCGGGGTGAGCGGAACCAACAGTCACATCGTGCTGGAACAGGCGCACTCGGAGCCCGGACCCGAAGCCCCTGAGATCTCCGAGGCGCTGCCGTTCCCGGTGTCCGCGCGCACACCGGAGGCACTGGCCGCGCAGGCCGCCCGGCTTGCGGCGTTCGTCCGCGAAGGCGGGACAGGCGTCGCCGCCGTCGCTCACGCCCTCGCCACGACCCGGGCCGGGCTGGAGGAGCGCGCCGTCATCGTCGCCGCTGACCGGGACGGCCTACTGGCCGGGCTGGACACGCTCACCCGGGGCGAGAGCGCCGAGCCGGTGGTGATCCGCGGTAGGGCGGTGGACGAGCGCCGCATCGTCTTCGTCTTCCCCGGACAGGGCTCCCAGTGGGCGGGCATGGCCCGCGAACTGCTCGACTCCTCGCCCTCTTTCTCCCGCTCGATCGAAGCGTGCGCGGCGGCGCTGGCGCCGCACGTGGACTGGTCGCTCACCGACGTGCTGCGCGGCGGCGAACTTACGCGGGTGGACGTGGTGCAGCCCGCCCTGTGGGCGGTCATGGTCTCGCTCGCCGAACTGTGGCGTTCGTACGGCGTGTACCCGGATGCGGTGATCGGCCACAGCCAGGGGGAGATCGCGGCGGCCTGTGTGGCAGGCGCGCTGTCCCTCGAGGACGCGGCCGCGGTGGTGGCGCTGCGCAGCCGGGCGATCGTCGCACTTTCGGGGCGCGGCACGATGGCGTCGATCTCCCTGCCCCTGGCGGCGGTGGAGGAGCGGATCGCCCGCTGCCCGGGAGACGTATCGGTGGCGGCCGTCAACGGCCCGTCCACGGTGGTGGTCGCGGGAGCGTCAGAGGCGGTCGCGGCGCTGGTCGAGGAGTGCGAGGCCGAGGGGATATGGGCCCGCCGCGTTCCGGTGGACTACGCCTCGCACTCCGCGCACGTGGAGACGGTCGAGCAGGAGATCAAGGACGCGCTACAGGGAATCCGCCCGCGCGCGTCTGACATCCCGCTGCTGTCCACGGTCACCGGGGACTGGCTCGACACCGCCACCATGGACGCGGGCTACTGGTACGCCAACCTGCGGCACACGGTGCGGTTCGAGCCTGCCGTACGTGAGCTGCTGGGCTCAGGACACGACGTGCTCGTCGAGGTCAGCCCGCACCCGGTGCTGACCTCGGCGCTCCAGGAGATCGCCGACGACGGGGCCGTTGTGCTCGCCACCCTGCGCCGGGACGAGGGCGGCCCAGAACGGTTCCTGGCCTCGCTGGCCGAAGCCCACGTCAAGGGCGTGACCGTGGATTGGACGCCGGCCTTCGGCGCGTGGCCCGCCCCGCCGGCTGAGCTGCCCACCTACGCCTTCCAACGACGCCGCTTCTGGCTGGGCGCCGCCCCGGTGAGCCGAGGTTCGATGGGGCATCCGCTGCTGGAGACGGTGGTGCATCCGGCGAACGAGGACGTGGTGTTGCTCACCGGGAGGATCCCGGCGCGCATCTGCTCCTGGCTGGCCGACCACCGCGTCCGGAACCGTTTGGTGGTGCCCGGCACCATGTTCGTGGACCTGGCGATTCGCGCCGGCGACGAGGTGGGCCTGCCCACCCTCGACGAACTGGTCATCGAGACACCGCTGGCCCTGCCTGCCGAGGGCGAGGTCCAGCTACAGGTGAGGGTGGACGCGCCGGATGAGGCCGGCCGCCGCCCCTTCGCCGTTCACGCGCGGGCCGTCGAGAGCGGTCCCTGGACCCGGCATGCGCACGGCCTGCTCACCTCCGGCTCCGCCGTCCCCGCATCCTCGCCGTGGACGCCGGGGGGCATCGCCGAGCCGATCGACGATCTCTACGCGGAGCTGGCCGAGAGCGGGATCGGCTACGGACCGGCCTTCCAAGGGCTGCGGGCCGTCCGGCGGCAGGGCGGCGAGGCGTACGCCGAGGTGACGCTCCCGGACGAACTCGGCGAGGAGCCCTTCGGCCTCCATCCCGCACTGCTGGACGCCGCCTTCCACGCTGCCCGGCTCCCCGGCCGGTTGCCCTTCGCCTGGAGTGGCGTACGGCTGCACGCCTCCGGCGCCACGGAACTGCGGGTGCGGCTGTCCACCGGAGTCGACGGTTCGCTGTCCCTGCACGCCACCGACCCGACCGGCGCGCCCGTCATCACCGTCGACTCCTTGGTAGCCCGGCCCATCCAGGAGGGGCGGCTCGCTCCGGTCGGCCATCACGATCTCTACCGCCTTGACTGGACGCCCCTGGACCTCCAGCCGGAGGCCGCGCCCTCACCGGTCCGGATCATCGACGTGCCGACAGGGGAGAACGCCACGGCGCGAGTGCTCGGCGAACTGCGCTCGGCGCTGGCCGCACCGGAAGGCGAACGCCTGGCGGTGGTGACCCACCGCGCGGTGGCCGCCATCGGCGGCGAGTCGCCGGATGTGGAGACCGCGCCCGTCTGGGGACTGCTGCGGGCCGCCCAGACCGAACACCCCGGCCGTTTCCTGATCATTGACGTGGACGCCGAGTCGGCCTCGGCGCTTCCCACCGCCATCGCGGCAGGCGAGCCCCAGCTGGCGCTACGCGGCGGAGCCGCCCTGGCACCCAGGCTCGCCAGGGCGTCGGCCACCGCCGAGCGCGTATGGTCGTTCGCCCCGCACGGCACCGTCCTCATCACCGGCGGGCTCGGGCTGCTCGGCGGTCTCATCGCCCGCCACCTGGTGACCCGTCACGGCGTCCACAGGCTCGTGCTGCTCGGCCGCCGCGGCGCCACCACCCCAGGCGCCGCCGACCTGGTGGCCGAGCTGACGGGACTGGGCGCGCAAGCGCGCGTCGCCTCCTGCGACGCGGCAGACCGGGACGCGCTGGCCCAGGTCATCGCCGACATCCCCGCCGACCACCCGCTCACCGCGGTGGTGCACGCGGCCGGGCTGCTCGACGACGGGGTGATCACTTCCCTGACGGGAGAACGGCTCGACGCGGTGATGCGTGCCAAGGCGGAGGCGGCCTGGAACCTTCATGTGCTCACCAAGGACATAGAGCTGAGCGCGTTCATCCTGTTCTCTTCGGCCGCCAGCGTGCTCGGCACCCCTGGCCAGGGCAATTACGCGGCGGCGAACGCCTATCTGGACGCACTCGCCGCCCACCGCCACGCTGCGGGGCTGCCCGCCGTGAGCCTCGCCTGGGGCTTGTGGGCCGAGGCCAGCGCGATGACCGGGCACCTTGAGGCGTCCGACCAGAGCAGGCTCGCCCGCCAGGGCATCCGGCCGTTGACCGTCGAGCAGGGGCTCGCGCTGTTCGAGGCGGCGGGCCAGGCGAGCGACCCGCTGCTCGTGCCCGTACGGCTGACGGCTCCCGACCCGGTGCCGCCGCTGCTGCGCGGACTGTTCCAGGCCCGCCGCCCGACGGCGCGCGCCGCGTCAGGCTCGTTCGCCCAGCGGCTGCGGGACCTGCCCGACGGGCAGCGTGACCAGGCTCTGCTGACGCTGGTGGGCGAGCTCGCCGCCGCGGTGCTCGGCCGCGACGGCCTCACCGACGGCGACCGTACGTTCCGCGAGCTCGGCTTCGACTCTCTCACTGCCGTGGACCTGCGCAACCGGCTCGCCGCCGCCACCGGGCTCCGGCTTCCTGTCACCCTGGTGTTCGACTACCCGACACCCGCCGCGCTGGCGCATCGGCTTGGCGCCGAACTCCTCGGCGAGGCGAGCGGCCCGGCAGCCGTCGCCGTGCGGGCCGCCGCCGACGACGACCCCATTGTGATCGTGGGGATGGCTTGCCGGCTGCCGGGGGGTGTGGCCTCGCCGGAGGATTTGTGGGAGCTGGTCGTCTCGGGTGGGGATGCGATCGGGGCTT
>NZ_JBEZDU010000058.1:0-15922 GCF_040648495.1 Nonomuraea sp. NPDC049129 | reverse complement strand
TGCAGCCCGAGCAAGGCCGGCCACCTCTGCAAGGCCATCGCCGTCCTGCAAAATCACCGCGTTGCCCAAGCCGCCTGGGGATGAAAAGGGGTCACTGCGTTATCGATGGCTCGGGCGTGGGGGACGGCGTGGGGTCGGCGGGTGTCGCGCCGGCCGGTGCGCCGAAGAGCGCGGGTACCAACGCGGCGATGCCGAGAACGCCTAATAAGCGGTTGAGAGGGCGAATAGTCATGGATGTCGCTGTCCTTCCGTTGACGGGTGGAGCGGCGGCGGTCGGGGCCTCGTGTTCCGGCGCGAGCGTGGCCGCCGGTCGAACTGCCCGCGACCGTAACGGCGCGCTGTTGCGCCCCGGTTGAGTATTCGTTGAGTCCAGCGGCCGGACCGGCCGCCACGGACGATCTCCTACGTCAGCGGCGGCCTGGAGAGGAGGCAGTAGCGCAGCTGGTCGCGGCGGCGGGTCAGGGAGGCGGTCTCGGCGGTGTTGCCGGCCAGGTCGATGACCTTGTTGTAGGCCGCGCCTCCCGGCCCCATCGCTATCTTGGGTCTTTGGGTTCTTCTCGCGGGTCAGAGCCATATGATCTTGTCAGGCACGTAAGGTACGGCGGGTCCTGCTCGCCGGCCCGCACAACCGGCTGATCGAGGTCCATTGCTTCTCCGGCAGGCTGTGGAGCATCCAGCAGCCCGCCGACCCCAGCGCCGGGCTCGGCAACTGGACCACCATCGATCGCCAGGGCGACAACGCCTGCAGCGACCGTGCGTGCGCGATTGATGGACTGGCGGTTAACCCCGCCACCAGTGCTTCGGCCATAACTGCCGCAACGGCGGTGTCCTCGTGCGAGTTGTGCGCATGGTGCATCTCCTTTGTTGGATTCTCCATCGTGGTGACGAGATGGTTCGGCAGCCCCTCGACAGGCAGGCAAACCATGCGTTGCTGGAAAGGTAAAGGAGACGAGCCGATAGCAGCATCAACCCCAGGGTGGATTTCTGCCTCCATCGCACGGTATACATCACCACGCACCTCAACCCAGCGTGGTAGATGAACGCCTTCCTTGGGAGGGAATACACGGCGATCCGGGGAGCCTGTAAGACTGCCTGCTGCCGGTCCAGAGCCTTCAATTCGGCCACCTTGGCCAGGCGCCGGCTGGTCAAGGTCGTGGTCCGGGTCGTACTCGGTTTCGGTTCCTCCGGGCTGTAGGATCCGCAACTCGGTGTCGGATGGCAGCGTCTGGACCTGCGCTTAGAGGTCCTAACAAAATGTTCTAGAGCCGTGTCTCATGGCGCTGGTGGTCGTTGATCTTCGTGTGAAGAAGGGCGAGCAACTGCCGTGGATCGTGCAGGACAGTCTGTGGGAACGGATAGAGCCGCTGCTGCCGAAGGTGGAGCGGCGCCGGCGCCATCCCGGGCGTAAGCGGCTGGATGACCGGCTGGCGTTGCAGGGCATCTTGTTCGTGCTCTACACCGCGATCCCGTGGGAGTTCCTGCCGCAGGAGCTGGGTTTCGGCTCAGGGATGACCTGCTGGCGGCGGCTACGCGACTGGCACGAGGCCGGTGTCTGGGACCGGCTGCACCAGCTCCTGCTCGCCGAGTTGCACGCCGCTGGACAGCTCGACTGGTCCAAGGCGGTGATCGACAGCTCGCACGTCCGGGCGCTCAAGGGCGGCCCAAAACCGGTCCGAGCCCGGTCGACCGCGCCAAGCCGGGCTCGAAACACCACGTCATCACCGAAGGAGGAGGCATCCCCCTCGCCGTCTCCCTGACCGGCGGCCACCGCAACGACGTCACCCAGCTCATGCCTCTGATCAAGGCCATCCCGCCGGTACGCGGACGAGTCGGCCGACCGCGTAAACGGCCGGACTGCCTGTACGCCGACCGAGGCTATGACCATGACAAGTACCGCCGCCTGGTCTGGCGCACCGGCATCAAGCCCATCATTGCCCGGCGTGGCATCCCACACGGCTCCGGCCTGGGCATTCACCGGTGGGTGGTTGAGAAGACGATCGCGCTCCTGCACTGGTTCCGCCGCCTGCGCATCCGCTGGGAGGTTCGCGACGACATCCACGAAGCGTTTATGAAGCTTGCCGCCGCCATCATTTGCTGGCGACGCCTCGTCCGCTGATCTTTCTGTTAGGACCTCTTAGTGGCGAATCCGCGTGATCTGTCGGACCTGACCATCCGCGCGGGCGTGTCGAATCCTCTCGTCATGCGATCTGGTCGGGACGCTGAGGTGAGAGCGCCGACATTCGGCCCCTGCCAGTCCGCCTCGGCATGTCGAATCCGACAACTACCTGACACGGAGGCGCGGATTTCGACAGCAAAACGCGGATCCTACACGGGCCTGGCCGCAGCCGGTCGCCGCTGTGAACCCCATCGTTATCTTGGGTTGTTGACCGCTTCTCGCAGGTCAGAGCGCGATGATCTTGTCTGGCACGTAAGGCATGTTGACCGGCTCTCACAGCATGTTGCGGGGACCGGGCGCGAGGTCTCGACGGCGTAGCGCGCCGCGGACCTTCGCTGGCCCGAAGACTTGGCTAGGTAGCTCCCAACGGCGTGGATGCTGGTTGCGTCCGCGGGAGTGGTGTACGAGTTTGACCTGGTCAGCAGGTGTGGCACCGTGAAATGAGAACGGCCATCGCGTGATCCTTCGTAGCAACGATTCCAAGAAGGAGAACGGCGATGACCGCGGACAACAGTGTGACGCCTGCCCGGTGGCTGGCGCAGCAAATCGATACTGGCGACCCCGACATGTTGCGATCCATGGTGAAGACCATGCCGTGCTTATCTAGGGTTGGTGGACTCTTTCTGCAGGTCAGCGCCAAATGATCTCTTCTGTCACGTACGGCAAGTCGGCGAGATGATCAATTCCAAGGGATGCCTGCAGAGGGTGTGGGGTAGGCGGCGGCCGAAGCCACCGCGAGCCGGTCAGGCGTCAGGGTCGACTTCGGGGTCCGTGAACCACACGGGCTTGCCCAGCGACCGGGCGTAGGCGATTTCGGCTCGGGTGCTGTCTCCGATGTAGTCGCCGACTACGAGCACCTCATCAGCGAGCCGGATCTTCGCCCGGTGCAGCTCGCCGAGTCGAACCTTCAGCGCCTCGGCCTCGACAGGATCGGACCAAAGTTCGTGCGGCGACTTCATGTCACAGCCCGGTTTGACGACAATCTTTCCGGCTTTGGTCTCCCGCAGATCGGCCTCGTTCATCTCGGATATGAAGCGGGTGGAGCCGCAGATCACGACGATACCCGGGAGGCTCAACGAGCGGGCCCGTTCGAACCCGTGACGCTGGCTAGACCCCGGACTGAGGCTCAGCCTGACATCGTCGCGAAGAATTACGCGGCATACGTCGCCGGGTACGGTGAGCCCGCGTAGTCACGGGGCTACCTGGCGGCTGGGGACACGTTCGGGTGCGGAGGGCTCTTAAGAGGAACGCTGTGCGTCCCAGGATGATGACCACGAGGTCGCCGCTGGGCTGGGCTGGCCCTGTACGAGGTGGCTTCCGTGCCGATCGACGCCCCTCAGGGCCTTCAGGGGCCTGGGCAGGCGTCGGGGGCAGCGAGTCGACGACGGCACCATGTGGCCGACCGTCTTCCCGCTGACGACGTTGCCGGCCGACGACGAGGCGGGAATTTCCGCCCTAGTGAAGCAGGCGAGCTGAGATCGCCGAGGTTGATCAGGGGCTGTGTGACGACCATGGGCGGCACCGCTCCGTGAGGGCATCGGTCTGGGTGGAGAGCGGCTGAGGCGTCGCGGGGACGGCGACGGCGCACCATCCCCGCGACTTGATCAACGGGCTGGGCCGGAGGGCTGATAGGCCTTGAGTGGATGTGGAAGGAAGGGCTTGAGCTCGCGGGGCGGCACCCGGCCGGCCGGAGCCCGGGAGGGGCCGAGGCTCAGGGGGAGGGACGTGCCGTCCGTGGTGAGGTCGTACCAGAGCCCTGGCACCGTGGCCGCGGTGAACGACGTATTCACTTCATCCACATCGCGCCACAAGGTGTAGACGAGCTGCTGGTTGTCGTCGGTGATGAACGCCATGCTCGGCCAGGTGTTCGGTGAGCCGCCCGCGATGTGGGTGGTGGCGTTGTCGTAGTACACCCGAAGGCTTATCTGGTTGGGGGCGCCGCTGGTGTAGGCGATCCAGCGGTAGGCGAGGGCCCGGCCGTCCTTGCTGAGGAAGGTCGGGTCGGCGTACCCGGCGTTGGTGTCGCTGACCCGGCAGTCGGCGGCGGTCGGGGGCGGGTTGCTGAGTGCTTTGATCACGAAACATGACGTGACATGGTCGGGCGAGGTGTAAGACAAGGCGACGACCTGCCCGTCGCCCGAGATGAGCGGGCGGGCGACGTCGGCGCCGGGGAAGATCTCGGTGGTGGTGCCGCTGGGCGCGTTGTAGAGCCAGCTGTGCTGCTTTCCGGCGGAGTCCATCGTGGACCACACCACCCGGTTGCCGTCGCCGGACAGCATCCCTCTGCCCGGCGGCGTCAGAGCGCACTGCGGGCCGCTCATCCCGGTGCAGTTGGTCAGCTTCTGCGCCGCGGCGCCCTTGACCTGGCGGTAGAGGTTGGCGGCCTGGCCGGACGCTGACTTCCAGTAGATGACCACCTGCCCGTTGTCGCTGGCACCGTAGATCTCGCTGCTGTCCTCGGTTGTCCATGAGGTCCCGGCTGCGATGTCGCGGACCACGCCCCTGAAGACGTCGGGCTTGGCGTAACTGGAGCCGGTGTAGGCCACCACGTTGCCGTCCCTGCTGATCAGCGGCTCGGTGTACATGTTGTAGCTGGGATTGCCGTCCGGCTCGATGGAGGCCACCACGAACCCGGCTCCACCGGTGACCTGCTTCCTGACCACATAGGGGTACCTGCTCGCCGGGTGGTAGTACGGCGAGTCCTGCGGCATGAGGTTGCTGCGTCCCTGGGTCTCGAAGACGATGTACTTTCCGTCTCCCGAGATGGAGCCGCCGCCCATGCCGCCGGCGTCGCCTGTGGAGTCGGGCCGTCCCGGATACTCGGTGCTGCTGGCGAGGTCCGCGCCGAGCGTGGTCGGCGGGCCGGGGAAGACGACGTCCAGCGGCTTCAGGAGGATGGTCCCGGACGGCTCGCCCGTGCCGTAGTTGTTCTGCGCGATCACCGACACGACGTAGGTCACGCCGGGCTTGAGCCCCTGGATGAGCTGGTGCGTGGCGTCGCCGCCGTAGGCGTACACCGTTTTGATGCCGCTGCCGTCGCCGGCGGTGGCGGTCACGATGTAGCCGCTGATGGGGCTGGACCCCTGATCGGCCGGTGGCGTCCAGCTCACCGAGGCGCCGCGCAGGGTGGGCTTGGTGTAGGCGTCGAGCTTGGGTGGGCCGGGGGTGCCGTACTGATTGCCGACGATCATCCCGCCGCGGCCCTCCAGCTGGGGATGCCCGCCGGTGGCCGGGCTGACCACGGCGACCTCGGCGACCCCTTCCTGCGGCGACATGTAGAGCCCGCTCGGGGTCACGGTCCCGGGGCCGCTCACCATACTCCACTGGGTCTCGATGTCGTCGGGATACCCGGAGACGATGACCTTGAACTGGTAGTTCTGCCCGGGGCCGACGGTGCCGATCGGCGGTGAGACCTTGATGCCCTGGAACGGGCCGGCGGCCTGGGCGAAAGTGTAGGAGGCGTTGATGATGTTGTCCTTGCGCCAGAGCGAGTAGTCCTTACCGATGGCGCCGAGGTCGATGGCGACGCCCAGGCGAGTGAGGGCTCGGAGCTCCCACCAGGGGGACTGCGTGGTGTCGGCCTTGAACTGCACCCCGGGCGCCTCGATCACCAGGGCCGGGCCGACGTAGCCGTACAGCAGGAGCTGGACGTCGGTGGAGAGGATGGCGGCGATGCTGCCGTCGCCGTAGGCGCCGAACCCGGTGTCCAGGTAGAAGCCCTGCCCCTTCTCGATCGGCGTGCAGTTCGAGCCGCTCTTGGCGGTGTGGCAGTGGGTGCCGAACTCCTTGTCGTAGTGCACCGAGAAGGTGACTCCGGCCGAGGCGCCGCCTTCGATGTTCAGTGCGACGGAGAAGCGCACACAGACCACGACCGGGAGCCTGCCGAGGTTGAAGTGGAAGCAGGGCCCACGGACATGCCCGACGTGCACCCGCTTCTCGAACTCCTGGGTGACGTTCTGCTTGACGCGCACCTCGGCGCTGACACTTGTGGTGTTGGTGATGTCGCTGCCCTTGGCGGAGTCGGTGCTGGCGCCCATCGTGGTGTTCTGCTTGAGGCTGGCCTGGGCCTCGACCTTGGCGACCAGGCGGCCCTTCTCCTTGAAAGCGTGCTCGTACTCGATGATGAGGGCACCGTCGCGGACGACGGGCTGTGGCGAGCCTGCGGTGACGCGGGAGTCGCCCTTGCGGATCGCCTGCACCATGCGCGCTCCGGGCACGGACGGCACGAATTGCACCTGGTCGCCGCTGTCCACCTGGCCGTCGACGGAGAAGTCGGCGTCGGCGAAGGCTTCGGCGAGCGTCGCGGACACGGTGTAGACGATGAACAGACCGTTCTGCCGGGCGGTCCCGGTCACCTTGCCGAGGAACCCTTCAGGGGTGAGCGTGCTCTGCCCGATGACGACCAGGGTGCTCGGGGTGAGGGCGGTGACCTCTTGCGGCGGGTTCTCGAACTCAAGGCCCTGAGCGGGGTGCACGGCGCGCAGGGTGGCGAGCGCCGCCGGTGAGAGCACCACCGGCGCGCTCTTGACGGTCAGCTTCGGTGTGATCGCCTCGGTGGGGGCACTGGCCGCGCCTGTGCCGGAGGCGTTGGTGGCGCGGACGGTGAAGGTGTAGGCGCTGGCCGGGTCCAGTCCGGACAGTGTGGCCGTGGTCGCGGTGACCGTGGCGGTCTTGCCACCGGGGCTGGCCGTCACCGTGTATCCGGTGACCGGGCTGGTGCCGGTGACGGCCGGCGGCTCCCAGATGAGCTGCACGCTGCCCGAGGCGGGCAGCGAGGCGCGCAGATGGTCGGGTGGGCCCGGCGGCACGCTCGCCGCGGGCGTGGCGGGCTTGGCGGTGGAGGGGGCGCTCGCTCCGGCCGCGTTCCTGGCCACCACCGACACGGTGTACGCGGTGCCGTTGGCCAGGCCTGTCACCGACGTCAGGGTGGTGTCGGGCGCGATGTCGATGGAGCGGCCGCCGGGCTGCACCGTCACGGTGTACCCGGTGATCGCCGAGCCGCCGTCGACGGCGGGCACCCACTGCACGTCCACCCGCTGGTCGAGCGGGGTGACCAGCAGCCCGGGCGGCGGCATCGGGACGTCAGCCGGCTGCGGGCGCACCGGGTCGGACGGCGCCGATTCTGGCCCCGTGCCGGCGGTGTTGACGGCGCTCACGGTGAAGGTGTAATCGGTGCCGTTCGTCAGGCCGCCGACGGTGGCCTGTGTCGCCGTGCCGGGCGCGTTCACGATGGCCCCGCTGGGCGAGGTCGTGACGACGTAGCCGGAAAGGCCGTCCGTGCCGGTGTCCGGCGGCGACCACTCGACGCGTACCTCGCCGTCGCGGCCGTACACCGAGGTGATGAACGGCCTGCCGGGCTTGCGCGGCCCGCCCGGGGTGACCGGATCGGACGGCGCGGACCGTCCGGAGGTGCCGACCGCGTTGGCCGCCGTCACGGTGAAGGTGTACTCGCTGCCGTCGGTGAGACCGGTGACCGTCGCCTCCAGCGTGCCGGCGGGCACGCGCGCGGTCTTGCCGCCGGGGCTGGCGGTCACCGTGTACCCGGTGATCGGCGCGCCGCCGTCCGCCGGCCTGCGCCATTTCACGCCGGCCGACCCTTCACCGGCCGTCGCGGTGACCCCGGTGGGCGGCGACGGCACGGCGGGCGCCTTGTAGTAGTCGAAGGTGTCGATGGCAACGCTGATGCTCGCGCTTCCGGCGTTGCGGATCACGAACGTGCCGCCGGTCCCCAGCTTGACCGGCACCAGGCCGGACCAGAAGTCGTTCGGCTGGTAGGCGATCGATCCGCCTGACGGGACGTTCGCCTGGCCGGAGGGATAGACGCGGAGCGAGCCGTTGGCGGTGCCCTTGGCGGTAAGGTTCACGCCGACGGCACTCACTCCCGCGGCGGGAACGCCTGCCTTACCGAGCGGGGCGACGGTGTAGGTGCCATTGGCCTCGATCGTGATGTTGTTGGCGATCCTCGCGGGAGCGACGGGTGTCTGCGTCGAGGGGGTGACCGCTGCGGCGGGCGTCACGAAATAGCCCGATACGTCGGCGTACACGGTCAGCGCGGCTGAGCCGCTGTTGTTGACGGCGATCTTGCCATCGGGGCCCGGGGCAACGATGACCAGGTTGGACTGGAAGGAGCCCGGCCGGTACTCGATGTCCGCCCCGGTGGGCAGCGTCCCTTGCGAGGGGTATGCGAACGTCTTGCCGGATCCGGTGCTCTTGACGATCAACGTCAGGGCCACGTACGCCGCTCCGCTCGCCGGGACGCCGCCTACCCCTGTCACCGTGAAGGTCGAGGTCGAATTGGCGGCGACGCTCTGGTTGGCGACGATGCGGGCGGTGTCCAGCGGGACGTACGCCGAGCCGGCCGTGCCGGCGGCCGCGGCGCTGAAGTAACCCCGCACCTCGGCGTACACGTTCACCGCCGCCGAACCGGTGTTCTTCACCTTGATCGAACCATCCGTACCGACCTTGACCGTCAGAAGCTGGTCCTCCCACACACCCGACCGGTAACGAGTGCCGGTGACACCCGGCGCGGTCATCAGCTCCGAGGGGTAGACGATGAGGCCACCCGTCCCGCTCGCGCCCTTGGCCGCGAAGTTGACCGCGACACTCGACACCCCGCCGGCGGGCACGCCGCCCACCCCGGCGATCTTCACCGTCACCGTCGCACCGCCCGCGATCGACGCGTTGCTCAGCACGCGGACCCGTGCCTCGTAGTACTGGCCGGGGCCCGGCTGCAGCGGGTCGGCGACGGCCGCCCGCACCGCGGCCGCCGCGGCGGCCGGAGGCGCGCCCGCCAGGCCGGAAAACGCGAGGGCAAGGGATAACAGCCACCGTACGATCACATCGGCCTCCTCGCTGGAGCGCACGATCCCGGCGCCCCAAGCCACCGAGTCCGCGCGAGGGCACTTGGAGGGCAGTGTGCCGTAAGCCGCCGACAGCCTCCAGATGTTTGCACCTGGATGCAAACACCCAGGTCAACGGCTCGGGTCTGCCGTAGCTCCTGCTCGTAGGCGCTGAGCGGCCGCGCCAGGGCGGTGGCCTCCGTGCGTGTCCGCAGGCCACCGCCCTGGGACATCGGCACGACACCCCACGATGGCCAAGGAGTGGTTTCCTACGAGTACGTTCCGTGGAGCGAGGGAGCGACTTCGACGGCGTCACGGCGGTGAGGCAAGCCCCGTCGACTGACGCTTCCCCTCGTCCAAAGCCGGTCGGGACAGCGCAATTGCCGGATTGCCCACCGGCCGCCGAGCCCGCCGTCCCATGGGCGTGACCGGGGCTCCTCGGTTGCCGTTGGGCTCAACCCGACACGCCCGAGTGCTCCTCATACGCAAAGAGCCGCTGAGGGGCTTCCGCGGTCGAGATTTTCGAGGAAATGACACGGATCCTGAGACAGCTCACGGATGACACGGTGTGAGACGCCGTGAGAATACACAGGTCACAGCGTCGACGTATGACACGGAGCTTGATGAGCACCCGCTGCCCATGACCAGCCAGCAGGCCAGCCAGATCGACCGCAGCCTGGCTATTGTCCTTGCCGCCGTGTTGTCGATCGTGCTGCTGGCTGTCCGCTTCGAAGAGCGCGACACTATCGCCTTGGTCGATCGCATCGCCGGGTGCTTGGTCCTGCAGTACGCCCAGCACATCACGTGCATCGCCAGCCTCACCGTTGCGCAGGTGATCCCTCCCCCTCAGGAGCGTGGGCTGCTCGGGCATCGACTCGGACCAGATTCGCTGTGGCTGCGCCCGCGCCTGTCCCGGCTGCTCGCGCTCTACCACTACCGACGCTAGGTCGCCTGCCACGATAAGACGGCGCCATACGCCGGGCTGACCACGGCCATGCTCCGGCGGCGAGCACGATAATGAGCACGGTGATGAGTACCGCTGCGGCACCACACCCCCGCGATGAAAGGAGCAGCTGAGCTGATGGCCACCTCGCAGCGGAAGGCCACCCTGCGACAGCCCGCCATTGCCCGTGACGCTTTCCTGGCCGTGCTCGAAGCCGCCGCCCCGCTGCGGGCGCAGCGCGGGGACCGGGTGGCTGGCCTCTACGGTATGGTGCCCGGCTGGGTCATCGACGAGGCCAGGCAGATGCTCGCCCTGGTCAACCGGTTGCGCACCGAGGCCGGGCTCCGGCCCGCCGCGCTGGAGCAGGTGCTGCGCATCGAAGAGTCCGCGCACGCGCTGAACGGCCAGCCGTGGGGCATGGTCAACTACCACCCCGACCGGTGCGGCGACAGCCAACTCACCCACTGGCACATCGTGTGGCAGCGCGGCTCCGAACTCCTCCGCACCCGCGTCCACGAGAAGCCCACCTTCGACTGGCCCACCCACTACGTCAACGCCAACCCCCAGTTCCAGTCCCCCGATACCGACAGGTACCTTACCGCCGCCGTCCACGAGTGGATCAACGACCTCACCGAAACCCTGGTTTTGAAAAAGGAGACCTACCGCAGCTACAACCCGACACTGACGCTCATCGACAACGGCATCACCGTGCGCGGAACCGTCTCCGATAAGGCCATCGCTGCGGTCAACAGCAAGCACCAGGCCGACAACCCCGAACCCCAGCCCTGGGCGAACAGCCCCCACATGATCGAGCAACGGAAGATCGAGCAGCAGCAAGCCACCGCCGAGGCCGAGCAAGCCCGAGACGCGCTCAACGAAGAGATAGACAACTGGCATCTCACACCCATCGAGGTCAACCACGCCTACCACGCCGCCATCGCCGCCGAACTCGAACGCCGGCAGCGCCACCGTGACATCCGCGCCCAACTCGCCGAGCTACCCCAACTCTTCATCGCGCTATGACCGAGCCATACGCTCCAGGCGCCTCTTACGAGGGTGTGCACGCGCGCGAGCCGGGCCGCTCTGTGCGGTTGAGGTAGGCCGGCGTAGTGTCGGGGCACGGCGAGCATCCGGCCAGCCGACTCCGTTGACGCAGGCCGAGTCCTCTTCTCCACCCCTAGCGTGAGCGGACGCTGCTGGAGGCACGGCGGCACCTTGTTGGGTGTGATGCGGCAGCGCTTGGCGAGGTCTGCGAGCGTATCTCCGGTCTCGACGGCACTCTGGACGCAAAACAGCTCCTGCCTCACCTCGACCTGCCCGGGTAAGGCCGAGCGGGTGCGCAAGTTTCGCCGGACGCCGCCCTGCGCTGCCTCGTCGACGCGGCTTCGCGTGACGGAAGGGTCGTGGGCGCCCCTGCGGCACTCACTCGCACCAAGGCCTGCGCGCGCCGTTCCTTGGCATCTCCTGCTCGGCGAGGTGGCGCTGAACACCGCGGCCGCCTCGGGCAGCGCCATGACATGGCGCCCTTACCCGCTATGCCTGTTGAAGTGGTTGAGGTTGAGGATCAGGTGGCTGATAACGATCAGGAGCGTCAGTGCCCCGGCAGTTGCGTACGGAATCGAGGGCAGACCGGGTAGCGCGTACGACCCTGGGGGAGGGTGGTGCCGCCCGGTCCCTGCCTCCGGGGACATCCGTGATCTGAGAGCCGGACAGCGAACGCGCCCAACGACATCGCTGCCGGATTTCCAGCGGCGCAGAGCGCCGACGCCTCCTTCCGCAGCGACCGCAGGCTCTACGCCGCCGGCCGTCTCGCTGAAATCGGCGACCCGCGCGCCGCCGATGTGCTGGCGGCGCTCGCCGCCGGTGACCTCCCCTACATCGACGCCGTCTCCGCCGCGGCCAAGCTGGCTGGAAGGGGAGACCCTCGCGGGGTGGCCGCGCTGACCGAGCGGGCGCTGCACGATGACGACCTGCACGTCAGAGGCTTCGCAGCGGAGATGCTGGCTGGCCTGGGCGATCCAGGCGACCTTGTACGGCAAGCGTTCGCCGACACGCTCGCCCGCTTGGCGGCTGATCCGGAGCTCGACCTGTCCCGCGTCACGGTCGCGGCCGCTCTGGCCAACCTGGGAGATCCACGCGGTGCCGTGACGCTCGCCCAGCTCGCCACCGACCCCAGCCTGCGGGACCATCTGCGGTTGCAGGCGCTGCTCAAGCTGTGTGACCTGGCTCCGGAGCAGGCCGTCTCCGCCCTGACCGACGTGGTCGGCGATCCGGCGCTGCGGTTCCCGGCGGTGAAGGCCCTGGCTCGGGTACCCGGTCTGGACGTGTCGGAGCTGTGGGCCGCCCTCGCTGACGCCTCCGCCGCGCTGAGCCCGCACCGGATCGTCCAGGTGGCAGCCGAGGTGGGCGGACGCGGCGACCCTCGCGGCATCGAACTGCTCAAGGGGGTCGTGGCCGATCCCGAGGTGTACGACGGCTACCGGCTGGACGCCGCCAAAGCGCTCGCTGACCTCGGCGACCGGGACGCCGTTGAGCTGCTTGCCGCACACACGCGCTGAGGGGCGCAGCGTCGCGGGAATGGACCAGCGCGGCGGTGCAGTCGATCGGAATTCGGTGGTTGGGCTCCTTGCGTAGGCTCGCTCGCAATAGGTCTTTATGCGTGATATCGGCCGGATTCTTTGTGTCCGGTGGAGGCCATTTGGTTGCAGTTCCATGTCGCTGGGGTGCCGGTGGGGGGTGGCGTGTCTAGCCTGAGGATGCCGGTGCGGTGCTCGCGGGGGCGCGGGCTTGTGTCTCGTTATGGAATGGCGGGCGGGGCTGGTGGTTGATCGGTTACTGGTGGACATCGATGCTGATGGCCGGGTGTCGGTGGCGATATGTCTGGCTGGCGAGCAGTTTCCCAGGGCGGTGGGGCGGCCTGTTGAGGTGGCCTGGCCGCTCGATGAGCAGGCGTTGGAGGATCTGCGCTGGTATTTGGAGGACTATCTGCGTTACCCGTTCGCGGTGTATTCCGAGCGTGGAAGCGATATCGCCGCGAAACTGTCCGGGTGGGGGGAGAGTGTTTTCGAGGCGGTGTTCGGTTCGGCGCCGGTGCGGGCGGCGTACGCGACGGTGCGGGCGCGGGGCCATCCGGTTGAGGTGGTTCTGCAGTCGGCCGCCGCGCAGCGGCTGGGGCTGCCGTGGGAGTTGATGTGTGATCCTGCGCGCGGCCGCCCGTTGGTGCTGGATCAGGTCGCGCTGACCCGCAGCCTGCCGGCGGCTGACCTGAGCGAGGCCTTCCCCGCGGGCGGCGCGCGGCTGCGGGTGTTGATGGTGATCTCCCGGCCGGCCGGTGAGCGTGATGTGGGCTATCAGATGATTGCCCGGCCGCTGCTGGAGCGGCTGGAGGCGGTACGCGGCAGCGTCGATCTGGTCGTGTTGCGGCCGCCCACATTGGACCGGTTGCAGCAGGTCCTGGACGAGGCGGTCGCGGCGGGCGAGCCGTTCCAGGTCGTGCACTTCGACGGGCACGGCGTGTTCGGCGGCGGGCACGTCCCGGCCCCGGGGTGGGACCCGCTGCGTTTCCAGGGGCCGCTCCCGCGCGGGATGCTGGCCTTCGAGACGCCCGGCGGTGAGCCGGATCTGGTGTCGGCTGAGCGGGTGGCGCAGGTGCTGTCGGCCGGGCGGGTGCCGGTGGTGGTGTTGAACGCCTGCCAGTCGGGGCAGGTCGGCGGCCAGGTGGAGGCGGCGGTGGCGACCCGGCTGGTGCAGGGTGGGGCGGCCTCGGTGGTGGCGATGGCCTACAGCGTGTACGCGGTGGCCGCGGCGGAGTTCATGACCGCCTTCTACGAGCGGCTGTTCGCCGGGGACCGGGTCGCCGACGCGGTCACCGCCGGCCGCTCCCGCCTGGCCCTGCACGACAAAAGGCCCAGCCCCAAGGGCCCGCTGCCGCTGGCGGACTGGGTGGTGCCGGTGCACTATCTGCGCCGCGACGTGAGCTTTTCGAACCTGCGTACCGATCGCCGGGGGGCGTCGCTGGAGGAGATGCTCGACCGGCTGCGGACCAGCCCCGGCGACAGCACCCAGGCAGACGATGATCTAGCTCCGGCCAGCACGTTTGTGGGCCGTGACGACCTGTTCTACACCCTGGAGGCCGCCGCCAGGTTGCAGCGCGTGGTGATCCTGCACGGGCCCGGCGGGACGGGCAAAACCGAGCTGGCCAAGGCGTTCGGCCGGTGGTGGCGCGACACCGGCGGCGTCGATCGCCCAGACTTCGTGCTCTGGCACTCCTTCGCCCCCGGAGTCGCCTCCTTCGACCTGGACGGGGTCATCACCGCCATCGGGCTACACGTGTTCGGCGTCGACTTCGCGCAGCAGGATCCCGGCGAGCGCTCCCGGATCGTGCGGCGGTTGCTGTCCGAGTATCGGCTGTTGCTGATCTGGGACAACTTCGAATCGGTGCATTCCATGCCCGACCCGACCGCGGCCACCCCGCCGCTGTCCGACCCCCAGTTGGAGGAGTTACGGCGCTTCCTTTCCGAGCTCGCCCGCTCGGGCAAGAGCTCGGTCCTGATCACCACCCGCGGCCCCGAGACTTGGCTGGACAAGGAGCTTCGGCGGATGAACGTCGGCGGCCTCGGCGAGCACGAGGCGATCGAGTACGCCGATCAGCTCTTGCAGCCTTTCCCGAACAGCCGGCCGCGCCGCCAGACACCGGTGTTCGCCGAGTTGATGCAGTGGCTGGATGGCCATCCGCTGGCCATGCGGCTGATCGTGCCGCATCTGGACACCACCGAACCCGGCGTGCTGCTGGCCGCGCTGCAGGGCGCCGCCCCGATCCCCGGCCGCGACGATGGGGACCGCAGCACGTCCCTGTCGGCCTGCGTCGCCTACTCCTTCACCCACTTGCCCACCAACGACCGGCAGGCCCTGACCACGCTCGCGCTGTTCCACGGCATCGCTGACGCCGACGTCCTGGCGATCATGTCGCAGCAGCCGGAGGTCCCAGCGCTGTTTCAGGGCCGAAGCCGCGAGGATTGGGTACGCGTGCTGGACGGGGCCAGCGCGGTCGGACTGCTCACCTCGCTGGGTGTCGGGATGTATCGGATCCACCCCGCTCTGCCTGCCTACCTGACCAGCAGCTGGCGCCTGGACCTCCCGGCTGGCTTCGACCAGCAGTACACCCTCACGACCCGAGCACTCCTGAGCGCCTACGTCGCCCTCAGCCGATGGCTGCGCCAGCAGATTTCCAGCGGGGCCGCACAACTGGCGTTCACCGTGATCGGTCTGCAGCGCCGCAGCCTGGGCAGCATGCTCGGCTACGCCCTGGACCACCAGCTGTGGGACCACGCCCAGCACATCATCCGACCCCTCGATGGGTTTTGGGTCCTTCGGGGGCTGAGCGAGGAAGCCCAAGGTTGGACCGACCGGGCTCGCCTGGCTCTCGAAGGGCCCGACGGAGCCGCGCCCAGCCTCGACACAGACGGCGGTCAGCTCTGGCTGTTCATCCTCGGCAGCGAAGCCGACCGGCACCTCCGGATTCATCGGCTCGACCAGGCCCAGCACACCTACCTGAACCTTCTCACGGCCCTCCAGCAGCAATCCCCCCTGCACCTCGGCTCCATTGCCGCCGCCTATCACCGGCTCGGCGTGGTCGCGCAGCTGCGGGGGCTGCTGGATGAGGCCGAGGACTGGTACCACAAGTGTCTGACCATCGAAGAGGAGCTCGGTAACCGGCCCGGCATGGCCACCAGCTACCACCAGCTTGGCATGGTCGCGCAGGAGCGGGGGCTGCTGGATGAGGCCGAGGACTGGTACCACAAGTCTCTGACCATCGAAGAGGAGCTCGGTAACCGGCCCGGCATGGCCACCAGCTACCACGAGCTCGGCGTGGTCGCGCAGGAGCGGGGGCTGCTGGATGAGGCCGAGGACTGGTACCACAAGTCTCTGACCATCGAAGAGGAGCTCGGTAACCGGCCCGGCATG
>NZ_JBEZDU010000057.1:0-19158 GCF_040648495.1 Nonomuraea sp. NPDC049129 | reverse complement strand
CGAAAGCTATCTCGCCGGGCTCCACCTACGCGGAGCCATCTTGTGGATCCGAAGCCTTCAACCGATCTAAAGATCCGAACTCCATACAGGCCCTAATGCGCCTAACACAGTGATCGCAAAGTCTGGCTCTCGATCCTGTGAAATGTCAATGGACCTGGGCGAGAACGCGCTCTCTGCAATCGAGGGCAATTACTAATACCCATTAGCGTCTGGTGTCCGGGGGAGATCGCCGGTACCGTCCAGTCCTGTCCTCAGGAGGTTGACCCGAGGAGAGCCGCATGACCTTTCCCATCAGCCGGCGGACGTTCGCCCTCGGCCTCGCCGCAGGTGCCGCCACGACCGCCCTGCCATCCCCCGCCGCGGCTTCCCCAGCAGGAGCCGAACCGTTCTTCGCGGAGGCCACCCTGTGGGACTCCGCCGTGGATCCGCTGGCCAGCTACCACGTGCACGCCCTTGCCGTACTGCCCGACGACACGATCCTGGCCTGCACCGAAGGCCGGCACCTGGTGTGCGACGCCGGACCGCACGACCTGCTCATCCGCCGCAGCACCGACAAGGGACAGACCTGGAGCCCGTCCCAGGCGGTGGCGCTCTCCGTCGACGGCCAGTCCTGGTCCAACCCCACCTTCGTGGTGGACCGGACGACGAGCGAGGTGTTCCTGTTCTACGGGCTCTGCGTGCAGCTGCCGGAGAACACCAGCTGCTCCGCCGACTCCAGCACGATGTACGTCAACTCCAGCAAGGACGGCGGCGCCACCTGGGGCGAACCGCGCAGCCTGGCCGGTCTCTTCGACCACTTCCCCTACAACTGGGCGATGCACGGTCCGGGGCCCGGTCACGGCATCCAGCTCGACTCGGGCCGGCTGCTCCTCACCGTCTCCCACCGCACGATCATCACCGGTGTCCCCACCGCAGACCGCCACTACGGCGCCTCGACCGTCTACAGCGATGACCACGGCCGCACGTGGCAGGCGGGCGGTGAGGTGCCGATGGGCGCGGGCTATCCCACCGTGGGGGAGGCCAGGCTGGTGCAGCGCGACGACGGCACGGTGCTGATGAACAGCCGGCCCGGCTCGGGCAACGACTGGCCTCGCGACATCGCGGTCAGCGGGGACGGCGGTCTGACCTGGTCACCCCCCACCATGGACTTCAGCCCCGGACTCTTCAACGGCGTCGACACCGGCCTCACCCGCTACACCGGCGGACCACGCAGCCGAGGCGTCAACCGCGTGCTGTTCAGCCGACCCGACGCGCCGATGCGCTGGAACATGACGGTCGCGGTGAGCTACGACGAGGGCGACTCCTTCAGGTACAGCCGCTCCGTCAACCCTGGCCGGGGGTATTACTCGGATCTGGCGCGCCTGTCCGACGGCACGATCGTTCTCCTCTACGGCTGCGACGGCGACCTCGACGGCACCCCGCGGCGCGTGGCCGCCGCCCGGTTCAACCTGGAGTGGCTGACGCAGGGCCGGGACAGCCTGGCCACCGGCCCGAAGCTGACCGAGAAGACGCACGACCTGGGTCACTCGGCGCCGCGTGCCCGCCGGTCCGGCGGAACGGTTTCAGTGGTACGCGAGGCCACCGCGCGCGGCGGTGCCCGTGCGGCCTTCGTCCCCGCCGCGACCGGGGACTTCATCGAATATCCCTTCATCGTCACCCACGGCGGTGAGCAGGAATTATGGCTGCGTTACTACCGATCCGGGGACGGCGGCCTCATGGCGGTGACCGTGGACGGGAAGACACCGCGCAACTCCACCCTGGATCTGACGGCCTTCCGCGGTAACGGCTACGACGTCGCTCTGCTGGACCGGATGCGGCTGCGGCCGGGCCTGCACACCATCCGCTTCACGCTGGCCGGCGCCGGCCGGGGTGGTGGCACGGCCATCTCACTCGACCAGCTGAGCCTCATCCAGGCAGCGGCCTCGCCGGACGTCCGCGAGGAGGTCACCGTCGACAACGGCGGGCTCGGCTTCGACACCACCGGCACCTGGCCGAGCAGCAGAGGCGTCACCGGCTACTACGGATTCAACTACCTCACGCACGCTCGCGGCACCGGAGCCAACGTGGCGCGGTGGCGACCGGCGCTCCCGGGCGACGACCGGTACGAGGTGCTCGTCTCCTACGCGGCCGACCCCAACCGGGCGACCAACGCCACGTACGTCGTCCACCACGCCGAAGGCGTGACTCCGGTGGCCGTCAACCAGCGGGTGCGCGGTGTGCCCGACGTCCGCATGGGCGAGTGGACGTCTGTGGGCACCTTCTCCTTCAAAGCCGGCATCGACGGATATGTCGAGCTCAGTGACGCGGCCGACGGTGTGGTCATCGCCGATGCCGTCCGGTTCCGCAGACAGGTGTCATCGTGACGGCCGTACCCGGTCCGGCCGCCGCGGTGGTCTTGCGCCCGCTCTCCGCCAACCGGGTGACCGGCGGTTTCTGGGCCCGGCGGCTGGAGGCCAACCGGGCCGCGATCCGGCTCGGACACGAACGGCTGGTCCAGGCGGGCAACATCGGCAATCTCCGGATCGCCGCGGGGGAGTCCACCGGCACGGCTGAGGGGGCAAGCTTCCGGGACTCCGACGTCTACAAGTGGCTGGAGGCGGTCGCCTGGGAGTACGCGCGCAGCCCTGACGAAGGGCTGCTGGACCGCCTGACCGAGCTCAGCCGGACGATCGCGGCGGCGCAACGCGAAGACGGATACCTCAACTCCGCCATCCAGGTCCGCGGCGAGGAACGGTACGCGCGATTGTGGATGAGCCACGAGCTCTACTGCGCGGGCCACTTGATCCAGGCGGCGGTGGCCGCGGCCCGGGCGACCGGCCAGGTCCGGCTGCTGGAGGTCGCCACCCGGTTCGCCGACCACCTCGCCGACACCTTCGGCCCCGATCGGCGCGGCGAGCTGGACGGGCACCCCGTGGTGGAGATGGCGCTCGTCGAGCTGTACCGGCAGACGGGTGTGCGACGGTACCTTGACCTGGCCCGGCACTTCGTCGAAGCCCGCGGCCATGGCCGGGCCGCGAAACCGGGCTTCGATCCCTCGCACTACGGCGACCCCGCCCACTACTCCGACCGGCTTCCCGTACGCGAAGCGGAGACGGTGGAGGGGCACGCCGTGCGCGCCGTCTACTTCGCCGCGGGCGCCACCGACGTCGCCATCGAGACCGGCGACGCCGAACTGCTGGCCGCGGTACGCCGGCAGTACGACACGATGCGCCGTCAGAAGCAACACGTCACCGGCGCGGTCGGCTCACGCTGGGATGGCGAGGCGTTCGGCGACGCGTACGAGCTACCGCCCGATCGGGCGTACGCCGAGACCTGCGCCGCGATCGGGACGATGCAGTGGGCGTGGCGGCTGCTGCTGGCCACCGGGGACTCCGCCTACGCCGACCAGATCGAGCTGCTGTTGTACAACGCCCTGCTGCCCGCGGTGTCGCTGAGCGAGGCGGACTACTTCTACGTCAACACGCTTCACCGGCGGACCGGCGCACGAGGTGACGTGCAGCGGGCACCGGCGTACGGCCGCCGTCCATGGTTCAACTGCGCCTGCTGCCCGCCCAATGTGATGCGTACGCTGGCGGGCCTGCCCGCATACCTGGCGACCGGCACGGAAGACGGGCTCCAGGTGCACCTGTATGCCCAGAGCACGCTGACCTCGGGTGGGCTCACCGTCACCATCGAAACCGAGTACCCAACGGACGGCCTGGTCACGGTGACCGTACAAGAGGCGCCGCCGCGGGAGGTGGAACTGGCGCTGCGCGTACCGGACTGGGCCGAAGGGTCCACCGTGGACGACAAGCCGGTGGCGCCCGGCGGCTACGCCCGCACGCGCCGGGTGTTCCAGCCCGGCGATCGGGTGCTGCTGCGGATGCCCATGCCCCCTCGGCTCCTGGTGGCCGACGACCGCGTGGACGCCACGCGCGGGTGCGTCGCCGTCACCCGTGGGCCGCTGGTCTACGCGATCGAACAGCCCGACCAGCCGTCCGGCGTCGTCCTGGAGGACATCCGCCTCGATCCCGCCACGCCGCCGCGGCTCGAACACCGGCCGGACCTGCTCGATGGCGTGATCGTGCTCCGCGCGAACGGCGCGCTCGCGCCGGGACCCGCTGAGTCCTCCTACCGGCCGTACGGGCAGCCGATCCCGTCGGCGCGGCCTACGGACATCACGCTGATCCCCTACTACGCCTGGGCCAACCGCGGCCCGCACGCCATGCGGGTGTGGATTCCGGTGAGAGGGAACACATGACGAACTACGCCCGTATCCAGGCCGCGCTCGCCCAGGGCTGGAACACCTGGGACACGCGCAGCGTGCTCACCCATGTTCTCCTCCCCGACGCACTGGGCCTGTCCCTCGGCCTGAAGGAGTACTACCGGGGCACCTCGCTGCGTACCGCTCAGATCGGCCGCCGCACCGAGGGCGCGGAGACCGTCACCCTGGGCCGCCACGCCTACGACGGCAGCTTCACTGAGACGATCGTGACGTGGGCGGGCATCACGATCCGGGTGCAGACGGCGCACGCGGGCGACGACCTGGTCGTGCTGGTGACGCCCACCGCCAACCAGCCCAAGAGCGCGCTGCTGACCGTCGGTGTCGGCTACCTGTGGAACCGGCCCGGCTCCGTCACCCGCGAGGGCGACCGGATCACCGCCGAGGGACCCGGTGGGAACGTCCAGGTCTTCTGTACGGCACCGCACGTCGACGACCCCTACACCGACATCGACGGGCCGTACCTGGCGATGGAGCTGACCGGTGCCGTCGGGCTCAGCACCGGCCGCGCCCGTGACCTGCCGGAGATCGCGGAGATCGTCGCCCGCGCCGCCACCGAGATCGGGACGGCCGGCACCGACCCCATGGCGCAGCACCGCGAGATCGTCAGGGACGCCATCTCCTGGAACACGATCTACGAACCCGCGCGGTCCCGCGTGCTCACGACCGTCAGCCGGCTCTGGAACGTCGGCAAGCGCGGCGGTTACGCCCTGTTCTGCTGGGACGCCTTCTTCAACGCGCTGCTGGCGGCCGTGTCGAGCAAGGAACTCGCCTACGTCAACACCGTCGAGATGCTGCGGGCCCTGACGCCGGAGGGCTTCGTACCGAACGTCGAGCAGGGCACCGGCCGCAAGACCTACGACGGATCCCAGCCACCGGTGGGCTCGCTGGTGACCCGCGAGCTCTACCGAAGGTTCGGCGACCGATGGTTCCTGGAGGAGACCTTCGCGCCGCTGCTGTCCTGGAACCGCTGGTGGTGGCGGGTGCGCAGGGACGGCGACCTGCTGTGCGCCGGCTCCACGTACTTCGACCCCGAGTGCCCCTCGCCGCAGGACATCCCCCGCATTCACCAGCACTTCGGCGCGACCTGCGAGACCGGCTGGGACAATCACCCCGTCTTCGAGGACGTGCCCTTCGACCAGACCAAGAGCCTGCTCGCCGCCCACGATGTGGGGCTGAACAGCCTGTACGCGGCCGACTGCGAGGCACTCGCCGACATCGCCGACGTCCTCGGCGACCGCGCTGCCGCGGCGGAGCTGCGCGAGCGGCACGCGGCAGTCGTGGCGGCGATGGAATCCCTGTGGGACGAGCCGAGCGGCATCTACCGCAGCAGGCGCACCGACACCGGGCTGCCGACCGAGCGGCTGTCCACGATGAGCTTCTACCCCCTGCTGGCCGGCGTCGGCACGGGCGAACGGACCCGGCGCATGGTGTCCGGGCACCTGATGGCCGACGACGGCTTCGGCGGCGAATGGATACTGCCGACCTCACCGCGCAGCGAGCCGATCGACCTCCGCGAAGGCACCTACTGGGCGGGACGGGCGTGGCCGCCGGTGAACTTCCTCGTCTATCTGGGACTGCTGCGCGCCGGGGAACGCTCCGCCGCCGAGTGGCTCGCCGAAGGCAGCTCCAGGCTGGTGCTGAAGGAATGGAACCAGCAGCGCCACGTGCACGAGAACTACTCCAGCAGCCACGGCGGCGCGTGCGACAAGCCGAACAGCGAGCCGTTCCAGACCTGGGGCGCGCTGCTGAGCCTCATCGTCCTCATGGAAGGCGGCGAGGTCGGCTTCTTCGAGAAAGGTGGTACGGCGTGACGAACACCGAGCTGAAGAGCACATACGAGCGCGACGGCTTTCTCGTCCTCCGGGACGCGTTCAGTCCAGGTGAGGTCGACAAGCTGGTAGAAGAGGCCGTCCGCATCTGCCGCGGCGAACTCGGCGACGTCCAGGGGGCGCTCCCCGCCGGGCCCGCCGACACCGACGACGACGTTCTTCGCCGCTTCCTCTGCGTCCACTACCCCCACAAGCTCTCCGAAGTGATGCTCGCCGCCATGCGTCATCCGGCGATCGTCGCACCGCTCACCACGATCATCGGCCCGAACGTGAAGTCCATGCAGTCCATGCTGTTCATCAAGTCCGAAGGGGAGCCGGGACAGGCCTGGCATCAGGACGAGATGTTCATCCCGACCCGCGACCGTTCGCTCACGGCGGTCTGGCTCGCCCTCGACGACGCCACCGTCGAGAACGGCTGCCTCTGGGTGCTGCCCGGCTCACACCGATCCGGCGTGGTGTACCCGAACCGTGAGCACGATGATCCGCGCTACGACTGCACGGTGGAGTCCTACGGCTTCCCGTTCGACGACTCCGACGCGGTGCCCGTGGAGGTCCCGGCCGGCTCCGCGGTCGTGTTCAACGGCTACCTGCTGCACAAGTCGCTGCCCAATACCGCCAGGAGCGGCTATCGGCGGGCCCTGGTCAATCACTACATGAGCGCAGAGTCGCTGCTGCCGTGGGACGTCCCCCCGGCGGGGACGCCCATGGCGCAGGTGGACCACCGCGACATCGTCCTGGTCGCCGGCGTCGACCCGTACGCGTACAAGGGCCTGCGGGAGGTGCGCCGGCCGCGGATCCGCCCGAACAGGGACGGCGGCTGTGACAGATGACGGCCGGGGATCGACCGTCATAAGAGCCTGTCACTCGCCTGTCGCTGGAGCACTAGCCGAGCAGCAGGCGCGCCGGGCCGTGCAGGCCGCTCACCCGCTGCCCTGGGAAGACGAAATGCGTGGGGCTGACCGCGTCGAGATGCGGCGCGAGCGTGCCGTACACCTCGACCTCGACGGTGTTCTCACCCTCCCGCAGCGCCGCGCCGACGTCGAACCGGTACGGCGAGCACACCCTGACCCCGCACGACCGGCCGTTGACCCGCACCTCCGCGGTGCCGCGCACCCGGCCTAGATCCAGGAGAGCGGTGTCCGAGCGCTCGTCGAGATGGACGGCGCGGCGGTAGCGGACGCCGCCGCTGTACTCCGGCAGGCCCGAACGCTCCCAGTCGCCCAGCTCGATCGGGCCGGGTCCGGTCTCGATCTCGATCGGCCCGGTGAGGATGGCGCCGCTGGTGTGCCCGGCCTCGGTCACGACGCGGAGCAGGGCCTCGCGCGGCCCGGTCCGGCCATCGAGGGACACCTCCAGGCGGCCGGTGCCCTCCGCCGCCGGCTGACCATCGATCAGCAGCTCGGCCGCGCCGCGCAAGGGCACCCGTAGGGCGGTGGCGCCCGGCGGGACCTGGAAGCGCAGCCATTCGACGCGCCCCGCCGTGCCCGGCTCGGCGAGCACGGTCGGCAGCACGACCGGTAGCCCTGTAGAGGACGCGGGGTCGGCCGGTTCGTTTCGGTCCTTTGACAGCCAGGAGGTGCCGGGGAGGGGGTGCGGGCGGCGCGGCAGGTGCAGGGCGGCGGGGTCGCAGTACTGCGTTCGGTGGATCTCGGCCGCGACGCGCTCGCCGTCGTGCACCGCCCACCAGCCAGGGCCGGAGGTGACGCAGCCGTCGACCAGGACCGGCTCGGCGCCGTCACCGACCCGTACGGTCACCTCGTTGGCGCCGGGCCGCAGCACGCCGGCCAGGTCGTAGCGGCGGACCCGGGGCTTGCGGTGGTCGGCGTACGGGTCGAAGCCACCCTGCCGGCCCATCTCCACCCCATTGACCAGCACCCGGCAGGCCGTTATCGAGGCCACCTGGAGGACGGTCCCCTTCGGCGTGAACGCGGCGGTCAGCTCGGTCGGACCCGCCGGACCGGTGATCCATTCCGGGCGTAGGTAGTGCTCGGGGTCCGTCACGACGGCGACGTGCGCGCGCAGCCACCCGTCGTCCTCGGGCACCAGCCGGACCTCCAGCAGGTGGCTGCCGGGCGAGAGGGGCCGGCGGGCCAGCGCCAGGTAGCCCCGGTCGTCCAGGTCGACGTCATGACCGTCGATCCGCACCGCCTTGGCGGCCGCGGCGCCGACGGCGAGGAACCCGTGCTCCGGCACGGTCAGCTCGGCCCTGAACCGGGCACTCCGCCCCATGGCCACCTGGCCGAAGTCCAGGAACTCCTCCGGCACGTGCCCCTTGGGCCCGAGGTCGAGGCGGTGGATGGGGTCCTTCCTGATGCCGCGCGAGGTCGAGTACACCGCGGGCCGCCACTCCTCGCCGTCGGTCCGCAGGCTGCCGTGCGAGCCGAACGTCGCGTATGCGGGCCGCCACTTCAGGCCGTCCACGCGATGCTCGACCTCCCAGCGGTGCAGGACCGGCCCGGAGTGGCCGAGGTCGCCCCAGGTGTCGTCCAGGGTGGGTACGAGCTCCATTTCCCAGCCGGTGCCGAGATCGAGCTCCTCCGTGGGGGACGCGGCCGGTTCGGGATCCACTACTTGCTCGCCCGTGAAGACGAGCAGTGCGGCGGGCCCGGCATCGAACGGCACGACGACCTCGATGTGCTCGCCCTCCACCGTGTACGGCAGCGCGCGCACGCCGCCGCCGAACGGGTCCACCAGCAGCGGGGTCCCCGAGACGCCGCGCACTCTCACCGGCATCTCGGCGGCGTACCGGGCGGGGTCGAAGTCGATGGTGGCCGAGTCCCAGCCCTGGTCGATGCCGCGGTCACCCGGCCGTTCGACCGACACATGGCTCGCCATGGGGAAGGTGGCCTGGAGGTAGACGATGGTGGCGCCGTCGAACTCCCGTACCAGCGGGGGAACCGGCGCCTCGACCCGGCGCAGCGGCGACAGCAGCGGACCGAGGTCGGCCGTCGTCGCGGCGAAGCGGACCCGCGAGCGCAGCGGCCCCTCCGGGCGCACGCCCACGGCGACGACCAGCCCACCCCGATCCGCGAACGCCACGAGAGCCTCTTCCGTGGCCGGATCGAGCGTCGTGCAGGCGGGCAGCACGATACCGGCATAGGACTCGTCCGCGACCTCCAGCCGCGTCCGGGCCGCGCCGTCCCCGACGGCGGCGTCCGCCCCCGCACCGTCCCCGGCCGCACCGTCCCCGGCCCCGCCGGTCCGGCCGGGCCGGATGGTGGCCCGCTGGACCGAGTCGTCGTCGATCACGTCGGCGTCCAGCCCGAGCCGGTCCAGGACGCCAGGAAGCATCCGGAACCAGGCCATGTCCCCCACGATCTCGCGGTACACCTCCTGCGCCCGCGCGGCCTCCGCCCCCACCCCATCGAGCCGCGTGTCCGCCTGGGCCGTCGCGGTGGGCATGAGGACCGCCAGATCACAGGCATGCCGGCCCAGCGAGAGGGCCGCGCACAGCCGGGTGACGGCGTCGGCGAAGACGCGGTGGTGCCGCCAGTACGGCTGCCGCCAGTCCGTGGCCGGCGGCGCCCACTCCCACCACCCCGCCTTGGTCGTGTAGTAGACGGCGTGCGGGTTGTACAGGGTGGCTCCGGCCCGCAGCCAGGGCAGCAGCCAGTCGAAGGTCTCCTCCAGCGTGCCGCCCCACCCGCTGGAGTGGAACGCCTCGATCCAGGTGCGCGGCCGGTCGTACAGGTGGGCCAGCGAGGAATGCACCCGCGCGTCCCCGTGGTGGTCGGAGCCCGGCGCGCTGAACCAGCGGTGCGTGCGCGCGTAGTCGGCGTACAGCTGCACGCCCTCCACCGGATGACCGGCACGGGCGGGATCCTGCTGGTCACAGCCGCTCAGCAGGCCATGGCGGGCGTGCCACTCGGCGAGCGGCCGGAAGAACGCCTCCTCCGCCAGTTCGGCGCGGGTGCGCTGGTAGTCGCGGCGGATCTCGCCCGCCCTCGCACCGTCCGCCCACAGCAGCGGCAGGTGCGGGGTGAGGTCGTAGCCCCGGCGCTTGTCGAACTCCACGGCGAAGGTGTCCGACCAGGTCGGGACCGCGGGCAGTTCGTCCTGGAAGGAGCCGGCGATGACCCCGCCCAGCCGGTGCCCCAGCCGGCGCTCGAACTCGCCGTGCACCCGGTCGATCAGCACCGCGCACGCCTCCGCGGACAGGTAGTCGAAGCCGCGCGTGGTCACCGAGCCGTCGGGGCCCAGCCAGCGGCCGGCGAAGCGGGGCTGCTCGTCGACCAGCCGGGCCTGGAGGTCGGCGCCCGAGAAGCCGAGCTGGTCGTAGAACCACAGGGAGATCCCCAGCTCCTCGGCGTCGGCGCACACCTGCTCCAGCAGGGCCCACCACTCCTCGGAGAAGAACGGCGGGTCGTCGGCGTCGGAGCCGAACATCGGTCCCGACGGCGCCAGGTTGAGTATCACGAGGTTCCACACGCCGCCCTCGGCGAACCGCTCCAACTGCCAGCGCAGCCGGTCGCGTCTCAGCCGCTCGCCGCTCCACCACCAGATGGCCGCGGGGGAGTACGCCCGGGGCGGGTCACGCAGGATGTCGGCGAGCGCGGCGGGCAGGGTCATGCCAGCTCCAAGGGGTACGCGGCGGCTGAAGCGGCCTAACATTGGCATGTGATTCTCACGTTGTCCAGTGTTACAAAGGAACCTGCCGGATCCCCTCCAGCTCGCCTGCTTCGGCCAGTGGAGCCCAGCTCAAAGCGGCTGTGAGCGACCGTGTTACATAGCTGGTCGTTTTCACATCCGGCCTCGTGGCCGGTCTGGCGCGATATATACGTTTTCTTGACGCCCTCACCAGCCGAAACACCCATCTGCCGTCACTAGTGTGCGTAGTGCGCGATATTGATGGAGGGTGACCGGGATGGTGCTGGCGAAACGGCCGGTCGCTACTGAGGGAACACTGCGGTCGTGGCTGCTCGAAGGGCTGCAGACCGACCGCAAGCAGATCGAGCACGGCCCGCACGTGAAGCACTCGTGGTGGCGGGTGATGTGCCTGACGGGTGTCGACTACTTCTCCACGCTCGGCTACCAGCCGGGCATCGCCGTGCTGGCGGCCGGACTGCTGTCGCCGCTGGCCACGCTGTTCCTGGTGGCCCTGACGTTGCTGGGCGCGCTGCCGGTCTATCGGCGGGTGGCCGCCGAGAGCCCGTACGGGCAGGGCTCGATCGCGATGCTGGAGAAGCTCGCCCCGCAGTGGTGGGGCAAGTTCTTCGTGCTGGCCCTGCTCGGGTTCGCCGCGACCGACTTCGTGATCACGATGACGCTGTCGGCCGCCGACGCCACCGCGCACCTGCTGGAGAACCCGTTCATGCCCGACTTCCTGGCCGGGCAGCGGGTGATCGTCACGCTGGTGCTGCTGGCGCTGCTCGGCGGGGTGTTCCTGATGGGGTTCACCGAGGCGATCGCCATTGCCGTCCCGCTCGTCTTCGTCTATCTGGGACTGAACGCGGTGGTGGTGGCGACCGGGATCGTGCACGTACTCCAGGCACCACGGCTGGTGTGGGACTGGGAGAGCGCGCTGAGCGTGAGTTACAGCAGCCCGCTGGCGATGATTGGGCTGTCGCTGCTGGTGATGCCTAAGCTCGCGCTGGGCATGTCCGGGTTCGAGACCGGCGTGGCGGTGATGCCGGTGATCAAGGGCGGCATCGAGGAGCGGATCGCCGGCACCAGGCGGATGCTCACCACGGCCGCGTTGATCATGAGCGTGTTCCTGATCTTCTCCAGCTTCGTGACCACCGTGCTCATCCCGCACGAGGAGTTCGCGGAGGGCGGCAAGGCCAACGGGCGGGCGCTGGCCTACCTGGCCCACGGTTATCTGGGCAACTGGTTCGGCACGGTTTATGACATCAGCACGATCGCGATCCTCTGGTTCGCCGGCGCCTCGGCGATGGCCGGCCTGATCAACCTGGTGCCGCGTTACCTGCCCCGGTACGGCATGGCGCCGGAGTGGACCGGGGCCGTGCGGCCCCTCGTGCTGGTCTTCTCCGTCATCGCGTTCGCCATCACGATCATCTTCGACGCCGACGTCGACGCCCAGGGCGGCGCGTACGCCACCGGCGTGCTGGTGCTCATGCTGTCGGCGGCGGTCGCCGTGACGCTGTCGGCCAGGAAGAAACGCCAGCACGCGGCGACGGCCGGGTTCGGCGTGATCTCGGCGGTGCTGGCGTACACGCTGATCGACAACGTCTTCGAGCGGCCGGACGGTGTGAAGATCGCCTCGTTCTTCATCGCCGCCATCGTCAGCCTGTCGGTGATCTCGCGGGCGACGCGCTCCACAGAGCTGCGTGTCATCGACGTGCACCTGGACTCGCTGGCCGAGGAGTTCGTCAACGAGGCGTGCGGCGACATCCATGTGATCGCGAATGAGCCGCAGCAGCGCGACCAGGCCGAGTACAACGACAAGCTCCGCGAGACGTGGATCACCCATCGGCTGCGCAGCAACGAGCCGGTCCTGTTCGTCGAGGTGACGGTGCCGGACGCGTCGGAGTTCGAGACCGAGCTGCACGTCCAGGGCGAGGAGCGGTACGGCCACAAGATCCTGAAGATCGAGAGCTCGGCGGTGCCCAACGCGCTGGCCGCGCTCCTGCTCTACCTGCGTGACCGGACCGGCGGCGTACCGCACATCTACTTCCACTGGACCGAGGGCAACCCGGTCGTGGCGATGCTGCGTTACCTGGTCTTCGGCGGCGGCGACGTGCCGCCCCTCACCCGCGAGGTCCTCCGCAAGGCGGAGTCCGACCCGGTACGCAGGCCGCACGTCCACGTGGGCTGAACCGCTTTACTTCGCCGGGGAGCACAGGGCGGCGTCGAAGGCGGCGAAGAGGTGCCGATCGTCCTTCGGGGTGCCCGTGACGTACACGGTCGCCGCCCGGCCCGCCCGGTTCCGCCCGCTGAGCACCCGTACGCCCGGCAGACCGCCGTCGTGCATGAGGGCGAGGCCGCAGCTCAGCGGGTAGGTGTACAGCCCCAGGCCGTAGCGACTGCCCGCCGGGTCGGTGGCGGGGACCGTGCCGGTGAGCATGGTCCGCAGCGTCCGCTGGGGGATGGCCTGCCAGAACCGGTTCAGGTCCGCCGGTGTGGAGACCAGCCCGCCGCCCGCCCCGAAGCCGTAGCCGGGCAGCTGGGTGATGTCCGTCTCGCCGCCCTTCGGGTCCATCGGGTTCACGCCGTAGTTGTGCGCGTGCTCGCCACGGATGTCCAGCTCGCCGTTCTTGGGCCAGTACGTACCGGGCAGGCCGCGCAGCACGGTGTCCTCGGTGACCCGGCGGAAGTCCTTGCCGGTCACCTTCTCGATGAGCATGCCCGCGACCAGGAAGTTGGTGTTGGAGTAGAACCAGCGCTCGCCGGGCTTGCCCACGGGCTCGCGGGTCATCGCCAGCGCGAGGTGGTCGGCGGGGATCGCGGGCTTGGTCCAGTCGACCAGGTCGAAGTACTCGGGCAGACCGCTGGTGTGCAGGAGGAGCTGGCGGATGGTGATCGGCCGGCCGTCGAGCGAGCCGGGCAGGTAGTGCTCGACCCGCTCGTCCAGGTCCACCTTGCCCTCGGCGGCCAGGCGCAGCACGGTCACCGCGATGACCGGTTTGGTCACGCTGGCCACGCGGAACCGTCCGTCGGCGCCGACCATCGGCTTGCCGGTGCCACGCTGGGCCGTGCCGGAGGTCCACGTGGTGGTGCGGCCGTTCGCGTCACGCACCGAGACCACCGCGCCGGTCAGACCGTCCTGCTTGGTCAGCCGGTCGACATGCTGCTGGACGCCTTCAGTGGTGGCGACGGCGGCCATGGCCGGCGAGGCGGCGCTCAGGAGCACGACGGCGGCCGCGGCTGCTGCGAGGTACTTCCGCATTTTGGACATCTCCTCTTTCCCTGGGGTGATGTCCCAATCCTTGGCTCTCCGGCCCTCAAGATCAGTCAGGTTGCCGGGCTACTTAGGGGTAGGGCCCGCACTACTCCAGCGGGCGGAACGCCTTGAGTGTCAGCTCCACCAGGGCGTCGGCGTACTCGGGTGTGAGCGGCCCGGAACGGAGCAGCCAGCGCTGGTAGAGGGGGGCGTAGAGCAGTTCGAGCGCCAGGTCGAGGTCGGCGTCCGCGGCGAACTGGCCCGCCCGCTGCGCACTGCGCAGTCGCTCCTTCTTGGCCTCGTCCACGGGGCCGGCCAGCTTCTCGCGGTATTGGGCGGCGAGCTTCGGATCGTGGATGATCTCCGTGTTGAGCGCCCTGATCGGCGCCTCGAAGGCCGGATCGGCGAACTCGGCGACCGTCGCCCGCATGACCACCTTCAGGTCGGCCTCGATGTCGCCCGTGTCGGGCAGCGCCAAGCCCTCGACTCCCTCGCTGAGCGTCAGGAAGGAGTCGAAGATCACCGCGCCCTTGCCCGGCCACCACCGGTAGATCGTCTGCTTGCCCACCCCCGCTCGTGCGGCGATGGCCTCGATCGTGACCTTCGCGTACCCCACCTCGGTGACGAGCTCGCGTGCCGCGTCGAGGATCGCCTGGCGCGACCGTTCGTTGCGGCGGCCGGGGTCCGGCTGCTTGGCGATGGACATGCCGGTGAGGATATCAGTACGGAGAGACGAGACGTTCCGTCTTGACGAACTCGATGAGATCGGGCAGGCTGTCCATCTCGGCGAGACGAATCGTCTCGTCTTGAAGTCGAGGAGGTGAGGCCTGTGACGAGCACCCGAGTGTGGTTCATCACCGGGGCGTCCCGGGGTCTGGGCCGGGCGTTCGCGGAGGCGGCGCTGGCCGCTGGAGACCGGGTCGTGGCGGCGGCGCGCAATGTCGATCCGCTCGCGGAGCTGGCCGAGGAGCATCCGGGCCGCCTCGTACGCCTGGCGATGGACGTCTCCGACCGCGCGGCGGTGCGGGACGGAGTGGACCGGGCGGCGGCGGCCTTCGGGCGGCTGGACGTCGTGGTCAACAACGCCGGCGGGTTCCTGTTCGGCATGCTGGAGGAGGCCACCGAGGAGCAGATCAGGGCCCACTTCGACGTCAACTTCTTCGGCGCGATCTGGGTGACCCAGGCCGTCGTCCCCCACCTGCGCAAGCAGGGCTCCGGGCACATCCTTCAGGTCACCTCGATGGGCTCCGGCGGGGGATTCGCCTCGGTCGGCCTGTACGCGGCGGGCAAGTCGGCCCTCGACTCGGTCAGCCAGGCGCTGGCGATGGAGGTCGAGCCGTTCGGGATCAAGGTCACGATCGTTCAGCCGGGCGGGTACGACACCGGACTGTTCACGGTCGGCACCACGGTGACCGAGCACCTTCCCGAGTACGAGCCCCTGCGGACGAAGCTGGCCGAGATGTGGGGCGACGACGCCGGACCCGCACCGAGCACGGCCGCGCCCGTCATCATGGAGCTGGTCGATCTTCCGGAGCCGCCGCTGCGGCTGATCGTCGGTAGCCACTCCTTCGACCTCGTCCAGCAGATGGACCAGGCTCGTATGGAGGTGTACCGCGCCTGGGAGCACCTGAGCCGCAAGGCGCCGGGCTGAATGACCCGCGAGCAGCGACAAATAGCGGAAAATCCGTATATGAGACGGCCCATCCTGGGCCAGGCCGACAGCGTACGCTGCTCTGCATGCGCAGACGGGTGATCGACGACCGGTTCGAGCTGGTGGAACGGCTCGGCGGCGGCGGCATGGGCCTGGTGTGGCGGGCCTGGGACGTGGCCCTGCACCGGGAGGTCGCCCTCAAGGAGGTACGCCCGCCCGACCCGGATATGGACGAGCGCGACCCCGAGGGCGCCCGCGAGCTGCGGGCCAGGGTGCTCCGCGAGGCCCGCGCCCTGGCCCGGCTCAACCACCCGCACGTCGTGACCATCCACCACATCGTGGACCACGGCGACGGCGGCTATCCGTGGCTCGTCATGGAGCTGGTCTCCGGTGGATCGCTCCAGGAACGCCTCGAACGCGGCCCGATGACGCCGCACGAGACCGCCCGCCTCGGCCGCGAGATCCTCTCCGCGCTGCGGGCCGCGCACGCCGTCGGCATCCAGCACCGCGACGTCAAGCCCGCCAACGTCCTGCTGCGGCCGGACGGCCGGTCGGTGCTGACCGACTTCGGCATCGCCGCGGTGCGCGAGTCCACCAGCCTGACCGCGACCGGCTCGTTCATCGGCTCGCCCGAGTACATCGCGCCGGAACGCATCAACGGCTACGAGGGCGACCCGTCCTCGGATCTGTGGTCGCTGGGGATGCTGCTGTACGTCGCCGTCGAAGGCCGTCATCCGCTGCGCCGGGCCACCACGCTGGCGACGCTGGCCGCGGTGCTCAACCAGGAGGTGCCGCCGCCGCAGCGGGCCGGAGCGCTCGGTCCCGTGCTGGGCTACGTGCTCACGCGCGACGTGGCCGCCCGGCCCGACGCCGAGACGCTGGACCGCATGCTCGCCTCGGTGGCCGAGGCCCCCGCGTCGATGCCGCTCGCGCCGCCGGCCTGGGCCCCGGGCCCACCACTCCCGCAGCCGCCCATGGGCGCACAGCCGACGGGCGGCACGCCGTACCCGCACCCGCCTTTAGGCCCGCACTCACCCATGGGCCCGCAGCCGACCGGCCCGCAGTACGCCCAGATGAACACCAGCCCGCCGCTCCCGCGCTCGGTCACCGGCACCAGGCACCGATCGAAGCGCGGCGCGCACCCGGCCATGATCGCGGTGTCCGCCGCCGTGGTCGTGGTGGTCGGCGTGCTGGTGTGGACGTTCCTGCCCCCGATACTGAACGGCGACGCCGCCGACGACCCGCGTTCCACCGGGTCCGGGGAGCCGACCAGCACCGCCACCAAATCCGGGCGGAAGCCCAAGACCACGCCCAAGGCCACGCCCGAGGACACCGAGACGGCCGCCGCCGACGCGGGCAACCTGCTGACCCCGGCCGGGATCCGGACCGCGATCGCCAAGCTGAAGCCGGCGATAGGCGGCACCAAGGTCATCAGAATGGTGATCTACCCCGAGTACGCGAGCGTCCAGGCGCCGGTCAAGGGCGAGAAGGGCGTCTACGAAATGTTCATGTACCGCGACGGCACCGTCAGTCCCCAGCCCGGCGGCAGCACCACGGACGAGGATCCGGTGGACCTGACCAAGTTCAATTGGGACGCCCTGCCCGCCCTGCTCCGCAAGGCGGACCAATCTCTGGGCGTCCGCAAGCCCACCACCCACTACATCGTCGTGGACCCCGCCTATGAGTTCCTGGGTGCCCGCGAGGCGCTGCTCGTCTATGTGAGCGACAAGTACAACCGGAGCGGCTACCTGGTGGCCAGCACCAAGGGGAAGGTGATCAGGACCAATCCGGCGTGAGAGCGATGTCCCGCTGCCGCCGCAGCGGTGAGAACACCAGCCAGAGCACCGCGAGCCACGAGCAGGTCACCGCGACCGCCAGGGTCGTACGGGCGCCGAGCCACGCGCCGAGGGTGCCCGCCAGCAGGCCGCCGAACGGCATGGCGCCGCGGATCAGCCACCGGATGCTCGCGTTCATCCGGCCGAGCAGCTCGGGCGGGCAGATCGACTGCCGGTAGGTGATCTGCAGCACGTTGTACGCGACGGTGGACAGGCGCGAGGCGAACAGTCCCGCCGCCACCGCCAGCACGCCCCAGCCGGGCCCGCCGAGCGGGATGAGCAGTGTGAACCCGCCGAGACACAGCTTGCCCGCCCATAACGCCCTGGCCGGACCCACCCACCTCGCGAACGACGTGGCGAGCACGCCGCCCACGATCCCGCCGGCGCTGCCCAGCCCGAGCACCAGTCCGAGCGTGGCGGGATCGGCGCCGAGGTCGCCGAGCACGAAGACGACCACAAGAGTGGTGATCATGGCGTCGCAGAGGTTGGAGATCGCGCTGCACGCCACGACGCGCCGCAACACCGGGTGCCCCAGGACGAAGGTGATCCCCTCGGCCGCTGCCTTGCGCATGCTCCGGGATTCACGGACGGGGGGCCGTGATTCGGGGGTGCGGATCAGCAGCAGGGACGCGATGCCGATCACGTACGAGAGGCAGTCCACGACCATCACCCGAGCCGCGGTGTGCAGCAGCGTCATCAGGCCGCCCGCCAGGGAAGGGCCGACGGCGAGGGCCACCGCGTTGGTCGTGGCGATCTTGCCGTTGCCCTCGATGAGCCGCCGCCGCGACAGCAGGACCGGCAGGTAGCTCTGGCAGGCGATCTCGAAGACGACGTTGATCGAGCCCACGAGGAAGGCCATCGCGTACAGGTGGAGGATCGTCAGGTGGCCCAGCGCCGCCGCGACGGGGATCGAGGCCACCACCGCGCCCCGCGCCACGCCGCAGCCGATCATCAGCGGGCGCTTGGCCGCGCGGTCGACGATCATTCCGGCGGGCAGCGTCATGATCAGCCAGGCCGCCGTGGCGCAGGCGGTCAGCACCCCCACCTCGAAGGTGGTGGCGCGGAGCATGGTGACGGCCACGAGGGGGACCGCCAGCGTCGTCACCGCCGCGCCCAGGTCGCTGATGCTCTGCCCGGTCCAGAAGAGCATGAAGTCGCGATTCTTGAGGAGTGCGCCGTCCTGTTCGGATGCCTGCCGGTTGATGGTCACGTAATCGACCGTACGGAAATCATGCTGGCTTACCCCGGGCTGACACGTGGTCCGTCATCCTCTACCCAGAGCGGAAGGGGTGCTGGTCGTGACGGAGCCCGACGGCCCTGCCGTGCGCCCATGGAACCGGCTGGGGCTCAGGATGCGGCTCACGCTCCTGTACGGCGGCTCGTTCTTCGTCGCCGGATCGCTGCTGCTCTGGTCGACGTACCTGATCACGGGGCAGGCCCTGGAGCAGCAGTTCCCCGCGAAGGGCATGAGGATCGTCGGCGAGCGGGCCGGGCCCGTGCAGGAGGGCGCCGTCAAGAGCGACATGGTCTTCGAGAAGGTGAACGTCCAGCAGCGGGCGGACGGCGTGCTCGACGAGATGCTGCGGTCCTCGGTGGTCATCATGATCGTGATCGGGCTCATCGCGTTCGTGCTCGGCTATTTGATGGCTGATCGGGCGTTGCGGCCGTTGGATCGGGTGACGGAGACGGCGCGGCGGTTGTCGGAGAGTACGTTGCATGAGCGGATCGGGTTGCGGGGT
>NZ_JBEZDU010000056.1:0-23482 GCF_040648495.1 Nonomuraea sp. NPDC049129 | reverse complement strand
CGGGTGATCGGGGCGACGAAGCGGATGGCGTCCTTCGGGTTCTTCGACAGTGCCTGCGTGATGCCGGCGATGCCGAGCACGCTCAGCGCGCGGACCACGATGTCGCTGGTCAGCTTCTCCACCTCGGACGCCATGACGGCCCGGTTGATCAGCGGCCGGTCGGCGGGTTTGCCGAGGATGCCCAGAGCGGCCAGAGCCACGGCGAGCGCCACCCACTGGGCGGACGTCGGCTGGCCGGCCACGATGAGGGCCACGACGAGCAGCGTGACCAGGGTCGCCCCGGTGATCCACACGCGGAGCCGGACGCGGGAGTCTCGTTGCCTGCTCAGCTTGAGGTAGCCGTCATAGTCGGACTTCTGGACGGCAGCGACCCGTACGGGCTCCCCCTCCAGGTCGAACGTCCACCGCACCAGGCGGCCCACCAGGCGTACGAACCCGCGTGGAGCACGTATGGTCAGCCGTCCGGCGTACAGCGGGGCGCGTAGGACTTGATAGCTGGCTACATGCGCGTAGTGCAGGCTCGCCCACCTCAATGTCTCGATGGCCTCGGCGCGGGAGCGCAGCCACAGCGGGATGAGAGGTTGGCGGCTGGTCGCCTTCCGTTCCAGGCTCGCCCGCCAGTCCGTCCTGGCTGGACCGGGCCGGTCGACGCGGAGTATCTCGCCTTCAATGACCGGTCCGTCGGCGTCTTCCTTTGTGGGCTTGGGGTCGGACGGGGACCGGTCGACGTTGCGGCCGGACCGGGCGGCATCGAGGTCGACGATGTCCGCGCCCTTGTTGTCCGTGGTGGGGTCGTCCGGGCGGACGGACCGGTCGGGCGTGCTGTCTTCCAGTTCGTGGTTGGGGTTGTCCGGTGGCTGCGTCATGATGAATGCACCTCTGTTGCCTTGCGGGTGGCGGAGCGCTGGGGCGCGGTCGTTGTCTTGGCGGATGAGGCCGCGTCCCAGGTGGCGGTCAGGAACGATGCGCGGTCGGACCGCGTCTCGTCCGGCCGGTCGGTGGTCGTGCTGTCGGCGGTCGGAGCGTGTGGTCCGTCCGCCTCGGAGATGCCGAGTTCGGTTCGCCAGCAGCCGGCGAGGAGCGCCAGGCGTTCGTTGGTGGGCAGGGTCAGCGCCAGCAGTTCGGCCAGCAGCATGGCGGTGATGGCCTGGTTGCGGTCGAACAGTCGTCCGGGGTAGCCGGTGACGGTCCATCCGCCGGCGAGGAGTTCGGCCACGTTGGGGCAGTCGTCCGAAGTCATGCGCGTGTCGGTGATGCTGAGGCCCATCAGGCGGCCTCGCCTTCCGGTACGGCGATGGGGCCTTCCGCCTTGAGTTGGGCCAGGAGCGCGCCTGCGCGGTCGGTTGAGATGCTCCGGCCGCGGTTGCGGATGGCGTCGCGGAGGCGGTCACGGGTCAGGGACACGCCCTGTGCGATCAGGTCGGCGGCGACGTGCCGTCCCAGTGGCAAGAGGTCTCCTACGTTGGGCGGCGTTGTGGGCTGCTTGGGCTTGCGGGTGGGGCGCTTCGGCGGGGCCGGCGGCAGGGCAGCGCGGTGGGCTTCTGCCGCCGGTACCGGGACAGGTTCAGCGGGCAGCACCTCCAGGCGCTTGGGTGCAAGTTCGCCGAGGCGGTACAGGGCGCGTTCGCGACGGGTGGCCTTCCACCGCCACAGCCAGCCGTACCGGTCCTGAAGTTCTGTCTTGGCCAGGATGCGTTCGCGCTCCTGCCCAGGTGCCTCGGGGTAGCTGCGGATCTCCCAGAGCACCATGCGGCGCCACAGCGAGATTGTCGCCAGCGGGGCGAGCAGCCAGCGTGAGCGGCGGATGCCGTCCATGTGGTCCGGCCTGGACAGCTCGGTGTGCCTGCGTACGACATGGGCGCCGACCTCGATGGCGATCACCCACAGGAGCGGGAGCAGGGCGTGCGCGACGACGGCGAACCAGTCCGTTCGCCCAGGCACGTCGAGGTAGGCGGCCACGTTGAGGTAGACCGTCGCGGCGGTCAGTGCCCACGGGATGAACCGCAGCCAGCCGAGACGCATGCCGAGGCGGGCCAGGACGATGTCGAGGGCGGAGAAGACGGCGATGCCCAGGTCGATGCCGAGCGGTACCGTCCAGGCGAACCACTCGAACGAGGGCTCAGCCGCCGTGGCGACACGCTCGAAGCTGTTGACGAACCCCAGCAGTCCGAGAACCCCTGTAACGGCTGCGGTGACGAATATCGCGGTGCGCTCGCCCTCGGTCAGCGGGCGCGGTGCGGTCTCGTGAATGGTCACTGCGTGTCTCTCCTCTCGGCGGTTCGCGGGCGGCGTTCGCGCGTGGGCCGCCCGCTGCGGCTCATCCCGTGCGTGCGGTCGGCCTCCAGCCATCCGTCACGCCCGGCTTCGGGCTGGTAGAAGGTCGGGAGCTTCTCGCCGTGGACGGTGACGCCGGGGCGTCCGGACGTGTCGAGGATGCGGCGGCTACTCATGCGGCAACCTCCTCGGCACAGTCGAGGCAGACGCCGAGGTCGCGCGGCAGGACGTAACTGACCTCGGACAGGCACTCAGGGCACGTCCGGACCGCCTTGACGCTGGCGATGCGCGAACGTGAGCTGGGGGAACGCCTCGGCAGGGCCAAGCGCACGTCGTACAAGTAGGCGGTTCGAACGGAGTGCGAACCCGGGCGGCGCGCACACCACAGCACCTGAGCCTGCGGTCCCTGCCCGCCGGGGCGCAGCCCCTCGGCGGCGAGCTCGCGGAGCGTACGCAGGTGCGGCGGGGTCATCTGCCACGGGTAGGTCGGGATGCCGTAGCGGGAACCGGAGGGGTCCCAGAAACGGGCGCGAATGCGGCTGGCCATTCAGGCCACCTCCATGTCTTCCAGTTCAGCGCTGTAGGCGGTCATCTCGGCGGCCGGGCGGCCGGCCCAGATGCCCGAGGTCGGACGGGCCTGCCTCGCGTACTGCTCGCAGAGCAGCAGGGCGGGGCAGGTGCCGCAGACCTCGCGGGCGACGGCCTCGCGGGCGGCGCGCTCCTCGGTGCTCTCGATCGTGAGTCGCGGGCCGGTGTGCAGCTCCGGGTCGTACGTGCACTCGGGGAGCGGCGTCCCCTCGTTGGTCTGCCAGGCCGCTTCGACCTCGGCAAGCGACATGCGTGCCGGGTGGATGCGGCGGGTCGGGCTGTGAGCCATGGGTGATCTCTTCCTGAACTCAGTTGTTGATGGTGTGGACGAACCGGGTGAAGGACTCGGAAGCGCTCATGACCAGGTGGGCGGCGGCCTTGACGATGGTCGCCGCACCCTCCGGGTCCTTCAGGGTGTAGAGCGCGGCGCAGATCGTCAGGACGGTCGGAAGCACCTTGCGCGGACGGATGAGCATGGTTGAGCCCTTCGGTTCGGACCTGCGAGCAGGTTCTAAGAGACATAGAACATGTATAGCTACAGAGAGTCAAGCTGTAAGGACGGATCGTGTTGGAGTCCCGCGGTCCCGGCTCACCCGCTCTTGCTGACTCAAGCCTTCCTCGCTGGGGCCTGCCGCAACACCGTGCTCATGATCGGGACTGAATGCACAGGAGGTGCTTTTTTGGGGGTGATTCACACCCTGACCAGGAGAAACGCGGAGCGGAAAATCCCGCGAACGCGAGCCTCTGAGGGCGTGTTCGCGCCATGATTGCCGAGGCGTGCACATGCGGAGGTGAAGATGTCCCGAATGCCCAATGTGGGGCTTGCTGATGCCATGCGGCGCGCCGACTGTTCTAATTCTGGTCTTGCTTCACGAGTGCGACAGCTTGCGCAAGAAGATGGCGTAACGCTGAGTTGCACCCATGTGGACGTCAAGCGCTGGCTCGATGGAGTGAAGCCCCGGCCGGCCACCGCGAGATTCATTGCCGGTGTACTTAGCAGAAAGGCAGGAACGACCTTCACGCTGGACGACATCGGTTTCGCGAGCGTCGTCACACCGGAAACGCTTGAACGCACTCTGGCACACGGTGGCGGCATATCCGATGTGGGAAGCCGACTGCTTGGATTGACGCGCCGAGACCTCGCCGACGACCCTATGGCGATTCAGTCAGTGGTCGTTCCGGACGCCTGGGGAGAATCGCTGATCGCCTGGCTGCTGTCACGTCCGGAGCCGCTGCCGATAAGGGAGTACGCGAGGCCGTCCGTCGGTATCTGGGACGTGCAGACTATTCGCGCGACCACCGAACTCTTCGCGAACATGGGTTTCCAGTTCGGGGGAGGCCACGCCCGCTCTGCTCTCGTCCAGTACTACAACCGGGAAGTCGTCCCACTGCTGGACGGGAAGTTCAACGAGCCGGTAGGCCGGGCGTTGTACGCCGCAGCGGCGGAGATCACGGAACTGGTCGCGTGGACGGCTTACGACCTTGGCCGGCATGGGCTCGCGCAAAGGTACTTCCTGCAAGGACTACGCCTCGCCCAGGTGTCCGGCGATCGCATGCTGGGCGGCCTGATACTGGCCGACATGAGCCACCAGGCCAATTACCTGGGCAGACACGACCAGGCGATCAAACTCGCCCGCGCGGCGCAAGAAGGCTGCCGAGGCGTGTCCACCGCGACGCCCATGGCCTTGTTCTTCGCCATGGAGGCGCGAGCGCACGCGGGGAATGGCGACGAGGTCGCTTGCGCGCGCGCTCTGCTTGAGGCCGAGAAGTGGTACGCCCGGCGCAACGTCGACGACGACCCGCCCTGGGTCGGTTACTTCGACGCCGCCGAGCTGGCCAGCGAGGGCGCACACTGCTACCGCGACCTGAAGAAGCCATCCCAGGCGATGGAGTTCGTCGGCCAGGCGGTCGGGCTCTGCGACCCGATGTACGTCCGGACTTTGGCCTTCGACCGGCTGGTCCAGGCGGCGAGTTACGTACACATGGGTGAGCCTGGACAGGCCGCGACCGTCGCCCTTGAAGCGACTGACCTCGCCGGGCCTCTCAAGTCAGAGCGCTATCTCCGATACATCCGCGACCTTCAAGCGGACCTCGCGAGCTACGCAGGGGAAAGTCGTGTGACTGAATTCAACGCAGTCGTGGCCCGGAAATACTCGGCGCAGGACCTCTAGAAAGCACGCCATTGCCGTGGCGCATCTGGGGTCTTCAGACAGAAGAGTCGGTTACGGAACTCCTGCGCTACGGCCTTGTCCTCGTTGACGTTCTGCATGAGCCATGTCGTCATTTTCAGCTCATTGATGTCCCTGAGTACTGGATACCCTTCCCAGGCCAGGACGTCGAATCCGTAGTGCTCAGCGAATTGGTCGTACTCGGCCCGCGTTCCCCAGCCCACAGCGTGCTCGATGGCGGTGACGGCAAGGTCAGTTTCTGGAGGGCCGAACGCGAATCGCTCGAAGTCAATGAGAACGATATCGCCATCAGCGGTACGGATGAGATTGTCGGAATGAGCGTCGCCGTGAACCGCGCACGACGGGAGAGAAAAGGTCAGCGCGTCGTAGGCGCTTTGCAGCTCCTGGCGTCGTGCTAGGAGGAACTGGCGATCCTGCTCTGTGAGGACGGACGCCGCAGTGATGCGCTCAGAGACGCGGCTGAGGATTTCCAAGTGCGGAAGTTCCAGGCCGGCGGGGACGTCCGCCCGATGGAGATCGCGCAGCACGTAAGCCAGGTCGTTGAGGCTTGCCGGCGAACCGCTGTCAGAGACAAGGTGCCAGAGCGTGACTGGCTTGTCTCTCACGATGAACGGTTGAGGATGAGCCGTCGCCTCTGCTGCAGGAATCCCAGCCTGACGCAGCCATGCCGATACGGCTACCTCCTTCCGGACGTCGTCCAGCACCTCCAAGCTGCGCGCGATCCTCACCACGACCTGTTCGGCAGGCAGCACGAACAAGGCGTTCTCCCCGAGGCGGATCAGCCGGGCGTCCTGGCCGGCCAGTCCCGTGACCTCGCAGGTCTCCTGCAAGGTCGTCAGGGCCTCATGGGAGGTGAAGGGGAGTGCGGGCGTGTCGGATACGGTCACGTGGCACCCTTTGATCGCGATTTCACGACGCGGCCCATGCCTGGTCGCTTCTCGATGGCTCCTTCTGCCTCCAAGAGCGCGAAGGCACGTCTAACAGTGATCCGGGCGACGCCGCGCTCTTGGGCGAGCGCATTCTCTCCAGGCAGGACGGATCCAACAGCGAGCTTGCCCGTGTCTATGTCCTTCCGGAGTTCGTCGGCGACCGTATGCGCGCGCGTCTGCGCGTGTTGGGGACCTCCCACGAACCATCCCTTGCCATGGATGGCGGCGATCAGCTGTTCGCCGGCCAACATCTGAAGCGCCTGCCGGGCGGTGCCCTTCGACACCCGGAACTCCTCCGCCACAGCGGCCTCGCCGGGCAGTTGCTGGCCGGGGACGAGATCGCCGCTGTCAATGCGCTTACGGAGCGTCTCGGCGATCGCCTCGTATTGCGTGGCGGGCGCGCGGTGAGTCGCCTCCGGGTCGTCACCCATCACACGACGACCGCGGCCGGCCTCACTCGCCACCAACCCGGACCGCTCCAGCTCGGCCACCGCCTGGCGCACCGTTCCTCTCGCCACGCCGTACGTACGGGCAAGAGCCGCCTCGGAGGGCAGCATGGCGCCGGCCGGGGGATCGCCCTGAAGGATGCGGCTGCGGATGTCCTCGGCTATCCGAACGTAGGTGGGGGCATCCGTCGCCTTGCTCATCGCGCTCCCCTCGCCGAGGCACAGTGTCTCTAGGGTAGGGCGGGCACGTGTGACCGGCGGAGATTCGCGACCCTACGTCCCCCTAATCCTTTCCCACCATCAGGCTCTGGGACGCGAGGCGACACCAGGTCGTTGCCGCGTCGCGGCGGGCAGAGATCTTGTCGGTCCTGCCGCAGAATCCGCAGAACCCGCTGAAGCGTGTTCGAGCCAGCCGATGTCTGGCTCAGAGGAGCGAAGTCCGAGACTCGCGCTATGCCGCAGAAAGCCGCAGATTCTGATCAGCAGCGATAGCCGGTGGGGCAGCCGCATACAGGCGGACGTGAGTCATGCGGCCTGCTTGCCGCGAGGTTTACGGGTACGGCGCTTTCGCTCGGCGGAGGCAGCGACTTCCTGGTCCTGGTGCTGCAGTTCATGGAATGCGAGCAGTGCCTCCCATACCTTGCGTGCCTGTCGGTACAGGCCTCTGGCTGTCTCCTCATAGCGGCCCAGCTCCTGGGCGGGGCGCAGGATGAGGAAGTGCCCGCCCTGACCGGCCCATTCGTATGCGCCGCAACACGAGGTCTCCCTGATCCGGATGTGATCCCCAGGTGGACGCTGGTACGGCTCCCACCCCACTCCGGGCATCTCAGGAGGCTGACTCAAGGGCCGCGCTCCTCTCGGCGTACTCCTGGAGGTACCGGTAGACGCTGCGGCGGCTTCGTTGCCACGTGCACTTGTAGGCGAGCTGGATGGGTGACTCGGCGACCAGCTCGGGCAGGATGCCGTAAGCGACTTCCTCGCTGGTCAGCTTGAGGAGTGGCCGTGCGCGCCACGTGCCGGCGGAGTCGCGCCAGACGTAGTACCGCCTGAATGCGCCACGCAGGTCAGGGTCGGACAGAGCTTCGCGGGCGGTAGTCATGTGGGATTGCGTCCTTCGTCACCATTTTGGATAATTGGTTCGATGAAAATTCTCACCGAAAGGTGTTTGCCCACGTTAACTCTAGGGCCTCATGGCCACAAGGCTCATGGCAATATGGCCCTGTGACACTTGTGTGCCGTGATCGACTACAGCTCTGGGATGCCGGTCTACCGGCAGGTCGCCGCTGCGATCCGCGACGACATCACGGCCGGCCGCTACCGGCCGGGAGCGTGGTTGCCCTCGGAGTCCCAGCTCGCGCAGATGTACGAGGTGGGTCGCGACACCGTACGCGAAGCCCTGGCCTACCTCCGCGCCGAGGGACAAATCACCACGGTACGCAAGCGGGGGTCGATGGTGGCTACTGAGCCGACCCGAGAGCCACACCACGTCCCCAGTGGAGCGCGCGTGATCACTCGCATGCCGACTCCGGACGAGCGGCGAGACCTGGCCACATCGGCGGAGCTTCGGGAGTTCGGCGGTATGCCCGAGGGCGTGCCCGTGTTCGAAATCGTCCCTGGACCGCGAAAGCACCGCAAGGTCCTACGCGGTGACCGCGCGGAACTGATCTTCCAAGGTGTGGCGCCCAGCGAGTGATCACGCCGGGCGTCGATTCTGCGGATACTGCGGCATTCTGCTAACCGGCCGCGCCTATAGCGCGGCTTGCACCGATTGACCTCTGACCTGGGTGAACGCTTTGCGGCACCTATTCTGCGGATTGTGCGGAGCAGCTGCCACAGGGCTATGGCGAGGGCGTCCAGCACCAGGCTGGCGTGCTTGGTCGGTGAGGTGGCCAAGCCAACGATTGCTTGCGAGTGGACGACTTTTCGATCGTGCGGTCGGCTCTCAGTGGCGGGCAAGCATGGTCAGATCGGTGCAGAACCGCATCGATCTCTCGTGCCGCAGCTGTGATCGCCTGGCCGTGGCGGGTTCCCGCGAGCTTACGGGCTGCATTGGCCGCCTGCCGTACATGTGCATCGGGCGCGATATCTGGTCCGGGCTGGTTGTCGATGAGCTTATGAGCCAAGGACGACACCTTGTCGTACTCTGCGCCGCTACTGGCGGGGTGCCGCGGTCCTGGAGGAACACGCGGGCGGTGGTCTCCACCAATTCCTTCGCTGAGCCGACGGTCAAGGGTCTGCCGTGGTCACCGACTGCTTTCCTCAGCCGCTGTAGTGAGCCTCGATAGGTGCCCAGGACGCTGCGTCGAGGGCATCCGGCTTCTTCGGCTCTGAGCTGAGCACGTGGGTGGCACGGAGCTATTCTGCCGCCGTACCCGTTGCTGCCTAGACTTGATCGTTGTGTCGGTGGAGACTTGGGGGATGGCTCGCGGCTCACATAATGCTGGTCCTAATGCGATCGGATACCAGCATCAAACCTGGTGGGCTCTACTGGAGTTGCTTCGCTCTGGCCCAGAGAGATCTGACTCGGCCATCAGCCTGGAGCTCTACGACGACATCGCCTGGGACCAAGCGGGTACACCAACCGAACTGCTGCAGGTCAAGCATCATCAGGGTAATCACCGCGCGCTGACAGACCGGGCGACGGATGTGTGGAAGACGTTGCAGGTGTGGATGGACACCGCGCTGCCTGGCAACGTGGAAGGGCCAGCGCTGGTGCTTGTCACTACGCAGGTCGCAGCAGAGGGGTCCGCGATGGCGGCCTTGCGGGCCATCGGGCGTAATGAAGAGGCGGCCTTGAATACTCTTCTAGCCATCGCGGAGGAAGAAGGTTCCAAGGAGACGCGTGCAACCCGTCAGCAGTTTCTCAGGCTGGCTCCCTCTGAGTGTCGTACTTTTATCCATCGCATGCGGGTGGTCGATGGGTCCGCTCACATAGAAGATGTGAACACAGCTGTGCGTGTATGCCTTCGGTGGGCTCTGCCGCTAGGGCATGAAGAACTCTTCCTGTCCATGGTGTGGCAATGGTGGGATGCTCAAGCGCTGGCTCTACTGCAGGGACGCTTGGTGAGTCTTGATGTCGGTGCTGCGCATGCCGCTATCGACGATATTCGTGATCAGTTCACACGAGCAAATCTGCCAACACTTATACATCTCGGCGACGTGAACGAAGATGAGATCAGTGAGCAATATCGCACGCGTCCATTCGTTCAGCAGATGAAGTGGGTGGCCTTTCCGCCCAAAAATCTGCAGAAGGCCATTGTGGACTACTATCGCGCGTACACACAGGCGGTCCTATGGATGGACGAGGATCTTATTGGTATAGCGGAGTTGAGTAGGTTTGAACACGAGTTGGTCGACGAATGGGAAAGGCAGTTCGAATGGATGACGGACAGCCTCGATGACGACGCCGACGAGGCGGCGAAGCAAGCTGCAGGTAAGGAACTCTTGCGGACGTTGCTAGACCAGACCGGCATTACCATACGTTCCCGTTACAACGATCCCTTTTTCGCGAGAGGCCACCGGCATCGTCTGGCAGACGCGGGCACCATTGGTTGGCATGCTGACTTCAAGACTCGAATCCAAGATCTGCTTAGCGTTCGCATGTGAAGTCGAGCTGGTTGCATGTCAGACTCCATACGGAAGAGGGGCGTGATTGACGGCGTGGAGTGAGCGGTCTTCCATCGTGGCCGCGATGCTGAATCCCGCACTTCTGGCAGCGGTTCTCAGTACATCAGCACAGGGCTACCAGAGGGAGTCCGAAACGGGTGTGCCATGGATGCTGTCCTTCGTTGTGGCACCGATGGTTCTGCATCGTGCCACACGCAACGCGCTCCCTGGGACGACCACAACCCACCTAGCCACCTGGCTCTCGCGGAACCCCGTGCTGAGAGCGGGGTTCCCGTTGCGGGCACAAGGGTTGGTTCAGCCGGTGCGGGAAGGCATCCGCTTCGGGTTGGCGCACAACATCCTGCGTTTTGAGGGCACCAGGCTCCTAGCCGAACCCCGAAGGAGACCCCGAGGGTTTCGATCACCGCAAGATCTAGAGGAAATGATGCGTAAGGCGAACTTTGTGGGGCGCTGGTTGGCGAAGACAGACAGCCCAACCACCGTCTTCGCGCTCCTCGGCGTGGCACCCTAACTGCTGTGCAGTTGCTCGCGATCGTTCTCTACAGCGCCACGGGCGCTAAGCGCATCCTGGACTTCAAACCGGGAGCGCTCAATGTCGTCACCGGCGAGTCCAAGACCGGCAAGAGCGCACTGCTCGACATCGTCGAGTACTGCCTTGGCCGCGACACCATGCAGATGCCCATCGGTCCCATCACACAGACGGTTGCCTGGCATGCTGCCCTATTCGAGCTCGGCGGGGGACGTGCCTTCGTCGCTCGGCCTGCACCACGGCCCGGAAGGAGCTCCACTCAGCGTGCAATGCTCCGCTTCGGTACCGAACTGGAGCCACTTGAGTTCGATGAGCTCGTAGCTGATATGGACTCCACTTCGATCCGCGAGCAGTTGGGGCGCAGGATCGGTATCGAAGAGAACCGACATGAGCCACCAGTTGGATCAGCGCGGAACGCCGTGGAGGCCCACTTGGGACATGCCACTCTCTTGTGCATGCAGCGGCAGAGCGAGATTGCTGATCGGAACCTCCTGTTCCATCGCCAGGGTGAACAAGGCATGGCACAGACTCTCAAGGACACCATCCCTTACTTCATAGGTGCAGTTCCTCGCGATCAAGCCCTTCGACGGGCTCAACTGACCTCAGCTCGACGCGACTTGCGCGATGCTGAAACGGCTTATCGGCGCGCTGAGGAAGCTAGCCACTTGGCTGGCGCGAGCCTGGCTGCTCTATGGCGCGAGGCATATGCCCTTGGGATGGTCCAATCGGCGGAACAACCTGAGCGTCTCATTGCCATCTCCACACTGCAAGCAGCGATCACAGCACCACAGCCTGCCCGGGCGGTGGATGGGGAGATTGCTGTCCGCGAAAACTTCCTGGAGCAGGATCGGGACAATTTGCGTGCTCAAATACGAGCTATCACGGCAGATCGCGAGATCCTGCTGCAGCAGGAGGCGGCCGAAGCTGGCTTCGACGGTGCCATCCGGATGCAAACGGCGCGTCTGACTAGCTTGAACCTCCTGGGACTGGTGTCGCAGGAGAATGGAGCGGATCCGCCCGAAGACTCTGCGGTCGGCTGCCCCTTGTGTGGAAGTGCTCTAGACGAACCCGACGCTAGCGTCGCAGGCCTTGACCGCAGCCTGAAGGATCTAAACGCCCAACTTGCGGGAGTCGACGCGGCTCGCCCGGCACGCCGCGCAGCGCTAACTACGCTCGATGAACAGGCCTCAGTCCTCCGCTCGCGTCTTCGCTCCATCGAGGGGGCACTTCGGTCCTTGACGTCCAGCAGGTCCGCCACGGACCAGCTCTCACAAGACTCTCAGCATGACTTCACTCGAGGGCGCATCCACGCCACGCTGGCGACGTTGCCTAGCGGCTCCGACGAAGAACTTGATCGTCTCAAGCGTCTCCAAGAGTTCGCCGCTGAGCGCGTCCGCTCGCTGGAAGCGGAACTAGACCCGGCCGAAGAGCGTGAACAGTTGACTTCGCGCCTTGTCACGATCAGCCAGGACATGACGGCGTGGGCTAACAGGCTCCAACTGGAACACGGTGAAGGTAACGTACGGCTCGATCTGAGTCGGCTCACCGTCGTGGCAGACACCGCGCAAGGACCGGCGCCTCTCTTCCGCATTGGAAGTGGCGAGAACTGGGTCGGCTACCACGTCGTGGCGCACCTCGCCCTACATCGCTACTTTGTCCGTCAAAATAGGCCAGTTCCCCGCATACTCATGCTCGACCAGCCCACGCAGGTCTGGTATCGATCAGAGGTCGACCAAGCGTCGGGTGCATTGAGTTCGGACAGCGATCGGGAGGCTGTGAGCAGGCTCTTCCGACTGATCTACGATGTCGTACGAGAGTTGGCTCCAGACATGCAGATCATTGTGTGTGATCACGCGAACCTTCCCGAAGAGTGGTTCCGGAACTCCGTGATGCATAACTGGCGCAACGGAGAAAAGCTGATTCCCCAAAGCTGGATTGACGAGGCGGCGGAGTGATGTGCTCCGAGTTCGGCGGAGCTGACTTAGTTGGCTGTCATGCCAACCGGGTCGTCGCGTGAAGCGCCTCGTACTCGATCGCGGCGCGGACGTGAGAGGTTTGCTGGTCCCCTGAGGGCAGAAGGCGTCGCGCTGTCCTTCGCCCGATGCGAGAGTCAACGCCTCCCGATCCGCACGCCCGTCGCTTGGCACACCGAGCAGTACATGTGCTTCTGCCGGCGGGTGGCAAAGTCGCTTCGATCCGCCATCCGCCAGCGTCCCTTGCCGCGGCAGCGTCGAGACGGCGCGAACGGCCAAACCCGGCGGTCTGTGGTTGTAAGACTCATAGCGATCGACAGATAAAGTGCAATTCCGCCGGCGACCCATGCGACCACGGTCACCGGACCCTACGCGTCGATGGCGGCCCAGTGAGGCCGCCATCGCTAACCAAAGCGGCCGGTTAGGCCGCCTTCTCCATGATCTTGGTGAGGTTCTTAACCCCCTGTGCCGAGCGGCCCTTCGCCAGCATGTACCCGCAGATGATCGCTGAGTCACGCCACTCGGGCCGCAGGTTGGCCAGCAGACGTCGAGCCTGCTGCTTGCCGAACTGGTCGCCCCAGCCGTTGTTGCCGTAGAACACGAGCGAGTCAAGCTCCTTCGCTAGGTCCGGGTCGAGCGGCGCGGCAGTCTGGCCCGGCCGCAATAGGTCCTCGGCGCCGACCGCTGACGCCCAGCCGGCCATGGATGTGGACCCTTCGACCACGCATAGGTATGAGTCGCGGGCCATCCCGGCGGCGTCCTCAAGTGCTTCGTAGGTCGGCACGTAGGCCAGGACCGGTCCTCGCCGCCCGGGCGGCTGGGATCGCAATGTGGCGTGCCCGTACCGACTGGCGAGGCGATCCAGGCTCTCGATGCTCCTGATCGACTCCATTGCGTTACTGAACACGATTGGCGCGGTTCCCTGCTCGGCCGCCTTGGTCAGGATCCAGGCGACTGCGAGGTCCGCAGCGACCCCCCAGTCGCGATGCGGATCGTCGTCTGGGACCCATGCCGCTTGGTATGTGTGCATTGACCTGCCCCCTTATCGGTTGATCGGTGGCATGGTCTCAGACGACACCGACAATTCCCGGCAATCGGCTAGTCCGCCTATGCCGCCATGCTGGGGACAACCTCGAAATTTCGTTCATGGATAATGTCTGGATGGTCGTCCTGGGCTGGCTGAAGCTGTACCGCGACGTGCCGGAGGTGCGTTCCCTGCTCGCCTAGTATCCGCTTCCTGTCTGACACGAAGACGCGGTCCCTCTGCATCTCCTGAAGACGCCAGCGGGTCTATCAGCCGGGAGTCATGCATGGCTTAAGGCGCTGGCGAGGACGTCGCCTCGGATGTCGGCCAACGTCACGCATGGCTGTACGCCGGTGCCGAACGCGCTCTCCAAGTCCTCCTGGAGGCCCCCAGTTCCGGGGTGAAGCCGAGGGCCTCGAAGGACTATTCGCGGACGCCTGGGTGCTGGTAGCTGCCGTCACTCCTCTTACGGATGCCAGCCTCGATGCCGCCGTCCTTGCGGCCGCTCCGAGTGATGGTGCTGACGCCGCATGCCTCGGCGAACTCGTACAACGGGAAGTTGGGGTCGCTGAAACCGAGGACTTGGGCAGCGACCCACATCACGTTCTCGCGCACGACGTCGGTCTGTTCGGGAGTGAGCTGAGGGGCTGTGCGCCCAGGACGGTCGTCCGCGTTCTGGTGGCCAGCGCGGTCTGCCCGGTAGGGCGCATCAGACCAGTCGTGTTGTGCGACCTCGGCAGCGAATTCTTGCGCAAGACGGCTCAAGGCCATGGGTTCCTCCGACAGGAACATGGGGTGACACCGTCCCCCGACGGGACGGCCACGGCGATGGTACGCCCAATCGCGGAGGGGAGACGGCAGCTTCAGCTTTCGCGTCGGAGAGCCTTCTTGGCGGAGCGACCAAACCGTCTGGAGCGCGGAGACTCGTCGGGCTGCAGCTCGTCACGGATTTGCTGCTCCAGCTCCGCTATAGCTTCCTTGAGGGTCTTGCGGGCATGTGCACGTCTCGCAGTTTCGGCCTGGTAGGCGTCTCCTATGGATGGCCTGGGATCAGCAGAGGTGCCGCTGCGGCGAAGCTGGCCAGAGGCATTGAACCACGTTAGGTACGCAATGGTGACACGGTTGTGCAGGTCGTCTACTTCAGCGCTGGCGAAGGCATGAACTCTCGCCTCGAGTCGCCGGTTCTCCTCGGTTGTCAGCCTGCCCTGACTTTCGTCGGTCGAGGGCGACTGTGGGTCAGTGAGATTGCGAAGATCCCACAGGTGGGCTACCAGATCGACGTACACGTCGGAACGCTTCTCGAACCGACGTCTGTCGAGCTCGAGGGCGCGTGTATAGCGGAAAGTCAGCCGGGGGGCCATTAGGGCGACCACGGCGCTCAAGATCGCACTGACGCCGGCGACGATCACCCCCAGGCTGGCGGGGTCCAGGTCCACGCCCGGAATGGTAGGGCTCGACATGGTCTGTCATCGCGCGACACGCCGTAAATTCAGGTGCCGCCGCGATCCTCGATGCGGAACGCGATCCGTTTAACGATCTGGTCGATATCGGTCTGCTCACGGACCTGCTGATATGGATCGGTACTGGGGTGCGGCGCTCCATCAAGTCGATCCTCGCCACCACAGTCGCGAGCTGCGACGAGATTGCTAATAGATCAGGGCCGGGAAGTAACTCAACTTCGTGGAACTGGTACACCACCAGCGGCACGCGGCACGCCTCACTCTGGAGCAGCTCGCCGAAGTGCCAGGGTGATCAAGTAGCCGGTTTCAGAGGCTTTTAAGCATGATCACGTACGAGTGGCGTACAGAGCACCGCACGTACGGGGCATTACCCCAGGTCAATGGCACGGTTTCGTCCGGCCTCCGGAGCCGGGTGCGTAGGTTCGAATCCTACAGGGGGCACTCATCAGATCTGCGTAGCGGGCACTCTTCGCCTTTCGGGGCAAAGGGGGCCCGTTTTCGTCTTGTTGAGGGCGGTTCGCCCGACTTGCTTCACCGCGATGCGTCGGGAGGCGATCGGTCGCTGATGCGCCAGGCGGTCTCGACCCGACCGACACGGTGCAGGTCACGGGCCTGCCGGAAGGTGACAGCTCACTTATCACTTTTCTGCTCACCGTCATCAGATGGCCGATCGTGTCACTGTCCAGCGTGGCCCTGATGGTGGCGAGGTTGGTGCGGGCGTCGTAGCGGATCTCCAGGTTGAAGACCTCGAACAGTTCACGCTGGAGTTCCTCCGGGGCGTGCGCCAAGTTGCCGGTCAGGATGGGCAGGCGGTCGATCAGATCTTCCGCGTGGTCGGGTTCAGGCGGGTTGGCGTCGAGTTCGGCGAGCCGGTCGGACCTGGCGCGGTGGTCGGACTGCAACTCGATGAAGCGGACGTTCAGCTTCTGTGCCAGGACCGGATTGAGGTCGGTCTCCTCGAACTGCCGGGTCAGTCGGTCTATACGCAGGCCCAACTCGGTCAGAGTCCGACTCACCGCCCCCCGGGTCGCCTTCCAGTCCGTCAGTGCCCGTTGGTCGGTCTTGGGCAGTTCGACTGCCAGTAGTTCACGGCGGTGCGGTCCGAACACGCGGCGCGCGAACAGGTCGTGAACGGCCGTGAGGAGATGGTCCTCACGGACTCGAATGCCAGTGGGGTGGCCTTCCGGAACCGCGCGGTTCTTGCGGTTCTGACCCGGCTGGCAGGACATGTAGACGGTCTTGGCGGCATGACGCAGATCGCATTTGCCGTACATGCGGGTGCCACAGATCTCGCATACAACGAACGACCTCAGCACATAGGTCCGCTTGGCCTGGGGATGCTTGTTCACCGTTGAGCCGACGCGCGAACGGGCACGCTGCCGGCCGACGCCTTGGGCGGCGTCGTACATCTCGCAGGTGACGAGCGGTTCGTGCGTGGGGTAGTCGGACCAGACCCAGGCGCTGGGCGGGTTGTTTGTGCCCCGACCTTTGCCCTTGCGGCTGATGGTGGCCTTGCGGTTCCACACCATGTAGCCGGTGTACTTGGGGTTCTTCAGGATTTCGACGATGGCAGAGCGCCCCCATCCGGGCGTGCCGCGGTAATTGGGATTGAGCGACTGCCCTGGGGGATAGCGGTCCAGGTCGGCGTTGAGCCGATCGACGATGTCGCCGTACCCGAGGTGCTCGGTGACCCGCCAGGTGTAGATCTGAGTGACGATCGGTCCTTTGATGGGATCGGGGATCAGGCGCGTCTTGTGCTTGCCTTCGGCGGCTTTGGCGGGCACCGGGTGGGGCACCTTGTCGGCGCGCTTGCCGTTCAAGGTGATGGGCTCGTCGGCGGCGAACAGGGCGACTCCGGCCTGCTCCAGATCGTGCAATGCCGCAATGTTCTACGACCCATCCTCGTAAGATGTCTCATGTACGAGGAGGGCGCCATTGCGATTCGGGGGACGATGGGCAGGTCAATCCGCGTTACCGGGCTGGCTGCCGGGCGTTGGCTCCTGTTCGTCATGCTCGTACTTGGCGTCTGTGGGATGCACACGCTCGGGCACGTGGCCATGGGCGAGATGTCCGGCGACCGCGCCATGGAGTCGCACCAAGCGGCTGCAGCGCTGCCGTCCTACGCCAGTCGGGTGTTGAACGATGAGATGCCCGGGCTCGACCCGAGGTCTGTCTGCCTTGCCGTACTGACGTCGCTTCTGACAATCGCGCTGATCGCGAGCGCGGCCCTAGCGCGGTGGACACCGGAGGCCGAGTCCAGCAGGCCCTCCTGGGTGGCCCGGACGGCTAGGCCGCCTCCCTCGCCGACCTCGATACAGCTGGCTCACCTATCGGTGCTGCGCATATAGGCCCGGCTGCTTGGCAGCTCAGGACCCGTACGCAGACCAGCAGAGAGATGGCCAAATATGACCACGAACCGGGTATTCAGCATCGGCATCGCCGCAGGCGCCCTGGCGCTGCTAACGGCGTGCAGTGGGGGCAGCGAGCACGACATGTCCACCATGTCCAGCAGCGCTCCGGCCGCTAGCCAAGCGAGCAGTGCTCCGACCGCGACCGAGTCGAGTAGTGCGGCGTTCAACGACGCCGACGTGATGTTCGCGCAGATGATGATCCCGCACCACCAGCAGGCGGTCGAGATGGCCGAGATGGCGGAGACGCGCGCGAGCGACAAGGAGGTCAAGGAGCTGGCTGCGAAGATCAAGGCGGCGCAGGATCCGGAAATCCAGACCATGCAGGGCTGGCTGAAGACCTGGGGCAAGCCCGCGCCCTCCGGCGGCATGGGTCACAACATGCCCGGGATCATGTCCGAGGCGGACATGAAGAAGCTGGAGGCGGCCAAGGGCGCCGCGTTCGACAAGCAGTTCGTCCAGCTGATGACCGCTCACCATAACGGGGCGATTGAGATGGCCCGCACCGAGCAGTCCCAGGGCTCCAACCCTGAGGCCAAGGCTCTGGCCAAGACCATCGAGACCGCCCAGCAGACGGAAGTCGAGCAGATGCAGGGCCTGCTCAAGCGACTCTGACCAACAGCGGCACCCGGGCTGCGGCCCGGGTGCCCATGGTTCAGCGAGGCCATACCCTTTCGAGGCCGGCTCCGTACCGCTGGGGGCGCCACAGCCGCCGCCGAGGCGCATAAGGGGCTGTTCGTGACCACGCTTGACCTGGGGCTCCTCCGTCGTGGAAGAGGCCGGATACGAGTTGGTGAACGCCTAGGGGCTGCGAAACGTCAAAAGGGTATGGCCGCCATACTGCGGATCAGCCTCCTATGCGCCATCGTGGGCGCGGCCCTGGCGGTCGCGCCGGCAGCTGCTCTCGCCGACTGCACAGGGACCCCTCCGCCTTCTCCGCACGTGTTCATCGGCGTGGTGCTGTCGGTGGAGCGAGAGGGGCGCGTCGCGCACGTACGCACGGACGACGGTCAGGACGTCCAAGTGGTCGGTACGCCGTCGGAGAGCGGTATTACTACGGCTGATCGGACGTATAAGACCGGTGCGCGGTACGAGTTCCATCCGCTCAACGCGAGCAGTCCGTTCCAGGACAACGCCTGTACTCGTACCAGGTCGATCGCCATCGAGCAGGGCGGGACCTCCCCGTACCTGTTGGTCTTCCTAGGTGTCGCGCTGGTGGGCGGAGTGCTGGTTCTCTATCGATGGCTGCGCCGCGCTCCTATAGCTGATAGTTGACCTATCAGCTCGACACGACGATTGCCGCAGGTTGACGGGATGCGGTAATGCGGAATCGCCATGCCCTCTTGTCCGGCTTTGACCAGCCTGTTACGTTTCGTTCGCCTCAGATCTGACATGCGTAACAAACGCTGGCACGTGCCTTCCGCACTTTCACCCCCCCGTGTCGAAGGAGGTGCAGCCTTGCGACCCATCAGGGCAGCACTCGCAATGGCCGCAACGATCGGACTCGTCCTGGTCTCCACAACGCCACCCGCGTTCGCGCACCAGTGGGGCAGCTGGCACTGGAACCGCTACGGCGCCACCGTCACCATCCAGATCCAGGACACCGCGACCAACTTCAGCCAGGCCGAGGCGTCCATCAACGACTGGGACAGCCACACCCTCCTGTCCCTGCCCCGTGTGGGCTCCCACACCGACATCAGTGTCTTCGACGGCAACTATGGCAACACCGGCTGGGGCGGCCTCGCCGAGATCATCAACTACACCTCCGGCAGCCACATCACCCACGGTCATGCCCGGCTGAACTACTACTACAGCTACACCTCGGCCGAGAAGACCGGCATCTTCTGCCAGGAGGTCGGCCACCTGTTCGGGCTGGACCACTCCAACGACGGCTGCATGGGGATGGGCTACTACAACAACCTCACTAACACCGTCCAGCACAACTGGAACGACATCTCGGCCATGTACCGCACCTCGCACCACACGGCGGCGGTCGAGGGCACCGAGACGATCGGCGGCCCGCCGCAGTACGCGGCCATCTGGCGCAGCCAGCCCAGGTCACTGAGCCAGGCGGTACGGATGGGCAGCGCCGTGGTGCGGGCGACTGTGACCGAGGTGCGTCAGGCAGACGACCTGGTCGTCGGAGCCCAGGCCGAGCCGGGCGGAGTAGACCGGGTGCCCACCCAGGCGATCACCCTGCGGACCGATGAGACCCTCAAGGGGTCCGCGGACGAGACGGTCACGCTGTTCAGGACCGGTGACGACGCCTCCGGCATCGCCGACGACCCGGCCTACCAGATCGGCCAGCAGTATGTACTGATCCTGGACGGCAAGCGGACCGACGGCCGGCAGGTCGTACTTTCACCCGAAGGCCGGTACCTGCTGGACGGCGGCGTGGTCCGCACCTTCAGCACGGTTCCGGGTGTGGCGCGTCTGAACGGCACGCAGCAGGACGCGTTCCTCGCCCAGGTCCGTCGCCACGCATAACGGCAATACAGGTCAGCGGGGTGGGTGGGACTCACCCCGCTGATGTCCGTCTCGAACCGGTAGGGGTGAGCACCTTGCGGATAGGCGAGCTGAGCAACAAGAGCGGCTTGTCAATCGCTACGATCAAGTTCTACCGGCGCGAGGGCCTGCTTCCTCCTGGGCGTCCGCTGCGCTGCAACCAGGTCGAATACGACGACGGCCACCTCTATCGCCTGCGGCTGATCCGGGCTCTGGTAGAGATCGGCGACCTGTCACTGCCCACCATCCGCACACTAATCGACGCGACGGAGGACCCGTCGCAGCCGGTACGGCAACACCCGCCCGCGGGTTCGCGGCGCACCCCGTTTCGGCCCGCCAAGTGGGGCCAGACCAGGGAACAGCTGATCAACCTGCTCCTTGCGGGCGGATGGCGGGTGCAGCCCGAGGCGGAAGCGCTCGACACGGTGGCGGACGTGCTCGTGGCCTTCGAAGAGCTCGGCCACGACCTCCAGCCCGCCCTGCTGGCCGGATACGCGCGGCTCGCCAGGGAAACGGTCGCCATCGAAATGCGCCTGGTCAGAACGTCGCGTCGAACTCCGCCGCTGACGCAGGCCGCCGTCTTCTACGAAAAGCTCTTCGACGCGCTGCGACGGCTCGCCCGAGCGGACTGCCACGCCGGCAGGAGGCAGGCCAAGGCCACCGGATAGGCAGATCTCAGGTGACGCCCGCTATCAGCGCTGTGGCCACCTGGCGCATGCGGTCACGCAGGTCGGGGGCGTACGGGCCACGGGTGAGCAGGAGCTGGTGCGCCGCGCCGACCAGCGCGAGCGCGAGCGAGGCGGTGTCGGCGTCCGCCGCGACCCTGCCTTCGTGCTCATAAGCAGTGAAATCACCACCCAGTAGTGCTGGAACAGTCCCCATCTGGTGCCCCATGACCGCAGCAGTCCGGTGGCCAGCGAGGCGATGCTCACGGGAACGAGGACGTACCAGCCGATCACGTCCAGCGTGAGGTACGCGATCAAGTCTGCTGGTATCCGAGGAGGGCCATCATCCCGGACTCGGCGTGGTAGACGTTGTGGCAGTGGATCATCCAGATGCCCGGATTGTCGGCGTTGAAGTCCACGTCGAGCTTGTCGTTGGGCATCACGATGGCGGTGTCCTTGCGGATGCCGGTGGGCAGGGCGAAGGTGTGTCCGTGCAGGTGCATCGGGTGCCACATGGTGGTGCGGTTGACGAAGGAGAGGCGGACCCGTTCTCCTGATCGGATGGGCGTGATGGTCCTCGGGTCGTACTTCTTGCCGTTGATCGCCCAGCTGTAGTCCATCATGCTGCCGGTGAGCTCCAGCCTGATGGTCCGATCCGGCTGCTTCTGTGGGAGTCGTACGGCGTCCTGGGGTTGGAGCTTGGCGTAGTCGATGACGTCGCTGTCCAGCTCTTTGGGGCGCAGCGTGGGGTTTGGCGCGGAGGCTTGCGTGCTGGTTCGGATCAGGCCCCGGGTCAGCGCGTCCTTGCCCTCTGCCAGGGCGACCAGGGGGAAGACGCCGTCTTTGAGGGTGACCAGGACGTCGTAGCGTTCGCCCATGCCGATGAGCAGCGCGTCGGTGTCGGCGGGTTGTACGGCGAAGCCGTCGGTGTGGGTGACGGTCAGCCGGTGACCGGCGAGAGCGACGCGGAAGGCGGTGTCGCCGCCCGCGTTGATGATCCGGATGCGTAGCCGGGTGCCCGGCTTGGCGCGGAAGGTCGCCGGATCTGCCGGGATGCGGCCATTGAGCAGGAAGTGCGGGTAGCGCACGTCGCCCGCGTCGCCGCCCAGCAGCGGGCTTGTCGCCCCCATGAGTATGTGGTTGCCCATGCCCGATGATGGGCTGGGCGTCATGTTCATGCTGCCGTGGTCCATTCCGGGCATCGAGGACGCCGACGAGCTCGGTTGCATCATGCCGCTCATACCGCGCGAGAGCTCGGCCAGTACCTCGTCCGGGTTGCCGGTGACACCGTCGAGCCAGTCGTCGAGTACCACGACCCATTCCTCGTCGTAGTCCAGCGGCTCGCGCGGGTCCTCCACGATCAGCGGCGCGTACAGGCCGCGGTCCAGCTGGGTGCCGGAGTGTGGGTGGAACCAGAAGGTGCCGGGATGCGGCGCGGTGAACTCGTAGACGAACTCGGCCCCTGGCTTGATCGGCTGCTGGGTGACGCCGGGCACGCCGTCGGCGTCGTTGCGTAGTGCCAGGCCGTGCCAGTGGATGGTGGTGTCGGTAGGCAGTTGGTTGGTCAAACGGGCCCTTACCATCTGGCCCGCGTTGACGCGGATCTCGGAGCCGGGGACGCGCCCGTCGTAGGCCCAGGTCCGTACTGTCGTACCGCCCAGATCCACCTGCGCTTGCGCGGCGATCAGGCGGAAGTCCCTGACGGTGCCTGGCCGGCGGGCTTGCTCCGCGGCCCGCACCTGTGCGCCAGTCGGCGTGACATATGCGGGCGATGGGGTGGGGCTGGCATCGCTGCAGGCGGTGAGTGCGGCTCCGCCCAGCAGGCCGAGTCCGGTTCTGAGCAGGGTGCGTCGATCGATGTCCATGGGTGTCGCCTCGTTTGTAAGGTCGCGCTCAGTGGGATGACGGCGGTCCGGGGACGGTCTAGATCCGGAGCACGACCAAGCGCGCCAGCTCGGGCGGCGGCGGTCCGCGCAGGGATCGACTGAACCAGAGGCCCCCACGCGATCCCGCGTGTGAAGGAGCCTGGCCGGCACTGCCGGAGCGCGGCCGGAGAAGCAGCCAACCGGCGGCCACGCCGAGAATCGCCAGGCATACCCAGGCCGATGTCGTCGGATCGCCGGGATGCTGTCCCGAGTGGGAGATGACGTCACTCAACGAGGCGTGGTTGCCCACCATGGGCGAATCGTGCTCGCACACATGGCCGATCGTGTGCATCGCCATGACGCCGAGAACCACGAGCATGAGCAGCATCAGGCGCGGAACGACCCGATGCGCATGCTTCATGAGCAGAGCATATGGCAAGCGCTATGGTGCGTCGTAAGATACACCGCCTTTCGCCATGATCGGCAGCGAAGTAGCAGGTGAAGCTTCCCTACAATTTACTATCAGCAGTAGCAGTGGTTCTGTACCGTTGCTCGATTTTGGCCAGCCTCCAGTACGCCATGCTGCCCAGCCAGGTGATCAGGAACGTCCCGACGACGAAGTAGCCGATCGTGTTGAGATCCAGGCCGGTGAGGAGGGCCCAGGGCTGGCGATCGGCGACGCCGAGCTTGTCGGTCAGCACGCCGATGAGCTCGATCGTGCCGACGACGGACACGACGAAGATCGACAGGCTGGTGGTGGACAGGTTGTAGTAGATCTTGCGCAGGGGATGAGAGAAGGCCCAGCCGTAGGCGCGGCACATGAGGGCGCCGTCGAGCGTGTCCCACAGCGACATGCCGGCCGCGAAGATCAACGGCGGTGAGATGATCGCCAGCGGGGGCAGGGCGCCGCCCGAGGCGGCTCCCGCCGAGATGCCGATGACGCCGACCTGGGTGGCGGTGTCGAAGCCGAGCCCGAACAGCAGGCCGACGGGATACAGCT
>NZ_JBEZDU010000055.1:0-30243 GCF_040648495.1 Nonomuraea sp. NPDC049129 | reverse complement strand
TCGAACATCACATGATCGACAAGCGGCAAGCCTCATCCGTCCTGCTGAGGACCGCTGTGGCATAGAACCGTCTCCACGTTTTCGGGGGATTGACACACATGTCTCCTGGGGCCGGATGGTGGTCGAGGGCCTCGGAGAAGGCAAGGATTTCAAGCTCTACCCCGGTGGAGGACGTGCCTGGGACTGGAACGAGACCGGCACGCGGCACACTCCTGGCATTCAGCCTGCCGACATACAGGAGCTGCTCGACAACGGCAGCCACGCGATCGTCCTCTCCCGTGGTATGCGGTCGCTCCTGCAAACGTGCCCTGAGACGCTGGACCTCCTGATGGAGAAAGGCATCGAGATCTACGTGGAGGAGACGACAGCCGCCGTCCAGCGCTACAACGCCATGGTGGAGACCACTCCCGTGGGCGGCTTGATCCACTCCACGTGTTGATCAAGCCCCTTTGCCAAGATCCGGAACATACGCGGAATGATTTGCGGGTCCCTTGGTCATTGCCCTGCGACTTCGCAGGTGGGGACGCTAGCAAAAAATCGAGTCTCACTCCACCTTTAATGAGACAGCTCTAGCACAAGAGCCCGCCGTCCTCCGGAACCTCACCGTAGGAAGCGGAGATGTCGATACCGTATCCCTGGACGCCATCAACGCTTTGCTCTCCTACCGAGAGGAAGGCGGTAGCGTCACCGAGCTTCTTGGTGTAACAGACATCTTCGGAAGACTCTTCGGGGACGATTGGCCGCCACCCGTCGGCCTTGGCTACCGTCTCATAGAAGGAGGCGTAGTCCTCCTGTGTGCCGGAAAACTCGTAGAACTTCCCGGCGTAGGGGAACGGGTCGTCCCGGAAACATCCGGTGTAGCTATCCCGCGTGACGGCATCACCGGGGTGGGAAGCAAGGATGTTCTGAGCCGCCAGCACTGGAATCAGGTCTTCCTCTGCGGCGGTGCATTCCGAACCGGCGACTGTCCTCAGTGCTATGTACGCGAGCCCGCTCAACAGGAGGGCCGTCGCGGCTAAGGTGATCGTTATCTTGACGAACGCGGCGCGGACTCTCATGGCCGGAGCGTACCGAAACCGATCAAGGTCAGGAAGCGCGCTGAGACAGAGCCCGCCGGTTGCAGTTCCCGTTGCAGTTCAAGGCCGTTCCACGCGGTTCAGAATCGATCGCTCCTACCCTCTGGCCTGCATTGAACCTCTTGGGACTCACCAAATCCGATCTTTTAATCCGCATGTTGATCGGTGTCGTCGATTGGCAGCGCACTGCACGCGCTTTCAAGCTCTCCAATCGCGATCATGTCTCGTATGGCGTCGGCCATCGAGACGAAGCCAGGCTTGCGGATGACGACCAGGTCCGAGCACCAGAAGTAACGGCCGTTGAGACATTCGCCCGTCCCCTGCCAGCGATCCATGATCCCGGAGATGGCCCCAAGGGTCATGAAGGTGGCATAGCGCCGAGTGCCGTCAGGAAGCGTGATGGTCGCGTCGGCCTGATCGGCGGTCTCGGGATCATGCCCTTCCCAGCGGGGGATCAGCATCTCGAAGCCGGGGTCGCTGATGCGATAGAAAGGGCCGTCGATCTCGATCATGGGGTGAGTCTGCCAGCCGTGCCCGTCGCGACCCGATGGGACGGGCAACAAGGGGAAACAGCGGGGAGCCACGGGGAACGCGATCAGTGCCTTGAGCTGCGTCTTCGCAGGTCAAGTAAGATCGGCATGCGTCTTTGCAAGCAGGGAATCAAGAGTTCGAGTCCTTAAGCCCACGCCGCCTCGATCGCGGGAGTGGAGGCTCCAAGCAGATCGCTCCTTGGCAAGGCGTGATGTAGCTACCCCCAAGTCGAAGAATCCTGGCGCCCCAGCCTCTAGGTAAGGACGCCAGCCTGCCGCATGTTCATGTCATGGCTAGTCCATGCGGTTCGGAGGAAACACAAACAGGAAAGCCGTGTCGACGCCGGTGGAATACGCCTTGCAGCGATCATCATGGCCGTAGAGGTCGGTCTGGAAGGCGAAGAGCGCCGGACCGCTCAGAAGCAAGTACGCCGTTCAGCGCCCTAGACAAGACGGTCATCGAGATCGCCGTCAACGCAACGACGGATGGTTGGCAAGCCGCCGTCGCCAAGCAAGGGGCCGATCTCCTCGGTAAACGCCTCTGGAAGGAGGTCCAGTCCTCAACGCGCTCCGGCTGTGATCCCCTTGCGGAGGAAGCGCGGAGACTCCTGGAGGCGAAGGAGCAGGCTCACGAACTGGTCGCTGATGCGCTGATAGGCAAGCCTCCCGCCGACCGAGCAGGGGCCTGTCTGGTCGGAATCCTCCGCAACTACGCGAAGAAGATCCCGATCCCAGGCGAACAAGTTCTGGAGATGTCGGCTCACGCTCTACGCATCATTGGGATCTACACCTGCACTGTCGCTGGCATCCTCAACCAGTGCAAGTGCCTCGACGATCTAGCCGAGAGCATGACGAAAGCAAAGCTCGAAGAGGTGTTGACAACCGGTCTGGATGAGTGGGCCGACAAGGGGCCGGCTAGTCGGGCGTAGGTCGGCGACAGCCGAACCGATGCCGAAGCGGGTTGCAGTTTGGGTTGCGGTTCACTCGCGATCCAACCCGTTCCAGCACGACCGCCCAACCGTGTTGGTCCACATGAGACGGTACGGTACGGCCGGGCCCCTAGCTGCTAATGCGGTTTGGTGGCAACACCATCCGGGGTTCAAATCCCCGATCCTCCGCACGCTAGAGCCCCTCACCAGCAATTTGGAGAGGGGCTCTCGATCTTCAGCTACACCTGGGCGGACCATTGCCGGACCATTCCGCTGATGATGATGGTTTCCGGCTCCCGGTGGAATCGCCGCGCTGGTCGCCGCAGCAGCAGATCCCGCACGGCGCCGAACTATGCATGTAAAATGAAGGCATACCTAGGAACATGCAGATCCGCGATGTTCCCGACGACATCGCCGACACGATCGCAGCCCGTGCCAAGGGCACAGTCCGCGCAGGCCTACTGCTGGGCCTCCTGGCGGCGGAGGCACGCCGTTCCCACAACATCGTCAGCCTCCCAGCGGTCGTCGGCTGCGACATTCGTCTCGTATAGCACCTGAAGATAGGACGATGCCCGCCTCGCGCGGTCAACGCGATGGCAGGCGGCGCATCATGACGCCGATGAACTGGTCGCCCCGCACGAAGCCGAACTCCCGGGAATCCCAGCTGGTGTCCCGATTGTCGCCCAGCACGACCAGGGCGCGAGGGGGCACGACGGTCTCCGGTACGTCGCGGAGCGACGGGAATTCCTGTCTCGGCACAGGTTCGCCGGCCACCGCGACCGCCCGCTTGACGAGCAAGTGCCAGCCAGGATCGAATCTCTCCGGCACCTTGTCCTCGTCGCCGGGCTCGATACCCGGCGGCAGGCCGTCCAACGGCGGAGGATTCGGGATCCTGACGACCACGATCTGGCCGGCGCGGACTCGCCTCGTCTTGCGGACGAGCAGTCTGTCGCCGGAACGCAGGGTGGGTTCCATGCTGGGCCCGCTCACAGTGGCGACCAGATACCGCCGGCGGATCCACCACAGCGACATTCCCAAGATCAGCAAGCCGGATGCCGACAGGAGCAGATTGCCTGCCTTCATCGCACCTCCTGGTATCCCGAGGCCTGGAGCCGGAACAGCCGGGCGTACTGTCCGTCTGCGGCAAGCAGCGCCTCATGCGGTCCCTGTTCGGCGATCCGCCCGTCGTGGAGCACGGCGATGAGGTCGGCATCCCGTACGGCGCTGAGCCGGTGAGAGATCAGCAGGCTCGTGCGACCCGCCCGATGCTCCCGGATGCTGGTGTGGACCTCGTGCTCGGCCTCCGGATCCAGGCCGGAGCTGGGCTCGTCCAGGATCATCAGGTCTCTGCCGTCGCGGACGAGGGCTCTGGCCAGCGCGAGGCGTTGCCATTGTCCGCCGGACAGCACCACTCCCGTCTCGGGATCGCCCTTGTCGGCCTCGGAGAAGAAGATGCGGGTGAGCAGCGTGTCGTAGCCTCGCGGCAGCCCCGAGAGCGTCTCGTGCACTCCCGCGCGGACGCCCGCCTCCGCGATCCGGGCCGGGTCGTCCAGGGCGGGCAGGTCACCGAGCCCGATGTTCTCGGCGGCGGACATGTCGTAATTCATATGGTCCTGGAATACGGCGCTGATCCGCTCGCGAAGATCGGCGGGCGGGATGTCCCGCAGATCCACGCCGTCCCACAGGATCCGGCCGCGCGTCGGGTCGTACATCCTGCACAGCAACCTGATGAGGGTGCTCTTACCGGCGCCGTTCAATCCCACGAGGGCGACCGAACGGCCGTGCGGAATCGTCAGATCGACCCCGCGCAGCACCCATGGATGGTCGTCGCTGTAGCGGAACCAGACGTCCCGCAGTTCGATGCCCCGGCGCAGTGCGGGGGCCGTCCCCTCGTCCACGCTCACCAGGTCCGGCTCGGTCCTGATCACCGCGACGTAGTGCGAGAAGGTGAGGAGCCCCTCGTGGACGGACGCCATCGAGGAGACGAGCATGTTGAGCGCGGCCTGCACCCCGCCGACGGCCGCCACGAACATGGCGACGTCGCCGACGCTGAGGGAACCCTGACGGGCGGCCGTGATCGCCCACCACAGGCCGACACCCGCGACCGCCGCGCTCAGCGTGGTCAGACCGCCCTGAGTGACCAGTTCCCGGCGGTCCATCCGGCTTTCGGCGGTGTCGGCCTTGCGCCGCTCGGCCATCATCCGTGTACGAAGGTACGCGCCGATGCCGAACAACCGGATCTCCGTGGCGGCCTGGACGCCGGTGAGCAGCCGGCTGTAGAAGAACTCGCGGCGGTGGATCTGCTCGATGTCCCACTGCATGGTGGCCCGCCTCCGCGACAGCAGCACTTCGGCGATGAGTGCTGGGACGGCGGCCAGCAGTACCAGGGCGGTCATGGCGGGGCTGAGGATCAGAAGGGAGCCCACGAATCCGACGAGAGACAGGACTCCGCTCAGGCTTCCGCAGACTCCGCTGACGAGGTCGCCGGTGCCCCCGGCGCCCTCTTGGGCTAGACGCAACCGGTCGAGGAACACCGGATCCTCGAAACGCCGGAGGCCGACCTGCCGCTCGGCCGCCGCGAACAGCCCGTCGATCGCTTCGGCTCGCGCGAGCCGCCCGGTCTGGGCGCGCAGATAGCGGCCGATCCCCGGAAGCGCGGCGGCGGCCAGACCGGCCGCGGCCAACCCGAGCGCGAGACCCGCGACCGCGCCGTCGGGAGTCGTCAGCCGGTCGATGACCGATTTGGTCAGCCATACGGTGGCGATCGGGGCCGCCGCCTCGGCGAGCGTCAGAAAGACGTAGCCGGTGACCCCTCCTGGTGCCGACCGCCAGGTCAGCGACATGGCCTCCACGGCGGACGAGGCCAAGTCCCGGATCCCGGCCCGTCGGCTCGTACCCAGATCACTCATGCCGTCGATGCGACGGAAAGGTCCTCCACGCGTCCACCCGTGGCGACGACGCGGTGATCGGACCCGAGCAGGTAGAGCGCCGGAGTCCACGTGTTCTGGAACGCGTCTGCCACCGGGCCGTCGTAATCCTCCACGATCACCCGGGCCACCGGCGCGAGCGCTTCGACCGCCTCCGTGTCGTCCCCGGCGACCACCGCCAGCACGTTCTCCCGTCCGAGGGTGCGGGCATGCTCGCTGAAGCGGGGAAGCAGCTTGTGGCAGGGTTCGCAGCCGGCGGAGAAGAACCCGACCAGGCCGGCGACCGTATCGTGGGACACCGGCTCGCCGTCGACGGTCACAGCGGCGAACTCGCCGACAGGCGAGCCAGGCTGCAACGCGATGGGAGGCCCGGCATGCTGGACGCCTCCCCCACTCACCTGCCTCATCCGGCGGATCAGGGTGAGGGTGAGGAGCAGATTCAACAGACAAAGCAGACCGATGAGCACGACGGCGGCGGTCAGGTAAGGCATCAGGCATTCCTCGCGAAGAGATCGACGAAGTCGTCGAAGGAGGCGATCAGGATCGCCCCGATGAGCCCCGCGGCACCTGCCAGGGCCGCCCCGCCGAGCGCGAGCAGGCCACCAGGCAGCAGTACGCCGAGCGCGGCTGCGATGATCATCAGGCTGTTACGGACCAGTTGACGGGGCGCTAAGGGGTGCGGCGGATGTACCGAAGCAACGGCACCTCCACCCCGTGCGGGCGGCGGCTGGCCGCCACCCGCGGGGACGCCTACTACAGCCGCATCAGCACTTGCCGACCTTGACCGTCTGGCAACCCTGGTCCAGGCAGCACTGACGGAGGTACCTGATTCCACCCGAGCAGTAGTAGTAGTTGCTGCAGCCGGCCTCCACGGTCACCTTGTGGGCGACGCGCGTCAGCAAACGGTCCACGAGACCGAGCATGATGTCTCCTCTCTGGCCTTGCGGGGCGAGATGATGGTGATCACGATGATCCGGTTTTCCGAATTACGGCGCAACGGTCGAAATTATTTTCATGGACAATGATCAAGAGGTACAGGTTTTCATAATTTCGGCCAGGAGGTATCGCGCCGAACATTGACCGAAAGACCGTGCTGGACGCGACAGACTGCATCTTCAGGCCCATCACGACGCCGAAGATGATCAGGTAGACGCGGCATCGGGTTGCAGTTTGGGTTGCAGTTCACCGCCGTCCTATGCCGTTCGGGGAAGACCGACCCCGGCATATTGCTCCAGATTTGAACGATCGGGACGGCTCTGCTCCGAGCCGCTAATACGGTTTGGCGGCAACACCATCCGGGGTTCCAATCCCCGATCCTCCGCAGTGGAGGGCCCCGCTCATTCGATCTCCGGAACCCCGGGGCGGGCGGTGCAGTAACGCACTCGCGAGGTCCCTTGAGGCGGGATAGCCGGAGGTCAGCGAATCCGGACCCGTTCGCTGGCCTGCGTCGCTACACTCTGTCCGGGTACGAGATCGTTCGCGGAGATGGGCTGGTCGAGCCGGTATGTACCCTGACGACCCTGCACCCGTGAGCGAACGACGGAGCCTGGCCGACGGCCGATACGTGCTGGAGAGCGAGCCGGTCGGCTCGGGCGGGATGGGCACCGTCTGGCGGGGATACGACCACAAGTTGCACCGCACCGTCGCGGTCAAGGAGCTCCACCTGCCGGCCGTCGGCGTCAGTGCGGAGGAGCAGGCCAGACTGCGGGCGCGGGCGATGCGCGAAGCCAGGGCGATCGCCCGCCTCGAGCATCCGGGCATCGTGGGAGTGTATGACGTCCTGGAGGAGGACGGCCGGCCGTGGATCGTCATGCGTTTCATCGCCGGGCGTTCGCTCGACCAAGAGGTCAAGACGAACGGGCCGCTGGATCCTCGGCGGGCGGCCGAGATCGGCAGCCAGGTGCTCGACGCGCTGTCGGCGGCGCATGACGAGGGTGTCCTGCACCTGGACGTCAAGCCGCAGAACGTGTTGCTCGACGACAACGGCCGGGCGGTGCTCACCGACTTCGGGATCGCGTTGGTCGCCGACGCCACCGCGACCGTGACCGCGTCGCTCGTCGGTACCGTCGGCTACATCGCCCCTGAACGGCTGGACGGTTCTCAGCCGGGTCCGGCGGCCGACCTGTGGTCTTTGGGTGCCACACTCTACTTCGCCGTGGAGGGCCGGCCGGCGTACGCCGCCGACAATGTGGCGGCCGCGCTCGTGTCGGCCCTGACCCGCGCGCCCGAGCCGATGACGCGGGCGGGGGCGTTGGCGCCGACAATTGCCGGCCTGCTGGAGCGTGATGCCGGCGTGCGTCTCGACGCGGCCGATGCCGGCACGCAACTGCGTGCGGTCGCCACCGCGACCCAGGCCCCGCCACCCGATGGTCGCGCGCGGACGAAGGCGCTGCCTGCGGACGTCCTGGACCCGCCGTCCGGGGCGGTCTGGAAACGGAGGACCGCGGTGGCGGCGGCGGTGGCAGTGGCGCTCCTCCTCACAGTGGTTGTTATCGCTCTTCCCTCCCTGATCTCCCATGACAGTGGAAATGCCGTACGGCAGCAGGGCACGACAGGCTCCCCGGTCGCAACCCGCACAACGCCGAGTGTCACCCCGTCCCCGATACCCACGGTGACCCCATCGCCGACGGCTGCCGTGCGCTACACCGTGATCCCCGGCATCTGCACCAAGGTGGTGACCCGGGCGAGAAAGATCATTCCCAAGATGGATGACGGCGAGGAAGATACGCCGGTTGAGAAGTTCGACGACCTCGTGGAGTCGCGCGGATGCCGCTGGAGCACGGAGGGCTACTGGTCCAAGCACCCCTGGGCTGCCGACGTCGTCGTCAAGCTGTTCCGATTCTCGACCGATTCCAGCGCGTCGGCGGCCTTCGAAGAGGAGCGCACCGACTTCTACAAGAACGCCATGCGGCTTGATGACTACGCGGACGAGCTGTGCCTGTCCAACCCGTCCGGCAAGGACTACGGGTACGCGCACGCGATGTTCCGCAAGGACAACCTGCTCGTACAGGTCTCCTACGAGATGTTGACCAAGGGTTCGCCGACGCCGGCGGTGGCGAGACCGCGTGGCCGGGACCTGACGAAGTATGTCTATCAGCTGGTGAAGTCGGCCACGTAGCACGGCCGTACGCCTACCGCCGGCCCGCATGACTCACCCCGAAATCGAGGCCACCGCCCAATGCGTACGAGGCGCGAGCCCGCCCCCGTCAAGGTCGGAAGCTGGCTCGGTATTCCGTCGGTGTGCGGGCGGTCAGCTGTCGGAACGCGGCGTTGAACGCCGACAATGACGTGTAGCCGACCATGAACGCGATCTCGGTGATCGGAGTATCGCCCGCAGCCAGTTCTTCGATCGCGCGTAGCACCCGCATCCGGCGTAGGACTGCCCGCCACGTCATGCCCGTCTCGTCCTCGAAGCGGCGGGCCAGCGATCGTGGTGCCAGGCCCACCTCGACTGCCACCTCCTCGAAGCGGATCTCGACGCCGAGTCGCTGCTCGGTCAGCCGCAGGGCTCGGCGTAGTTCCGGTGAGCGGCCCACCGGGACGACGACGGGGCTCGGTTGCTCGGCGAGCCGCCAGGTCACTGCGGCGAGCGCGGTGAAAAGCGTCTCTGCGTACGCCGTCAGAGGTTCGTCGCTCTCGCCCCAGATGCCGCACTCGGTTACCAATGCGCGTGCCAGAGGGCTGAGGTCGAATACGGTCAACGGGGCCGGCGGGGACGCGGTGAATCTGGTGTCGAACAGTACCGACGCGGTCGTGACCGGCTGCGGGATGCTCACCTGTATCGCGTGACCCGCCTCGATCAGGGCGGCCCGAGCCGGCGGTAGGAGCCACGACTGGCCCTGCGCCTCGAGCCGGAGGGCACCGGTCGAGGCGCAGAGCAGGTAGTGGCGGTCCACCTTGAGCTCGCGGGCGGGCTCCCGCGGGAACGTACGGACGAAGCTGTACGCCTTCCGGGTCATCCGCAGCCTCGCATGAACCAATCGTAGGGAGCCGCCAGGACGCCGGTCAGGCGACGGTCTCCAGCAGCTCCGCGTGGAAGCGTCGGCTCACCGGCGAACCGGTCATCATCGGGCGAATCACCTTGCCAGAGCGGGCGAAGGAGTCCGACTTCTGGTAGTCGGCAAAAGACTCCTCGTCGTCCCACTCGTGGACTATGGTCACCCGGGTCTCGTTCTCCCGGGAGGCGTACACCCGATAGGCAACGTTACCCGGCATCGCGCGTACCTCCTCGCGTTCGCTGTCGAGCTGGGCCAGGGCTGTCGCGCGGTCAGCGGCGGCGGTGTCGAAGTCGACAATGGCAATGATCACGAGGACCTCCTGATTGGGGGCGGCGACTGCCGCGAGCGGATGTCTTGATCCTCACATCGAGCCGGCCTGGTCGGCTTCCGCGAGCCGGACGCGTTCACGCTTCTAACGGACACGCCCGATCCAGGCTCTGATCTCACCGATCGTCAGGAGTCCGAGAGCTCTCTAGATGGGCGAGCGCGCTGTCCAACGCCGCCGGGGCGTCCAGCTCCGGGTTCTTGGCCCAGTCCAGCCAGACCGACAGCAAAATGCCGAACACCGCGCCGGCGACGGCCCGTACTCGGTCGTCGTGTTGCGGACGGTCGAGCCTGGTTGCGACCAGTTCGGTGAGCGTCTGCTTGGTGTTGGTGATGTTGGTGAGGCTGGCCGCCCACAGCGAGGGGACGCTGAGCACCAGCGCCTGGCGCTCCCGCTTCGCGGTCACGTCCGCGTCGGTCAGGTCGGTGAACACGGTCCGGAAGGCGTTGCGCAGCGCCGGCACCGGGCCGAGTTCCGGCGGCTGGGCCGCGCACGCCTCGGCGATGAGGTCGTCATAGTCATCGAGGGTGACCAGCGCTTCCTTGGTCGGGAAGTAGCGGAACACCGTCCGGTGCGAGACGTCGGCCGCCTGGGCGATCTGCTCGACGCTGGTGGCGTCGTAACCCTGCTCACGGAACAGGCGCAGCGCGTGCCGCTGAATGGCGGCGCGGGTGCCGGCCTTCTTGCGCTCCCGCAGTCCGGGCTGCTCGGAATCTGACATCATGCGAAATCCTTCAGCGGGATGACCGCCCGATACTTTCCGCCGGGGGATTGCCGCGGCGGCTCCTCAGCGCGTTCCAGGATGACATGGTCCAGCTTGTGGTCGGCGAGCAGACCGCCGATCCCGTCACGCACCGCCTGCCACACCGTTTCCGGGTCCGCCCCAGGCGAGGGCCGCAGTCGTATGCGCAGGCTCGCCGGGCTGGTTTGGACGATCTGGTACAGCTGTACGCCAGGCGTACGATCCACGAGCGTGTTGAGCATCAACGGCGCGATGACGACCTCGCCCCGCCCGGTGGCGAACGTGAGCACGTTGGCCACGCGTCCCTGCACCTGTATGGCCGGCAGGGGGTTGCCGCATGGGCACGGGTCAGGCCGTTGCAAGACGCTGTCGCCGAGGTCGTAGCGCAGGATCGGCTGTACGCGGTTGGCCAGATTGGTCACCAGAACGGTGTGGGACTGCCTGCCCGGCGGGGTCGGGGAATGGTCGGCTTCAACCGGTTCGACCAGGGCCCAGTCGCTGTTGACGTGATACCAGCCGTGCGCGCAGCCCTCGGTGAGGAAGGGACACTCGCTGGCGCCGTAGGTGTCGCGCACCTTGGCATCGAAGGCGCGGGCCATCCGCGCGTAGTCGCCGCTGGTCAGCGTCTCGCCCGCGGGTTCGACCACCACCGGCGCGATGTGCAGCCGTCCAGACTCTTGCTCGGCGGCGAGCATGTTGAGGACGCTGCCGTACCCGAGCAGGAGAGCGGGGCGGAACTCGTTGAGCGCCTCGACCAGTGCGTCCAGCGGGGTGTGTACGGAGAAGAGACGGATGGTCTTGCGCTGTAGCCGGTGTGCGCGCATGCGGGCGGCGCCGGCCGAGACCAGGAAATGGCCGTTCGTCGCGGCCACGATGGCCATCCGCCCGCTGCCCGCCACGATCCGGGTGATGTCGGCGAGGTCCAACCAGGAGCTCATCATCCGCATGCTGAGGGCGTAGTTGACGGCGATGTCCCGATCGTCCTTGACGAAGATCGCGGGGTTTCCTGTGGTGCCCGAGGTGGTGACCACCAGGTATCGGTCGAGGAACCGTCCGCCTACCAGTTGCGGATCCGCAGCGAAGGCGCGCGCCCTGGCCAGCGTTACTTCGCGGTCGGTGGCCCAACGGTCGTAGTGCGCCATCAGCGCCTTCTTGTCGGTGACCGGCAGCGATGCGGAGTCGTCGACGCGGGGAGGCAGGCCGCTGTAGAGGTCCCGGTAGTAGGGCGAGTGGGTACGGGCGTGCTCGACGATCTCGGCGAGCCGCCGTCGCTGGACTGTCGCCCACTCGTGGTGCCTTCTGGTGCGGCGTGCGTCTTGCAGCAGCCGTGGAACGCTCTCCTTCATGGGGAATATTCTGTCACATGACTGTCAAAAGTTAGTGGTGTGACATGTTTTACCGTCCAGATGGTCACAGCGAGGCAGGTCGGGGCCGAGCCGCCCGGCGGGCGCAGTGCGGTCAGTCAGCCGTACGCGGGCGCGAGAGCGACGGGCGTCAGGGCGATCACCACGGCGGTCGTACGCGACGGACGCCCAGGTGCCGCCAACCCTGCATCGCCTGCCAACAGGGGCATCTCCGCGTGGTGCCTCGTTAGAGTGTTAGCTCTGGATCGCTCTCCCCGTTGCGAGGACAAGCATGGCGGATGAACCTGCCAAGCCACGACGGCTCACTGTCTACGCTGAAGTCGCCGCTGTTCTGGCCCTTGTCGTGGCGATCGTCGGAGTGGTCGTCGCCGTTTTCGCGTTCGAGCACGACAAGGAAGTCGCCGATGGCGGCCAAGGGGCCACTCCGGTGGTCACGGTCACGCAATACTCGCCAAAGGTCGGTGGCCAAGAATCCGCCGAGGCCGACTCTTCTTCTTCCGGTTTTTGGGGCGCGGCCGGAGTGGTGGCTCTGACCATCATCACTGGCCTGATCTCCAGCTTTCTGGTCTTCAAGTCCTGGGAAGAGCTAGTAATCTCCGACTTTATCGTCATCCTCATCAACGCAGCTATCGCGGGAATGCATACCTTCGTACTGTCCCTGATGGGCATCACCTTGATTTGGGCGATCGTGCTCGCAGTGATATTCGCGGTGATCGGGTTCTTTGCCAGCGTGTTCGCCACTTAGGCGGACTTGATCGCCGACGTACCCACGGGCGGTGAGGCCCGGCTGTGGTTGTACGGCGTGGCCAGACGCGTCCTCGCCGTGTTAGAACAGGCGCTCCAGGAAGACCATGATCGTCATGACCGTGATGCCGGTGACGATCAGGTTGACGGACCAGCGCAGATTGCGGTGTTTGGTGCGCGCGATCCGCGCGATCCGCAGGGCGTCGGTGGCCAGGAACAGCTCGTAGTCCCTGGTCTCGGTGTTCATCCGCTCGATCAGGGCTTCGGGTGTGGGCTCCTCGGCGTAGAGGAGGATTCTCTGCCCGCCCTGTTGGGGCGACGGTGGGCGGATGGTGATCAGGATCAGCAGGACCGCCGCGGACAGCAGGATCAGCGCCAGGATGACGCCGAAGCGCCCGACTCCCGGGAATTGGGCCGGACCGGTGAGGATGAGGGTGACCATCACGCCGTACGCGACGCCCGCCCAGGACAGCAGGAGGCCGGCCCTCTTCTCACTGGCGCTGATCAGCTCGGCGCGGGCCGCGGTGGTGGCGGCGTCGAGCCGATCCCTGAGGAACGGGGACATGGACGGATGCCGCGCACCACTGTCCTCTTCGGAGTGGCCGCCGGATGTAGCTGGTTCGTGGTTCATGGTGGGCGGTCCTTTCCGTCGGGATCGTAGGCCGATGGGGCTGACCAGCGAGGCAGTCGACGCTTGAGACGTAGGCGGGTGTGAGTCCGGCTACCTTCGACTGTAGGCGTGCGACCAGGACAGACACCGGTGCACCTGGACGTGTCATGCATACCGGCCTGCTTGCCGATGGCCTTCCAGTGCGGCACAGCCTGCGAAACGGGGGCTTTCGACGCCAACTGCCCTATCGCTACTATCAGGCCACTAATCGCCTACTTTGGCGATTTTTGCGATGGACGCGCCGATCGGCAAGGAGAGTGCCCGCACGTGGCTGGTTTGGGCAGAGTCGGGCGGCGACGTACGGGAACCGTGGACGATGGCGACGGAGCACCGGAGTCGACCAGCGGCCGGCCGCGGCGACTGGCCGGTACCCGCCGACTGCCCCTGCGTACCGTACTGATCATTGTGGTCTTCGTACCGAGCATCACCTTTGCCCCGGTGCTGGCTTCAGGGATGTTCCAGCTGTTCGCCCAGTGGCAGTCGGAGAAGGCCCAGATGGATCTGGCCACCACCACCGCCGGTAGGCCCGCGGCCAACCTGTTCTTCAACCTTGGGCAGGAGCGGCTGCTCACCGCGGAGGCGCAGGCCGACCCGCGTAGCGCCGCCCGCGACAAGCTGGCCAAGCAGCGCGTGCTGACCGACCAGGCGGTGACCGCCTTCCGTCCGCTGGCGACCCTGGACACCAGCAAGGGACAGGAAGGGATCCCCCAGGCCGTCGCCCGTACCGAACGGGGCCTCGATCTCCTCGACCAGCAGCGCCGGGCGGTGGACGCCGGGTGGTCCAGCGCGCAGAAGGCGTTCGAGTACTACACCGGCGTTCTGGAGTCAGACCTCGGCTTGCTGACCGTCCTCAGCCATACCGAGCACGGCGAGGTGAACACCAAGGCGCAGACGCTGGTCGACCTCTTCTGGGTGCTCGACATGCTCGGCCGCGAAGACGCCATTCTGGCCCGTGGCTGGGAGAAGGGGCGCCTGACGGCGGAGGAGCACGACCTGGTCGCCGACGCCATCGGCACCAAGGAGTACCTCCTGCAGTCCCGGGTGGCCCCCAGCCTCCTGGAGAACGAGAGCCAGTACGGAAAGCTGACGGCCAGCAAGGCGTGGCAGAGCATGGTCGCTCTGGAGGAGCGGCTGGTCACCTCCGGGACCGGCGAGAGCGGCCAGGTGGCGCTGCGCGAGATCAGCGCGTCGTGGCGCTCCTCGGTGGACACGATCACCCCGCAGCTGGTGAAACTCCTGCAAGTCCGGCTCGAGAACGTCGCCACGATCGGCTACACCCACGCCGGCACCCTCTTCATCATCTTCATCAGCGTCAGCGCCGTGGGCGTGCTCGCCTTGGGCCTGGTCATCTTCACCAGCTGGCGCCTCACCAGCATCCTGCGCCGGCGCATCCTCCACCTGCGCGAGGAGGCCCAGGAGCTCCAGGAGCGGCTGCCCGACGTGGTCGCCCGGCTGGAGCGTGGCGAGGAGGTCGACGTGGACGCCGAAGTGCACATGGTCGAGCCCACCCCCGACGAGCTCGGCGAGCTCGGGCATGCCCTCAATCTGGCCAGCCGCAGCGCGGTCTACACCGCCGTACGGCAGGCCGAACAGCACCGTGGCTTCCAGCGCATGCTCCAGCGCATCGCCCGCCGTACCCAGATCCTCATCGGCCTTCAGCTGAAGAAGCTGGACGAGCTGGAACGCAAGCACGAGGACCCCGAGGTGCTGGAAGGCCTGTTCGACCTCGACCACCTCACCGCCCGCCTGCGCCGCTACGAGGAGAACCTGGTGATCCTCGGCGGCGGCCAGCCGCAGCGCCGCTGGCGCAAGCCGGTACGCCTGCTCGACGTCCTGCGCGCCGCCCAGGGCGAGGTCCAGGACTACCGGCGGATCTCGATCGAGGTCGAGGGCGATCCCTGGGTGGCCGAGCGGGCGGTCGGACCGCTGGTCCACGTCCTGGCGGAGCTGATGGAGAACGCCACCGCCTTCTCCAAGCCGATGACCCCCGTCGAGGTACGGGCCGCGCTGGTCAGCCGGGGCCTCGCCGTGGAGATCGAGGACCGCGGCCTGGGTATGGACCCCGCGCAGTACGCCGCCGCCAACGCCCTGCTGAAGTCGCCGCCGCAGCTCGACGTGATGACCCACGCCGACGATGTGCGTCTCGGCCTGTACGTGGTCGCCCGGCTCGCCATGAGCCTCGGACTCCAGGTGGAGCTGCGGCCGTCCGCCTTCGGCGGCACCCGGGTCATCGTGCTGCTCCCGGAACCGCTCGTGGTGGACCGCCCCCGCGCGGTACCCGGACCGACCGCGCTGCCCAGGGAGGTCCCCACCCGCCCCCGGGAAGTCCGGCCCCGCGAGGACGACGCGCCGCTGCCGACCCGCTCCAGGGGACGCGCGATGGCCTACGTCACAGCACCGGAAACAGCGCCGGAAACAGCGCCGGAAACCGCATCGGATACGGCACGGAATACAGCACCGGATCGAGACGACGCGCCCCCGTCCGCCGAGCGTCCGCCGCTGCCCCAGCGGGTGCGCCAGGCCAATCTGGTCACCGAGTTGAAGGCCCCGGCGGACAGGGATGAAGATACCGACCAGGAAACCTGGGCAGTACGCGAGCAGCCCAGCCGATCCAGTGCCACGATCGGTGCGTTCCAGAGGCAGTCCCGCCGGCGCCGGACCGGTGACGACGCCTTCCAGCCCCGGCCGGACGGATCCCCCGAGCCCGGCTCCCCTACGACGGAAGACCGAAGATGACGCAGCGCACCACCGCCACCGACGCAGACCTGGACTGGCTCCTGGACGGCCTGGTCAATCAGGTCGCGGGTACGCGGCACGCCATCGTGCTGTCCGACGACGGCCTGGTGGTCAGCCGCTCCCGGACCATCGAGCGCTCGGACGCCGAACGCCTCGCCGCGATCGCCACCGGCCAGCAGAGCCTGGCTCGCGGTGTCGGACAGCTCTTCAGCGGCGGCCCGGTCCACCAGGTCATCATCGAGATGGCCGACCTGTGGCTGTTCGTCACAGCGGCGGGCCGCGGCACCCATCTGGCCGTGGTCGCCTCCCAGGAGGTCGACGCGGAGCTGATGGCCGTCGCGATGCACACCCTGGTCCAGCAGGTCGGCCAGAAGCTGGGGACCGACACGCGCGCCCCGGAACCCGATGACGCGGGGAGACACGGATGAGGCATTGGACGGAGAGCTTCGACGACGATGCCGCCGATGAGCCCCTTGTCCGCCCCTATACGATCACCGGCGGACGAACCACCCCCGAGCGGGACGACCTTACGCTGATCACCTTGGTGACGGCACTGTCCGAGGCGGCCTCTTCGGAGTCCGGACACGGCATGCGGAGGATGCAGCCGGAGCACCGCACCATCCTCGCTCTGTGTACGCGGCCCCTGGCGGTGGCCGAGGTCGCCTCCGCGCTGGACCTCCCGGTGTCGGTGACCAAGATCCTCATCGGTGACCTGATCGAGGCCGGTCAGGTGCGGGCCCGGCCGCCGCTGGCCTTCGCGCAGGCGGGTGGCCTTCCCGGTATGACAATTCTTGAGGCGGTGCGGGATGGGCTACGCAATCTCTGACCAGAAGGACACTGCTCCCCTGGCGGTGAAGATCCTTATCGCCGGTGGTTTCGGCGTCGGCAAGACGACCCTGGTCGGCGCGGTGAGCGAGGTCGCCCCCCTGCGTACCGAGGAGTACCTGACCCATGCCAGCGTCGGCGTCGACGATCTGGAAGGGGTGGGCGGCAAGGCCACCACGACCGTCGCCCTGGACTTCGGGCGCATCACCATCAACCGCGAAATCGTCCTCTATCTGTTCGGCACGCCCGGACAGGAGCGCTTCTGGTTCATGTGGAACGACCTCGTCAACGGCGCGATGGGCGCCGTCGTCCTGGTCGACACCCGCCGGCTGGACGTCAGCTTCGCCTCGATCGACTTCTTCGAGAGCCGCCGGATCCCCTTCATCGTCGGCGTCAACTGCTTCCACGGCGTCAAGGACCGGACGCAGGAGGAGATCCGCAAGGCCCTCGACCTCGACCCGCAGGTGCCGCTGGTGCTCTGTGACGCCCGCGACCGGGCGGCGGGCCGCGATGTCCTGCTGGCGCTCGTCGAGCACCTGATGGACACGCAGTCCCGCGCCGCGGCTCACCCCGTGGCCTGACCTCCCGGCCGCCACGTCGTGGACAGCAGGCTGGGCACGGCACCGTTCTGGGCGGTTACGACGACGAGGGTCGGTGCGTTCGTGGGCGCGGGGAGCCGGAGCTCGGTGATGGCGCCGCTCGTGGACTGGGCCGGCGCCGCCAGCTCGCCGTCCTGAAAGCTCACGATCCGCTGTACGGTCGGCGCGGCCGCTTTGAGCGCCCAGCCATTGCCCCCGGGCCGGGCCTTCCGGATCAGTGCGCGAAGTCGCCGACCGGCCGTGCCGCCCGCCCTGCCGCTGAGGCGGATGGTCAGCTCGCCTCCCGAGCCGAAGACGCCCGGTGGTACGGGGTTGACGATGAACAGACCGGAGCGGAGGGAGCGGGTGCCCTGGCGACCGGCGAAGCCGCCGCAGCTGATCAGGGACGAGGTCTCGCTGCGCACGCCGTCCCGCGTCTGCTCGGCGGCGACCGTGGCCTGCTCCCCGGCCGGACTCACGATGAAGTCCACGCTGTCGATGCGCAGCCCGGCCACGCCGTCATGCATGACGGATCCCGCCACGGTTTCGCGGAGTACGCCGGAAATGCCGCGCCCCTCCATGATGTCCAGCGCCTCGACGCAGATCAGGCCGTCGTCCGGCATCTCCTCGGGCAGCAGGTCGAAGACGGCCACGCTCTTCTTGAGGTGACCGCCGCCCTTCAGCAGCACGCACTGGCGCAACCGCCCCTGGGAGCGGATCTGGATGAGCCGCGGCAGGCCCTTGACGGCCTCCGCCGGCTGCTCCTGCTCCCCCTCGTGCCAGCCGCGTACCGAGCCGGCGTCAACCGACAGCGACACCGTCACCCGCAGCCGGCGGCCCGCGGCGGCCACCTTGAATCCGGCCAGTCCCGAGCGCTCGAACCGGCCCACGATCTGTACGCCCCGATGCACCTGATCGGCCACCTGCAGCGCCGCGTCGTGGCCGCTGATGATCCCGATCGGCGCCTCGGCGGGGACGGCGAGCCGGTCGAAGTCGGTGCCCGTGCCGACGGTCAGCAAGTCGCTCATGACGCGCTCCTCGAAGCGGTGAGAGCCGTACCTAGCCCGTGGGGATCCCGGAAGTCGAACCGGCACAGCAGCGGATCACGCCGCTCCCACATCCTGCGTACCGCGCAGTGGAGCGGGTCGCCGTCGCGCTCCACGTGCCGCAGGCCCGCGACGAGCGTGTGCAGGTACTCGTTGCCCTGCCCGACCTCCCAGTGCGGCACCACCGGCGAGGGCACGTCGGCCCCGCTGCGGTAGAGCCACAGCCACAGCCGGGCCCGCTCCCGCTGCTCGGTCCCCAAGATGGACTCCCCCTTCGCGTGCTTGGCGACGGCCTCGCCGAGCAGCCGCCAATAGTCCTCCCGCGTGCGGGCGACGTGCGACAGTCCGCATTCGCTCCACTCGGACCAGCCTGCCTGGATGACGGGGATGCCGAAGGCGGGCAGCTCGTTGGAGACGCTCCCGCGCACGGTCACGCCCACGTCGGTCATGCTCCACAGCGCGTTCTTCGACAGCGCCAGGCTGGGCATGAAGGCCATGTGCTCATGCGCTGAATGGCGGGCCGCCACGGCCGCGAAATGGCCGGTGGTGTCATACCGGAACTGGCTCGGATGATCCAGGAAGAGCCAGCTCACGCGGTCGTTCGTGGCGGCGAAATCCGCGGTCTCCTCGAACCACCGCGCCAGATCGTCGAACAGCTCCCTGTTGGCGCCGACCGCGTCGGAGACGGCATGGTGGAAGACGGTGAAGACGGGCAGGTCCGGGTCGATCCCGAGGCGTTCGCAGGCGTGCTGGCGGAGCTGGCGGCGTTCGGTCTCGGTACGTACTTCGTAGTCGCTCACGTTTCCGGCCCGCCACCAGCTCGGCCGGCCCAGGTTGACCTTCGCCCGCCAGGCCACGAGCTCGGCGTTCGGCCTGATGAGGTCCCGGTGCGGCCAGACGTACTCCTCGAAGAACTCGCCGATCTGGCCGGTCAGCTCCTCCCGGAAGGTGCCGAGCCCTCTGCGGCGCTCCGGGAAGAGCGCGTACGCCTTCAGGGCCCCGGTGCTCTGTACGTGCACGACCGGGATCTCCCGGCGCATGGCCGTGTCGACCGCCAGCCCCCACTGGTCGTAGTCGACATGGCTGGTGACCAGCGCGGCGGGCGGCCGCTCGGCGAACAGCCGGTCGTAGACGGCGGAGAAGGCCCTGGTACGGGCGCGCCGCGACTGATGCCAGGGCTCTTCGCTGTCCGGCAGTCGCGGCACCCGGCCCAGCCGGATCAGCGTCGCCTTCTCCACGGCGGCCAGTGTCTCGGAGTCGCTTCCCTCCGCCGGGCTGTCGCCTCGGTCGGCCAGCCGGCGATCCACGAGGCCGTGCACGTCGAGCACCTCGGTGGCGCCGAACGCCTCGGCCAGCCGCCGGACCCGCTGGATGTCGTACTCCTGCCAAAGCGTCTCGCGCCAGTCCGGGTCCGTGCCGGTGAGCACGAGCAGCCGGGCCGACAACAGATCGCAGAGCGCGTTCGCCACCAGCAGGTTGCGCACGATGACCCTGATGTCCTCATGGAACGCCTCTGCCACGACCAGTGGCCCGCTGTCATCCCGAGGAGGGCGATGTCCCCAATACGCCCGCGCAGCGATGAGCAGCCGATCGAACTGCTCGCCATCCCCCACAAGGTTCATGCTCTCCCCGACCCCGTACCCGTACCCGTCGCCCGATCAGCACGGCCGCGTCGACCCTGCCAGACCCGACAACCGGGCGGGGTGACCTTTGCCCCTGGATCACGTGATCCTTGCCGCGAAATGGCGCAGGGAACAAATGGCGCGGTATAACAAAATACGCCGCGACATGCTGATGACCGACTCCTGTCCAGCGAAGTACGAGAATGGCCTGCTACTGTGGCGGACGGCGCTTAAGGGTGGCGTTCTTTTCATGGAGAATTCGGGAAATGGCGAGCAATAAGCGCTGGCTGGTCGGCTTTATGGTCTGCGTGATCCTGGCGGGGCCGTTGTGGGTGGACAAAGCCTTCGGCTTTCCGCGGGACCACGTCCACCACGGGCCGATGGGCCTCCGCCACGCTTTATCTCACCGCGCTGGGCCTCGCCCTCCTCACCTACCTCGCCACGCTCTCCCTCGATCCCCGGCCGTCGCGCCAATTGCGTGGACCGCACCAGGCATGACCGGTCACGGCCTCAGGACCGGGTCGCTCGGCGCGAGCAGGGCCCAGCTTCGGTCGTCTCCCCAGATGGAGAACGCGTCCACGTACGGTCGCAGCAACGCCGTGACCTCCGCGTCGCCTTGGCCGGTGAGCTCGTCTTCCGCCATCTTCCGCGCGGCTCCGGCGAGGAGGTCGGCCACCTGGACGCGGGGGTCCGTGCGCGAGTCGACCAGCCGCAGGCCGGCCAGCCGGCCTTGCGCGGAATGCGCCGCCTCCAGCTCGTCGATGCGTGCCTGCGTGAGGAGGGTCTGCCGGTCGTGCACGACGGAGACGGCTCTTCCGGTTTCGCTCCAGTAGACGATGGCCTGGCTGATGGCCGGGAACAGCGGGTTCAGCGTGAGCGACCGCTCCCGGAAGGCGTCCACCTGGGATCGGGACTCCCAGAGCAGGTCCATTATTTCGCCGGCCCGGCTTCGCGGGGTGGCGCGGCGAAAGGTGTCGACCATGGCGAACACCGCTTCGACGGAGGCTCTCGGGCCCCGGCCGTTATTGGTGCGCATCAGGTCGTTGAAGGAGTACAGAAAGGCGTTCCACCTGTCGGGGCCGAACGTCTGCCCGCCCTCTCGGTAAAGGATGCCGGCCATGGCTTCGCGGTCCTGTACGGCGAGCAGGTCGACGAGCCTGTTCATCGCGAAGAAGGTCTTGTCGATCAGATAGACGTGGGCGTTGCCGAGAAGCGGCGCCGATGGGCCGAGCAGCCACTTGAGGGCGTTCAGGTGTTTCTTACGGCGGATGATGCCCGACTTGTATTCCGTGGTCGGGGAGGGGGCTCTGCTCCGTACTTCCTGGATGCAGTCCGCCGCCGATTCGACGTCCAGTCGTACGCTCGCATGGGCGAATACAGCGGTGTTTCCCCCAATGAGCTTCTCCCCTTCTGAGCCGGACTCGTCACAGGCGATTTCGAAGGGTTGTGCCACAGTCAAGTCTCTCAAATCGCCCATTGCGCCTTCAACGGGATTTCGGACCAGGCTCAGAGGTCGGGTAGCCCGAGGTCGAGGTTGGGCTGGTCGATGCCGCCGTCGACCTCCAGCACCTTTCCGGTCAGGTAACGCCCGGCCGGCGACACCAGGTAGAGCACCGTGGCCGCCACGTCCTCCGGCTCGCCGATCCGCTTCAACGGGGTGGCCTGCTCCATCTGGGTACGCAGGTTCTCGTCGGTCATGACGATGTCCAGGGCGGAGGTGGCGACCGCGCCGACGGCGACCGCGTTGACCCGCACCTTGGGCGCCAGGTCGCGCGCGGCCAGCCGCGTGTAGTGCGTGAGCGCCGCCTTGGCGCTGCCGTACGCCAGATAGCCCCGGCCCGCCGTCCGGCCGACGGCCGAGGAGATGTTCACCACCGAGCCACCGTTCTTCAGCAGGTGCGGCACGGCCGCCCGCGTCAGCTCGTGCGCGATTCCGACGTTGAACTGGAACGCGTTCTCAAGATGTTTCCGCGTGGTGTCGAGGAAGGCGCGGGGCATCGCCCCGCCCACGTTGTTGACGATCGCGTCCAGCCGGCCGAAGGCGTCGGCGGCCTGCTCCGCGAGCCCCTCCATGGCGCCCGGCACGCTGAGATCGGCGGGCACGATCAATGCCCGTCTGCCCGCCTCCTCGATCTGGGCTGCGACAGCGCGCAGCTGCTCCTCCGTACGGGCGGAGATCGCCACATCCGCGCCCGCCTGGGCGAGGGCGATCGCGGTCGCCGCGCCGATGCCCCGGCCGGCGCCGGTGACGATCGCGGCGTGGCCGGTGACGCGGAAGCGGTCCAGGATCATGTCATGACCTCCGACGGGATGGTCTCATATGTGACTCGACTTCCGGCGCTTCACCGCTTTCTTCCGGGCCGCGGTTTTCTTGCGGGCCGCGGCCTTCTTGCGGGGCGAAGCTCTCTTGGGCGACACCTTCTCTTCCTTGCCGGAGCTCTCGTCGCTGGATTCGCCGTCCTCGGAGCTGGACAGTTCCCGATCCTCCGCCTCCTCCTCGTCGCTGCTGTCGCCGCTCATGTCACTGTCGCGGGCGCTCTCGCTGTCGTCCCCGCTGTCATCCGACGAGGGCGCGGAAACGAGTTTCCGCCGCTTGTTGGCGGTGAAGGGAACCTCGTCATCACTGACGGCCAGGGGCTTGGCCATCTTCCGGATTTTTCCGGTCTTCTTGGCGTCACTGTCGGCAGCCGCGCCACTGGCCTTAACGTTCAGGTCCATCAAGGTGAGATTTCCCGGGCTCGGGCGTGTGGAGAGGTACATTCCCTCCTTTATGTCACGCGCCGTAACGCTCCTTCCGTCGGCCTTCATCTTGATGATTTTCTTGAGCTCGGCACGCTGCTGGGCAAGGGTGCTCTTCTTGGCCGCCGTGCCATATGCTACTGGCATAAAGGGATCGCACCACCCCACCTGGCTGGCGCCCTCGATCTTCGACTTGGCATTGGCGTTGACCTCGCCAAGGCCGTACGCCTCGAGCGCGTCCTTGCAGAATCCGCAGTTGGGCGAGGTGCAGCGGATGTATTTCACATTGCGCACCCCACACGCGGCCAATATGCACATCTCAGCGTGATTACTATTATTATCCGGAGTGAACTTTCCCGCCGCGTAAACCTGAAAATCACGATATGCGTTATTGCCCTTGAGATGATTCATGATCTTCTGCCCGGGCCCGTTCTTCCGGCCGTCGACAGAGAGACCAGCTACTTTGGAGACGACCAGCTTGGCGACACCCGTGACCGCCACCGTGAAATTACTGCCCGCGCTGAAACTCTGTTTGCCGATCCACTCGATGAGCGCGTTGGCCGCGGCTTTCGCGGCGGCGTAGGGGTCTATTACCTTCGCCTGCGGCTTGGGATTCCGATAGGGCTCCATGTGGCGATCACGTCCTTTCGGTCGCCCTCAGCCAACACGGCCGCGCTCGCGAAATCGACTCACCAGCGAGTAAGGGCGGCGTCACCGAGCCGGCGCGGCGGACCGGTCGTCAGGAAGGGACTCCAGGCCCAGGCAGAGTTCGAACACCGCCGTGAGCCGGTCGACGTCGGCGGGTGACGGCGTCTCGGGGCCGATGAGGCGGCGGACCGAGCCGATGCCCAGGAAGACCGCCGTCGCCATCCGGGCCCGCGCGTGCGCGTCCGGGCCGCCCAGGAGCGCCGCGATGGGCTCCAGCACGGCGGCGTGCAGGCGCTCGCGTACGAGGGCCTGGATCTCGGGGTCGCCCGCCGACCGTTCGAGCGAGCGCAGGATGGGGGTCTCCGGGTCGTGGCTCATGCGTTGGGCGGCGTACTCGGCCAGCCGCCTGGGCAGGCCCGCCCGGTCGCCCTCGACCACGGCGCGGACCGTCGGCTCGCCCGCCAGCACCTCGCCGAACAGGCCCGACTTGGAGCCGAAGTAGCGGCCCACCAGGGCGATGTTGGCGTCCGCCGCCGAGGCGATCATGCGGACGGTCACCTGCTCGTAGCCGTATTCGCCGAACAGCATGCGCGCCGCCTCCAGCAGCCGCTGGCGGGTGGCCGCGCGATCTCGCGGCCGGGCGTCAGTCACCTGCGCTTCCATGCCCGAACTCTACTCAGGAGACCCCACTTGCCGCGCGGCTAGTAAACGGGCGTATACTCGCCGAGGAGAAAACGGTTAGAAGGGGATGTGGTGTCTTGGTAGCCCAGACACAGGCCGCGGCCCCCGCGAGGCGGCATTACACTCACCGCGAAATCCTCGAGGTCATGTCCGGGCTCATGCTCGCCATGCTCACCTCGATGATCTCGACGTCGGTGGTTGGCACGGCACTGCCGACGATCGTGGGAGAACTCGGCGGCCAGGACCAGTATTCGTGGGTGGCGTCGGCGACCATGCTGACGATGACGGTCTCCACGCCGTTGTGGGGCAAGCTGTCCGACCTCTGGGGCCGGAAGCTGCTGTTCCAGAGCGCCTTGGGACTGTTCGTCGCGGCGTCGCTCGTGGCCGGTCTGTCGCAGAACATCGGGCAGCTCATCGCGGCGCGCGCCGTACAAGGTCTGGGTGTGGGCGGTCTGTCGGCCCTCGCTCAGGTGATCCTCGGTGACATCGTGTCGCCGCGGGAGCGCGGCCGCTATTCGGGGTACATGGGGGCCGTCTTCGGCATCTCCACGGTCGCCGGGCCGCTGCTCGGCGGGTTCATCGTGGACACCGACTGGCTCGGCTGGCGGTGGTGCTTCTACGTGGTCGTCCCGTTCGCGGTGATCGCGTTCGCGGTGATCCAGCGGGTGCTGAAGCTGCCCAAGGTACGGCGCAACACCTCCATCGACATCTGGGGCGCCACCACCATCACGGCCAGCGCGAGCGGGTTGATGCTGCTGCTGACGCTGGGCGGCACGGAGTTCGAGTGGAACTCCTTCTGGACCTACGCCTTGGGGGCCTTCAGCCTGCTCATGCTGGCTCTGGCGGTGCTGTCCGAGCGCACGGCCCGCAACCCGATCCTGCCGCCCAGGCTGTTCAGGAACCCGACGTTCGTGCTCACCAGCATCGCCTCGCTGTTCGTCGGCATGGCGATGTTCGGCGCGATGATCTACCTGCCGCAGTATCTGCAGATCGTCAAGGGGTTGAGCCCCACCGAGTCGGGGCTGATGACGCTGCCCATGGTGGTGGCGTTGTTCCTGGCCGGTGTGATCTCCGGGAAGATCGTCACCCAGACCGGCCGGTGGAAGATCTTCCCGGTGGCGGGCCTGCTGATCGTGGCCGCCGGACTGTTCCTGCTGTCGCGGCTGCATGTGGAGTCGAGTCAGTGGCTCATCGGATTCGACGTGGGCGTCCTGGGTATCGGGCTCGGCCTGTCGATGCAGATGCTCATCCTGGCCGCGCAGAACGGCTCCGAACTGCGTGACATGGCCTCCACCACGGCGGGTGTCTCCTTCTTCCGCTCACTCGGCGGCGCTGTGGGCGTGGCCGCGTTCGGCGCGATCCTCACCAACCGCCTCAAGACCGAGATGGCCGACATGCTGCGGGCCGCGCACATCGCACTGCCCGGCGGCTCCTCGCCCAAGCTGGGCAGCCCCAGCTCCATCCAGGCGCTGCCCGGGCCGATCAAGCACATCGTGCTCGAGGCCTTCACCCGCGGCCTGGAGACCGTCTTCATCGTCGGCGTGCCGATCGCGCTGCTCGGCTTCGTGGCGACGCTCTTCCTCAAGGAGCTGCCGCTCAGAGGCGGCTCGGCGCCCGCGCCGGAGCCCAAGCCGCTCAGCAAGGACGACCTGGTCCTGGCCGGGCTGCTGCTGGAGCTCATCGCCCAGCGGATCGAGCGGGCCACCGACCAGCCGTCCGCGCTGCTGTCCGCGGTCGCCAGGATGGCGCCGCCCGATGACCGTACAGAACGGGAGCGCGCCCGATCGGTCGCGCAGAGCGTGCTGCGTCCCACCTCACGCGCTCTGATCGCGCAGGCCGCGCCACCGCGGAAAGACCTCGTCACAGGAGGAGTTTCAGCATGATTCGCAAGTTCGTGGGCGCCGTCGCGGCCGCCCTGGCCCTCATGGCCGGGCTCTGGCTGATGATCGCCCCGTTCGCCCTCGGCACCCAGCCGGAGAACGCCGACTGGACCGACCCGACCACATCCGAGTTCTTCACCGGCCTGGGCGTCGCCGTCGTCGGGCTCATCGGCGTGGCCGCCTTCGCCGCGGCCATCCACGAGGAGTTGGTCGTGCGGGGCCTGGTGGCCGTACGGCAGAAGCAGGCCGAGCCGGAGCCCGAGCCGGTGGCGGCCGCGCCGCAGGCGTCGTCCGCGGAGCTGGCGAGCCTGCTCGCCCCGCTCGTCGAGGCGCTGCGTGAGGACCTGAACACCGCCGGACGCGGCGGCGGCGAACACCGCCAGAACGGCAAGGCCGCCCTGGTGGGAGTGGAGGACAACCGATGAAGGCGAAAATGGGCGTCTCCGCCCTCATCCTGCTGTTCCTGGCCGGCGTGTGGCTGATCGCGGCGCCGTTCGCGGTGGGCTACCAGCCCAGGGGCGCGGCCTACGCCGACGCGACGGTCAACGATCTGTGGGTCGGCGGCGCGCTGGCCGGCCTCTCGTTCGTCGCCCTCGTGATCTACGCGGCCGACGCGCTGCGCGAGCTCGCCGGCCGCGGCAAGCACGTCGCCGACGGCTGACGTGCGAGGCATGCCGTGTTCGGCGAGAGCACAGATGACCGGTGGGAGCCCCTGGTAGGCAAGCTCCCCAGCGGGCAGTTCGAGATCGGCAAAGACGGCACCGGGCTGCTGGTGGTCGGCTTCGACGGATCGGGCCCGAGCCGCAACGCGCTCGCGTACGCGGCCGGGCTCGCCCGGCGGGACAACGCCGCGCTGCTTATCGCGTTCGTGGAGACCCTCACCAGCGCCACGCTGTGGTTCTTCGCGGGCGCGCCGATCATCCCCGACTCGGCCGGGGACCTGACCGAGGATCTGCGGACGGAGCTGAGCGGGGTCGGGGTTCCGTGGCGGTTCGTCATGGTACGCGGAGACACCGCGCGGGAGCTGGAGACGCTCGCCGCCTCCTGCATGGCCGACGCCATCGTGGTGGGCCGGTCCCGCTCCACGTGGCACACCTTCGGCGGCTCGGTGGCCGTGGGGCTGGCCAAACGGGCTCGGCGTACCGTGCTGATCGTGCCCTGACCTCGTACGACGTCGCTGGTTAGGACGTCACGTAAGGTGGCCGCATGAAACGTACTGCCGCTGCCTTTGTGGTGTTCGCGTCAGTTTCGTGCGGTGGGCAGGCACCGGTCGCCTCACAAGAGGGACCCCAGCAGCCCCCGGCCGACGCTCAGGCCGCCGGGGCTCAGACCCAGCCGCCCGTGCCCGCGACGCCCACCCCGACGGCGAAGACCGCCTCGCCCAAGCCCGCGGAGCCGCCCAGGTTCAGTGCCAAGGTCGCCAAGGTCTCCCGCGCCCGGCTGCCCTACTCGTGGAAACCCGGCTGCCCGGTCTCCTATCAGGACCTGCGCCTGATCACGATGACCTACTGGGGCTTCGACGACAAGGCGCACACCGGCGAGCTGGTCGTGCGCAAGACGGTCACCGGCGACGTCGTCAAGGTCTTCGGGAAGCTGTACGCCATGCGCTACCCGATCAAGCAGATGCGGCTCGTCGACGTCTACAAGGGCGACGACTACGACTCCATCGACGCCGACAACACCTCGGCCTTCAACTGCCGCGCGGCCACCGGGTCCAGCAACTGGTCCAACCACGCCTTCGGCGAGGCGATCGACATCAACCCGCGCGAGAACCCGTACGTCACCGCGAGCGGCAGCACCGCCCATCCGAACGCCAAGAAGTTCGCCAAGCGCCCCGCGAAGGGCAAAGGCGTGATCAACTCGGGCGACCGGGTTGTCAAGGCCTTCGCCTCGGTGGGCTGGGGCTGGGGCGGCGACTGGTCGGGCACCAGGGACTACCAGCACTTCAGCCGTAACGGCCGGTGAGGGCACCGGCCTGACAGAATCAGGTCATGGCGGCTAAGGACGGCGACGGTTGGACCCAGTGCGCCCGGGGGCACCGGCACTGGGGGCTGCACGGGGCTTCGGGGCTCCTGGCCGTACACCACGACGAGCGCGGCGTTCCGTACGTGCTCATGCAGAAGCGCTCATGGTGGAGCCACCACGGCGGCACCTGGGGGCTGCCGGGAGGCGCGCGCGACAGCCACGAGGACGCCGTGGCGACCGCGCTGCGCGAGGCGCACGAAGAGGCGTCCGTAGTCGGCGACGGCCTGCGCGTGCAGGGTGTCTACCTGGACGATCACGGCGGTTGGGCGTTCGAGACCGTGATCGCCGAGTCGGCCGAACTCCTGGCGGCGGCGCCCGCCAACAGCGAGAGCACCGAGCTGCGCTGGGTGCCGCTGCCCGAGGTCCCGGGCAGGAAGCTGCACCCCGGGTTCGCCGAGTCGTGGGACAAGATCCAGCCGGAGCTCACCCCCGAGACGCTGGTGCTCGACGTCGCGAACATCGTCGGCGCCCGAGCCGAGCACGGCTGGTGGAAGGACCGGCTCGGCGCGGCGACGCGGCTGCTGGCCGAGGTGGCGACGCTGCGGCTGCGGCATCCGGTGCTCGCGCAGTGGTACCCACGGATCGTGGCGGTCGTGGAGGGCGCCGCGAAGAAGGCGCCGGGCGTGCCCGGCATCGAGGTGGTGGCGGCGACGGACAGCGGCGACGACGCGATAGTGGACGTCGTACGGCGGGCACGGTCGTGGGAGCGAGTGGTCGTGGTGACGGCGGACAGGGGGCTCAAGGAGCGCGTCAGCGCGCTGGGAGCCAGGACGGTGGGGCCCAAGTGGCTGCTGTCCCAGCTGGACGACTAGGAGGCCGCCGATGGCTGGACGCTGTCGAAGGCGGCTTTCAGGCCGGTCACATCGAGCACTCGGCGCAGCACCCCCTGCACGCCCGTGAGGCCAAGTGACCCGCCGCGCTCGCCGACCTCGCGCTGGTGCTCGACCAGCACCCACAGGCCGCTGGAGTCGCAGAACGCCAGCCCGGCCGTGTCGATGACGATCGAGACATGACCGGCGGCGATCAGCTCGGTGAGGACCCTCCTGAGCCGGGGCGCGGTCAGCTTGTCGAGGTCGCCGTCGAGGCGCACGCTCGCGGTGTCCTCGGCCCGGTCCACCTCAACGCTGAGATCCGCCACCTCCCGAACGTACACCGCCGTCACCGCAGCCGCTATGGTGGTGTGCGCACTGGAGGGTTCGCATAGTGGACGAGTGCAGCCGCCTTGAAAGCGGCCAGGTCAGCGATGGCCTCGTGGGTTCGAATCCCACACCCTCCGCCACGCTTGCGGGCAAGCCCAAATAGCCCGGACGCGAGTGACAGGGCGATGGCAGAATGTGACCATGCGGCCACCCCGAGCGAGATACTTCAACACCGCCGGCCCCTGCGGCCCGCAACACCACTACATGCTGCCCCCCACACAGCGACTCCCCCAGGCACGCGAGCTCGTCGAGATGGACCGCTACTTCGTGCTGCACGCGCCCCGGCAGACCGGGAAGACGACCGCGCTGCGCACCCTGGCCTCCGAGCTGACCGCCGAGGGCGACATCGCCGCCCTGATGTTCTCCTGCGAGCGCGCCAAGTCGGCCGGCGACGACTACGCCGCCGCGGAATCGCTCCTGCTGGATTCCCTCCGCGAAGCAGCCAAGTGGGCGGGATGGCCAGAAGAGCTGCTGCCGCCGGATCCCTGGCCGCAGGTCACGCCGGGTAGCCGGTTCGGTTCGGCACTGACCGAGTGGTGCCACCGATGCCCGCGCCGAGTGGTGCTGTTCCTCGACGAGATCGACGCCCTGCAGGGCAACAGCATGGTCAGCATCCTCAGCCAGCTCCGCGACGGTCACAACGCGCGGCCGGGAGGCCGTCCGTTCCCCGCGTCCATGGTGCTGTGCGGGTTGCGTGACCTGCGTGACTACAAGGTCGCCTCGGGCGGCGAACCCGGCCGGTCCAACCCGGCCAGCCCGTTCAACATCGTCGAGTCGCTGCGCCTGGGCGACTTCACCGCCGACGAGATCATCGAGCTGTACGACCAGCACACACAGGCGACCGGCCAGGAGTTCACCAAGGATGCGGTAGACCGGGTCTTCGAGCTGACCCAGGGACAACCGTGGCTGGTCAACGCCCTCGCCTTTGAGACCATCCTCCAGATGGGGAAGACCATTAC
>NZ_JBEZDU010000054.1:0-31428 GCF_040648495.1 Nonomuraea sp. NPDC049129 | reverse complement strand
GGCAGGTCCGCCCCCAGGAAGTCACGCAGGATCTCCACCGCCAGTTGAGGGCGATCGGCGAACAGCTTGATGAGAGTGTCATGTCGGGGGGACGGAATGGCACTCATTGTTACATTGCAAGCGCGCAAAGTGACGGCTATTCGCATACCTTCGGGCATGGCCCGCTGTCCGGGCCCTGCCGTGACATGCGTACAGGTGGCGCGAGCGCGTGGTCAACGCCCTCGGCCGAGCTCTCCCTCAAAACCCGACACCATGGCTCGCAGCCCCGCCTCGAACCACTGGTCATAGAACGCCACCGCAGTCTCCGCCGGTGGTTCGGGGGTGTCGGTGCCCGGTGGGGTGCCGACCTGGGCCAAAGCGTGGCCCAGGACATAGACGGCTACCGACTGGATCGCGGTGAGTGCGTCCTGGCGTGGGATTCCCGCTGCCTCGAAGCGGTCCAGTAGCCCGGCCAGCAGTTCCAGGCCCAGGTCGATGTCCACCGGGTGGGTGGCCAGCAGGGGTACGGCGTGCGGATGGCCGAGCAGCATCCGGCGGTAGGAATCCGCGAACCGGGCCAGCGCCCCGGGCCACGGCAGGCCGGCATCGAGGTCGATCACCGCCTCGGCGAACAGGTGGTCGACCATTGCGGCGAGCACCGCGTCCCGGTTCGGCAGGTGACGATACAGGGACATGGCCGCGACCCCGAGCTGGGTGCCGAGGCGGCGCATGGTGAGCGCGTCGAGCCCCTCGGCGTCCAGTACCTCGATGGCCGCGGCCACGATCCGTTCGCGGGTCAGGACGGCTGGGCGTCCCCTGCCGCGCCGGGGTGCGGGCTCGTTCATCCGGTCAGCGTAGCGATCAGCGTGGTGGCCAGCATGAGCAGGGACAGAGCGCCCACGACCAGGTGCTGAACGTCTACCACCACGTCATGTCCCTCGGTCGGCAGGATCTTGAGCGTACGGCTGTACTCGCGCTGGTACGTCTCCCGCTGCGCGGCCGTGCCGACTCCGAAGTAGGGGAGCCACCAGTTCCACAGGTGTCCGCCGACAATGACGACGCAGAGTGCGGTGGCGGCGAGCAGTGACCAGGTTCGGTGCAGTGCGACCCCGGCCGCGATCAGTAACGGGAACGGGTAGTTGATGCACGCCGCGAGCACGCGCTGTCCGACGTTGCCGGGCCGGAGGTCGTTCAGCGGGAACATCGGCACCCACTCGGTCACGACGAGCCAGCCGAGCCAGACGAGCGGGACGATGATCGCGATGGTGGTGGTCATGGCGCTACCTCCTGGTTGATTTTGAGTACGTTGTAAGCTTACGTCGTACACAAAATCAACCGCAATAGGGTTGCTGAAGATCGGGCCGCTGCGACATGCTCGGGAGATGATTGACGATCGGCGTATGGTGCGGATCTCCAAATACCTGTCCAAGCACCTGCGTCACGAGCCCGAGCGGATCGGGATCGAGCTGGACGAGCGCGGATGGGTGGACGTCGACGTCTTCCTCCGGGCCGCCGCCTCCCATGGATTCCGGATCGACCCTGCCGATCTGCACCGGGTCGTGGCGGGCAACGACAAGCAGCGGTTCGCCCTTGAGAACGGCAGGATCCGCGCGAACCAGGGGCATTCCATCGAGGTCGACCTGGACCTGCCGGTGGCGACGCCGCCCGCGTACCTGTACCACGGCACGGTGGCGAAGAGCCTGCCCGCGATCCGGGCCGAGGGGCTGCGGCCGATGAACCGCCACCACGTCCACCTGTCGCCCGACCGCGGGACGGCGATGCGCGTGGGGGCGCGGCGGGGCAAGCCGGTGGTCCTGACGGTGGACGCCGGGGCGATGCACGAAGCGGGACACGAGTTCCGGGTCAGCGCCAACGGGGTGTGGCTGGTGGATGAGGCACCACCGACGTATCTCGGCTTCCCCGACTGACATCAGACTTTCGTCAGGGGTGGTCCTGGACGGTCGGAGGATCTTTTCCTGGCCGCCAATTCCTACCGTCGTCACCATGAAACGCAAGCTCATCGGCGTCCTGGCGGCGACAACGGCGCTGACCCTCGCCCTGACCGCGCCCGCCGCCGGCTCGACTGTACGGGCGGCGCCGACCCCGGCCGCCATCGACGCCTACCTCACCAAGGTCGTGGAGTCCACCGGGCTACCGGGCATGTCCGTCGTGGTCACCCATAACGACCAAGTGATCCACGCCGCCGGCTACGGCCAAGGCTCCGACGGCAAGCCCGTCACCGCCGACACCCCCATGCGCGTCGCCTCCGTCAGCAAGTCGTTCACCGCCATGGCCGTGATGACACTGGTCGACGCGGGCAAGATCAAGCTGGACGGATCGGTCGCCGAGCAGCTGCCCGGCTTCCAGCTGGCGGACCCGCGCGGCGCGGCGATCACCGTACGTCAGCTGCTCAACCAGACCTCCGGCCTGTCCGACACCACCCTCGACATCAACGCCCTGGAGGAGACCACCTCCCTCGCCCAGTACGTGGACCGGCTCAAGACCGGCGCGCTCGCCACCGACCCCGGCACCCACTGGGCGTACTGCAACGCCAACTACGACCTGGCCGCCCGCCTGGTCGAGGTCGCGAGCGGGCAGAGCTTCGACGACTACCTGAAGCAGCACGTCTTCGCCCCGCTCGGCATGACCCACAGCGCTCTGCGGAGTGAGGTGGTCCGGCCGTCGGACGGCTACAACTCGGTGTTCGGCGCCTGGCTGGCGCGCCCCGAACTGCCCGGGTTCCTCGACGGCAGCGGCTCCGGCGGGGTCATCACCACCGCCGCCGACATGGGCGCCTGGCTGATCAGCCAGAACGGCAAGGGCAAACCGTTCGTCACCCCCCAAAGCCTGCGGACCATGCACACCCCGTCCAAGGTCAGCGACTACGGCATGGGCTGGAGCCGCGACAGCGACACCAAGCTGCTCGTGCACTCCGGCAACCTGTTCACCTACACCGCCGTCGAGGCGATCTCCCCTGAGACCGGATACGGCTTCGCGGTCATGACCAACAGCGCGTCCCTCACCGACGACACGTACGCCGTCGCCACGGGTCTGTTCGCGATGACCCAGGGGCGGACGCCGGAGCTGCCGGGCGGTGGGCGGCAGACGTTCGAGCTGGTACTGGGCCTCATCGGACTGGCCGCCATCGGGCTGGGCATCCTGGGCGTGTGGCGGTCACGACGCTGGGCGGCCAAGCGGGCGGGACGTCCCGGGTGGCGGGTCGCGCTGCGGATGGTGCCGGTGCTGCTGCCGGCCGTGGTGCTGGCGGCGTACCCGGACCTGATCTCGTTCATCTCGAACGGGCGGACGATCACCTGGGCCCAGCTCACCTACTTCGCCGCACCGTTGACGATCACCCTGGCGGTCGCGGCGCTGGCGGGAGTGGCCACGGCGGCGATGCGGATCGTCCGGCTGCGGGAGCGCAAGGCTGACCCGATTCCGCAGGTCATCCCGTCTGAGTCGATAAGGTCTGGTAGGTGAGAAACGGCGCGATTCTGGCGGTGGTCGCGGGGATCAGCCTGGTCAACGGGCTGTACCTCGACCACATCCCGACCTGGCGGCAGTTGCTGTTCGCGGTCATCGCCGTGGTCGCCTACCTGCACGGCAGACATCTTCCGGTACGCCGGGACTGGCTGGTCCTGGGCGCGGTCGCGATACCCGGTGTCGTGGAGCTGGGGGTGAGTCTCTGGGACGGGGTGGGCGCGCTGATGGCCATGGCGCTGTTCGCGGTGCTCCCCTGGCTGGCGGGGCGCTTCCGGCGGCAGCAGGCGGAGCTGGTCGAGGCGGGCCGGCAGCGGGTCGGTCAGCTGGAGCGGGAGCAGCAGTACACCGCCGAGCGCGTCAAACTGCATGAACGCGCCCGCATCGCCGCCGACATGCACGATTCGCTCGGGCACGAGCTGGCGCTGATCGCGCTGCGGGCCGGGGCTCTGGAGCTGGCGGCCGACATGAACGAGACGAACCGGGAGGCGGCCGCCCAGCTGCGCGCCTCGGCGGTCACGGCGACCGACCGGCTGCGCCGTACCATCGGGGTGCTGCGGGACTCGGGCGGCGCCCCCACGGACCCGCCGGACGAGTCGATAGAGACGCTGGTGGAGCGGGCCGGGCGGGCCGGCATGGCGGTGACCTTGCACCGCGACGAGCGCTCGGCGGTCCTGCCGCCGCTGCTGGACCGGGCCGCGCACCGGGTGACGCAGGAGTCCCTGACCAACGCCGCCCGGTACGCGCCGGGCGCCGATGTCCGTGTCACCATCGAACGCCGCGCCGACACGGTCACCGTCACGGTCGCCAACGCACCCCCGCCTGCAAAACAAGCGCCGTCCACAACAGGTGGCGGCGGGACGGGGCTGGCGAGCCTGCGCGAACGCGTACGGCTGCTGGGCGGCACGCTGGAGGCCGGCCCTCATAAGACGGGATTCACCGTCACGGCCCGGTTGCCATGGCCGAAAGACACAGGGGAGAGCGGATGATCCGGGTGCTGCTGGCCGACGACGAGCCCATGGTCCGGGCCGGGGTGAAGTCGATCCTGGCCACCGACGCGGGCATCGAGATCGTCGCCGAGGCCGCCGACGGCAGGGAGGCCGTCGAGCTGGCCCTGGCGCACCGCCCGGACGTGGCGATGCTCGACATCCGCATGCCCCGCCTCGACGGCCTGTCCGCCGCCGCCGAGCTGCGCGCCGCGCTTCCTGAGGTGGCGGTGGTCATGCTGACCACGTTCGACGAGCGCGAGTACGTGGCCAGGGCGCTCGCGGAAGGCGCGGGCGGCTTCCTGCTCAAGGCCGCCGACCCGCGCGAGCTGATCATCGGCGTCCGGGCGGTCGCGGGCGGCGCGGCGTACCTGTCACCGCGCATCGCCCATCAGGTGATCGCCGAGCTGAACGACGGCAGGCTCACCCGGAACACCACCGCCCGCAAGCGGACCGAATCCCTCACGCCCCGCGAACGCGAGGTGCTGGCCCTCGTCGGCCGCGGCCTGTCCAACCAGGACATCGGCCGCGAGCTGTTCGTTTCGGAAGGCACGGTCAAGGCCCACGTCAGCGCCATCCTCCTGCGCCTGGAGGTGAACAACCGGGTCCAGGCCGCGATCATGGCCTATGAGGCGGGGCTAATGAGCTGACTCGTCGTACGGCAGCAGGCTCGGCGCGGTGTTGTGCACCTGCTGGAAGATGACCGACGTACGGAACCCGGCGATCTCTCGCCGCTTGCTGAGCCGGTCGAGCAGGAAGGCGTGCAGGTGGTCCAGGTCCTGGACCGCCACGTGCAGCAGGAAGTCGTCCCCGCCCGCCAGGACGAACACGCTCAGCACCTCCGGCTGCTCGGCCGCCGACTGCTTGAACGTCTCGATGACGGTCCTGCTCAGCGGGCGGACCTGGACCGAGACGAGCGCCTGGACGCTGCGGTTCAGTGCCGCCGGGGCGATGTCGGCGTGGTAGCCGCGGATGACGCCGCGCCGGGTGAGGGCGCGGACGCGTTCCAGACAGGTGGAGGGGGCGACGCCCAGCTGTCTGGCCAGTTCCCGGTTCGATTGCCGCGCATCCGTTTGAAGAAGCCGAATGATTCCCGAATCAAGTTCATCCACGGCGGCATTATGTCGCCAGAACCGGCCAAATGTTCGCCAGAAGGCTCTTAAGAACACGCATCCGGTTACTTTCAGCGGATATGTCGCAACAAACGAAAGGGCACTTGAGCGCAGGTCAGGGCACGGCGATGCTGCTGGGCGGCGTACTCGGACCGGGCATGCTGGTGCTGCCCCAACTGGCCGCCGAGGCTGCGGGCCCGGCGTCGATCCTGGCCTGGGTGGGCCTGCTGGCGCTGAGCGCACCGGTGGCGATCACCTTCGCCACGCTCGGCACCCACTACCCGAACGGCGGCGGCGTGGCCGCCTTCACAGGTATCGCGTTCGGCGGGCGGGTCGCCGCGGTGGTCGGCTGGTGGTTCTACGGCGCCGTCCCCATCGGCATCGTGGCCGGCGCGCAGGTGGGCGCGGTCTATGTGGCCAACACCCTGGGCGTGGACAAGACCGTCGCCGCCGCCACCCTGCTCGCCGCCGCCTTCCTCGCCAACGCCGCGGGCCTGCGCACCTCGGGACGGCTGCAGGTGGCCATGGTGCTCCTGCTGATCGCGCTCCTCGCGACGGCCGTCGGCACCGCCGCGCCGCACGCCAGTGCCGCCAACTTCACCCCGTTCGCCCCGTACGGCATGGCGGGCGTGATCTCCGCGGCCGGAGTGCTCTTCTTCGCCTTCGTCGGCTGGGAGGCCGCCACCCATCTGTCGGCGGAGATCACCGACATCAGGAGGGCCACCACGGTGACCCTGATCGTGATCTCCGTTCTCTACCTGAGCGTCTCCATCACCTCGATCGCCGTCCTGGGCCGATCGGCACCGCTGTCCGCCCTGCTGGAGACCGGCATCGGCGCCGCGGCCGGCCCGATCATCACCGCGGCGGCCATAGCCCTCACCTTCGGCGCCATCAACACCTACATAGCCGGCGCCGCCCGCCTGGGCGCGTCCATGGCCGGGAGCGGATCCCTGCCGCCCTGGTTCGCGAAGGGCCGAACCCCCCATCGCAGCCTGGCCCTTCTGGCGGCCCTGACCGCCCTGATCATGTTGCTGCCGGCGGACCTGGACACCCTCATGAGAGCCACCTCGGCCTGCCTGGCCGCGGTGACCACGGCAGGCGTGGCGGCGGCCGTCCGCATCCTGCCGCCGGGCAGGCCGCGCAACACGGCCATCGCGGCAACCGCCCTGTCATGCATAGCCCTGGCCTGCTGCGGCACATATCTAGCAGTACCGGCGGCGCTGTCGCTGATGGCCCTGCCGGCGGCAAAGCCGTAACGACTGGAAGCCCGAAACCGGGTGCGGCGGGTGGCGGGCAACCCGCGCTTGTCGTACAAGAAAGGGAAAGAGACCCCTCACCGACCGGAAGAGGGACGCGATGACCGACTACGCAAAGGCGAGAGAGCTCGGCGAGCAGGCCCGCGAGAAGGAGTGGACCCGTCCGAGCTTCGCGAAGCAGTTGTTCCTGGGAGATCTCCGCCTCGACCTGGTCCACCCGGCCCCCACGCTGGCCGAGGAGGCGGCCAAGCGCGGGGAGGATTTCGTCAGGGCCGTCCGGCGCTACCTCGACGCGCACGTCGATCCCGCCGAGATCGAGCGGACCGCGCAGGTGCCCGACGAGGTGGTCAAGGGGCTCGGCGAGCTCGGGGCGTTCGGGATCACGATCAGCGAGAAGTACGGCGGGCTCGGCCTGCCTTACTTGTACTACTGCCGCGCGCTCATGCTCGTCGGGTCGTACTGCCCGGCGCTGGCGACGCTGCTGTCGGCGCATCAGTCGATCGGGGTGCCGCAGCCGCTCAAGCTGTTCGGCACCGAGGAGCAGAAGCGGGAGTACCTGCCGAGGTGCGCGCGCGGCGAGGTGTCGGCGTTCCTGCTGACGGAGCCGGACGTGGGCTCCGACCCGGCGCGGCTGTCCACGACCGCCGTCAGGGACGGCGACGACTACGTGCTCGACGGCGTCAAGCTGTGGACGACGAACGGCGTAGTCGCCGACCTGCTCGTGGTCATGGCCCGTACCGGCAAGAAGATCAGCGCGTTCGTGGTCGAGGCCGACTCGCCCGGCATCACGGTGAAGCGGCGCAACGCCTTCATGGGGCTTCGGGGCATCGAGAACGGCGTAACCGAGTTCGCGCAGGTCAGGGTGCCCGCCAAGAATCTCATCGGGCGTGAGGGCGAAGGGCTGAAGATCGCCCTCACCACGCTCAACACCGGGCGCCTGTCGTTGCCCGCCACCTGCGCGGGCAACGCCAAGTGGGCGGTGAAGATCGCCCGTGAGTGGGGCAACGCCCGCGTGCAGTGGGGGCGCAAGGTCGGTGAGCACGAGGCCGTCGCCACGAAGATCGCCTTCATCGCGGCCACCGCGTACGCCCTGGAGGCCGTCTGCGAGCTGACCAGCCGCATGGCCGACGACCAGCGCAACGACATCAGGATCGAGGCCGCGCTGGCCAAGCTCTACGCCTCCGAGCTGTCCTACCAGGTGCTCGACGAGCTGCTCCAGATCAGGGGCGGTCGCGGCTACGAGACCGCCGAGTCGCTGGCCGCGCGGGGCGAGCGCGGGGTCCCGGTCGAGCAGATGCTGCGCGACTCGCGGATCAACCGGATCTTCGAGGGCTCCTCCGAGATCATGCGGCTGCTGATCACCCGCGAGGCGGTCGACGCCCACCTGTCGGCGGCCGGGGAGCTCATCAACCCCGACGCCTCCAGGAAGGAACGCGCGCAGGCGCTGCGGCAGGCCGGCCGCTTCTACGCCCGCTGGCTGCCGACGCTGGTCGCGGGCAGCGGCAACCTGCCCGCCGCCTACGCCGACTTCGGGCCGTTGGCGGCCCACCTGCGTTTCGTCGAGCGAACCAGCAGGAAGCTGGCCCGGTCCACCTTCTACGGGATGTCCCGCTGGCAGGGGCGGCTCGAACACAAGCAGTCCTTCCTCGGCCGGATCATCGACATCGGGGCCGAGCTGTTCGCCATCACCGCGGTCTGCGTCAAGGCCGAGGAGGACGCCCGCGACCTGGGGCGTCGGCCGTACGAGCTGGCGGACACGTTCTGCCATCAGGCGCGGCGGCGGGCGGAGGCACTGTTCGCCAAGCTCTGGGACAACAGCGACACCCAGGACACCCGGCTGGCCCGCTACGTGCTCGACGGCCGTTACACCTTCGTCGAGGAGGGCATCCTCGACCCGTCCATCGAAGGGCCGTGGATCGGATCGCCGCAGGGCGGGGAGAGCGTGCGGAGAAAGATCCTCTGACGCGCGGTCTAGACCGGTTGTGAGGTTTCTGGCGACCTAGTGTTTTCAAACCGAGACCAACCGGTATAGACCAGACCGAGAATAGAGGCTTACTCTGACGCAAACGCGTTGAGCTGTGACTCACGCACCGGCCGCTGGTACGGACCAGCGAGACCCGTCCGATGAGAAGGCGGTACTTCGGTGAACATGAAACTTGTGGGCGGTGCGGCTCTCGGCCTGGCAACCGTGCTGGTCCTGTCCAGCTGTGGCTCAGGAGGCACCGGCACGGCCGGTGCGGGCGACCAGAAGTCCTCGGCCGGCGGCCCGGTGACGCTCAAGATGGTCGCCGCCGACTACGGTGACGGCCCCGGCAAGCCGAACTCCGGTGAGACGTTCTGGAAGGGCGTCGTGGACGAGTTCCAGGCGGCCAACCCGAACATCAAGGTCGAGGTCCAGGTCATCAACTGGAACGACATCGACAAGCAGGTCGCCACCATGGTCCAGAACGGCCAGGTGCCCGACATCCTGCAGACCGGCGACTACTCCGGCTTCGTCAAGGACCAGCTCCTCTACAAGGTCGACGAGGTCCTGTCGCCGAACGTCTCCAGCGACATGCTGCAGAAGTTCGCCGACTTCGGCAAGGTCGACGGCGCCGCGTACGGCATCCCGTTCGTCTCCTCCGCCCGCGCCCTGTTCTACAACAAGGACCTGTTCCAGAAGGCCGGCATCGCCGAGCCGCCCAAGACCTGGGACGAGCTCAAGACCGACGCCGAGAAGCTGAAGAAGGCCGGCGTCAGCCAGCCCTTCGGCCTGCCGCTCGGACAGGAGGAGGCGCAGGCCGAGTCCTTCCTGTGGATGCTCGGCAACGGCGGCGGCTACAAGGACGCCTCCGGCAAGTGGGCGATCAACTCCCCGCAGAACATCGAGACGTTCAACTACGTGAAGGGCCTGGTCAACGCCGGTCTGACCACCCCGAACCCGGGCACCAAGGACCGCAAGACGGTCTGGGAGGACTTCGGCGCCGGCAAGGTCGGCATGGTCAACGGCGGCCCGATGTCCATCCCGATCTTCGACGCGGCCGGGCTGAAGAACTACGGCGTCGCGCCGATCCCCGGCAAGTCCGGCCCGCTCGACACCACGCTCGGTGTCATGGACTGGATCATGGCGTTCAACAAGAACGGCCACGCCGCCGAGATCAAGAAGTTCTTCGACTTCTTCTACACCGGCAGCGCCGCGCAGAAGATCAGCGACACCTACAAGCTGCTGCCCGTGACCAACGGCGGCATCCAGAAGCTGTCGGGCGACGAGAAGCTCAAGCCGTTCCTCGACGCGCTGCCCAACGCCAGCTTCTACCCCTTCCAGGACCCGAAGTGGGCCGAGGTGAACCCGCAGATCAAGCAGACCATCGGCGGGGCCGTCAAGGACGACCCGGCCAAGGTGCTCGGCGAGCTCCAGAAGACCGCCGACGCCGGCTGATCAGTCGGGGGCCCGTACGGCCGGCGCTTCGCGTCCAGAGCGCCGGCCGTACCGTTACGGAAGGTTCCGCATGAAAAGGTTCCGCATCCTGGAGCCCCTGGCCTGGGTCGGGCCCGCTGTTGTGCTGATCGCGGTGGTCGTGCTCTGGCCGGTCTACGAGATGATCCGCTCGTCGTTCCTGAAGATCAGCCGGTTCGGCGTGGTCCAGGGCGGCAACGGCGTGGCGAACTACGAGAAGCTGTTCGGTGAGAAGGACTTCGCGGACATCATGGTCCGCAGCGTGATCTGGGTGGTCGCGGTCGTCGCCCTCACCGTGCTGATCTCGCTGGCCCTGGCCCAGCTGTTCAACCAGCGCTTCCCCGGCCGTAAGATCGCCCGCTGGGCGCTGATCGCGCCGTGGGCGGCCTCGGTGCTGATGACGGCGATCATCTTCAAGTGGATGCTCGACCCGGAGGTCGGCGTCATCAACCAGATCAGGCTCAAGCTCGGCCTGATCGACGCGATGGGCGGCGCCTCGGCCGACCAGCTCGGCGACGCCTCGACGGCGATGCCGTGGCTGGTGTTCGTGGCGGTGTTCGTGTCGGTGCCGTTCACCACGTACGCGCTGCTGGCCGGTCTGGCGACGATCCCCAACGACGTCTACGAGGCGGCCAAGATGGACGGCGCCACCCGGCTGCGGACGTACTGGTCGATCACGCTGCCGCTGCTGCGCCCCGCCCTCACCGTCGCCGCGCTGATCAACGTCATGAACGTCTTCAACAGCTTCCCGATCATCTGGGCGATGACGCACGGCCAGCCCGGATACTCGACGGCGACCTCGACGATCCTGATGTTCATCCTCAAGGGCTCCAACATCGGCGAGTCCGCCGCCATGTCGGTCGTCAACTTCGGCATGGTGATCATCCTGACCGCGATCTTCCTCAGGGTGTCCCGCTGGAACAAGGAGGTGGCGTGATGGCCGTCAAGACGGCGCCGGCGCTGTCCACCCACCACCACGCCAAGCCGCCCCGCCCCGCCGCGCGCGGCCTGCCCAGGCTCAAGACGGTGATCGTCGCGGGCAGCGCGTACGTGATCGCGTTCATCTTCCTGTTCCCGTACCTGGTGATGCTGCTGACCTCGCTGCGTCCCCAGGAGACGCTGCGCGACGTGACGTTCTTCCCGTCGCAGTGGGAGTGGTCGAACCTGACCAACTTCTGGACCAGCGGCCTGGCCGGCAACCTCATGGTCACGCTCAAGGTGGCGGCGGGTTCCACCATCCTGGTGCTGCTGGTGGCGCTGCCGGCCGCGTACTACTCGGCCAGGCACAACTTCAGGGGACGCACGGCGTTCCTGATCCTGGTGCTGATCACCCAGATGTTCCAGCCGACGGCCATGCTGGTCGGCATCTACCGCGAGTTCTTCCAGTTCGGGCTGGTGGACTCGATCTGGTCGCTGATCCTGGTCAACGGCGGGTTCAACCTGGCGTTCGCGGTGTGGATCCTGAACGCGTACTTCTCCTCGATCCCGCGCGAACTGGAGGAGGCGGCGTTCATCGACGGCAACGGACGGTTCGGGGCGTTGTTCCGGATCACGCTGCCGCTGGCCATGCCGGGGGTGATCACCGCGCTGATCTTCACCTTCATCGCCGCGTGGAACGAGTTCGTGGTGGCGTTGACGCTGACCACGACACCGGCGAACCAGCCGCTGACGGTGGCGCTCAACTCGTTCATCGGTCAGTACCAGGTGGACTGGCAGAACCTCTTCGCCGGCTCGGTGATCGCCACCATCCCAGTGATCATCCTCTTCGCTCTGATCGAGCGAAAGGTGGTGGGAGGTCTGACGGCGGGCTCCATCAAATAGCCGGCCGCAACTGCCATCCCCGCCCGGGCCCCTCCTCCACCGGCCCGGGCCCCTCAGCCGCCCCGCACGCCGGTGGCGGCTGAGGCGGTTACTGGGGTACGCGGGCGACGCAGAAGACCGTCTGACCGAAGGGCGGCCGGATGAAGCGCTCGATGAGGCGCGTGGCCGGAACCACCGTCCGGTCGTAGATCTTCACGAGTCGCGGATCCGGATAGCCGACGCCACCCCGGCGCACGGCGGCCCACCAGGCGATGCCGCCCAGGAAGTTGATCGGCTTCAGAACCTCGGGCTCCAGCCCCGCCTTGGCGACCGTCGCGCCCAGGGTCTTGGGGGTGTAGCGCTGGACGTGCCCGACCTTGCGGTCGAAGTCTCCATAAAGCTGCATGTAGCCGGGCACCCAGATGATGATCCGGCCGCCGGGCTGCGTGACCCGGGCCAGCGAACGCAGCGCCTCGGCGTCCTCTTCGATGTGCTCCAGGACGTTCATCAGCACCACCGTGTCGACCTTGTCCTCAAGCGGGATCTCGGTCGGCAGCCCGAACTGCAGCACGTTGATGTCGTCGCGGCCCTCGAAGCGCTTACCCAACTGCTCGACGCAGTAGGGGTCGAAGTCGCTCACCACGAGACGGTCGAGGCGCGGCAGGAACTGCTCGGCGAAATGGCCCAGCCCGGACCCGATCTCCAGCATCGAACGGCCGACATGCGGGGCGACCATGTCGAACTCGTACTGCCGATAGTTCTTGGCCTCGTCCCCACCTAGGTGGTTCTCCAGGGCCTCGTCACCGGCCGCCGGTTGTACTACACGGTCATACCCAGAAGACATAGTGCCGTTCCTTCGAAGGGCTCATGGATTTGTGCGAGTCTAATGCCCCAGCAGCGCCGATGGTCACCTGATGGGTCAAACGCCCTTCCCTGAACCCCCTCTGATGCGGTGAAATCTGACTCGTTCATGGACGACGACGAGGCCATCAGCCGCTCCCTCGCCGGCGACCTGACCGCCTACGAGGCGCTGGTCGCCCGCTACAGCGCGCTCGCCCACCGCACCGCCGCCATGCTCGGGGCGGGGGACGAGGCAGAGGACGTGGTGCAGGAGGCGTTCGTCAAGGCGTTCAGGCATCTGTCGACCTTCCGCAGGGACGCCCCTTTCCGGCCGTGGCTGCTGCGGATCGTGGCCAACGAGACGCACAACCTGACCCGGTCGCGCGGGCGCAGATCCGAGCTCGCCGTACGACTCAGCGCCACGGCCGACCTCAAGGCCCCAGACGACCCCGAGGGCTCGGCCGTCGCCACGGACCGGCGCACCCGGCTGCTGGAGGCGGTACGCCACCTGCCGGAGCGGGAACGCCAGGCCGTCGTCTGCCGGTACTTCTTACAGCTGACGGAGGCGGAAACCGCCCAGGTGCTCGACTGGCCGCTCGGCACCGTCAAGTCCAGCACCCATCGCGGCCTCGCGCGGCTCAGGGAGGAGGTGGGCAATGAGCTCGCATGACCCGTTCGACGACCTGGCCGCCGAAATCACGGCCCTCGCCGACTTCCTCGACGTCCCCAACCCACCGCCGACCGACGTGGCATCAGCCGTCCGCGCCCGCCTGGAGCCCACCCCCGAAACGCCCGCGACGCCCGAAACGCCTGCGCGACGAAAGCGGCGAGCGAGGTGGCAGATCGTGACAGCCATCGTCTTGGCCGTCATAGCCATCACCGCCGCCACCCCGCAGGGCCGCGCCGCCGTGCGCGCGATCCTCCACTACGCGGGCATCGAGCTACGCCTGGGCGACTCCACCCCCCAACCCGTCACCACCCCAACCCCGCTGCCAGGCGAGCACACGGTGGCCCCGGCGGACCTGGCCACCCAAGTGCGGTTCCCCATCAAGACCCCCACCGCGCTGGGCACCCCCGAGCGCGCCACGGTGAGCGACAACGGCCGCGTGGCGTCGCTGTTCTGGCCGGGCGGCATCCGCCTGGACCAGTTCGACGGCACGCTCAGCCCGTACTTCTTCAAAACCCTGGGCCCACCCTGGCCCGAGGACGTCCCGGTCGCGGGCGTCACCGCCTGGTGGCTCGGCGGCGATCATCCGCTGGGCTACCTCAAGCGCGAGGACGGCACGTCGGTCCCCCTGCGCCAGGCCCAGCCCACCCTCATCTGGCAGTCCGGCACCGTCGGTTACCGCCTGGAAGGAGCCGGCACCAAGGAGCGCGCCGCCGAGATAGCCGCCACACTCCTCCGGTAGCCGTCTCACGCCGTCTCACGCCTCACTCCGGCAGAGGCGGTCACTCCGGCAGAGGCAGTCACTCCGGCAGGGTCAGCCAGTCGTCGATCTCCTTCAGCAGCTCCTTGCGCACCCCCTCGGGCGCCGTGGACGCCCTGATCGACTGCCGCGCCAACTCGGCGATCTCCTCATCACGAAAGCCGTAGACCTCCCGCGCCAGCTCGTACTGCCGCAACAACCGCGCCCCGAACAGCAACGGATCGTCGGCCCCCAGCGCGATCGGCACCCCCGCGTCGAACAGCCTGCGCAACGGCACGTCCGCCGCCCGCTCGGCGACGCCCAGGCCCACGTTCGAGGTCGGGCACACCTCGCAGCAGATCTGCCGCTCGGCCAGCCGCTCCATCAGCCACGGGTCCTCCGCCGCCCGCACCCCATGCCCCACGCGGTCCGCGTGCAGGTCGTCCACGCACTGCGCGACGCTGCGGGGTCCGAGCAGCTCACCCCCATGAGGTACGGCCAGCAGCCCCGCGCGCTTGGCGATCCGGAAGGCCCGCTCGAACTCCCTGGCCGCGCCGCGCCGCTCGTCGTTCGACAACCCGAACCCGACGACGCCCTTGCCCTGGTATTGGACCGCGAGCCTGGCCAGTGTGTTCGCGTCGAGCGGGTGCTTGGTGCGGTTGGCCGCCACGACCACCGCGATCCCGATGTCCGCCAGGGCGGCGGCCTGGGCGGCGGCGTCCAGCATGAGCTCCAGCGTCGCCGTCAACCCGCCGAACCGCGGCGCGAACCCCGACGGGTCCACCTGGATCTCCAGCCATCGCGACCCGGCCGCCGCCTCGTCCTCGGCCGTCTCCCGCACCAGCCGGTAGACGTGCTCCGGCTGCCACAGCACCGACCTGGCGATGTCGTACAGTCGCTGGAACCTGAACCATCCACGCTCATCGGTCGCGCGCAGCTGGGGCGGCCAGTCCTGCTCCAGCGCGTCGGGCAGGTGCAGGCCCTGCTCGCGAGCCAGCTCGATCAGCGTCGAATGCCGCATCGAGCCGGTGAAGTGCAGGTGCAGGTGAGCCTTGGGCAGCTGGTCAAGCGGGCGTGGCATTTCCATATCTTGCCACTCAACCTGTATGCCCGTTCGTGCGTTGGGAGGGGCGAAAGGGGACCCCGCCCATGACGGATGAAGATGAAACGGCATTCGACGAGTTCCTTGCCGCACGCAGCACCTCGTTGCTACGCACCGCGATCCTGGTCTGCGGAGCCACCCACCACGACGCCGAGGACCTGGTCCAGCACGCTCTGGAGAAGGTCTACCGGCACTGGCCCCGGATCCGGCACGACAACCCCGAGGCGTACGCGCGCAAGGTCCTCGTCAACGCGGCGATCAGCCGGGCTCGGCGGCGGCGCGTCGTGCAGGAGATCACGTTCGCCCGGCCGCCCGACACCGCCGCGAAATCGCCCGACCTGGACCTGCGCGACACGCTCATCGAGGAATTGCGCAGGCTGCCGCCGAAGATGCGGGCCGTGATCGTCCTGCGCTACTGGGAGGACCAGTCGGAGTCGGCCACCGCGTCGCTGCTCGGCTGCTCGCTCGGCACCGTGAAGAGCCAGGCGGCCCGGGGCCTCGCCAAGATCCGCGAACGCATGACCGTCGCAGAAGGAGCGATCCGATGAAGACCGAAGAAGAAGCCATCGCCGAGGCCATGGCCGCGCACGTCGCCGACGTGCACGCCGGGCCGACGCTCGGCAGGGACGTGCGGCGCCGCCACCGCGCGCACGTGCTCAGATTCCGTACGGCCGGTGCCGCCCTCGTCACGGTCCTGGTCGCCGTGACCGTGCCGGCGCTGATCAACTCGGGCGAACCCCCCAAGACCCAGCACGCGGCCACCGGTCCGGACCGGGCCGTGATGGATTTGGTGATCGTCCCCAGTGTCGTGGACATGCCCGCCGCCAAGGCGGTCGCGACGCTGAAGCAGGCCGGACTGGTCGTTGAGGATCCGGAGACGGCCACCGAAGAGGGGCAGGTGCGCGCGCAGGCCCCCGCTGCCGGCCAGGAGGTGCCGAAGGGGACGAACGTGCAGCTCACCGTCGGCCCGGAGGTCTCGCTGCCGCAGGACCTCGGCGACCTGGGCGACGGCAGGAAGTTCGGCGGTATCCATGTCGGCTACCTGCCCGACGGGCTCGAATGGGGCAAGTGGTCGGGCAAGAACGGCTTCGGCAAGACGAGCTACACGACCACTTTCACGGAGCCCGGACAGGAAGAGGGCTTCTACGCCGTTCAGGTGGTCGTGTTCGCGGATGAGGCGAGCAAGCAGATCGCGCAGAAGCTGGCGACGTACTCCAACGACGGCGCCGAAATCCTCGACCTCTCCGGCAAGCGGGCATACCTGGCAAAGATCACAGAAGGCGGCGAGGTCGACTCCAAGCCCGGCGACAGTACGACGAGCACCATTGGCTGGACGCTGCGCGAGGGGCTGGCGGTCGAGGTTTATATCAGCCCGGACTATGCGAAAAAGGTTGACGCGGATGCCGAGTTGAAGAAGATCGCCGAAGGGATCGAACCCGTCAAGTGATCAGGTGGTACGGGTGAGATCAGACCGGGGATCTACCGTGCATGAAGCCTGAGGGCGGGACCGGCGGACAGGCGCTGCGCGCGATGCTGGCGTTCCTCGCCCTTGGGGTCACCGTTTCGATCATCTATGGGCTGTTCTCATCGGGATTCGGGCGTCTCCATCGCACGCCGGTGGGGGCGCCTCCGCCGGTTCAGGCTCCGCCGGCTCCGGCGCAGCCGGGTCGGGCGGGGCCCGTTCGGGGCCGGACCGTCACCGCCGCCCTGGCGGCGCCCCGGATCGCGGTGGTCGCGCATGACTTCTGGCTCACCTACCTGCCCGCGGGGTTCGATCGCGCCGACGGGGGAGTGATCGAACCCGACCAGGGCGCCTGGGCCAGATTCGCCCCTGAGAGGGGGCCAGGCGCTCGGGACAGGTTCGTCGAGGTGCGGGTCGAGCACGGCGCCGCGGCGGCCGACTGGGCGACCTACCAGCGGCGGACGCCCCTGTTGACGCCGAGGGACACCACCATCCGCGGCCGACCCGCCCTGGTCGGCAGGCATCCCGGCGGCGGCCTGATGATCGTCTGGCTGGAGCGTACGGGCACCGGAGCGTCGATCAGGGTCAGCGAATCCCTGAGCGAGGAACTGCTCCGTGTTGCCGCCTCGGTCAAGGGTCCTGTAGGAGACTAGGGGCCTTTTCTGCGGTTTTCACGCCAAGTCATGGGGGGTTGATGCGACGCCTGGCAGCGGTGTCCCTCGTGTTCGCGCTCACCGGGTGCGGCAGCGCCGCCACGCCGGAGGCGAACACAGCCACGCCGGAACCGAGCCGGGCGAGGTCGACGATCATCTCTCTGACCTGCGGGTCCGGGGATCTCGGCATCGGCCACCTGCCCGCGGGGGTGGAGCGCGCGGGCTCGTTCACGCGGATCAAGTCACTGCGCGAGCGGCTCAAGGTGAAGGGCGTGCGGTGGCGCAAGAACGACGAGGAGCTGCTCGTCGGGCTGGTGTGCGGGGTGCGGGGTGCCGAGCGGTTCGCGTCGCTGGTCAGCAGGTCGAGCCTGCGTGCGTACAACGGCAAGCCCGCCCTGCGCTGGCGTACGCGGGGCGGGCTGAGCAACTTCATGTGGCTGGAACGGCCGGGCACCGCGGTCTACATCGGCGCCACGCCCGGACTGGCCCGCGAGATCGAGCAGGTGGCCGAGGCGGTCGGCTGACGCGGTGTGGTCAGTGGGCTTCCGCGAGGAGCTTGGCGAGGCGGCTGACGCCCTCTGCCAGGTCGTCGTCCCCCAGTGCGTACGAAAGACGGAAATATCCGGGCGTCCCGAACGCCTCGCCCGGAACCACCGCCACCTCCGCCTCCTCCAGGATCAGCTCGGCCAGCTCGGCCGATGACTGCGGCCGCCGGCCGCGCAGCTCCTTGCCGATCAGCTCCTTGACCGAGGGGTAGGCGTAGAAGGCCCCCTTCGGCTCCGGGCAGAACACGCCCGGGATCTCGTTGAGCAGCCGGACCATCGCCTGACGGCGCCGATCGAACGCCTCGCGCATCTCCGCCACGGCCGACAGATCGCCGGAGACGGCGGCCAGAGCGGCCATCTGGGCGACGTTCGAAACGTTGGACGTGGCGTGCGACTGGAGGTTCGTCGCGGCCTTGACCACGTCGGACGGGCCGATCAGCCAGCCCACCCGCCAGCCCGTCATGGCGTACGTCTTGGCCACGCCGTTGACGATGACGACCCGGTCGGCCAGCTCCGGAACGGCCGTGGCGATGCTGGTGAACTCCGCTCCGCCGTACACGAGATGCTCGTAGATCTCGTCGGTGACGACCCAGAGGCCGTTGGCGGCGGCCCAGCGGCCGATCGCCTCCGTCTGCTCACGCGAGTAGACGGCGCCCGTCGGGTTGGACGGCGAGACGAACAGCAGGACCTTGGTGCGCTCCGTGCGGGCCGCCTCAAGCTGTTCGACGCTCGCGAGGTAGCCGGTCGTCTCGTCGGTGACGACGTCGACCTGGACGCCGCCGGCCAGCTTGATCGCCTCGGGGTAGGTCGTCCAGTACGGGGCCACGACCAGGACCTCGTCGCCCGGGTCGAGCAGCGTGGCGAACGCCTCATAGACGGCCTGCTTGCCGCCGTTGGTGACCAGGACCTGCGACGCCTCGACCTGATAGCCCGAGTCGCGCCGCGTCTTGGCGGCGATCGCCTGCTTTAGCTCCGGCAGGCCGCCGGCCGGGGTGTACTTGTGGAAACGGGGATCGCGGGCCGCCGCCACCGCCGCCTCGACGATGTAATCCGGCGTTGGGAAGTCGGGCTCTCCGGCGCCGAAGCCGATGACGGGGCGGCCGGCCGCCTTCATCGCCTTCGCCTTCGCGTCCACGGCCAGCGTGGCGGACTCGGAAATCGCGGAAATTCGGCTGGATATGCGAGGTCGGGTGGACATGGGTCCATGCTGCCACGCGGGCCGTGACCTGGGCGATCGGGTTTGGTTCGACGTAAGGGGCCTTCCCCCGATACACTTTCGCCTGGTCGTGCCGCCGCATGTCGACGTGCGGTTCGGTCCAGGCAGTGAGCTGATCAGGGTAGTGTGGTTGGCGACATAGGGCACTGGCGCAATTGGTAGCGCACCGGTCTCCAAAACCGGCGGTTGGGGGTTCGAGTCCCTCGTGCCCTGCGAGTGCGGTCCGCGCAATGGCGTGTAAGCGCGCCGCATACTGCGTTGGATACGACAGATTCAGGTGAGGACTGTGGCGATCGACACGCGCGGCGAGACCGCAGGCAAGCCTAGTGGCGAGAAGAAGACCCGCACCTCGCCGGCCCTTTTCTACCGGCAGGTAGTCACCGAGCTGCGTAAGGTCATCTGGCCGACACGCAAGGATCTCATCACTTACACCACGGTCGTTCTGGTATTCGTTCTGATCATGGTTGCGATCGTGTACGGGCTCGACAGTGCGCTCGGCTGGGCCGTTCTCCGCGTCTTCGGCGGATCCTGATCCAGACACCGACGGCGTCACCCGACGGAGTCGCCATTCGATTCGACGAAAGAGGAAAAGTCACCGTGTCCGAATCTTCAGTGCCGGCGAACGAGTCCCACGAGGAGTGGGACACCGAGCCGGAAGAGGCCGCTGAGGCCACTGAGGAGACCGTCGACGAGCTCGACGCCGACGTCGCGGACAGCGACGAGGGCGACGAGGACGAGGTCGCCGACGAGGCTCCCGCAGTCGACGAAGACGGTGACATCCTGCCTGACGTCGACCCGGTCGAGGAGTTCAAGCGCTCGCTCCGGGGCCAGCTCGGCGAGTGGTACGTGATCCACTCCTACGCCGGCTACGAAAACCGCGTGAAGTCCAACATCGAGAGCCGCAACGTGTCTCTCAACATGGAGGACTACATCTACCAGGTCGAGGTGCCGACGCACACCGTCCAGGAGTTCAAGAGCGGTAAGAAGGTGCCGGTCAAGGAGCGCGTGCTGCCCGGCTACGTGCTGGTGCGCATGGAGCTGACCGACGAGTCCTGGGCCGCCGTGCGTAACACGCCCGGTGTGACCGGCTTCGTGGGCCTGTCCAACAAGCCGAGCCCGCTCAACCTCGACGAGGTCGCCAAGCTGCTGGCGCCGGAGCCGACCGAGGAAGCCAAGAAGTCCTCGGCCAAGACCAGCACCGGCCCGACCGTCGAGTTCGAGATCGGCGAGTCCGTCACGGTCATGGACGGCCCGTTCGCCACCCTGCCCGCCTCGGTCAGCGAGATCAGCCCCGAGTCGCAGAAGCTCAAGGTGCTCGTCTCGATCTTCGGCCGCGAGACCCCGGTCGAGCTGTCGTTCAACCAGGTCTCGAAGATCTAAGACGATCACGTAAGCTGATATGTCGTCCCCACGCGCGTGAACTGGGGGCCCCTGTGTTCTGGGGTCCCCATGCCCGTGGGGGTTTGCAACACCATTCTCAGGACCCGGAGAAGGATCATGCCTCCAAAGAAGAAGATCGCGGCCTTGGTGAAGGTGCAGCTGCCCGCTGGCCAGGCCACGCCCGCTCCGCCCGTCGGTACCGCGCTCGGTCCCCACGGCGTCAACATCATGGACTTCGTCAAGCAGTACAACGCTGCCACGGAGGCCCAGCGGGGCAACATCATCCCCGTTGAGATCACCATTTTCGAAGACCGCAGCTTCACCTTCATCACGAAGACGCCCCCGGCGCCCGAGCTGATCAAGAAGGCTCTGGGCCTCGACAAGGGCAGCGCGGTCCCGCACAAGGACAAGGTCGGCAAGCTCAGCCGCGAGCAGCTCCGCAGCATCGCTGAGACCAAGATGCCCGACCTCAACGCCAACGACATCGCGGCGGCCGAGAAGATCATCGCCGGCACCGCCCGGTCCATGGGCATCACCGTCGCCGACTAACACTTCCCGATCCGCGGGAGGGCCGTTCCCTGGCCCAAACCGCGATCCGTGGGAGAGCCGGTTTCCCGGCTCGTACCCACACCGATCAGTGGGAGGGCCGGCACCCGGCCCGCACACCACAAGGAGACAGAAATGAAGCGCAGCAAGGCGCACAAGGACGCGGCGGCCAAGGTCGACCACGACAAGCTCTACGCGCCCGTCGAGGCCGCGAAGCTGGCCAAGCAGACGTCCGTCACCAAGTTCGACGCCACTGTCGAGGTGGCGCTGCGACTGGGCGTCGACCCTCGCAAGGCCGACCAGATCGTGCGCGGCACGGTCAACCTCCCGCACGGCACCGGCAAGACCGCCCGGGTCCTGGTCTTCGCGACCGGTGACCGTGCCGAGGCGGCCCGCGAGGCGGGCGCCGACATCATCGGCGCCGACGAGCTCATCGACGAGATCGCCAAGGGCAACCGGCTCAGCGAGTTCGACGCCGTTGTCGCCACCCCTGACCTCATGGGCAAGGTCGGTCGTCTGGGCCGCGTCCTCGGCCCGCGTGGCCTCATGCCCAACCCCAAGACCGGCACCGTGACGCCCGACGTCGCCAAGGCCGTGACGGAGATCAAGGGCGGCAAGATCGAGTTCCGTACGGACCGGCAGGCCAACCTGCACTTCATCATCGGCAAGACGTCGTTCGACGAGCGCCAGCTCATCGAGAACTACGCCGCCGCCCTTGACGAGGTGCTCCGTCTCAAGCCGTCGGCCGCCAAGGGTCGTTACCTGAAGAAGGTCACCTTCTCCACGACCATGGGCCCCGGCGTCCCGGTCGACCCCAACGCCACCCGCGGCCTCACCGCCGAACTGGACGCGTAGCGAAAAAGCCACACTTCTGGCACTTCTTTCGCACCACACAGCCCTCGCCGACTCCGGCGGGGGCTGTTGTGTTGTTCGGGGTCGCTTGTGCGTTCGGGGGTCGCTTCACGCGGATAGCGGCCTACGGGCGCCCGCGTCGCAGACCCCGACCACAGACCCTGGTCACAGGTCGCTCGCCAGACCCCGATCACAGACCCCGGTCAACTCCCGGTCACAGACCCCCGCCCGCCAGACTCTCCGGTCACAGACCCCGGGTTACAGGCCGCCCGCCGAATCCCGGCCGCGGACCCCCGCCAGACCCTCCTCCACAGACCCCGCCCGCCACAGATCCCCGCCACAAACCCCACAGCCACACCCCCTCGCCACACCCCCGCCGCAGACCCCTATGTCACGGGCGCCCGCCACTGCGGGCGCACCTCCCAATGGGCGGTTTCTGCTGCGGTGCGGGCTTTGTGGGCGCCTCCGGTGCGGCGTGCGCACCGCGGGGGACGGTCCTTTGCGAGGCGCGTCTGCGACGATCTCGTACGGCGAGCGCGGGATTCCGGGTGGCGCGCGACCCACTTGCGGCCGTACGGCGGAAAGAAAGATCAGAGCAGTCCACACGGCAGAAGCCGAGGCAGAGAGCGTGGCGCGCGATCAAGGGAGGAGGGTAGGGGAAGACCCTGGGTTTTCCCTGAAAAGTCAGGGGAATACGCCATCACCGGGACACCGACACGTAGGGTTTAAATCATGCTGAAGCGCAGAATTTCCCTCGCTACCGCCGCGGCCGGTGCCGCCCTGGTCGCGGTCGCGGTTGCCGGTTGTGGAACGACCGCGCAGCCAATCCAGGTCAAGCTGGCGGCGTCCGAAGTGCTGACGCAGGCCGCGCAGAAGACCGCGGAGGTCACCAGCTACACCGTTGACGCCGTCGTCAACGTCAAAACCCCTCAGGAGGGGAACGGCAAGGTGCAGGGGCGGATGCTCTACCAGAGCAAGCCGCAGCTGGCCGTCGACCTCACCCTCGACACCCTCGACATGGGCGGTAAGGGTCTGCCCGGTGGGGCGCGTGCCGTGCTCCAGGGCGACGCCGTCTACGTCAAAGTCGAGGCGCTCAAGGAGCTCGTCGGGGCGACGAAGCCGTGGATCAAGGTGCCGCTGACCGATGTCGGCGGTCAGGATCAGATCAAGACGTACCTCGACCAGATCCAGCAGTTCGACCTGGCGGCCGTCACCAAGATGGTGACCGCGTCGCAGGACATCAAGGCGGCCGGCACCGAGACTGTCGGCGGTGTGGACACCACCCACTACAGCGGGACGTTCCCGGTCGACGCGGCGGTGCAGCAGCTGCCGGCCGACAAGCAGGAAGCCGCCCGTTCGGGTCTGGCCGAGCTCAAGGACATCAAGTTCGACATCTGGGTCGGCAGTGACGGCCTGCCTCGCAAGCTCGCGCTGAACGGTGAGAAGGAAGGCGCCACGCTGGACGCGACCCTGCTGTTCAAGGGGTTCAACGAGGCCGTCAACATCCAGACGCCGCCCGCCGACCAGATCGGCGAGCTGCCGAAGGGCACGACCAACTAACCGGGTGCGGCGCTGAACAGCGTCGCCGACTGAGAGCGATTTGGAAACTCGGCGGCCAGGACGTACTCTGGTCGTTGCCGAAGACCGCCGGTCGTCGTCAGGTTCCTCAAGACCTGACGACCGAAGGATCCACAGTCTGTGGACGGCCCGCGCAGGTGTGATACGAGTTTCCTACACGGAGTGATCCGTGTGTGAGCCCCGTGTGCGCCCTGCGCCCGGGGCCGTTCTCATTTCTGGGCCTTCACCGGTGGCACATCTGGAAGGAGGCCCATGGCGAGGGCGGATAAGGCGACAGCAGTTGCCGAGCTCAGGAGCGAGTTCGAAGGCAGCGCTGCCGCCGTTCTGACCGAGTACCGCGGTCTCACCGTCGCACAGCTCAAGCAGCTGCGCGTCTCTCTCGGTGAGAATGCGAAGTTCGCCGTGGCGAAGAACACCCTGACTAAGATCGCGGCCAATGAGGCCGGTTTCGCGGGTCTCGACGACCTGCTCGCCGGTCCGACCGCGATCGCCTTCGTCAACGGCGACGTTGTCGAGGCGGCCAAGGGTCTGCGTGACTTCGCCAAGGCCAATCCCCTTCTGGTGATCAAGGGCGGCGTCCTTGATGGCAAGATGCTGGACGCTACGGAGATCACCAGGCTCGCTGACCTCGAGTCCCGCGAGGTTCTCCTCGCGAAGCTGGCCGGCGCGATGAAGGCGAAGCAGAGTGCTGCTGCCGCCATGTTCGCCGCGCTGCCCACCAACATGGCCCAGCTGGCCGACGCCCTTCGCGCCAAGCGCGAAGAGGCGGGCGAGTAATACGGGGATTGCCGCAAACCCCGCGGTCCCGTTCCTAGTTATCGCAAGATCCATACGGAGGAAACCATCATGGCGAAGCTCAGCACCGACGAGCTGCTCGACGCGTTCAAGGAGATGACCCTCCTCGAGCTTTCCGAGTTCGTGAAGCAGTTCGAGGAAGTGTTCGACGTCAAGGCCGCCGCCCCGGTCGCGGTTGCCGCTGCCCCCGCCGCCGGTGGTGGCGAGGCCGCCGCCGTTGAGGAGCAGGACGAGTTCGACGTCATCCTCGAGGCTGCCGGCGACAAGAAGATCCAGGTCATCAAGGAGATCCGCGCCCTGACGTCCCTGGGCCTCAAGGAGGCCAAGGACCTGGTCGACGGCGCTCCCAAGAACGTCTTCGACGGCAAGGTCAACAAGGAGCAGGCGGAGAAGGCCAAGGCTGCCCTCGAGGGCGCCGGCGCTTCCGTCACCGTGAAGTAACACTTTCGAGGCATATCGCTCGAAGAGCATTACCGAAACGCTGGTTCCGGCGTTTCACCCCAGAAGGGGCGGCTGCACCCAGGTGCCGGGTGTGCCGCCCCTTTTGCGTGCCCGGCTGTTACCGCCGTACAGAGCTCACGAGATTCTCATGGTCGTCTCATCGCGTGGCGAGAGCCCGTGTTTAGCGTTCGAGTGTGTTCAAGGATGCGCGTGTCAGAGATCGATGGGCGTTGGCCGGGCTGCTCGCCGCCACCGCGGTGCTCTACATATGGGGGCTGAACGCCTCCGGATGGGCGAACGCGTTCTACTCGGCTGCCGTACAAGCGGGCACCCAGAGCTGGAAGGCGTTCTTCTTCGGGTCGTCTGACGCGGCCAACGCCATCACCGTGGACAAGACGCCGGCCTCGTTGTGGCCGATGGAGCTCAGCGCCAGGATCTTCGGGCTGAACTCATGGAGCATTCTCGTGCCCCAGGCGCTCATGGGCGTGGCGACCGTGGGGGTGGTCTATGCCGCGGTACGCCGCCGGTTCCCCGCGTGGGCCGCGTTGATCGGCGGGGCGGTGATGGCGGTTACGCCGGTGGCGGTGCTGATGTTCCGCTTCAACAATCCGGACGCGCTGCTGGTGCTGCTGCTGACCGTCGCGGGTTACTGCGTGGTGCGGGCCCAGGAGAAGGCGGGGACGCGGTGGCTGGTGCTGGCTGGGGCGTGCATCGGGTTCGCGTTCCTGGCCAAGATGCTGCAGGCGTTCGTGGTGCTGCCGGGGTTCGCGCTCGTCTACCTGATCACGGCTCCGACCACGGTGGGGCGGCGGCTCTGGCAGCTCGTGCTGGCGGGCGTGGCCGTGGTGGCGTCGGCCGGATGGTGGCTGGTGGCCGTGGCGCTGGTGCCTGCCGCCGACCGGCCGTACATCGGCGGCTCCCAGACGAACAGCGTCCTGGAGCTCGCGCTCGGCTACAACGGCATCGGGCGGCTGAACGGCGGTGACTACGGAGGGCTCGGCAACCTCAACCAGCAGGCCGGCTGGTGGCGGATGTTCGACACCGAGGCGGGTGGGCAGATCTCGTGGCTGCTTCCGGCGGCGCTGGTGCTCCTGGCGGCCGTGGCCTGGCTGACGCGCTCGGCGCCACGGACCGATCCCGTACGGGCCCAGGTGGCTGTGTGGGGGAGCTGGCTGGTGATCACCGGGCTGATCTTCAGCCTGATGCAGGGGATCTTCCACGCGTACTACACGGTGGCGCTGGCTCCGGCGATCGCGGTGCTGGTGGGTTCGGGGGTGGCGCTGCTCTGGGAGCGCAGGGCTCACCGGGCGCTCGCGCTGGCTGCGGCTGTGACGGCTGGGTGGGGGTACGTCCTGCTGTCGCGTAGTTCGGAGTGGAATTCCTGGTTGGGGCCGGTTGTGCTCGTCGCTGGGCTGGCGGCGGCCGTGGGTCTCCTGGTCGTCGGCCGTCAGGAGGAGGGGCGGGCGGGTGTGCCGTCCGGGGGACCTGGGAGCGTGCCGGTCGCCGAACTTGTGGGCGTGCCGTCTGGAGAATCTGCGGGCGTGCCGTTTGCGGCGCGTGGTTGGTGGTCGCGGCGGGTGCCGGGAATTGTCGCCGTCGCGGCGGTCGTGGTGTACCTGGCCGGGCCGGCCGCGTACGCACTGGACACCGCCACATCCGCGCACACCGGTGCGATCCCTACGGCGGGCCCCTCAACGGCAGGGTTCGGCGGGCCTGGAGGGTTCCGGCGCGGCGGCGGCGGCCCAGCGGCGATGGGACCGGGCGGCTTCGGCGGCTTCGGCGGCGGCCAGCCAGGCGGTACCGGTGCCAAGCCGGGCGGTAGCGGTGGCACTGGACGACCTGGCGGTACCGGGGGGCAGCCGGGCGGCACTGCTGGTGCTGGGAGGCCGGGTGGCATGGGGGCCGATGGGTTCGCTCGTGGTGGGCGGGGAGGCGGTGGGATGGGCGGGTTGCTGCGGTCCGCCACCCCCAGCGCCGAGCTGACCGCCCTTCTGAAGAGCAACGCCACCGCCTACAGCTGGGTCGCCGCGACCGTCGGCTCGAACAACGCCGCCGGATACCAGCTCGCCACGGGCCAGCCGGTGATGGCGGTGGGCGGCTTCAACGGGACCGACCCCGCGCCGACACTCGCCCAGTTCAAGCAGTACGTGGCCGAAGGGAAGATCCACTACTTCATCGGTGGCGGGATGGGCGGTGGCATGCGTGGCGGGGCCAGTCCCGGTGGCAGCAGTGATGCGGCCGAGATCGCCGCGTGGGTCCAGGAGACGTACACGGCCGCTACTGTCGGCAACGCCACGGTCTACGACCTCACTGCCACCAAGTGACCGTACGGCCTCAGCCCTGGCGGGTCCCTGGGTGGTTCGTCACACGACCGTCTCGATCTCTGTGACGCTCCGTGGTGGCTGGGGTCCTTGGGAGAGGGACCTCCTCGGGGGAGAGGAAGGGGACGGTCCGTGGTGGCTGGGAACCCATGGGAATGCCCCCTTCGGGGGCTGAGGAAGGCAGTCTGTGCTAGGCGGCGCGGACGCGGGCGACGGCGCTGGTGTCCATGTAGTCGCGCGTGTGGACGATCAGGCCGTCCCTGACCCGCAGGATCAGCAGGCCCGGCACTGTCAGCTCCTGGTCGGCCACCGTGACCACCGTCTCTTGTTCCGCCACGATCACCTCCGGGTCGGTGGTCTGGCGGATGGTCACGTCGCGGATCTCCTTGACCAGGGCCTTCATGGCGCCCCACATCATCGTGTACCCCGCCCGGATCTCCTCCCGGCCCTCGAACGGCGGCAGTCCGCCGAACGGGAACTCGTGCAGGCCGTCCTCGGCATAGAGATCGGCCAGTTCGTCGGCCGACTTGTGGAGCATCGCGGCGTGGTAGGCGGCGACGACCTCGGTGGTGGACATGGGAGCCCCATTTCGCTCAACGGATGTTGACTCAACGATCGTAGAGCGAAATAGAGCGAACGGTCAACGCCTGTAGAGTGAGTAACGATTGTCAAAGGGGGGCGGGGTGACCGAACGGGCGGAGCGGCGTCGCAGGACCGAGCGGCGGATCTTGGAAGCGGCCAGGAAGCTCTTCGCGGACCTGGGGTTCGAGCGCACCACGATCCGCGCGGTGGCCAAAGCGGCTGAGGTCGATCCCGCACTCGTCATGCAGTACTTCGGCAGCAAGCAGGACCTGTTCAGCGCGGCCGTGGCCGTGGCCCCGGCGCCGGTGGCCACGGGCGATGCCGACGACTTGGTCGAGCAACTCATCGGGAGTCTCGGCCTCAAGATGGGGGAGTTGCCGCAGAGCTCCCTGGCCATGATGCGATCGATGCTCACTCACCCGGAGGCGGGCGCGTCGGCGCGGGCCGTACTGAGCCGGCAGATTCATCAGGTCGGCGAGTCGATCCCCGGCGGCGATGCGCGACTGCGGGCGGCGCTGATGACGACGATCATGCTTGGTGTGACCGTGGGTCATCAACTGCTCGAACTCGACGAGCTGCGCGAAGCATCTCAAGCAGACATCGCGCGGGTCCTCCGCCCGGCTCTGAGGGCAATTGCCCAGCCCCAGGCCGAATAGACGCCGCAACGCCCGTTGCTGGACTCCGCGTCTCATAACCGGGCAGTAACAAGTTATTGGAACTGGTTCCAATTCCCTCGTGCGCCGCTACGGTGATGGCAGTCTTGTGGTTGAAGTCACATTACTCTTTGCGCATGGAGGGTGACCCGTGGGCGTCGAAGTCGTGGTCGACGGGCTGACCAAGTCGTTCGGGCGGCAGGTCATCTGGGAGGACGTCTCGCTCACCCTGCCCGCGGGCGAGATCTCGGTGCTGCTCGGCCCCTCCGGCACCGGCAAGTCGGTCTTCCTCAAGACCCTGGTCGGGCTGCTCAGGCCGGACCGCGGCCACATCTGGATCGACGGCTACGACCTGGCCAACTGCAACGAGAGCAAGCTTTACGAGCTGCGCCGGCTGTTCGGCGTGCTGTTTCAGGACGGCGCCCTGTTCGGCTCGCTCAGCCTGTACGACAACATCGCCTTCCCACTGCGCGAGCACACCAAGAAGAGCGAGTCGCAGATCCGCCAGATCGTGCTGGAGAAGATGGAACTCGTCGGCCTGCTCGGCGCCGAGACCAAGCTGCCGGGCGAGATCTCCGGCGGCATGCGCAAGCGGGCCGGGCTGGCCAGGGCGCTGGTGCTCGATCCCGAGATCATCCTGTTCGACGAGCCCGACTCGGGTCTGGACCCGGTACGGACCGCCTATCTCAACCAGCTCATCGTCGACCTGAACGCCGAGATCGAGGCGACCTTCCTGATCGTCACACACGACATCAACACCGCCCGTACGGTGCCCGACGACATCGGGCTGCTGTTCCGGCGCGAGCTGATCATGTTCGGGCCGCGCGAGATGCTGCTGTCGAGCGATGAGCCGGTGGTCCGGCAGTTCCTCAACGCCAGGAAGCACGGGCCGATCGGCATGTCGGAGGAGAAGGACGTCTCCGAGCTGGAGGCCGAGGCGCAGCTGGGCCACGACCCCGGCTCGCTGCCGCCGATCCCGCCGCAGCTGATGCCGAGCGGCAACGGGCTCCGCCGTACGCAGCGGCCGCCCGGCACCTGGCTGGCGGCCAACGGGGTCATCCCGCCCCAGGGCTCCTTTGTGGACGATCGCGGGCGCAACTGGCTGGAAGAGTACCCACGCCTGATCAACGCCCATCTCAACGGCGTCCGATAGATCCCGATGGGCCGTAGGCGGTCTGGACCGGCTCGCCGTCAGACCGGCCGAGAGCCGTCAGACGACCCAAGGGCCGCCGACCGGCAAGCGTGCCAGACCGGGGCGAGCCGCCAGGCGGGCCGAGAAGGCACTTTCCCGGCCCTCGGTGCAGAAATGGCCGCAATGCCGCGCCGCGCCCCCAACGGGCCTCAGGGGGCCACCTGAAGGGCGTTCGTCAGGCGCTCGTCCGCCGGGGAGGCCGGAGACGACGACGGTGCCCACCCGGACAGAGACGACGACGATGCCCGCTCGGCAAGAGATGACGTCAGTGCCCGCCCCAGCCAGAGTGGGTCCTATGTCGCCTCTGTTGTTTCCCGGGCTCCGGGAGCGGCCGGCGGGTTACCATCCAGCAACCAAGCCGGGAGGTGAGCAGACGTGGACGAGCCGGTCCGGCGACCCCGCGTCCTGACCGGCGTACTCGTACTGCTGGTGGTGCTGCTCGGCGCCGCCGTGGTGTTCCTTCGCGGGCAGGACCTGGCCGAACAGGCCAGGGCGGACGATCGGCGGGCCGCGCTGGAGGCGGCGGGGGCGCACGCGATCAACCTGGTCTCGCTCGACTACAAGACCGTCGACGCCGACATGGGACGCATCCTCGCCACCTCCACCGGAGTGGCCCAGGAGGAGTACAAGGCGGGCGCGGCGAAGCTCAAGTCCACCACGCTGGAGAACAAGGTCGTGCAGCACGGCGTGCTCCGGGCCACGGGGCTGGTGTCGATGACGGAGCTGACCGCCAGGGTCCTGGTCGTGGCGGACGTGGAGATCCGCTGGGAGGGCTCCAAGACCCCCAAGCAGGAACGGTTCTACCGCTGGTCGATGGACGTGACCAAGGCCAAGGGGGTCTGGCTGGTGTCGAGGGCGGTGCAGGTGGTGTGAGGGCGGTCACGATCGCGCTGCTGGTCCTGGTGCTCGGGCTCGGCGCCGCCTCAGGGGTGTTCTGGTACGACGCCCACGCCATCCGCGCGGACGAGGAGGCGGGCCGCCAGGCCATGGCCGCGGCCCGTACGGTGGCGCCGGATCTGCTGTCGTACGACTACCGGACGGTCGAGCAGGACCTGGCCCGGGCGGCCGAGCACACGACGGGCGAGCTCACCGAGCACTACAAGAAGCTGTCGGCCTCCCTGGCCGCCAAGGCCAAGGCGGAGAAGACGGTGCGGACGGCGACCGTCGCCGACGCGGGGGTGGAGCGCGCGGAAGGTGATCGAGTTGAGGTTCTGTTGTTCGTGAACACGGGTACGGTCAGGGAGATCCCCGGCAAGGCCGAACCACAGCAACAGGTCAGCCAGGACCGGGTCAGGCTCGTCATGATCCGGCAAGATTCCCGCTGGTTGGTGGCCGAGCTGTCGACCTTGATCGGCACTGCCTGAGTCATCGGGCGCGTCCCCGAGGTCAATTGTTACCAAAAATAAGGTTTAGCGAAGCCCAAGTAGTGGGTACCTCAGTCACAGCTACACCGGTTGTCGGCATGGGTTCGACCCTCGGTGTGACGGAGCGTTAACCGTCCCCGTTCGCGGGTATCGTCTTGGGCCTGACGGTAGGCGTCCGATCACGCAGGGGAGAAAACCCAGCGTCCGGCCCCTAGGCCGGCGGAAAGTCGGGCTTGCGGGCTTGACGTTTCCGCTCGAACGGGCGATGCTGCGACCAACGTGGAGCATGCAGCGAGAGTGAAGTGGACAGGCGTGTGCCGTTCGGCTACACTGCCCCTTTGCGCTGCCCTTTGACGACCCGCTCCGCTTGCTCACGTTGCGAGGTTGTCTGGCGTGCGTGTAGTCAGTCCGCCGCGAGCCCTCGGAAGGACATCTGTTGGCAGCCTCGCGC
>NZ_JBEZDU010000053.1:0-32459 GCF_040648495.1 Nonomuraea sp. NPDC049129 | reverse complement strand
CGCCCTCCACCCCTTCTTCGTTGTACTTTTCTCCCCCCCCCGCCGCGTCTTTTCTGCCGGGGGGGGGCCCGGGGGCCCCGGGGCCCCGCGCCGACCCGCCGACTTAGCGCGCTGAGCCGCACATAGCCGTCTTCAGGGCTTGGCTTCAGGGCTTGGCTTCAGGGCTTGGCCTCAGGGCGTGGCGAGGTCGAGGACGTGCCGGGCCGTGGCGTCCAGGAGCTCGGGGCCGGGCGGGCCGCCGTGGACGAGCGCCTGGTAGTAGAGCGGGCCGAGCAGCACGCTCAGCAGGGTGTCCACGGTCGGCTCGGTCACCGGGCGGCCGGTGTGGCGTTCGAGCACGGCGCGCAGCCCCTGCAGGTCGCGTTCGCGCTGCTCACGCAGGAACTTTTCGCGTAGCGCCTCGGCGGTGGCCTGGTCGGTCTGGGCGTGGCCGAGCAGCGCCCGCAGGACCTGGCCCGCCGGCTCCTGGAAGAACCCCGCGATCCGGCGGAGCTGCGCTTGCAACTCCTCCTCGGCGTCTTCCCCGCCCCCTGGCCAGGCCAGCGCGTCGCGGGCGTCGTCGGCCAGGGTGTCGAGGAGGATGTCGACTTTGGACTTCCACCAGCGGTAGACGGTCTGCTTGGCGACCCCGGCCCGGACGGCGATGCCCTCGATGGTCACCCCGTTGAACCCCCGCTCGACCAGGAGATCGTCGGCGGCGTTGAGCACCGCGAGCCGGATGCTCTCGCTGCGCTTGGGGCCCGTCCGGCTCACCACGGCCGTCCGTCCGGCGGCGGGCTCGGCGTTTCGGTCGGCGGGGATGGTCATTCGTCCTCTCGGGTACGGCTCGGCACCTCGATTCTGGCATGCCCCCGGTCCGTGGAACGCGATGGAACGCCCTTCGGAGAGACCACTACTCAATCAGCCGGAGTGAATCCATGTCCGAGTCGGTGTGGCGAGACGGCCCGCCCTACGGCCACCTAGCGCAGGAGTTGCTCGCGGGACGCTGGCGGCGGCTGTTCGCCGGTGTCTGCGACGCCGTCCTCCTGGGCGTGCTCACCCGGCCTCTCCTGGCGCGGGCCGGCGTCTTCGAGCCGATGGACCCGGCGAAGGACTTCGCCGATTTCGTTTTCCACCTGGACTGGCGCTGGCTGATCGCCGGGGCGTTCGTGTGGTACGCCTACCACTGGCTGCTGGTCGGCTACTGGAACGGCCAGACCGTCGGCAAGAAGGCGTTCGGCATCCGCGTGGTGCGCGAGAACGGCGCCCGGCTCACCCCCGCCATGGCGGCGGGACGCGCGCTGATGACCGGCTTGTTCGCCGCGCTGGGCCTGACCGTGATCGACCTCCTCTGGATCGTCCTGACCCACCGCAGGCACGCGCTGCACGACCTGGCCGCCAACACGGTCGTCATGATCGACTAATCCAGGAAGTCCAGGACGGCGGGACCCGCGACCTCGCGGAACTCCTCGAAGTAGGCGTGCCTGGCGCCGGGGATGAGACGGAGCGTCGCGCCGGGGATGCGGCCCGCGAGCAGGGGCGCGTTGGCCGCCGGATTGAAGACGTCGTCCGTGCCGTGCAAGATCAGCGTGGGCGCGGTGATGCCGGGCAGCGCGTCCCAGGCGTCGTGCCCCGCGCTGGCGGCCAGGTGCCGCCGCCGGGCGAAGGCGGGCATGCCGGGATCGCCGAGGGTGGTGTACGGGCCGGGGTGGGTGGCCAGCCAGGCCGGGGTGTACATCAGCTCCAGCAGCGCCCGCCGCGCCGCCTGCCGGTCGGGCTGGGCCAGCGACCTCTTCACCGTGTTGTCCCGTTCGAGGCCGTGCGGGCCGCCGGGCGAGGTGCAGCCGAGGATCAGCGACCCCACCCGGTGCGGGTGGTCGGCCGCCAGCCACTGGGCCACGCGTCCGCCCATCGAGGTGCCGTACACGTGGGCCCGGTCGGCGCCCAGGTCGTCGAGGACGGCGACCACGTCGGCCGCGAAGCCGCGGGTGGTGTAGGGGACGTCGGGCTTGTCGCTGTCCCCGGTGCCGCGGTAGTCGAGGGTGACGGTGGTGTGGCGGTCCTCGAAGTCGTCCCTGACGCCGTCCCACCAGTGGTGGTCGTTGGCCTGCCCGGCCAGCAGGACGAGGGGCTCGCCCCGGCCGCGGATCTGGTAGGAGACGGCGACGCCGTCCCTGGTGACGGCTACCGGCATGATCGTGTGTCGAAGCGGCGGGCCAGGTCCAGCAGGAACCCGGCGCCGACGAGCAGCCCGACGGAAACGGTGATCACGCTCGACCAGCCGCCCGTCTCCCACCGGTAGGCGGCCAGCGAGCCGAAGACCGAGCTGCCGGCGTAGTAGGCCAGCAGGTACAGCCCCGCGGCCTGGCCCACGCCGACGCCGACCCGGTGGGCGCGGTCGGAGACCCAGCCGCTGACCACGGAGTGCGTACCGAGGAAGGCGAAGGTCACCAGGGCCAGTCCGATCACGATGGCGGGGAGTTGGGGTGCGGCGGTGAGCAGCGTACCGGTCACCAGGAGCGCGACACCGAGCAGGGCGGCCAGGCCGAGCCCGCGCCGCAGCGCCAGCCGCCCGGCGGCCAGTGGCCCCGGCACGCCCACCGGGTAGGCCAGGAACACCAGCGCGCCCGCGCCGCCCAGCAGATAGGGCGCCGCCTCGAGGCGGAAGGTCAGCGCGTTGCACAGCCCGACGAACGCCCCCATCGTCGCCGCGCCGACCAGGCACAGCGCCACCAGGGACGGGTCCCGCAGGGTGAGCGCGGTGTTGCGCAGCAGGTCGCCCAGCCGCGGGCTGGAGCGTTCGAAGTGCCGCGACGGCGGCAGCAGGACCCACAGGCCGATGGCGCAGAGCAGCGTGACGACCCCCACGACGGCGCTGGCGCCGCTCCAGCCCCACACCGCCTGAACAGGGCCGGGCAGCAACCGCCCTGCCGCCCCGCCGAGGGCCGTGCCGGTGATGTAGGTGGCGTTGGCCCGTACGTGGGATCCTTCGGGCATCTCCTCACGCAGGTAGGCGAGCGCCACGGCGGGCAGCCCGGCCAGCGCGACGCCCTGCAGCCCGCGCAGGACCAGCAGCGCGTGCCAGGTGGGCGCGAACGCGGTGGCGATGCCCAGGACCGCGCAGCCGGTCAGCGACCACCGCATGATCACCACCCGGCCCACCACGTCGGAGATCGGGCCGACGAACAGCAGCGCGACCGCCATCGTGATCGTGGCCAGCGACAGCACCGCCGTCGACTCCGAGGCGGAGACCCCGAAGTGGTCGGCGACGCCGGGCAGCAACGGCTGGACGTAGTAGAGCGCCAGGAAGTTGGCCAGGCCGCCGAACATCAGCCCGTACCTGATCCGGAGGGAGTCGCGATCCCCTGACACGCGAGTCGAGAGCACCCGTCGAGCGTGCCCGCTCAGCGCTGATGCGCAAAATGCATAATTTGCCGAAACTGATGCGAAAGGGGCATCATCGCAGGATGGAGCTGCAGACCCTGCGCTGGTTTCTGACGCTGTGTGACACGGAGAACATGCGCGACACCGCGGCGATGGAGGGGATCAACCAGTCCACGCTGTCGCGGGCGCTCGCCCGGCTGGAGGCCGACCTGGGGGTCGAGCTGTTCCACCGGCACGGGCGCCGGCTCGCGCTCAACCGGTTCGGCCTGCTGTTCCGCGAGCACGCCGCCCGCGCCGTGGACGAGCTCGAGGGCGCGCGCCGCCGCATCGACGCCCTGACCAACCCGGACACCGGCCTGATCCGGCTGGGCTTCCTGCACTCGGTGGGCCGCTGGCTGGTGCCGGAGATCCTGCGCGACTTGCGGGCGGGCACGCCCGGCATCCGCTTCGAGCTGCACCAGGGCTTCGCCAGGGAGCTGTTCACCTGGCTGGCCCAGGGCGACATCGACGCCGCCCTGGTCACCCCACCACCGGAGGGCAACCCCGCGCGCTGGCACCCGCTACGTGAGCAGCGGCTCTGTCTCGCCCTGCCCGTCGAGCACCCGCTCGCCGCCGTCCCGGGACTGACGCTCGCCGACGTACGCGACGAGCCGTTCGTCGCCTTCGCCCCGACGACGGACCTGCGCCGGGTGATCGACCGGCTGTGCGAGGAGGCCGGGTTCGAGCCGGTCATCGCCTTCGAGAGCGAGGAGATCGCCACCGTACGCGGCCTCATCGGCGCCGGGCTCGGCGTGGGCGTCCTGCCGCTGCCCGCCTCGCTGGAACACGACGACCCCACCTACCGTCCGCTCGTCCCGGCCCAGCACCGCCCCATCGGCCTGGCCTGGAATCCGCTGCCTGCCCCGACCGCGGCCACGGCCCTGTTCGTCGACCACGTGACGACCGGCTGAGACCAGGCACGGCCCGCTGCGAGGCACGGCCCGCTGCGAGGCGCGGCTTACTGCGAGGCGCTCTTGACGGCGAGCGGCTCGGCGGGGGCCTCGGCCTTGGCGGCTGCCATGCGCTCGCCGAGCTCCTGCAGCTCCTTGCGCCCCATCGCGGCGCGGACCTGCGGGAACCAGTCCTTCTCCTCCTCCTCGACGTGGTGCCGGACGTTCTCGATCAGCACCGTGACCTTCGCTTTGAAGTGCTCGTCCTTCGGGTCGAGGTCCTTGAGCTCGGACAGCAGCCAGACCACGACGTGGTGCTCCTCGACGCTCTCCAGCACGTGGTCGCTGGTCTCCGGCACCTTGGCGCGGGCGGCCGGGTAGAAGTACTCCTCCTCGATGTAGGCGTGCGTGACCAGTTCCTTGGTGATCTGGTCCACGAGGCGGCGCTTCTCGGTGTAGGCCCGCTCTCCGGCCTGCTCGAACTTCTTGAACAGCCCTTCGACCGTCTTGTGGTCGTCCTTCAGCAGCACGATGGCGTCCATCGGGTCTCCTTCGCTCCGTCGTCCGGCTGCTGGCGTCTGCCCGGGGCCGATCGGCTAAAACCGCACGTCGTGGACAGTAAGAGGGAATGGCAAGAACCGCGCTGGTCATCATCGACATGCTGAATCCGTACGAGCACGACGACGCCGAACCCCTGTGCCGCAACGTAGCGAAGATCATCGAACCGATGGCGAAGCTGGTGGCGCGGGCGCGTACCCGCGACGAGGTCGAGCTGGTGTACGTCAACGACAACTACGGCGACTTCACCCGAGATCGGCGCGAGATCGAGGCCCAGGCCCTCAATGGCTGCCGCCCGGACCTGGTGGAGCCGATCCTGCCGCCGCCGGACTGTGCCTTCCTGCCCAAGGTCCGCCACAGCGCCTTCTACGGCACCTCGCTGGAGTACCTGCTGGGCCGCACCGAGGTCGACACCGTCGTCCTGGCCGGCCAGGTGACCGAGCAGTGCGTGCTCTACAGCGCCCTGGACGCCTACGTACGGCACTACGCCCTGACGGTGCCGCCCGACTGCGTGGCCGCCATCCACCAAGACCTCGGCGAGGCGGCCCTGCGCATGATGGAGCGCAACATGTCCGCCCGCCTCGCCCTCTCGGCCGAGTGCCTGGACCGGTGAGCCTCACTCCTCCGGCGGCGGAGGGTGGCGGAAGGCGGCCTGGACGCCCGCCTGGAAGCGGGTGTGGGCGCCGAGCCTGCTCATCAGGTTCGCGATGCGCCGCTCGGCCGTACGGTAGCCGACGCCGAGCTGCCGGGCGATGGCCTCGTCGGTCAGCCCGGCCACCAGGAGCGCGATCAGCCGCTCGTCGTCGTCCGCGGCGGCGCGCGCTCGCGCGGGCGGGGCCGCGCCGGGCGCCGGAGGCCGCAGGCGCAGTGGCAGCGCCCGCTGCCACAGCCCTTCGAACAGCCGGCTCAGCGCCTCCAGCAGCCCGGACGGGTGGACCACCAGGGCGGCGTCGGCGTCGGGGTCGTCCGGGTGGTGCCGTAACAGCAGCAGGGCGAAGCGGTCGTCCATGAGGTAGAGCTTCATGGGCAGGCTGGGCAGCACCCGCGCCTGCTGGCCCGCCCCGACCATCGTCTCGATCTGACGCAGCGCCCCGATCCGGTCGACGAACCCCCGCTCGTAGATCATGCGGCTCGTGACGCCCCGCTCCAGCAGCTCGCGCTGGGCCGCCACGCTGCCCGGCGGGTCGAAGTAGGGCGGCTTGGACAAGCAGCGCAGCTGGTGCCAGGCGGCCCGCTGGATCTGGGCGTGCCGCTGCTGGACCGCCCGCTGCCCGGTCACGACCTCGACGACCGCCGGCGGCGTCTCCCCGGCCGCCCGGCGGCGCTGGAAGGCCTGATCGAGCTCGCCCGCGCGCTCGCGGGCGCGCAGCAGCTCCCGCTCCGCGGTGACCAGGAGCACGTCGAGCGCGGCCTCCGGGGCGACGGCGGCGTAGTGGGCGCCGGATCGGGTGACCAGCCCCTTGGCCTCCAGCGCGGCGAGCACGGCGGGCAGCTGGTCGGCACGGAGCCCGGCCGGCGCGCCCAACGACGCGATCCGGGCGGTGGTGGCCGGTGAGCCGTCGATGAGCAGCTCGTACACCGCCTCCTCGTCCGGGGTGAGCCCGGCCGCGCCGAGCGCGCCCGCGCCCTCCCTGTCATTCCGGCTCATCGTGTACGCCCTTCTCATCGGCCAGCCAGCCGCGCAGGACGGCCTGGTAGCCCGCCTGGAAGCGGGTCTGGGCGTCCAGCTGGATCATCATGGCGTGCACGTGCCGGCGTACCGTGCGGTCGCTCCAGCCGAGATGGGCCGCGATGGCCTTGTCCGTCTGGCCCGCCACCAGCCGGGCCAGCAGGTCGCGCTGCGCGTCGGTCGGGCTCCTGGTCTCCGGCAGCCGGGCGCGGCCATGGCTGACGTGCAGGGGCACGGCGCGCTCCCAGTACATCTCGAACAGCGCCGCCAGGGCATCGAGCAGCGTCGAGTCGTACACGACCAGGGCCGACTCGACCATCTGCAGATCATGCCGGAGCGGTACGAGGGCCATGGGGTAGTCGCTGAGCACCAGCTTCATCGGCACGTCGCCGACGCGCACCTGCTCACCCGCGGCGATGTAGTCCACGATGGTCTTCAGCGTGCCGCGCATCTCGATGGCCCGCCGGTCGTAGACCACCCGGTAGTCCACGCCGCGGCTCAGCAGGTCGAACTCCTGGGTGTTGCCGCCCACCACGCCCGCGTACGGGGGCGCGTCGAACATCCGGATCTCCCGCCGGGTGCCGCGCTGCAACTGCTCGAACCGGCGCAGCACCGCCTCTCGCCCGATCACCACCTCCACAAGCCCGCCCGACTCCTGGGCCGGCGTGGTGAGGTGATAGCGGGTGGACAGCTGGGCCACCCGCAGCCGGGCGTCGGCCAGGGCGCGGGCCCGCTCGCGGATGAGCGCGTCCAGCCCCATCTCCGGCGGTACGACGACGAACCGGGGCGGGTCCTCGGGCAGGCGGGCGATCAGCCCCAGCTCCTCCAGCCCGACGGCCAGGCCGGGAGTGCCGGCGAGCTCGTCCAGCTCTTCGAGGGTGACGGGGGAGTGCTCGACCAGAGCCTCGTAGAGAGCCTGTTCCGCCGCTGACAGGCCGAGGATGCGCAGCATCTCAACATGATCACCCAAAACCCCGCTCCCCGGCCGTCCTTTTCCCGTCATTGGCGGGAAAAGGACGACGAGTCATCTTCTCAGGATATTTCTTGACATGTCATGGTTCGGGAGAGTCGATCATGCCTGCTATCCCGCGAGGAGAACCATGACTCGTCCACGATGGCGCAACCCGTCCATCGGGCTTTTAGCGCTGGGGCTGGTGCTGTCGACCGGTATGGCCGTAGAGCCGCCGGCCTCGGCCACCCCCGCACCCGCCCTTTCCGGCCAGACCGCCGCCGCCGTCGAGTCGTCCGGAACGCCGGCCAAGGACGCGCCGAAGATCACGCTGATCACCGGTGACGTGGTCGCCTACGACACCGGCCCCGGCGGTACCCCGCGCTACCAGGTCACCCCCGCCAAGCGGCCCGACGGCGCCCCGGTGAACTTCATCTCCGTCCGCGATCGGGACTCCTACTACGTCTTTCCCTCCGACGTGATGGACCTGGTGTCGTCGGGCCGCATGGACAAGGGCCTGTTCGACGTCGCGTACCTGGCCAAGAACGGCTACACCGACAAGGAGAGCGCCGGCCTGCCGCTGATCGTCCAGTACGGTCAGGCCAAGCAGGCGGCCAACACGCTGTCGGCGCAGGCCGACGCCCTGCCCGCCACCTCCGCGCCACGCGGGCTGCCCAGCGTGGGCGGCGCGGCGATCCGGGTGGACAAGCAGGCGGTCCAGCAGTTCTGGAGCGCCGTCGATCCTCCCGCGAGCGACAAGAACGCCACGGCCAAGCTCGACCGGGGCGTCTCGGCCATCTGGCTCGACCGCAAGGTGCAGGCCGTACTCGACAAGAGCGTGCCGCAGATCGGCGCGCCCGAGGCGTGGGCCGCCGGGCTGAAGGGCGAGGGCGTCAAGGTCGCGGTCCTCGACACCGGCATCGACCTCGGCCACCCCGACCTCGCCGGCCGCGTCGTGGCGAGCGCGAACTTCACCGCCGAGGCGGACGTCCAGGACGGCCACGGGCACGGCACCCACGTCGCCTCCACGATCGCGGGCGACGGCGCCGCCTCCGACGGCAAGTACACCGGCGTCGCGCCCAAGGCGTCGCTGCTCGTCGGCAAGGTCATCGACAAGAGCGGCAACGGGTTCGAGTCGGACATCATGGCCGGCATGGAGTGGGCGGTCGGCCAGCAGGCCAGAGTGATCAGCATGAGCCTCGGCGGCTGCTGCTACACCGGGCCCGACCCGATGAGCCAGGCGGTCGAGAACCTCAGCGCCCAGTCGAAGTCGCTGTTCGTCATCGCGGCGGGCAACGACGCCCTCAACCGGAAGATCGCCTCGCCCGGCTCGGCACCGTCGGCGCTGACCGTCGCCGCGGTGGACGGGTCGGAGAAGCTCGCCGAGTTCTCCAGCAAGGGCCCGGTGCTGGCCGACTACAGCCTCAAGCCGGACATCGCCGCCCCCGGCGTCGGCATCGTGGCCGCGCGCGCCGCGGGCACCACGATGGGCACGCCCGTGAACGACCGCTACACCGGCGCGTCGGGCACCTCGATGGCCACCCCGCACGTCGCGGGCGCGGCCGCGCTCCTGGCCCAGAAGCACCCCGACTGGACCGGCGCCCAGCTCAAGAACGCGCTCACCAGCACCGCCCGCGACGACGGCTACGGCTCGTACGAGCAGGGCGCGGGCCGGGTGGACGTGGCGCGCGCCGTGAAGCAGGCGGTCACCGCCTCGGGCGGCATCGACTTCGGCCTCATGGCCTACCCCCACACCGCTCCCGTCACCAAGACGCTCACCTACACCAACGACGGCGATCAGCCGGTGACGCTGACGCTCAAGACCGGGCTCAAGGCCCACAAGGGCACCGCGCCCGCGCGCACGCTCACCCTGGACCACGACACGGTCACCGTCCCCGCGCACGGCACCGCGCCCGTCGCCGTCACCTTCGACCCGTCGGGACCGGATACCTGGTACGAGGGCTTCGTGCACGCCACCGACGGCGGCGGCGTGAGCGTCAACACCGCCGTCGGCGCGTTCGTGGAGCCCAAGAAGGTCACCATCAAGACCCGGATGGTGCTGCCCGACGGCGCGACCGACGTGCAGGACATCCCCTGGGCGATCATGCGCACCGACGACCGCGACGACCTCGACGTCGAGTGGTACCCCGGCAGTGGCACCGAGACCGAGACGCGGGTGTACGCGGGCACCTACAGCGCGAACTCCGGCATCAGCTGGCGTGGCAGCGACGGGCAGTGGAACATCGGCCTGCCGTCGCAGCCGGAGTTCGAGGCCACCAAGGACATCACGATCACCCTCGACATGCGCAAGGCCCGCCAGGTCACCCAGAAGACCCCGGACCCCACGGAGGTCTACAACTCGCAGTACGCCTCCGAGCGTGAGGCGGCCAACGGCGTCGGGTCCGTCCGCTTCGAGTCCGCCTCCCCCACCTACGGGCTGCACAACTACTGGCTGCTGCCCACCCGCTCGATCACCCAGGGCACCTTCGACGTCGCGGGACAGATCCTGCGCGGCGCCCCCGTGATCAGCATGAAGGCCGACAAGCTCACCCTGAGTCCCCGCTACCAGAGCTTGGCGGAGGACGTTCCCAAGCTGACCGGCCGCAGCACGCTCACCCTGGTGTCCGGGGGTCGCGGCCAGGCCGCCGACCTCGCCGGCGCCGGTGTACGCGGCAAGCTCGTCCTGCTCGACCTGTCCGACCTGTGCCCGGCCACCGGCTGCACGGGCGACGCGCTCGACCGGGTCAAGGCCGCGGCCGACGCCGGCGCCGCCGGGGTGCTCGGCTACGGGGCGGTCAACCGGCCCTTCCTCGACCTGGCGAAGTACTGGCCGATCTACCCGATCCCGACCATGAGCCTGCCCGCCGGCGAAGGCCGCGCGCTGGCCGCGCTGCTCGCCAGGCGGCCGGTGAGCATCCAGGCCGAGGGCGTCACCGCCACGCCGTACATCTACTCGCTACTCCTTCACGAGCGCCTGCGCGTCCCGGCCAAGCTCGACTACGAGGTCGGCAGGCGCAACCTGTACGAGATCAAGAACCGTCTGCACGCCGACCGGCCCGCCCACGCCTCCATCATCTGGTCGGCGACCGTGGTGACCCACCCCGGCTGGCTGCTCGGTCCGCGGTTCGGCTCCTCCTGGCCCGCGCAGAGCACCGTGACCGAGTATGTCGGGCCGGTCTCGCGGGACGTGTCGTGGACCCGCGAGACCCAGCTGACCTACCCCGAAGGCAACGCCTCCGGCCAGAGCTCCGGAATGTGGGCGACCGCCGTGGACGTCTACCCGACGGCCGGGGGGAAGACCGAGGAGTGGGGCGCCCAGCCGCGCGTTCCCGGCAACCCGGTGTTCTCCGACCTGACCCGCTCCGCCGGGAACACCACGTGCTTCCCCTGCCGCAACGGCGACACCTTCCTGGCGGCCCTGCCGATCCTGGGCCCGGAGCCGAACCACCAGGAGGCGTTCACCTGGAACGCGCGCTTCTACGAGGAGCGCGGCGGCAAGGACGAGCTGCATCTCTACCGTGACGGCCAGGAGATCCCCATGGTCGAATCGGGCACCAGCGGCCCGGTCCTGATCCAGATGCCGAGGTACGAGCTGCCGGAGGGCGAGGCCCGCTATCGCCTCACCGACAAGTTCCATACCCCGCAGCCGCTGCAGAAGTACGCCACCGACGTGGCGACGGAGTGGACGTTCAAGTCCAAGCGCCCGACCGGCGGGCTGCAGACGCCCAGCGACGGTCTGTGCGTCGGCTGGTTCTTCGCCAGCACCCTCGCCCCGTGCGAGCCGGTCCGCCGGCTCAACCTCCGCTACGACCTCGACCTCGACCTCGACAACACGACCGCGGCGGCCACGCCGCACAAGATCACGATCACCGGCTACCAGGGCTCCTACGACGTGCCCGACGCACGCCTCGGCAGCCTGAAGCTCTGGGTCACCTACGACGACGGCGCCCACTGGAAGCCCGTCACCATCGCCAAGAAGAACGCCACCTCCTACACCGCGACCATCGCCCACCCCGCCCTGTCTGCCACCAACGGCACCGTCGGCATCCGCGCCCAGGGCGTGGACGCCGAGGGCAACACCGTAGACCAGACGATCACCCGGGCCTACGGCCTGAAGTAACGCGAAAACGGATCGGCACGCCCCGGGCGTGCCGATCCGTTCCGCTTTATTCGCTCTGCTGGTTGTACAGGCCGTCCATGGCCTGGAGAAGCGGCGCGGGGTACGAACCCGACCCCGCGTCACTCCGCTGCCCGCCCCACGACGCCTGCCACGCGCCGGTCGAGGTGGTCCGCATCGCGGTGTGACTCAGCGTCCCGCCGTCCGCGTTCTTGTCATAGACCGCCCAATGATGGGCAGTGCGCTTGTTGGTCGCCGAATCGACGCCGACCGTGTCGTCATGACTTGAGGCGAGGAAGGTGTAGTCCGTGCCCATCTGGGAGAGTGGCTGCTTCGACAGCCAGCTCAGGAAGCCGCTGCCCGGGCGCATGTCGCTGCACTGCTCGTGGGTGATGGCGCACGCGGTCACCAGCGCGCTGCCGATGCCCAGGTGCGGCGTGGAGAGTGTGACCATGTCCTCGATGTACAGGTACGGGGGCCAGCCGCTGGGCCACCCGGCCGCGCCGATGTTGTTCAGATCGACATTCAGCCCGCTCAGATCGGGCGGCGTCTTGCCCACGCCGTACCTGTTGACGCCCTCGATCGCGGCCTTGGCGACCAGGCCGCCCATGGAGTGCGCCACGACGTCGATCGCCGTGTCATGGCTGGAGTAGAAGTAGTACACGGTCCACGCGAACTGGCGGCCGATCTCCTGGATGCGGGAGTCGGTGGTGCCCTGATATCTGATGTCGCAGTTGGTGGCCTTGTTGTAGTAGCCGAACGTGCGGACCTCGCCCCAGCCGTTGGCGTTCAGCAGGTTCTTGGCGTCCTTCCAGCTGCTGGCGCAGTTGGTGTCGGCCTCACGGTCGAAGCCGTGGACCAGGAGGGTGACCCGCTGCCCGTCCTCGCGCGCGGGCGCGGCGGAGGCGGCCGGTGCGGTGGCGATGAGGGCGGCCGCGACCAGGACCCCGACCAGGGGCAGGGATAAGCCGGATCTGACTAGTCTGTGCATCCACGCGCTCCGTTTCCGTGAGGTCGGAAGCACGGTAAAGCGCGGGCGATCATCCGCGAATCGGTCGGCGCGCGGTGGCTCGCCGGTCATGCGGGCTCGCGACTAAGTAGCCGCGGTCACTCACCTAGGTCGAGGTCGCCGAGCTGGGCTCGGGCAGCCACACCGAGCTTGGGAAACGCTTTGTACAAATGATGTCCCACCGTACGCGGGCTGAGGAACAGCCGCGCGCCGATCTGCCGATTGGAAAGCCCCGTCGCCGCCAGCCGTACCACCTGACGCTCTTGCGGCGTCAGCCGGTCGAGCAGGCCGCCGCTCCTGGACACGGCCGCCTCGCCGGCCGCCTCCAGCTCGCCGTGGGCGCGGCGGGCCCACGGCACGGCGCCGAGCGCGTCGAAGGCCTCGAAGGCGGCGCGCAGCCGCCGCCGCGCGTCAGAACGGCGGTGCGCGCGCCTGAGCCACTCGCCGTACAGCAGCTCGTTGCGCGCCTGCTGGAACGGCTGGTCAGCGGGTACGGCCACGGCCCGCGCGAAGTGCCTGCCCGCCTCCTCACCCTCGGCCAGCAGCCCCCTGAGCCGGGCGGCGACCGCGTTCGCCCACGGGCGCTCCACGACGGCCGCCCAGCCCGCGAACCTGGCCGCCGCCCCCTCCGCCAGATCCGCCCGCCCGGCGCGGACCGCCGCCTCGACCAGGTCGGGCGCCGCGCAGAGCGCGACCACGGGATGGCGGTGCCCCGCCGCCTGGAGATGGTCGAGAGCGGCCCCGGCCCTGCCTTGGCCCAGCTGGGACAGACCGAGCGCCCAGGCGGCGAGCGCCCTGGTGGCCTCGACGTCGCCGTCCGCCTTCGCGGCCAGCTCCAGGCAGCGCTCCTCGGCGCCGCCGACGGCGGCCAGCCAGGCCAGCAGCCCGTGCACGTGGCCGGCCCGATGGGCCTGGTGGATGTCGGAGGCGACGGTCAGCGCCTCGGACGCGGCGGCCGACGCCTCGCGGTGCCTGCCGCGCAGCATCTGGGCCTGCGCGAGCAGCGCCAGCGCCTGGGGGAGCAGGCCGATCAGGCCGCGCTCGCGGCAGCGCGCGACCAGCGACTCGGCCAGCCCGTGGGCCGTGACCTCGTCGCCCGAGACGATGCTCAGGGAGGCGGCGAGGGGCAGCAGGTCGGGGGAGTCGCGCGCTAGCTGGGCGGCCGCGCGGATGGGGGAGAGGTCGACCACGGCCTGGCCCTCCACGAGCCGCGCCATGACCGCCATTCCGGCGGCGAGCACCCCGGGCCTTTGGGGTAGCGGCTGCGGCCCTTCCGGCTGCGGCGGTTGCGGCCCTTTTGGGAGCGGCAGTGCGAGTGCGCCGAGTCGGTGGTCGGCGTCGTGGGCGAGCTCGGGGTCGGCGGCGAAGGAGGCGTAATGGATCGCCTCGGCCAGCATGCGGGCCGCGAGCGCGGGGTCGGCGGTCCGTACGTGCTCCGCGCCCTCGGCCAGGATCCGGCCCGCCGCGCTCGGCGAGCCCTGCTCCACCACCACGCAGGCACGTACCTGGGCCAGGCAGGCGAGCTCGGCCGGGGTCGTAGCGAGTGTCGTGGTGAGCGGCGCCGCCCGGTCGGCCAGCCCGGCGGCCCGCTTCAGCTGACCCGCCTGGACCGCCAGCTCCGCCGCCGCGATCAGCCTGCGCGCCGTGCGGGCGGTGTCGGCGGTGAGATCGGCGGCCCGCTCGTACGCCACGGACGCGGCGGCCGTGCCCTGCCGGTCGCGCGCCCGTAAGGCGGCGCGCTCCAGTTCCCCGGCGACCCTCTCGTCAGGGCCGGTCGCGGCGGCGGCCCGATGCCAGGCCCGCCGATCGGCCCGCGCCTGGCCATCGAGCGATTCGGCCGCCCGATCGTCCTGGGCCGCGGCCGTCGAGTTGTCCAGGGGCGTGGCTGCTCGGTCATGCCGGGGCGCGGTCGTGCGGCCGTCCAGGGGTCTGCCCATGGGGTCGCCCAGACACCTGCCCGTCTGGTCGCTCAGCGACTCCGCCAGCGCCAGGTGGGCCGCGACCCGGCGGAAGTACGGCGCGCCGCGGTAGGCCGCGCTCCTGATCAGCGGGTGCCGGAACGACAGCCCGGCCGCCGAGAGCTCGATCAGCTCCTCGCGTTCGGCCAGCGCCAGGTCCGCGACCGTCGCGCCGAGACGGGCGGCGGCCCGCAGGATCAGGTCCAGATCCCCGGTGTCGTCGGCCGCCGCGACGAGCAGTGCCGCCCTGGCCGGCTCGGGGAAGCGGTCGATGTAAGCCTCGAACGTGGTCCGCACCCGGTCCGACAGCGGCCCCGACTCGCCCGCGAACGGCAGCGGGCTCAACCGGCCCGCCCGCTGCTCAGGGGTCAGTACGGCGGCGAACTCGATCAGCGCCAGCGGGTTACCCGCCGCCTCGTCGAGGACCCGGCGCCGCACCTGCGGCGCCAGATCGCGAGCCCGATCGGCCAGAAACTCCGCGGCCACCGCCGCCTCCAGCCTGCCCAGCCGCAGCTCGGGCACCCCGTGGGTGGCCAGCGCCTCCAGGCGCGACGGTGTCACTCGGGGCGTGGCCTCTCGGTGCTGCGAGATCATTCCGGGCGTGGCCATCGCTCCACGGCGCGGGGTGGCCGCGCCGTCCCGGAGGGCGAACAGCATGACCACGCCCTCGGCGTCGAGCCGCCTGGCCGCGAACAGCAGCGCGTCGGCGGAGGCGTCGTCGAGCCACTGCGCGTCGTCGACCAGGCACAGGATCGGGCCGTCGCCCGCCAGATCGGACAGCAGCGTGAGCGCGGCCAGTCCGACGAGGAACCGGTCGGCCACCTCGGCGGGCGCCGCCCCGATCGCACCGCGCAACGCCGCCGCCTGGCCGGGCGGCAACCGCTCGGCATGCCCCAGTACCGGCCGCAGGAGCAGATGGAGAGCGGCGAACGGCAGCTCGGTCTCCGACTCCACCCCCAGCGTGCGGAGCACCGGCCAGCCGGCGGCCCGCCCGGCGGCGTAGCCGAGGAGCGCCGACTTGCCGATGCCGGTCTCGCCCTTGACGACGACCGCGCCGCTGCGTCCGGCTCGGGCGGCGGCGAGCAGCGCGTCGATCTCAGCCTGCTCGGCGCCGCGTCCGTACAACATCTGGCCTCCCGACGATCATGTCAGGGAGTCAGTATGAAACCTCGACAAGCCAGGAAGGAGTAAGACGGAGGCGTCATCGCGGACGTTATCCGCAGTTGTCCCACTTCGCACGGCCCCCGCTGGCGACGGCCGGGTCGTGGCCGAGCGGCTTGATCGTGCCCCAGAACTTCACGCACCTGCCCTGAGCCCAGTACTTCACCGGCCCCGCGTAGGACTTGAAGTTGCCGCGGTCGGAACGCACGATCGGGCTCTGCTTCGTGTCCTTGATCGGCTTGGCCATGATCGTGAGCTCGGCGGTGACCGGGGTCTTCGTGCCGACGAAGCTCGACTTGATCGTGACCACGCAGTTGTAGCCGTTGCCGCGGTTGTAGAGCAGGTAGACCGTGCCGTACCGGCGGCCGCTCGAGGTCTTGACCGGCTGCGTGCCGCCGGTGATGCGCGCGTAACCGGAGCCGCAGATGCTCTCCGGGCTGGCGGCCGCGGCGGCATTCGCCGGGCTCGCTATGACACCGCTGAGGCAGAGTGCCGCCGTAAAGATTGCCGCCTTTGTCGGCATTCTCACCTGATTGTCCCTTCATAGGCCACTTTACTAATGATCTCGACAAGCATGCCCGAAACTTGGTTATCGGTCCAGGCTCTAGCGATTAACGGTGGGTGTCGGCCCATGCACGGGTGTGATGTCAGCGCGGCTCAGTCGCCTTGCCGTTCGTGGGCTGCCTGGGCGGCGAGGATGGCGCTCGCGTGATCCCGGATCCAGTCGGACAGCGCCTGGAGGGGCTCGGTGATCCCCTGGCCGAGGTCGGTCAGCGCGTAGCTGACCTGCGGCGGAGTGGAGGGCGTGACGGTGCGCAGGACGAAGCCGTCGCGAACCAGCGTGCGCAACGTCTGGGAGAGCATCTTCTCGCTGATCCCCTCGATCTTGGCGCGTAGCTCGTAGAACCGCAGCGGCCGCTCGCGCATCGCCGTCAGGACCAGCACTCCCCAGCGGCTGGTCACATGATCGAGCACCATGCGCGCCGGGCAGTCTCTGTGAAAAGCGTCACTCACCCGTCACTCCCTGCCTCTGTGATCTGAAAGCCGACCCGTTAGTAAGGGACGAACTCCAAGGTACGTACTTACTTTCAGAAAGCCCAAAACCTATCGTCAGCCCCGATACCCAGGCAACGGAGGCATGACATGCAACGCATCGCCCTCATCACCGGCGCCGGCCGCGGCATCGGGGCCGCGACCGCCCTCGAACTGGGCCGGCGCGGGTTCCACGTGATCGTCAACTATCACCGCGACGCGGCGGCGGCCGCCTCGGTGGCGGCGGAGATCGCGGCGAGTGGCGGCAGCGCGCAGGCCGTTCAGGCGGACGTGTGCGAACCCGGCCAGGTGGCCGACCTGGTGGCCGCCTGCGAGCGGGTCGACGCGCTCGTCTGCAACGCCAACATCAGCCCGCCCTTCGCGCCGCTGACCGAGCTGTCCTGGCCGGACTTCTCGGGCAAGGTCATCGGGGAGCTGTCAGCCGTCTTCCACGTCACCCAGCAGGTCCTCGACCTCATGCGGAAGCAGGGCGAGGGCCGGATCGTCTACGTCTCCAGCCTCAGCGCCGACCTGGTACGCCCCGGCGCCATCGCGCACGCGACCGCCAAGGCCGCGCTCAACACCTTCGCGCAGCACGTCGCCGCCGAAGCCGGCGGGTGGGGGATCGCCGTCAACACCGTGGCCCCGGCCGGCGTACGTACAGAGGGCAGCGCGGCCATGCGCACCCCTCAGACGGAAGCGGCGCTCGCCCGCCGCTCGGTCCTGGGCCGGATGCTCGACCCGCGGGATGTGGCCGCGGTGATCGGTTCGGTCCTCGACGGCGGCTTCGGCGCTGTGGCGGGTGCCCACATCCCCGTGGACGCCGGCTACCGCGTCCTGCCCGGCTGAGGACAGGACGCGGTAAGGGCGTCACCTCTCGAACGCGACCGCCCGGCCCGTCGCGGTCGGCCTCGTGACTGCCTGGCCCGTCGCAGTCGGCCTTGTGACCGGCCGGCCCGTTACAGCCGGCCGCTCTCGATGGCCTCCTTCAGCGCCACCTGGGTCTGCTGGTGGGAGGAGACGCCGTTGGTCACGGTGAAGTCGATGAGCAGGACGTTCGCCTCGAACGTGAGGTGCTCGGTCACCCGGGTCCGGCCGCCGCCCAGGTCGGTGAAGTCGATCCGCTGGTGGGTGACGACGTTGGGCATGGTCCAGGTGTCGGTCGTGTAGAAGTACTCCGCCGCGTGGACGCGCTGCTGGGCGTGTGTGTTGACGGTGACGGGCACCCCGTCGGTGACCGGGACGTCCTCGACGGCCGTGAAGTTGACGTAGCGCAGCCCGTCCTGGATGTAGTCGGCGTGGGTGGCGACGCGCTTCAGGAAGGGGTGCAGGCCGATGTGGTGGTTGATGTCGGAGTACGCCGCGAAGACGTGGTCAAGGGGGGCGTCGATGTCGATCGGGAGGTCACGGGTGACCGCGGTCCGGCCGTCCAGGGGGAGAGGGCCGGTCAGGTGCTCGTAGAACCGGTAGGTGTCCCAGGCGAGCTGCCACTGGGTGGCGAGCACCGGATCGCTGTCGGCGCGGGCGGGGGTGCCGGTCAGGACGAGGGTCACGATGAGCAGCGGGGTGGTTAACAGGCGCAGAAGTCTCGGCACGGTTACCTCATGGAGCTGAGTTCGATGGTACGAATACCTTCTACCCAAAGATCGCCGGTTGGCGATCACTTGAGGGTGAGCGCGCCCGCGCCCCCGGCCAGCACGGCGATCACCGAGAGGGTGGCCAGCGACAGGACGCTCGAGACCAGGATGGTGTCGCGGGGCAGTTCGGTGGGCCGCCCGTACTCGGCGGCGTAGACGTAGGTGTTCTGCGCGGTGGGCAGCCCGGCGAACAGGACGGCCGCGAACAGCGCATGGCCGTCGAGATGAAGCAGGAACCGCCCGACCAGGAACGCCACCAGCGGCTGGACCAGCAGCTTGAGCGTCACCACCGGAGCGACCCGGCGCCAGGCGACGGCCGAGCCGTTCAGCGACATGCCCAGCGCGAACAACGCCAGCGGCACCGCCGCGCCGCCGAGCAGGTTAAGCGGCCGCATCACGGGTTCGGGCAGCTGCCAGCCGAGGGCGGACATGCCCAGGCCGAGCACCGAGGCCACCACGATCGGCATCCGCAGCGGGGCCAGCAGGGAGGAGCGTTCGACGCCCAGGCCCAGGAAGATCAGCGGAGACATCACCAGCACCTGGAAGATCAGCACCGACACCACGAAGGTCGCGTCGTGCAGGACGTACAGGCCGATGGGGATGCCGAGGTTGCCGGCGTTGACGTAGGCCGACGACATCGCCCCGATCACCCGGTCGGGCAGCTTGCCGCGCAGCGTCACGAGCGCGAGCACGCCGACGAAGACGGTGCTGATCGCGAAGGCGAGCAGCGGCCGCGGCTGGATCTGGCTGAGCGGTGTACGGCTGAGCGTGGTGAACAGTACGGCGGGCATGGCGATGGTGAACGTGAACCCCGTGAGCGCCTGCTGGAACTGCCCGCTCGCCACCCGGAAACGCCCGGTCAGCCACCCGAGGGCGCCGATGATCCAAATGGGGGTGAACGCCGTCACTACCGTAAGCATTGGACACACCGTACCGATCGCCGAAACGCGCGCCGAGGGCGGGTCGTCCTGCGGAGTCCTGGTCAGCGGCGGGGTCGGCCGAGACGCACAAGCGCGGGCCGACTTTGATCGGTCGGCCCGCGCGATATCGGGGGGCTTACCAGCCGCCGCCGTGGAGCTGGCCGCGCACCGCGCCGCCGGGGAACTCGCCGGTGTGCAGGTTGACGTACCAGTTCTTCGGGTTGTGCTTGATCCCGCCGGCCACCTTGGCGGAGGTGCTCGCCGTGCCCGCGATGCCGTTGATCCCGGCGGGCAGGCCGTTGGCGGCGCTGAAGAAGTTCACGACCACGGGGCCGTTCTTGCCCTTCTTGCCGCGGTGGATGTGCCCGTTCGTCGGCGCGGCGATCTTCTTCCAGGCGGTGGCGAAGTGCACCTGGGTGCCCTTGACCCAGACGAGCCAGGCGGCCCGCCCGTCCTTGTCGCCGACCTTCGTACCGGGCGCCGGGACCTCCTGGCGGCCGTCGGCCGAGGCGGTGAGGGTGGAGCGTGAGCCGTTCGCCAGCACCGACTCGAGCGCCACCGGGTGGATCTTGTAGAGCTGGGCGCGGACAGCGCCGCCGGGGAACTCGCCGGTGTGCAGGTTGGCGTACCACTTCTTGGGGTTGCTCGTGATCCGGTTGAGCAGGCCGGAGTCGCTGACCTTGACGGTCCCCTTCACAGCGCTCAGGCTGCCGGGCAGCGCCTCGCCGAAGAACGGGATCTTGACGTCGCCGTTCTTGCCCGCCTTGCCCTGGTGGATGTGGAACGCGGTCGGGGCGGCGATGTTCTGCCAGCGGATGGCGTAATCGACCTGGTTGCCATGGATACGGAACACGGCGATGGCGCTGCCGTTCTTGTCGCCGACCTTCGCGCCCGCCGCGGGCACCTCGTTCTTGCCCTGCAGCGCGGCGGCCAGGTAGACATCGGAGCTCGTACTCGCCTGCGCCGCGGTGGGCGCGAGGCCACCTGCGACCAGAGCGGTAGCGAGAACCAGGCCGGGGACGGTGAGGATGCGCTTCGTCATGATGACCCTTTCAAGCGCCTCGAGGGTGAGGCTCATAGCTGTGTTGACGCACGGTTGTACGGGGTGCGGCAGCAGCCGGGTTCAACGACGGAACGTGTAGAAATACGCATTGGGAAAAGCGCCCAAGATGTTGATTTACTTTGTAAAGGCGCACGCCGTTTATGGCGATCTTGTGGGGCCGGAGATCCGACCTGACTAAGCCGCGTAGACGGGCGCGAGGTCGATGAAGATGCGGTAGTCCGAGATCAGTCCGTCGTCACGAGTGCGCCAGATGGACACGGCCGCGACGCTGACGTCCTTGCCGTCGAGTCGCCGGTAGGTGACCTCGGTCTCGGCGATGGTGTCGGCGTCCAGCTGCCAGCTCCTGACGATCCGGTGCCGCAGGCCGCCGATGGTGGAGAAGAACGTCCGCAGCCCGGCGGCGATGGCCGCGCGCCCCACCGTCGGCTCGGCGTTGCCGAACACCAACGTGGCGTCCTCGGTCAGCAACTGGGCGAACTTGTCGGGGTCGAATGTGTCGACCACCTGGAAAACGCGTAGCGCCACATCGTCGGACATGTCGATCATTCCTTACGTGGTCGTCGGGGCCGCTGGTGAGGACGATACGGAATCAAGCGCCATGCGCAACTATCACGAAGGTGGTTGTCTCGTCGCCGGGTGAATCGGCTGATCGCTTGCCGCGAATTCCTGGCTCCTGGTGGATAACGGATAGGCGATCTATGTTTGGTCTGATCGTGCGACCCTCAAAAAGATGTTCGCGAAGGAGATGTTCACGGTGAAGAGACTTCTCGAGGGAACCCCATTACGCACCGGTGTCGTCGCGGCCGTCGCGCTGGCCGGTGGCCTGCTGACCGCTTCCCCGGCCGCCGCCACCGTGGCCGGCGAGCGTACCGTCGCTTCGGTTTCTCAGACGGCCGATTCGGCCGCCGCTTCGCGTCCTCGCAATGGCAAGATCCTGTACGACCGCGTCAGCGGCGGCCAGGGCACGCTCAAGATCAAGAACGGCACCTCCAGGGACGGCGTCGTCACGCTGGTCAAGGGCAGGACCAAGGCGATCAGCATCTACGTACGCGCCAGATCCAGCGCCAGCGTCAGGGACGTCAGGGACGGGACGTACCGGGTCTACTTCACCACCGGCTCCCGGTTCAGGGTGTCGAAGGGCAGGTTCAGCCAGAGCGCCGTGTACCAGCGGTTCAACGATCGGCTGAGGTTCACCACGACCGCCACCTCAAGGAGCGTCTGGACTCTGACCCTCAACCCGGTCAGGGGCGGCAACGCGCGGACCACCTCGATCAACCCCAAGGACTTCCCGGCGTGAGCGCGCGGCCGGCCGTCAGGGCGCAAGGCGGCCACCGGAGCGCCTGAGCTGCCGTGAGATCCTTCTTTCGTGACGACGACCGAGCCCGCCGAGCCGACCCCGCGCCGTGGTCGTGGCCGTCCCGGCTACGACCAGGCCGCGATCCTGCGCACCGCCGTGGAGCTGTTCAACCGCAAGGGGTACGACGCCACGAGCATGGGAGACCTGGCCAAGGAGCTCGGACTGACGAAGCCGGCCATCTACCACCACGTCACGAGCAAGGAGCAACTGCTCAGCCAGGCATTGGACGACGCTCTCGACGAGCTCACCGCCGTCGTGACCGCGGCCGCTCGCGATCGGGCCGGGGCGACGGCGTACGAGCGCCTGCGTGAGGTGGTGCGGCGCAGCGTCGAGGTGCTCGTGGCACACCAGCCCTCCGTCACGCTCCTGCTCCGGGTGCGCGGCAACAGCGGGATCGAGCTGGCCGCCCTGGAGCGGCGTCGCTGGCTCGACGACCGCCTCGCCGCGCTCGTCGCGGACGCCGTCGCGGAGGGCTCGCTGCGCGACGACGTACCGCCGACGCTCGTGAGCCGGCTGCTGTTCGGCATGGTGAACTCGCTGGTCGAGTGGTATCGCCCGGACGGTGTGTACGACGCGGCGACGGTCGCCGACGCCATCACGGTCATCGCCTTCGACGGCTTGGCCCGCCACCAACCCTGAACTCCCCGCGCGACCCGCCGACACTGAAGTCTCAGCCCACGCGACCGACACTGAAGTCTCAGCCCGCGCGACCGCGCCCACCTCAGCGCCTGCCCGCTCACCACACATAAAAGCCCTGGCCCGTCTTGCGGCCCAGATGCCCGGCGGCCACGAGGCCGCGCAGGATCCGCGGCGGCTCGAAACGGGGTCCCAGCTCGCGCGCCAGGTGTTCGGCGATCGCGAGCCGCACGTCGAGTCCGACCACGTCGGTGGTCCGCAGCGGTCCCATCGGGTGGCGGTAGCCGAGTGTCATCGCCGTGTCTATGTCGGTCGCGCTCGCGACGCCCTCCTCCAGCATTCGCATCGCCTCGAGCGCGAGGCAGACGCCGAGGCGGCTGCTCGCGAAACCCGGCGAGTCCGCGACGGTGATCGGCGTCTTGCCGAGGGCCGTCACCCACTCCTGAGCCCGCGTCACGAGCGCCGGCTCGGTGTGAGGCCCGGTGACGATCTCGACGAGGTCGCTCACCGGGACGGGGTTGAAGAAGTGCAGCCCGAGAAAGCGGCCCGGCGAGGCCAGAGCGGCGGCGAGCCCGCCGATCGACAGGCTGCTGGTGTTCGAGGCGAGCACCGCGTCCGGCGCCCGCCGCTCGACCAGGGCGAGCACCTCGGTCTTGAGCGCCGCGTCCTCCGGAACCGCCTCGACGACGAGCTCGCACGGGGCCAGGTCGCCCGGATCGGTGGTCGTCCGCAGCCGGGCCAGGGCGTCCGGTAGCGGGATCTCGAGCTTGCCTTTGGCGTGGGCCTTGGCCAGGCTGTCGCCCACCCGGGCGTTGGCCTGGTCAGCCGCTTCGGGGCCGTTCTCCACGACGATCACGTGGCTGCCCGAGGCCAGGAACGCGTGCGCGATCCCGGACCCCATCCGCCCACCGCCGAAGACACCCACCGTCCGTGGCAGGGCACCACTGGTCGCGTACTGCGTCTGCGTCTGCGTCTGCGCCTGGGCGTCGCCGGTCATGAGCTTCGCTCCTGTCGCCGGTTCAGGAATGCCGTCATGCGGGTGTGTTTCTCCTCCGTCTCGAACAGGACCGCCTGCGCGACGTCGTCGACGAACGGGTGCGCGGCCCGCGGGGCGTGGAAGACGGCCTTGGTCAGCCGCGTCGCCAACGGTGCCCGCGCGGTGATGCGGTCGGCGAGCCGATGTCCCGCGGCCAGCAGGTCTTCGGGCTCCACGACGTCGTTGAGCAGGTACACGGCCCGCGCCTCCTCAGCCGTGAGAACACGGCCCGCGAGCAGAATCTCCTTGGCCAGGGGTTCCCCGACGAGCTCGGCGAGGCGCCAGGCCGCGCCGGCCGCCGCGACGATGCCGAGGTCCGTCTCCGGGTTGCCGATCCGCGCGCGCGGCGTGCCGATGCGGAAGTCGCAGGCGTACGCGAGCTCGGCCCCGCCGCCCAGGGCGTACCCGTCGATGAGGGCCACGGTCGGCATCGGCAGCCGGTGGATGCGGTCGAAGATCTTCGAGTTGATGCCCCGCAGCGCGTCGTCCCGGTTCCGCTCGCGGAGCTGGGCGATGTCCGCTCCGGCCGCGAAGGCCGGCCCCTCGCCGGTCAGGAGTACGACGCGCGGCTCCTCTTCGACGGCGGCGCACGCCTGGTGGAGCGCGGCGACCAGCTCGCGGTCGATCGCGTTGCGGACCTCGGGCCTGTTGAGCCGCCACACGACCCGGTCGGCCCCTTCCTCGACGATCAGCGTCATGGCCGCTCCACCAGGAGAGCGCTGCCCTGGCCGACACCGACGCACATGGTCGCCAGCCCGCGCCGGTCGCCGGAGCGTTCGAGCCGGCCGAGCAGGGTGACGAGAATCCGGGCCCCGGACGCGCCCAGCGGGTGCCCGAGGGCGATGGCTCCGCCGTCGGCGTTGACCACGTCGAGGTCGAGCCCGAGATCGCGGACGCAGGCGAGGGACTGCGCGGCGAACGCCTCGTTGAGCTCCACGGCGTCGAGGTCGTCCACGCTCCACCCGGTACGCTCGAGCACCTTGCGGGTCGCCGGGACCGGGCCGATCCCCATGATCTCCGGCGGCACTCCGGCGTTCGCCGCCGCCACGAGCCGGGCCCGCGGGGTCAGGCCGGACTGTTCGAGGAAGCGCTCGCTCACCACGACGACGGCCGCGGCGCCGTCGTTGAGCGAGCTGGAATTGCCGGCGGTGACGACCCCGTCAGGACCGTTGACCGGTCGCAACCGGGCCAGCCGCTCCAGGCTCGTGTCCGGCCGCGGCCCCTCGTCGACGTCGACGACGCCTGCGCCGACCGGTACGGGGACGATCTCGTCGGTGAACCAGCCCTCCTTGATCGCCGCGACGGCCCGCTCGTGGGAGCGCAGCGCGAACGCGTCGAGCTCGTCGCGGGTCAGACCCCAGCGCCGCGCCACCGTCTCGGCGGTCTGCGGCATGGAGGCGGTCGTCGCGGCGTCGAAACGGGGGTTGGTGAACCGCCAGCCGATCGAGGTGTCGAAGGACGCACCCGGCTTGGCGAACGCCTTGGCCGGTTTCTCGGTCACCCACGGCGCCCGGGTCATCGACTCCACCCCGCCCGCGACGACGACATCGACGTCACCCGCCGCGATGAGGGCGCGCGCCGTCGCGACCGCGGTGAGGCCGGAGGCGCAGAGCCGGTTGACCGTGAAGCCGGGCACCGTGTCGGGCAGGCCCGCCAGGAGAGCGGCCATCCGGGCGACGTTGCGGTTGTCCTCGCCGGCCTGGTTGGCCGCGCCGAAGACCACCTCATCGACGAGACCAGGGTCGATGTCCGCCCGTGCGACGGCCTCACCCACGACGAGGGCGGCGAGATCGTCGGGGCGGACGTGGGCCAGCGCGCCGCCGTAGCGGCCTATCGGCGTCCGTACGCCGGAGACGACGAAGGCTTCGGTCACGAAGAGCTCCTGTGATCGGGAAACGCAGAGAACATCGGACAGTGAAAGCGAAGGTCAGGCGTCGTAGTCGACCGTAACGTTCTCGCTGACGGGAAACGTCTGGCAGGTGAGCACGAACCCGGCCGCCACCTCGGACTCTTCGAGGGCGTAGTTACGGCGCATGTCCACCTCACCCTCGCGGACGACCGCGCGGCACGTCCCGCAGACCCCGCCCTTGCAGGCGAACGGCAGGTCGGCCCGCGTCGCCTGGGCGCCGTCGAGGAGCGTCGTCTCCCGGGAGACGGTAGAGGTCGTACGCAGGCCGTCGAGCACCGTCGTCAGCACGCTGCTCGCGCCGGTCGTCATCCTGTCCGCCCGCCGCGGCGGTGGCGGGGGCGCGTCGGCATAGAAGAGTTCGACGTGGACGTTCCGCGCGGGGACGGCGAGTTCGGTGAGTACGGTCCGCGCGTCCTCGACCATGCGCAGCGGCCCGCACAACCAGACGTGATCGAACGTCTCAACCGGAACCAGCTGGGTGAGCAGGCGACGCAACCGGTCGCCGTCGAGCCGCCCCGAGAACAACTCGACCTCGCGTGGCTCGCGCGACAGCACGTGGACGACCTGGAGCCGAGGTCCGTACCGGTTCTTCAGGTCGCCGAGTTCCTCCGCGAACATCACGGTACGGCTCGTCCGGTTGCCGTACAGAAGCGACACCCGGGCGCCGGGATGGGCCAGCACCGTGGAGGCGACCGACAGCATCGGGGTGATGCCCGACCCGGCGGCTATGCACAGGTGCCGCTCTCCCAGCGCCGGGTCGGCCCGCCACGAGCCGGTCGGGGCCTGCACCTCGATCCGCGTTCCCGGCACCACCTCGTGGACGAGCCAGGAGGAGAAGAGCCCGTCCGGTATCTCGCGGACCCCGATACGCGGCGGGGCGCCGGCCGGTGCGCAGATCGAGTAGGACCGCCGGTGCTCCTGACCGTCCACGAAGCGGCGGAGGGTGAGCGACTGCCCGGCCCGGAAGTCGTACACCTCGCGCAACTCCTCCGGCACCGCGAACGTGATCGCCACGGCGTCCTCGCACAGGTGGTCGACCGCCGCCACGGTCAGCTGGTGGAAAGCGGCGGACGCCCGGGTCGTCGCGCGGCCGGGCGCGAGCGTGCTCATCTCATATCTCCTTGACATGCTCGAACGGCTCAAGGCAGTCGGTACAGCTGTAGAGGGCCTTGCAGGCGGTGGCGCCGAATTCGGAGACCAGGCGGGTGGCCGTCGAAGCGCAGCGCGGACAGGCCGGGGCGAGCCGCTGCGGCCCGAGCGTGAGCGCCACCGGCCCGCTCTGCCGACGGGCGGGGCCGGGGGCCGACAGCCCGGCCTCCCGCAGGGCGGCCCGTCCCCGCTCGGAGATCCAGTCGCTCGACCAGGGCGGATCGAGCACGACGCGCACTTCGACGCGGGGGAATCCCGCGTCGGTCAACCGATGGACCAGGTCGTCGCGCATGGTGCCCATGGCCGGGCAGCCGGTGTAGGTAGGGGTGATCGAGGCGACCACGACCTCGTCGCCGTCCGCTGTCCGCTCGACGTCGACACCGCGCAGCACACCGAGATCGGCGAGGGTCAGCATCGGCATCTCGGGATCACGCACCTGCCCGGCGACCTCGACGGCCCGCTCTCGGCCACTCACGGGCACCCCCTCAAACCCGGCGGCTCGCTCTTGGGCGGTCACCAGCGCCCGCTCGGGTGTGCGCGTGCGACCACCTGCATCTCGGCGAGCAAGCCGCTGAAAGCCTCGGTGTGCGTGCCGTGCCGCCCGCCGTCGCCCGCCAGGGGCGGACGGTCCGGGCGGACGACGCCGCTCATGGCGAGCACCTGGTCGAGGATGCCGTCCACCTCAGCGCGGACGGTCGCGGGGTCGACACCGACCCCGGCCCGCGCGAGCGAGCGCTCGACGGGATGCGTGGCGACCAGTTCCGGCTGGTACGGCCACAGGTCGCCGAAGGCGGTGACGAGTCTGCGGCGCGACTCCTCGGTGCCCTGCGCCAGCGTGAGGAACCAGCGGGCCGCCCAGTCCCGGTGGTAGGTGAGCTCCTTGACGCCCTTGGCCGCCACGTGGGCCAGCACCGTGTCGGTGCTCGCGCGCAGCCGTTCCAGCAGCGCGAGCCGCGCCACCGAGAACAGCAGCAGACGTACGACGACGTGCGCGAAATCGCCGTTCGCCACCTCGGCCAGGCGCACGTTGCCGAACTGCCCGGCGTCACGGAAGAACGCCAGCGCGTCCTCCGCGGGCACCGGCGAGCCCTCCGGGAGGGCGGGCACGACGCCGGGGTCGGCGGCGGCCGCCCGCGCCAGGAGCAGGCGCGCCTGCCCGAGGAGGTCGAGGGCGATGTTCGCCAGGGCGATGTCCTCTTCGAGGTCCGGTGCCCGGCTGCACCACTCGGACAGGCGCTGCGACATGATCAGCGCGTCGTCGCCGAGCATGAGGCAGTACGCGGCGAGTTCGGCGTGGTCGACGCCCTCGGGCACGGTCGTGTCGACGCCGGCCAGCGGGTCCTCGAAATCGGTGCCGAACGCCCACTGCGCGGAATCCCCGCCGATCAGGCCGTCGAAGACGCTGCCGTGGTCGTCGCTCATGGTGGTCCGCCTTCCGGACGTGTCGGTGGATTGAAGTGGACTGGATGGATCGGGTGGCTCGGACTGGAGTGAATGGTCTGGATGGCCGGAAGAGTGGTCGGCCGGGTCACATGTGCGGCACGTTCTCGGGGATCTCGTAGAACGTCGGGTGCCGGTAGACCTTGTCGCCGTTCGGCGCGAACAAGGGATCCTTCTCGTCCGGGCTGGAGGCCGTGATGGCGTCGGCCCGTACGACCCAGATGCTCACGCCCTCGTTGCGCCGCGTGTAGACGTCGCGCGCGTGCCGCAGGGCCATCGCGTCGTCCGGAGCGTGCAGCGACCCGACGTGGACGTGGTTGAGCCCGCGCTTGCTACGGACGAACACCTCGTAAAGCGGCCATTCCCGCCGGTCGGGGCTCATCGCGCACCGCCTTCGTCGGACGGGCCCGCCGACGTCGAGCCGTTCGCTTCGGTCGAGCGGTTCGCGAATGCCGACGCCGCCTCGCGTACCCAGGCGCCGTCCTCGTGGGCCGTCCGGCGGTGCCGCAGACGTTCGGCGTTGCACGGCCCGTCGCCGCGGATGACCGCGGCGAGCTCCGCCCAGTCCGGGTCGCCGAAGTCGTGGTGCCCGCGCTCCTCGTTCCAGCGCAGGTCGGGGTCGGGCAGCGTCACCCCGAGGGCGTCGGCCTGCGGGACCGTCATGTCGACGAAGCGTTGGCGCAGCTCGTCGTTGGAGTTGCGCTTGACGCCCCACGCCATCGACCGCGCGCTGTTGGGGGACTCGCCGTCCGGCGGCCCGAACATCATCAGCGACGGCCACCAGAACCGATCGACCGACTCCTGGACCATGGCACGCTGGGCGTCGGTGCCGCGCATCATCGTCATGAGCAGCTCGTAGCCCTGCCGCTGGTGGAAGGACTCCTCCTTGCAGATGCGGATCATGGCGCGCCCGTACGGTCCATAAGACGTGCGGCAGAGCGGCACCTGGTTGCAGATCGCGGCTCCGTCGACGAGCCAGCCGATCGTGCCGACGTCGGCGTAGGACAGTGTCGGGTAGTTGAAGATCGAGGAGTACTTCTGCCGGCCGGCCAGCAGCAGCTCGGTCAGCTCGAGGCGGGAGACGCCAAGGGTCTCGCACGCCGAGTACAGGTAGAGGCCGTGCCCGGCCTCGTCCTGCACCTTGGCCAGGAGGATCGCCTTGCGGCGCAGGGATGGGGCGCGGCCGATCCAGGCGCCCTCGGGCTGCATGCCGATGATCTCGGAGTGCGCGTGCTGGGCGATCTGGCGTACGAGCGTCCTGCGGTAGTCGTCCGGCATCCAGTCGCGGGGCTCGATCCGGTCGTTGCGCGCGATGGTCGCGTCGAACCCGGCCTGCAGCCGCTCCTCCAGTTCCGGCTCCGCCGGAGTCGTGGTCATCGTTCCTCCGAGGCATCGGTGACATCGGTCGTATTTACTTATCGCTCGGTCAGTAATACCATCGCATGGGTCGGGGGTCCCGCGCAACAGGTCGCGGTGACGGGGAATGTTCTAGAGGACCGATGCCCCCCGCCAACCGCGGAACCGCAGAACCGCAGAGAGGAGACAGCGTGAGCGCGCTGCTGGAGAGCTACGCCGCCGGACGGTGGTTCCGGGCGGCGGACGACGGGCAACCTCTGCTCGACGCCGCCACGGGTGAGGAGGTCGCGCGAATCTCAAGCCGGGGGCTGGACGTCGCCGCGATGGTCCGGCACGCCCGGGACATCGGCGGACCCGCGCTGCGATCCCTGACCTTCCACGAGCGGGCGGCCCTGCTCAAGGCGCTGGCCAAGCACCTGATCGCGCGGAAGGAGGAGCTCTACGCACTGTCCGTACGGACCGGAGCCACCTCACGGGACACGATGGTCGACGTGGACGGCGGCATCGGCACCCTGTTCAGCTACGCCAGCAAGGGGGTCCGCGAGCTGCCGAACGACACGGTGTTCCTCGACGGCGGCCTCGAACGCCTGGGCAAGGGCGGCACCTTCGTCGGCCAGCACGTCTACACCTCGCGGCCGGGTGTCGCGGTGCAGATCAACGCCTTCAACTTCCCGGTCTGGGGCATGCTGGAGAAGCTGGCTCCGGCCTTCCTCGCCGGGCTGCCGTCGATCGTCAAGCCCGGGAGCCAGACCGCGTACCTCACCGAACTCGCCGTCCGGCTGATCATCGAGTCGGGGATCCTGCCCGAGGGGACGCTCCAGCTCGTCGCCGGCGGCGCGGGTGGCCTGCTCGACGAGCTGACGATCCAGGACTCCGTCGCCTTCACCGGTTCGGCGCACACGGCGGGCGTCCTGCGCCGCCACCCGAACGTGCTCGACGGCGGCGTCCTGCTCGGCGTCGAGGCCGACTCGCTCAACTGCTCGATCCTCGGGCCGGACGTGCTGCCGGATGATCCGGAGTTCGACCTGTTCGTCAAGGGCGTCGTCACCGAGATGACGGTCAAGGCGGGGCAGAAGTGCACGGCCATCCGCCGGGTGCTCGTACCCGAGGCGATGGCCGACCAGGTGGTCGACGCGCTCACCGCCCGCCTGGCGAAGGTGACCGTCGGCGACCCGCGCAACCCGGACGTACGGATGGGCCCGCTCGCCGGGCTCGCCCAGCGCGACGAGGTGCGCAAGGCCGTCGAAGCGCTCACGGCGGGTGCCGAGGTGGTCTTCGGCGACCCCGAAGGCGCGGCCCTGCTCGACGGCGACCCCGAGCGCGGCGCCTTCATGACCCCGCTCGTGCTGCGCGCGCGCCCCGGCGCCGGCGAGCCGCACGACGTGGAGCCGTTCGGCCCGGTGAGCACCGTGCTCACCTACGACGGCGTCGAGGCGGCCGTCGCCCTGGCCGCACGGGGCAAGGGGAGTCTTGTCGCCTCCGTCGTCACCCACGACCCGCAGGTCGCGCGGTCCGTCGTGCTCGGGCTGGCGCCCTGGCACGGTCGCGTCCTCGTCCTGGACAGGGACGACGCCGGGGAGTCCACCGGGCACGGCTCGCCGCTGCCCGTCCTGGTCCACGGCGGCCCCGGCCGGGCCGGGAGCGGTGAGGAACTCGGCGGCGTCCGAGGGGTCCTGCACCACATGCAGCGCACCGCCGTACAGGCATCCCCGGACCAGCTCACCGCGATCACCGGACGGTGGACGACGGGCGCCGCGCGCGTCGACTCCGGTGTCCACCCCTTCCGGAAGTCCCTGGCGGAGCTGCGCGTGGGCGACACGATCGCCTCCGCGCCGCGGACGGTGACGCTCGCGGACGTCGAGCACTTCGCCGAGTTCACCGGGGACACCTTCTACGCGCACACCGACGCCGCGGCCGCCGCGCGGAACCCGCTGTTCGGCGGCATCGTCGCCCACGGCTACCTCGTCGTGTCCCTGGCCGCCGGTCTCTTCGTCGACCCGGCACCCGGACCGGTCCTGGCGAACTTCGGCGTCGACGGACTCCGCTTCCTCACCCCGGTCAAGCCCGGCGACGCGATCGACGTGGCGCTGACCGTCAAGCAGATCACTCCGCGCGGCGGCGCGGACTACGGCGAGGTCCGCTGGGACGCCGTCGTGTCCAACCAGGACGGCCAGGCGGTCGCCACGTACGACGTGCTGACCCTCGTGGCGAAGACCTGGCCGGCGACGTCCGCGCCGGAGGCCTGACATGTCCGCACCCAGCCAGGACGCGACCCCGGTCGTCCTCGAACGTGACGCGACCACGGTCATCTTCGAGCGTGACGGGGCCGTGGCCGTTCTCACCCTGAACCGCCCGGATCGCCGCAACGCGCTGGACGCCGGGACGAAGACGGCGTTGCGCCGGGCGCTCGAGGAGGCCGCGTCCGACGACGCCGTCCGTGCCGTACTGCTGACCGGCGCGGGCAGCGCCTTCTGCGTCGGTCAGGACCTCGCCGAGCACGCGGCCGCCCTGCGCGCCGACGCGGAGCACGCGTTCGACACCGTCGAGGAGGACTACGCGCCGATCATCCGGCTCGTGGCCACGATGGGCAAGCCGGTCGTCGCGGCCGTCAACGGTACGTGCGTCGGCGCGGGGCTGGCCCTCGCGCTGGCCTGCGACCTGCGCGTCCTCGCCGAGGAGGCCGTCTTCGCGACGGCCTTCACCGGGATCGGGCTTACCTGCGACTCCGGGCTGTCCATGACGCTCACCCGGGCGGTCGGCGAGGCGCGGGCCAAGGAACTCGTCCTGCTCGGCGAGTCCTTCACCGCTCAGCAGGCCGTCGCGTGGGGGATCTCCGGTCGCGTGGTCCCACGCGCGGACGTCGGTACGGCGGGCCGTGAGCTCGCGGCCCGGCTCGCGGCTGGGCCGACCGCCGCCTACGCCGCGTCCAAGCTGCTGATCGCACAGTCCTGGGGCCTGGACCTCGGGACGGTGCTCACGGCCGAGGCGCACGCCCAGGCCCAGCTGGGCCTGACCGCCGACCACACCGGAGCAGTCGAGGCGTTCCTCGCCAAGCGCAAGCCCGCCTTCGAGGGGCGCTGAGCTCGCGCCTCTCCGGTACGGCGTTGGGCCCCGGGCCCCCGGGGGGGGGCGGGGGGGCCGGGGGGGGGCCGGGCCGGGGGGGGCCCCCAGAGGGCGAGGGGGGGGGGGGGGGCTAGTGTGGTGTTTTGGG
>NZ_JBEZDU010000052.1:28803-34874 GCF_040648495.1 Nonomuraea sp. NPDC049129 | reverse complement strand
GAGACAGCCTGCCCACCGGCATCTCCGCGAACGTGTCCATCCGGTTCTGCCTGCGGGTGGCCGGCCAGCTCGAAAACGACATGATCCTCGGCACCAGCGCGTACAAGAACGGCATCCGCGCCACGGTGTTCGTCCCGGAGAAGGACGCTGGCACCGGCTACCTGGTCGGAGCGACCCCGATGCCCAAGGTGGTCAAGGCCGCCTACCTCAACACCCCAGAAACCCAACTCATCGCCGACCGCGCCTACGCGCTGCGCAAGACGACAGGAACGCTGTCCGGGCACGCCCTCGGCGAGACGGCCGAGCAGACCGTGCCGAGCTACGACCTGCTGGCCGACATCCTGGCCGTGGTCCCGCCGTCCGAGGCCAAAGTGTGGAACGAGGTCATCGTAGATCGCCTGGCCGAGCTGCGGCCCGACATCTACGGCCCGTGGGCGGCGCTGGAGGGCGGCGCGAAGACAGCCCAGCTCACCATCATGCTCAAGCCGTACGGCATCCGCACCTTGCAGGTGTGGGGCACACCGGAGGGCGGCGACAAGGGCGCCAACCGCATCGGCATCACCCGTGACGACATCGTCACTGCAGTCACCCAGCGCGACAAGGGCAAGGCGTCGTAGTCGTACCGATCGCCTCTAGACCTAGAGACACAGCCCTCTAGGTCTAGAGGCTCCCCTAGAGCCCGAAATGGTGTTCTACCTGGGCTCTAGCACCTAGACATCGACCTGCGGAAACCCTGGAAACGGCCCTGGAGGCCCTCATGGCTACTGTCATCGCCCTTCTAGCAGTCTGCCTACCATTCATCACCCTCAGTTACATCATCGTCTGCCTGGCGTGGCCCTGGGGCCGCTGCACCCGATGCCGCCCCGGCGGCAAGAACCGCACCTGCCGCGCCTGCGACGGCACCGGCAAGCGGCCCCGCCTCGGCTGGCAGCTCTACGTCTACGCCCGCCGCCTCCACCGCGACGGCAACCACTGATGCCGCCCAGCACCCACGGCATCACCCCTCAGGAGAGCCACATACACGACCTCACCCGCTACGCCCTGGCCGCCGTCACCCGCGGCTGGCACGTCTTCCCTCTCACCCCGAACGACAAGCGCCCGCTGCCCGGCTTCACCGCGTGGGAACGGCACGCCACCACCGACACCGCACTCATCCGCCACATGTGGGCCCGCGGCCCGTTCAACATCGGTATCGCCTGCGGTCCGTCCAACCTCGTCGTCCTCGACCTCGACGTGCCCAAGCCCGACGAGCGCCCGGCCGCCGACTGGGCGAAGCCCGGCATCAACGACGGCGCGGACACCCTGGCCTCGCTCTGCGAGCAAGCCGGTCAGCCGCTCCCACTGGAAACGTTCATGGTTCGCACCCGGCGCGGCGGCACCCACCTCTACTTCACCGTCCCGGCCGACGTCGACCTGCGCAACACCGCAGGCAGGCTCGGCTGGAAAATCGACACCCGAGCGCACGGCGGCTACGTCGTCGCCCCCGGCAGCTATGTCACCCTGCCGGACGGCAGTGGCTCCTACGACGTTTTGCACGGGCCGACACCGGCTGTGCTCCCGGCCTGGCTGACCGAGCGTCTCACCTCTACACCGCCGCCCGCATCCAGCACATCCGCGGGGACTGTGCTGGCAGCTTGTGGTGGGGACCGAGCAGCCGGATACGCCCTGGCGGCGCTGCGTGGCGAGGTCGAACGAGTCCTGGACGCTATTCCCGGCACCCGCAACGACACGCTCAACATCGCCGCGTTCGCTCTGGGCCAGCTCATCGCGACCAGCCTGCTACCACGCAACCTCGCCGAGGCGTCCCTGCTCAACGCAGCCGAAGCCATCGGACTCGACTTCCGCGAGGCGTTCAACACCATCCGCTCAGGGCTCGACAGCGGCCTACGCCGTCCCCGGAGGGCAGCCGCGTGACCATCGCCAAGCCGACAGCCGAAGCCATCCTGTCCAACGTGGGCGCCGCTGCCCAGCTCGCCGAGTTGCACAACGCGCCACCAGTCTGGGAGACACCAGCGCCGCTAGGGCAGCGCGGCGAACTCCCGTCCTTCCCTGTGCACGCGCTCCCGGCCTGGGTCGCCGAGCACGTCAGCGCGGTGGCCGAGGAGACACAGACGCCACTCGACCTGGCGGGCTGCGTAGCCCTGGCCGCCCTATCCACCGCCGCCGGCGGACGCGCGATCGTGAACGTCCGCGGCTCCTGGGTCGAGCCCGTGAACCTCTTCGTCCTGGTCGCCATGCCACCCGGCTCGCGCAAGTCCGCCGTGTTCCGCGCCATGACCACGCCCCTGACCCGTGCCGAAAGCCTCCTGCTGGACCGCATCGGCCCGCAGATCACCGAGGCTGAGGTATCCCGTCGCCTGGCCGTGGAAATGGCTGAGAAGGCCACGCGGACCGCCGGGGCGGCACGCGGCGAGGCAGCGCCGGAAGCCATCGCCGAGGCACAGAGCGCGGCACTAGCCGTGGAAGACATCAAAGTCCCGGTCAAGCCGCGCCTCGTGGCCGACGACATCACACCAGAAACGGCAGCAAGCCTGCTGGTCGAGCAGGGCGGACGCCTATCAGTACTCAGCGCAGAGGGAGGCATCTTCGCCACGCTCGCCGGCCGCTACTCCGGCACACCCAACCTGGACCTGTTCCTCAAGGGGCACGCCGGAGACCCACTCATCGTCGATCGCCGAGGCCGCAGCGAACGAGCGGACAACGCGACCCTGACCATGGGACTCGCGGTGCAGCCCGAGATCATCGCCGACATCGCGAGCATGCCTGGCTTCCGCGGCAAGGGGCTGCTCGGCCGCATCCTCTACAGCCTGCCGAAGAGCAACGTCGGATACCGGCGTGTGGACCCGCCGCCCGTGCCAGAGCACATCGCGGCTCGCTACGACGCCAATCTGCAACGACTCACGATCGGCATGTACGAGTGGGACGACCCAGCACGCCTCACCCTGACGGCCGAGGCCGCCGAGATTTTCACCGAACATCGCCGCAAGACCGAGACCCGTCTACGCCCGGACTCAGGAGACCTCGGGCACATCACCGACTGGGCGGGCAAGTTCGACGGCGCAATCATGCGCATCGCCGGCCTCATCCACCTGGCCGCCGACGTCGAGTCCGCCTTTCGCCACCCGATCAGCGCCGACGCCGTCAACGCCGCCATCGCGCTAGGCGGCTACTTCGCCGCTCACGCCCTGGCCACCTTCGACGCCATGGGCGCGGACTCCGACATCGAAGCCGCCCGCACCGTACACGCCTGGCTCCACCGCACCGTTACAACACGTTTTACCGTCCGCGAGGCGTTCACCGCCCTGCCGCGAAACCGCTTCCGCAAGGTGGGCGAGCTGGAGACACCACTCGACCTCCTGGAACAGCTCGGCTGGATCCGGCGCGAGCTCGAGCCGCCGCGCACCGGCCCCGGCCGCCGACCTTCACCTGCCTACGCCGTCCACCCCTGCCTGTACGACCAGAACCACACAGGGATGCGCCCGTGAAGCCCACTGCCATAAGCATCGCCCACGCCAGCAACCGCACCGGCACCTGGATGACCGTTCCCGAACTGCTCGTCGAACTCGACATCAAGCGCCGCACCTGGCAGCGATGGCGCGCACTCGGCGTGGCCCCACGCTGCCACCGGCTACCCAACGGTGAACTCCGCATCAAGCGCCGTGACTTCGAATCCTGGCTCGACTCGCTGGCCGAATCCGCCCGAAAGGCAAACTGACCATGAAGAGTTACAACGTCCGCATCTGGAAGATCTCCACCCGGAAAGACGGCCTCAACAATCACATGGTGCGGTGGGTCGTAGAAGGCAAGGTGTTCACCGAACACTTCTCCACGTGGGAACTGGCCGACAGCTTCCGGGCGGGTCTGAAGAAGGCGGCCCAGAATGGGGAGGCGTTCGACACCGCGACGGGCATGCCGGATTCCAAGAGCCGCACTCACAGCACTGTCACCTGGTACGCCCACGCCTGCGACTATGTGGATGCGCGCTGGTCCAAGGTCTCAGGCAGACAGCGCATCTCAATCGCCGAAACCCTTGCGGCGATAACCCCACTCCTCGTCCGTGACCGGCGCGGTGCGCCTAATCCGCAGGTCCTGCGCTCCGCCCTCTACCAGTGGGCGTTCAACAAACAACATCGCGACACCGACAAGCCCCATGAGATCGCCGAGGCGCTCGTGTGGATCACCAATGCATCCGTGCTCGTGGCTGATCTCGCCGAATACGACCGCATCACAACCGCGCTGGACGCCTGCGCCCGCAAGATGGACGGCACCGCCGCGGCTCCCAGTTACTACAGCCGTCGCCGCCGGGTTCTGTTCAACGTGCTTCGCTACGCCGTCTTCAAGAAGCGACTCGTGAAGAACCCGCTCAGCGAGGAACTCGACTGGAAAGCACCCGAGACAGAAGTGTGCGAGGAGATAGACCCCGCCGTGGTTGCCTCTCCTGAGCAAGTACACGAACTGCTCACTGCCGTCAGCTACTCCGGATGGAGACGAGGGGACCGGCTCGTGGCTTTCTTCGCCTGCATGTACTACGCCATGATGCGTCCGAGTGAGGTAACGGCTCTACGGCGAGAGGACTGTACTCTCCCGGAGAAGGGATGGGGACGCCTGTTGCTCAGCGGTTCCGCGCCGACTGTGGGAACCAAGTGGACGGACAACGGCCAGGCCCACGAACAGCGCGGCCTCAAAGGTCGCCCGCGCAAGGCCAAGCGCATTATCCCTATCCCGCCCGTACTGGTCGCCATCCTCCGCGCTCACATGCAGCGCCATGGTGTGGCCCCAGATGGCCGGCTGTTCCGAACGGAGCGCGGAGGTGTGCTCTACAAGTCCGGTTACGTTCGCACCTGGAAGACCGCCCGCGCCCTGGCCTTGACGCCATCACAAGCCGCGTCACAGCTTGCCAAACGACCATACGACCTGCGCCATGCAGGAGTGTCGCTACGGCTCAACGCCGGGGTACCCGCCACCCAAGTAGCGCAGTGGGCAGGCCACAGCGTCGAAGTGCTTCTAAAGATCTACGCCAAATGCATCGACGGGCAGGACCATGTCTGGCACACAATGCTCGACGGAGCGCTGGGGATCGACCTCAACCAAGCTGACCAAGACAAAGAGACGAAGGAAGAGTGATTCTGCGACGGCGGCAACCCGTTGGCAACGCCCTTCGCCGGAGAGAGTGGCAATGCCGACAAGAACGGAGCAGGGTGACTTGCTCCAGCCTTACTCCCGACTGGTCATGCAACAGACGCTACTGCTGTTCGGACTATTCGCCGCCGCCTGATTCCTCTGCCTTTTCTGTCCAACTGGCGAGGTTGTACCGGGTAAACCTGGCGAGGTTGTACCGGGTAAACAGGGTGTCGGGGTGGTCGGCGCCCTGGACGCGTTCACGGATGGGGAGCAGGGTGATGAGCTGGTCGCGGGCTGCGGCCGCATCGCCTGCTTCCCCCGTCCAGTAGGCGAGGTTGTGCCGAGTGGTCAGGGTGTCGGGGTGGTCGGCGCCCTGGACGCGTTCACGGATGGGGAGCAGGGTGATGAGCTGGTCTCGGGCGGCGGCCGCATCGCCTGCTTCCCCTGTCCAGGTGGCGAGGTTGTGCCGGGTGGTCAGGGTGTCGGGGTGGTCGGCGCCTCGTACCCGTTCTTCGATGGGGAGCAGGGCGACGTACTGGTCGCGGGCTGCGGCCGCATCGCCTGCCTCCCCCGTCCAGTAGGCGAGGTGATACCGGGTGAACAGAGTGTCGGGATGGTCGGCGCCTCGTACCCGTTCTTCGATGGGGAGCAGGGCGGCGAGCTGGTCGCGGGCTGCGGCCGCATCGCCTGCTTCCCCCGTCCAGTAGGCGAGGTGGTACCGGGTGGTCAGGGTGTCGGGATGGTCGGGGCCCTGGACGCGTTCACGGATGGGGAGGAGGGCTGCGTACTGGTCGCGGGCTGCGGCCGCATCGCCTGCTTCCCCTGCCCAGGTGGCGAGGTTGTGCCGGGTGGTCAGGGTGTCGGGGTGGTCGGCGCCTCGTACCCGTTCTTCGATGGGGAGCAGGGCGATGAGCTGGTCGCGGGCTGCGGCCGCATCGCCTGCTTCTCCC
>NZ_JBEZDU010000052.1:27051-28705 GCF_040648495.1 Nonomuraea sp. NPDC049129 | reverse complement strand
CCGTCCAGGTGGCGAGGTTGTGCCGGGTGGTCAGGGTGTCGGGATGGTTGGCGCCCTGGAGGCGTTCACGGATGGGGAGCAGGGCGGCGAGCTGATCGCGGGCTGCGGCCGCATCGCCTGCTTCTCCCGTCCAGGTGGCGAGGTTGTGCCGGGTGGTCAGGGTGTCGGGATGGTTGGCGCCCTGGAGGCGTTCACGGATGGGGAGCAGGGCGGCGAGCTGATTGCGGGCGGCGGCCGCATCGCCCGCAGTCCAGGTGGCGAGGTTGTGCCGGGTGAACAGAATGTCGGGATGGTCGGCGCCTCGTACCCATTCTTCGATGGGGAGCAGGGCGGCGAGCTGGTCGCGGGCTGCGGCCGCGTCCCCTGCCTCTCCCGTCCAGTACGCGAGGTAGTACCGGGTGAACAGGGTGTCGGGATGGTCGAGGCCCTGGACGCGTTCACGGATGGGGAGGAGGGCTGCGTACTGGTCGCGGGCTGCGGCCGCATCGCCTGCTTCCCCTGCCCAGGTGGCGAGGTTGTGCCGGGTGAACAGGGCGTCGGGATGGTCGGCGCCTCGTACCCGTTCCTGGGTAGAGAGCAGGGCGGCGAGCTGGTCGCGGGCCGCGGCCGCATCCCCTGCCTCCCCCGTCCAGGTGGCGAGGTAATACCGGGTAGTCAGGGTGTCGGGGTGGTCGGCGCCTCGTACCCGTTCTTGGGTAGGGAGCAGGGCGGCGAGCTGGTCTCGGGCCGCGGCCGCATCGCCTGCCTTCCCTGTCCAGGTGGCGAGGTTGTGCCGGGTATTCAGGGTGTCGGGGTGGTCGGCGCCTCGTACCCGTTCTTGGGTAGGGAGCAGGGCGGCGAGCTGGTCTCGGGCCGCGGCCGCATCCCCTGCCTGCCCCGTCCAGTACGCGAGGTAGTACCGGGTGAACAGGGTGTCGGGGTGGTCGGCGCCCTGGACGCGTTCACGGATGGGGAGCAGGGCGGCGAGCTGATCGCGGGCCGCGACCGTATCGCCCGCCCGCCGCGTCCAGTAGGCGAGGTTTTGCCGGGTGGACAGTGTGTCGGGGTGGTCGGCGCCCCGGACGCGTTCACGGATGGAGAGCAGGGCGGCGTACTGATCGCGGGCGGCGGCCGCATCGCCTGCCTGCCCCGTCCAGTAGGCGAGGTTTTGCCGGGTATTCAGGGTGCTCGGGTGGTCGGCCCCCAAGACGCGTTCACGGATGGGGAGCAGGGCGGCGTACTGATCGCGGGCGGCGGCCGCATCGCCTGCCTGCCCCGTCCAGCCGGCAAGGTTGTGCCGGGTGGTCAGGGTGTCGGGGTGGTCGGCGCCTCGTACCCGTTCTTCGATGGGGAGCAGGGCGGCGAGCTGGTCTCGGGCCGCGGCAGCATCGCCCGCCCGCCGCGTCCAGTAGGCGAGGTTTTGCCGGGTATTCAGGGTGCTGGGGTGGTCGGCGCCTCGTACCCGTTCTTCGATGGGGAGCAGGGCGGCGAGCTGGTCTCGGGCCGCGGCAGCATCCCCTGCCTGCCCCGTCCAGTAGGCGAGGTAGTACCGGGTATTCAGGGTGCTCGGGTGGTCGGCACCTCGTACCCGTTCTTCGATGGGGAGCAGGGCGGCGAGCTGGTCTCGGGCCGTGGCCGCATCGCCTGCCTTCGCTGTCCAGGTGGCGAGGTTGTG
>NZ_JBEZDU010000052.1:0-26955 GCF_040648495.1 Nonomuraea sp. NPDC049129 | reverse complement strand
TGTGCCGGGTGGTCAGGGTGTCGGGATGGTCGGGGCCCTGGACGCGTTCACGGATGGGGAGCAGGGTGATGAGCTGGTCTCGGGCCGTGGCCGCATCGCCTGCCTTCGCTGTCCAGGTGGCGAGGTTGTGCCGGGTGGTCAGGGTGTCGGGATGGTCGGGGCCCTGGACGCGTTCACGGATGGGGAGCAGGGTGATGAGCTGGTCTCGGGCCGTGGCCGCATCCCCCGCCTCCCCTAGCCAGGTGGCGAGATCGTGCCGGGTGGTCAGGGTGTCGGGGTGATCGGAGCCTGATACGTGAAGATAGTGCGCGTGAATCTCCCGTTGGATGGCCAGGCCGGTGGCGTAGTCTCCGCTGTCTTCCAGGTAGTCGAGCACCTGCTTCAGACCGGGTGAGTCCAGAGGCAGGGCGGCGCGAGCGTGGGGGAGGAGTCGCCGGTAGACCGGCCACATGGCCACATGCGCGACTTCCTCAGGGAGGGCGGCCTCAATTAGATCGGCGGCCTGGTGCCGGACAGCGGCGCGTTGACCATCAGGCAGCTGGGCCAGGATGCTTGCTTGGATCAGGCGGTGCACACTGATCAGGTCCTGGGGATCCTCGGCGTCGCGGTCGTCGGTGCTGGTAGTCAGCGTGATCAGGCTGTAGGAGGCGAGCAATGCCAGCGCCTCCCCCACCGCCAGATCTTCGGTGTCGTCCAGGCCGTCCAGGATACTGGCGGGCAGGTGGTCAGGTGCGTAGCAGGCCAGCAGGTTGAGCAGGTGCACGGCCAGTGGATTGACCTCCTGGATGCGCTGGCAGCTGACGGCCCACACGGTGGCCACCACGCGAACCGCATTGTCGCCAGCCGGCGCCGCGGCGTGCATACGGTCCGGGATCTCTGCAAGCTGGCGCAGGTAGCGGGCCACGTTCATACGAGGGGTGCGGGTGATATAGGCCCCGGCTTGGGTTAGGGCCAGGGGCAGGTCTCCGAGTTGGTCAGCCAGTCGATCCAGCAGCTCGGCCTGGCCCTCCGCCTGCGGCCCCATCAGCGTGGTCAGCAGGGCTAGTGAGGCCTGTCGTTCTAGCAGGTCCAGCCGCAGCGGGGTGATGCCAAGTTGCTGCCAGCCGACATCCCGCCGAGTGGTGATCAGCACATGTCCGCAGGTGAGCCGGGCCAGATAAGGCTCGATGTGGCTGACCTCTTCGACGTTGTCAAAGAGGATTAGCCAGTTTTGGTGGTTACTCAGCCAGGTCATCGCCCAGCCGGCGGCTTCCTCGGTTGTGGCCTGCTCGGCCGCCACCGAGTCAATGCCCGCCACTAGGGCCCGTGTCAGGCCGGCCAATCCGGTCTGGGCCTGGTCGGGGGTATCGGCGTCGATCCACCACACCAGCCGGTAACCGTCGCGATGGCGGTAGGCATACTGCAAAGCGAGTTCGCTCTTGCCCACGCCGCCCAGCCCGAGCACCGCCTGGCTGATTACGCCCGTTCCCCTCCCGGCCGTCAGCCTTGTGTGTAGACAATCGAGGGCTCGGTCGCGACCGACGAAGGCCGCCGCGGGACGCCGGGGTAAGCCGACCAGCTCCTGCGGTTCGGGTACCTGGGATGCGTCGGGCAGCGGCCGGCGCGATGGCAGCACGTCGCCAGCGAGGAGCATGCTCCGGGAGATGCCTCCGGTCACGGCAACGGTCCGCTCGCCACTGCGTCCAGTGAACATGATCAGTTCGTCGCCGCTCATCACCGGCGCCCGAATGTCACCGATCTCGCCGCCGATGGCGATCGAGTGGGCGGCTTCGGCGTTCGTACTGTGCGGGCCGCTGATCCGGGCCGAGCCGGGCACCTGGCCGATCACCATGCCGCCGCTCATAGTCGCGATTGCGGGGGAGCCCGGTCCCGACGACGAGGCTGGCCCTGGCACAGAACCTGCCGTTGATGGCGCCGCCTGTTGGCGCAGTTGCGCCCACAGCGCCGCTGCCGATAGCAGCAGCCCCAGCCCGCCGATGACCATGCTCACGACGCTGGCACGCTTGTCCAGCACATCAAGCGTGGCATCCACGAAGAACGCCCATATGCCCCAGCCCAGTAGCGCCAGCGACAGCAGCAGGGCCGCCCCGACCAACAGACGCCACTGACGGCGCTGGGGCACGGAAGAAGGCGAAGAGCCAGTCACCCTCTCATGGTGACGCCCGCACGCGTGCAGGTCTTGACCGTGGCGAACCCGTTACCTCCGATGCCGACGAGGATGCTCCGCCGTCATCGAAGCCTGCCCCGACTGGCTCAAAACGAAAGTGGTGGAAGCACTTCGGCGGCGCGATGCCACCTAGCTGTTACGTCTCCGATAAAGCTTCCAAGATCCGTACGCTCTTCGTACGTGATCATGGGCATCCGCTGGCCATCGCAGGCATGGAGTGGCACACGCGGAAACACAAAGGACCTGCGTTTCCGCAGGTCCTTTGCCATCTTGCGACGTAGATCGCGAGTGCCCCCTGTAGGATTCGAACCTACGCACCCGGCTCCGGAGGCCGGTGCTCTATCCCCTGAGCTAAGGGGGCTCAACGAGTGATAAGGCTACCAGTATCGGGCCACCACTCCGCACCACGATAAAGGTCCAGCCACACATCCAAGGAAAACCCCACGTGACCGCGCCACTACGGGTAGCTTTGCGGCCGTGGGCGAGGTTCTTGGCAGGGTACTGGTCGTGGACGATGACGAGGTCATCCGTCAGTTGATCGCGGTGAACTTGAGCCTGGAAGGGTTCGAAGTCGCCACCGCCACCGATGGGCAGGACTGTCTCGAGCGGGTGCTCGATGTCATGCCCGATGTCATCACGCTTGACGTGATGATGCCGTTTCTTGACGGCTGGGTGACAGCGGAGAGGCTGCGTACCGATGAGGCGACCAGTCACATCAAGGTCGTGTTGATCACGGCGCGGGCGCAGGACGACGACAAGCGGCGGGGGCGAGGGATCGGCGTCGACGCCTATCTCACCAAGCCGTTCGACCCGGCGGAGCTCATTGAGGTGGTCCGCGATCTTGCGGCGGGAAGCAGGGTCTGAGCCCCACTCGTTTCGTTCAACGAGTGAGTGGGGTTGAGCTCAAGCGCCTCGATGGGCGTTGAGATCGAGCGGCCTCGATGGTGATCGCCGTCAATCAGGTCGCTGTTCGGGTGAAGGATTCTGGTAGGGGTTTGGGTCGAGCGGGGTGGGCAGTTGCGGCGCAGAATGCGCGAAGTGTCCCGATGTGCCGACCTCAGGGCCCGTCGACGTCGTCGTCGGGCCACTCCCCCACCACCGAAGCGTCAGCGTCCGCCACAGCCAGGCACGTGGGGCTATCGGTCCTCGGCCCAGTGCAGGCGTGCGGGTGGCATAGAGCGATAGAGCGATAGAGCTAGGGCAGCACGCAGGGCCACGGGCGCCCAGTGCAGCCGCGTGAGGGCACAGGGCAAGAGGAGCGCACGAAGGACGTCGGGGCTACAGCAGTGCGCGTGTCCGGGCCTCCGCCGCAGCCTGCGTACGCGTAGAGACCTCCAGCTTGCCCAAGATGTTGGACACGTGCACACTCACCGTCTTCTGCGCGATGAACAGCCGTTCCGCGATCTCCCGGTTCGTCAACCCCTCCGCCACCAGCCTCAGCACCTCGGTCTCGCGTGCCGTCAGGCCCCCGTCGCCATGCCCGCCGCCGCCGGTGGTGAAGCGGGCTCGGCGGGCGAAGTCGCTCAGCGCGGTCTCCAACGGCGTGGCGCGGAGTTTGCCGGCTGCCTCGCGGGCCAGGTCCCACTCGGCCTGGGCTTCTGTACGGGCGCCTGCTGCCAGCAAGGCCTCCGCCAGGCGCCAGCGGGCGCGGGCTGCCTCATAGACGAAGCCGAAGTCGAATGCCGCCACCACGCGCCGCCACAGCTCCACGTCGAGGCGGCCGTGGACGCGGTGCCATTCGGCCTCCGCTCGCAGGGCCCAGGCTTGGCCCTCCGGGCCCATGGGGCCACGTTCGCCCACTGGGCCGGATTCGACGGCGAAGCGGACGCGGTTGAGGAGGTCGTCGGCGCCTTCCACCTGTCCTAGGTCGGCTAGTGCCCACAGGCCGATGGCGGCGACGCGCAAAGTGCCCGTCTCGCCGGGTTCGAGGGTGGCCATGGCGGCCTCTACGTGTTCCAGGGCGAGGGCGGGGTCGCCGCACCAGAGGGCGTGTTCGGCGGCCATGCCTCGGGACATGTAGGCGACGAGGAGGTCGGACCAGAACGGGCGTAGCCAGTTGAGGCGGGCTTCGACGGCGGGCAGGCCGCGGGCGACCTCTACGAACAGGGCGAACGACGACAGGACCGCCTCCGGCAGTGTGCCGACTCGAGCGCCGAAGCCGGCGGCGGTGGCCTCGGCCTCGTCCCATTCGCCGGCCACGTAGTGGATCAGGAAGCGAAGGAAGCGCAGGTCGGTGCCGTAGGTGCTCCAGTTGAGGCCGGTTTCGACCGCCAGGTGGATGCCCGCGTCGGCGATCTCGGCCGCCTCTACGAGCAGGCCCTGCTCGTAGAGGATGCGGGCGTAGTGGAAGCGGGCACGGAGGTCCATGGCCAGGTGGCCGGTGTTCGCGGCGGCGGCGGTCTGGGCGAGCGAGCGGGCCCGGGTCATGTCGCCTTCGTTTTCCGCGTGCAGGGCCAGGGTGAGCAGGGCGCCCGCTTCCGCGTCGCGGGCGCCTGCGGCTCTGGCCGTCTCGATGGCGCGGCGGGCGATGTCCTCGGCTTCGGCGTGCCAGGCGGACCAGGTGATCGTGCGGGCATGGGTGGCCAGGGCTCGGGCGAGGGTGGGCGGGTCGGCGGCGGCTTCGACGGCACGTTGGGCCGCGGCGATGGCGCCTTCCTGGTCGTCGAGCTCGACCAGGTAATAGGCCAGCCGCTCGTTGACCTCGGAGGTCGGGGGCAGGGCGAGCAGTTGCTGGACGGCGCGGTGGTTGTCGCCGCTGTCGGCCGCCATCACCGCGCTGCGGAAGGCCAGCGTGGCCCGCTCCTCACCGGCGAGTTCGGCGGCGTCGGGGACTCGGTCCCACAGGCTCAGCACCCGGTCGTAGTGGCTGTGGGCTTCGGCGGGCGCGCCCAGGCGCTCGGCCAGCCGGCCGGCCTTCGCCGAGGCTGCCAGGGCTCCCGCCAGGTCGTGGCCGGCCAGGTGGTGGTGGGCGAGCTCGGCGGGCGAGGTGAGCAGTCGTGCGAAGTCGGCGTGCAGTCTGCTGCGCTCTCCGGGCAGCAGGTCGGTGTAGGCGGCTTCCTGCAGCAGAGCGTGCCTGAAGGCGTAACCGTAGCCGTCGACGCGGAGCAGGCCGCGCGAGACGATCTCGCGTACGGCCTCCTCGAAGTCGGCCAGCGGGAGCCCGGAGACCTCGCGCAGCAGCTCGTCCTCGACGCGTCGGCCGGCGACCGCGGCGGCGCGCAGCACCCGCTGGCCGGGCTCGGACAGCACCTCGACCCGGGACATCAGCAGGCTCGCCAGCCCGTCGGGCAGCGTGTCGCCCTCGGCCAGGGCGGCGAACAGCTCCTCGGCATAGAACGGGTTGCCGCCCGCGCGGGTGACGATCACGCCGAGCTCCTGTGCGTCCACATCGCCCAATGTCGCGACGTAATCAGACATCTCGCCGGAGTCGAGAGGGCCCAGTTCCAGGTGGGTGACGCTGGGCAGGCGCTTCAGCTCGGCCAGCACCGGCCGCAGGGGATGACGGCGGTGCAGGTCGTCGGTGCGGTAGGTGCCGACGACGCACACGCGCTCGCTCTGCACCATGCGGCTCAGGAACACCAGCAGGTCACGGGTCGAGCGGTCGGCCCAATGCAGGTCCTCGATCACGAACAGCACCGGCTGGACCTCGGCCAGCAGCCCCAGCAGCGAGCCGAACAGCCGCTGCTGCGTGAGCCCCGCCGGAGGCGCGCTCTCCACGCCCGGCAGCAACTGGCCGAGCAGGGGATGGGCGGCGGCCGCCTCGCGGACGGCGGGCTCGGCGCCGCGCAGGGCGTCGGCGAGCGGGAGGTAGGGCAGCGTGTCGCCGAGCTCGGCGCACTGCCCGACCAGCACGTTGAAGCCACGGGAACCGGCCTCGGCGACCAGCTCGGACACCAGCCGGGTCTTGCCGATGCCGGCGTCGCCGCCGACGAGCGCCACCTCGGCGGTGCCGAGGGCGGCGGATTCGAGCACACGCGCGAGTCTCGCCAGCTCAGCAGCGCGCCCGACCAGGAGACCCTTCACGGCAGCAACTATGCCACGCCTGGCCGACATTCCGATTGGCCCAGGAACGGGGTACCCGATTGGCTCTCAACAGCGGGCCAAAGCCGCTTTACGCTTATATTTCATGATCCCTTGGTCCACGTACGTGCTCTTCGTGGGCGCCTCGCTCGCACTGGTGCTCATCCCTGGTCCGAACCACCTCTACATCACCGCCAGGGGCCTTTCCCAGGGCCGGGCGGCGGGGCTGGCCAGCGCGTTCGGCGTGGAGACCGGCACGCTGGTGCACATCGTGGCGGCCGCGGCCGGGCTCTCGTACCTGATCACGAGGTCCGCGACGCTGTTCGGGATCGTCAAGTGGGCAGGAGTCGCCTATCTCGTCTATCTGGGGGTACGCGCGCTCACCGGCAAGGAGCAGGCCGAATCCGAGGTGGCGCGGCCGCCGCAGCCGCTCGGCAAGGTGTTCCTCGAAGGTGTCGTGGTGAACCTGCTCAACCCCAAGGTCACGCTGTTCTTCCTGGCGTTGCTGCCACAGTTCGTGAAGCCGTCCGCGGGGTCGCCGGCGCTGCAGATCGTGGTGTTCGGCGTCACGCTGCTGGTGCTGGGGGTGCTCTCTGACCTGGTGTACGCGTTCACCGCCGGGGCGCTCGGCAGCCGCCTCGTCAGGAGGGCCAGGGGGCTGCGGCTCTTCAGCGGTGTGGTGTACCTGGGGCTGGGCGTGATCACGGCGTTCGCCGGGAGAAAATGACCGCATGGCGCCGAGGAAGCAGCAGGAGATCTTCGACGCGACGCTGCTGCTGGTCGCGGAGAAGGGGTATGACGGTCTGACCGTCGAGGGCGTGGCCGAGCGGTCGGGCGTCAACAAGACGACGATCTACCGCTGGTGGCCGTCGAAGGCCGCACTGCTGGGGGCGGCGCTGGTGGAGGCGGAGGCGCTGGAGTTCGAGGCGCCGGACACGGGGAGCCTGCGTGGCGATCTCGTCGCGCTCGTGGAGGGGGTCAGGCGGCTCCTCACCCAGCCGCCGGCCAGGGACATCGCGGTGGCCGCGCTCGGCGCCGCCGTACGCCATCCCGAGCTGGACGCGCGGCGGTTCTTCGCGGATCGGTTCGCGCGGGAGCGGCAGGTCTTCGAGCGGGCGGTACGGCGGGGTGAGCTGAAGCGGTCGGTCGACCCGATGCTGGTGGTCGATCTGCTGGCTGGGGCGGTGTGGGTCAGGGCGGTGTTCCGGGGGTTGCCGCTCACGGACGAATTCGCGAGTCAGGCGGTGTCCATGGTGCTCAATGGTGTCATGTCCTAAGGGACAACTTCGCGAGCCAGGCGGTGTCCGCTGTGCTTGGTGGCGGTGTCATGTCTTAGTGGGATAAATCGTGACCGCCCAAGCGGCCCGTCAGAGGGCCTCGGCAAGTGCGGCCGGAATGCGGTCCAGCACCGGGTACGACATCAGTCCATAGGCGTAAAAGTCCACCGCCAACGCCCCCGCCGCCTTGGCCCCCCGCGCCTTCGCGACCAGCCGGTCAGCCGAGTCGCTGTCGGGATAACCGGGCCGCAGCACCGCGCGTACCTCCCGATCCTTGCCCACCGACCGCAGATACGCGCCCACGTCGTCGGCCACCCGGGCGGCGTCGCGCGCGTAGGCGAGCACCCCGAACGCGGGCACGAGGTCGCCGAGCGCCACCAGATCCACGCCCAGCTGCCAGGCGTCGTGCGCGGCCAGGCCGGGCGAGGGCAGCCCGTCGGTGTAGCCCTTGACGGCGCCGGTGGAGTCGATGAACACCAGCTTGGAGCCCTCGTCCGCCACGGCGGAGGCCACCTCGGAGACCAGTGTGGTGACGGTCTCCGACCGGGCGCGGGCGTAGGCGACCACCTCGGGCCCCGCGTACGCCGTCAGCGCCGCCCGCGTCACCTCGCCCTGCGCGGGCGGATCGCCGTCGAACACCCCGCCCACGATCCTGGCGCACTCCTCGCGGGCCACCTCGGCGTTGACGCCCAGGTCAGTGGCCCGGCGCATGCAGTAGTCGCAGAAGCACAGGCCGAACAGGTAGGCGTCCATCGGCCCGAGCGGTACGAATGAGCGCTGCGGTTTGAGCGGTCTGAAGTGCAGTGACTCGGCCACGACGCTGTCGACGCCGAGCCGGGCGACCGCCCTGGCCAACGCGACGGCGTACTGCCGCACATCGGGATGCGCCGGGCACAGGTCGGTGAGCGAACCTCGATCGCCGAAGCAGTCGCGTACGGTCACATCTGGATGCTGGGTGCCGATCGTGGCATTGCGCAGGAAAACCGTCCAGCCATGGAGCTTCAGCCCTCGCTCCGAACAGGCTTCGCGCAGGCCGTCGAGCGCGTTCTGGTATCCGGCCGTCGGCCTGAGCCGCAGACCGGAGAACAGGTCGGCCGGCGGGACGAAGTGGGCGCCGTCGTGGCGGAGCGTGAGCCTGGACAGTCCATGCGGGGTGACGTCGCGGGAGGCGTGGTGTACGGCGCCGACGGTCACGCCCGCCACGCCGTACCCGCTGATCCTGTCGAGCACCCGCTCGACGCCCTCGCCGCGTAGATCTTCGACGAAGACGTACACCGAACTGTCCACGGACCGACCTTACGCGCTCTTGTGCGCGACGAAGTCGATCTCCACCAGGATGTCCATCAGGTCCGAGCCGACGGTCGTGCGGACCGGGTACGGCTGGCTGAAGTACGACTTGTACACCTCGTTGTAGGCGGCGAAGTCGCGCTTGAGATGCTGCAGGTGGACCGTGGCCTTGACCACGTCGTCGAAGCCGAGGCCGTGGGCGGCGAGAATGGCGCCGAGGTTGCGCATGGTCTGGTGGGTCTGGGCGGCCACGTCGTCGCCGACGACCTCACCGGTCTGCGGGTCGAGCGGCCCCGCGCCCGAGGTGTAGACGAAGTCGCCGACGACCAGACCTTGGGAGTACGCGCCGACCGGGGCCGCGCCCTCGGTGGTCCTCAATTCCTTCTTCACAACATCTCCCTAACCAAATTGGGTGCTTATTGTGCCGACGCGGCGGTAGTCCCGGTCGACCACCGGGAGCGTGCGCCACTTGTCGAAGGCGGTGCACGGGTGCGAGATGCCGAAGGCGAGCAGGTCGCCCGGCTTGAGCCCGTCGGCGCGGACGACCGTGTGCTGGTCCTGCATCTTCACGATCGTGACGCCGCCGCGCCTGGGAACGGGCAGGCCCTCGTCGTACGGCGCGTCGCGCTTGCCCAGGCCGACGATCGCCAGCCCCGGCTCGGGCGTGGACAGCACGTGCGCCCACACCTCCATCGCGGGCCACAGCTCGCCGGGGACGCGGTTGAAGGGCGTGCGCTCGCGGTAGTAGCCGTCGTCGTGGGTGACGTACGCTCCGGCGCGCAGGACGATCCTGGCCTGGGTGGCGACGAGCTCGCGCCCGATCACGTCGAACCACTGGCTGCCGCCGACGGTCAGGATGGGATTCTTGACGCGGATGTGCTCGGCGGCATCCTGCAACAGATACAGATATTTCCTGACCTCGGGCGCCGTCTTCAGCGCCCCTTCGTACCCGGCGATACCCGCCAGCTCCACCCCATCGGTCCGCTGTACATGCGCGGCCACCTCCAGCAGCTGGTCCAGCGTCCGGCACCCGGCCCGCCCGCCCTCATGCCCGAGCTCGACCAGCACGCTGAACGGCCGGGACGAGGCATGCCGGGCCAGGATGTCCACCCCGGCCACGGAGTCCACGAAGGACAGGAAGTCGAAGCCCGGGTCGGCGGCCAGCTCCGTCGCCGCCCACTCCAGCCCGGCCGGGTCCACCATCTGGTTGGCCACCATGACCCTGGCCGCCCCGAACTCCCGCACCGCCATCGCCTGCCGCGCCGTCGCCACGGTGAGCGCCCATGCGCCCGCTTCGAGCTGCATGGTGGCGATCTCTCGGGACATGTGCGTCTTGGCGTGCGGCGCCAGCTCCATGCCGTGATCGCGGGCGAAGGCGGCCATGGTCGCGATGTTGTGCTCGAGCGCCTCCTGATGCACGACCATCAGAGGGAGGGTGGCCCCGTCGAAGACGGACCGATTGTGTTCGTGGATTCCCTGCACAACACCCCCATTTGTCCGCGCCTGACCCTATCTCATGTTTATTTTATGATCTTGTATGGCGGGCCGGGTGGAGGTGGCTGGGCGCCGATGTTTTTATGATCTTGTACGGCAAGCCCGGTGAGCCCCACCCGCCGCACGGGGCCGGGCCCTGTCCAGGGGCACGCTCCTCCGGTGGAGGTGGCCGGGCGCCGTGACGTGCGCATTCTGGGCCCCGTCCGTGGTTCCAGGGGGCGCCGACCGGTTACGGGCGCAGTGCTCGTCCCGGAGTCTTGCCCGTCAAGACGCCGTTCGCCAGCACCGGAACCCCCGACACGAGCACGTCGTCCACTCCCCTCGCCGGTGTGCGCGGAGTCTCGTACGTGGCCAGGTCCGTCACCGTCGCCGGATCGATCACCACCACGTCGGCCGCGAAGCCGCGCCGGAGCAGGCCGCGGTCCGTCAGGCCGAAGCGTCGCGCCGGGTGCGATGACAGGTGGACGGCGGCCTGCCCCCACGTCCAGTCGCCGAGCTCACGCACGTGCCGTCCCAGGAACCGGGCGAACGCGCCGAAGCCACGAGGATGCGGGTGGCCGCCCACGTAGATGCCGTCCGAGCCGCCCGTATGCGAAGGGTGGCGCAGCACGCGGCGTACCGACTCCTCCCCCTCCGGGCCCTCGTCGGGACGGGCCGTCACGCAACCCGCCTCCAGGCGCGTCTCTATGAGCAGGCGGCGGCAGAACTCGTGCGGCGCCAAGCCCGCCCGCTCGGCCGCCTCGACCATGCCCAGGCCCTCCGCCCACTCCAGGCCGGGAGCGTGGGAGATGGTCAGGCGCGGCCAGGTCCGCGCCAGCTCCGGCCACCAGGCGTCGAGCTCCCCGGACGACAGCATCTCCAGGGCGCGGTCCGGCTCGGCGCCCGGGACCTCGGGCGGCAGGACGACCATCGCGAGGATGGTGTTGCCGCGCAGGTAGGGGTAGGAGTCGAAGGTCAGGTCCACGCCATCGGACAGTGCCTCCTCCACCAGGGGGAGCAGGACGTCGGCGGGTCCGTGCAGGTGGGATATGTGCACGGCCGTACCGGATCGGTGGGCTATCTCGACGACCTCCGACATGCCTACGTCGGCTCGCTCGCCGTAGGCGCGCATGTGGGTGACGTACGGCAGGCCCGCGAGTGGTGCGCACAGGGCGGCCAGTTCCGCCGCTGAGGCGTAGCGGCCCGGCAGGTACTCCAGGCCGCTCGACAGGCCGACCGCGCCGTCCGCCAGGCCGCGTTCGACGTGGGCGAGCAGGCGGGTCAGCTCGTCGGGTGCGGGGACGCCTGAGGAGGGGCCCATGACGTCGTAGCGGATCGTGCCGTGCGGGATCAGGTAGGCGGTGTTGAGCGCGACCGCGCGGTCGTACCCCTGGAGCAACTCGGCGACCGACAGCCCGCCACCGGAACGCACGCCATCCGAGACACGGGGGCCGTTCACCGCTGCGAAGTAGCGTTCGGCGTAGGCGACGGTGTCGGCGGAGCCGGGGGCGAAGGACAGGCCATCCTGTCCCAGTACGAAAGTGGTCACTCCCTGGCGAAGCGTCGCCAACTGTACGGCGGGGTCGAAGACGGCCGCGTCGCCGTGGGCGTGGCAGTCGATGAACCCCGGTGCGACGAACCGTCCGTTCGCGTCGATCACGAAGGCGGCCTCCGCGCCGTCGAGGCGGCCCACGGCGGCGACCCGGTCGCCGGTGATCGCCACATCGGCTCGGTACGGCGGCGCCCCCGTCCCGTCGAGCACGTGTCCGCCGCTGATGATCACATCGAAAGCCACTCAAGGATTAAACATGATCCAGCAGGTACCGCGCGGCTGCGGTCCTACCCGGGAAACCCGTCCGGCGGCTGTCGTCGACTCGAACGGCCGACAAAACAGAACATGATCACTTTTGATCAAGCTTGAGATGGTTAATGCGCTACATGGCTATTTGTCCACTATATGAGCGGGAATTACCTCAAGACGCTCGTTGGTCGAGGCGGGACACATGGCCGTGCTCTTCGCCGGAGACGGAGAAGGTCATGATCGAAAGAGGTGCGCTCGTCGTCCTCGGATCGGCTCTTGTCGCCGCCCTCGCCCTGCCTCAGGGCTTCACCGCGGCGGTCCCGGCCACCCGTACGGCGGCCCTGTCGACACGGCTGAACCCGTGCGACGACAAGGGCCAGGGCTGCCCGAAGGGCTACTCCGACGGCTACGCCAACGGCGTACGGTGCCAGCCCTCCCGCCCAGGTAAACACCCGGCCTCAGGCCAGCCGGACTACAGACTCGGCTACAAGGTCGGCTGGGCGGTGGGCCGGAAGCACGCCGGCTGTGGCGGGGGCGGTACTTCCGGGCGCGCCCAGTCCAGGCACCAGGGCAAGAGACGGGGCGCCGCGGACGCGGCCAGGTTCCACCGGTGTGTGAAGAAGCACTTCAAGGGCCGGTCGAAGACGTTCAAGCACGGTTATAAGGCCGCCAACCCCCACTGCTAGGACCACCGGCCGTCAGTCGGAGATCCGGAGCTCCGGGCGGTCGCAGCCCGTGGTCGTGGTGGCGACCGGATGCTTGGCGAGCAGTTCGCGGGCCTGCGACCTGGCCAGGTTCCAGCCGTTCCACGCGTCCGGCTGGCTCAGGCCGTTGGCCTTGATCACGTCGGTCAGTACGCAGCTGCGTTGCGGCTCCGGGAGCCGGTCCAGGGCCGGTACGGCTTCCGCGCCGAGGTCGCCCAGGTAGTCCGCGTCCAGCTTGGCCGGCCCGCGTACCACCACCTGTGTCCGGGCCACCTGGAAGTCCGGGTTGACGATCGCGAACGCGCCCAGTCCGAGCCCGGTGACCAGCACGATCGTGCGGGGCAGCCAGCCGGAGCCGCGACCGGCCAGCCGGGCCGCGCCCGCCAGTATGACCAGGGCGAACAGCGCGCCCAGCCACCACACCGTGGCCTGCACCGACAGGCGCAGCCGGGACAGGCCGTACGCCTCGGTGTAGAGGTCCATGCGGTGCAGCGCGGAGGCCAGCACGACCATGGTGAGGGCGCAGAGCACGCCGAGCTGGCCGGCCAGCAGCCAGCGTTCGCGCCGCTCGGTCCGGAGCAGGCCGGCCACGACGGCGACGATGCACATCACGAACACGCTGACGACGACGAGCTGGAAGAAGCCCTGCCGGGCGTATTCGGCGTAGGTGAGGCCGGCGGTCTTCAGCACCCAGGAGTCGCCGCCGAACAGCACGGTGATCTGTACTGCCACGAACGCCGCGAACAGCAGGTTCACCGCGGTCAGCGGCACCACCCAGACGCTCCTGGAGACGCTGAACTTGACCTCGGGCCCGACCGGATCCACCACGGGCCGCAGCGCGACCAGCACCACGGCGGCCAGCAGCACGGCCCCGACCACGAACAGGAAGATCCGCAGCGGCACCGACTCGGCCCAGTCCGGGGTCGCGGTCAGGCGCTCCAGGTAGGTGGCGAACACGGCGTCGGCCGAGGCGAACAGCAGGCCGAACACCACCAGCAACACCGCCGTGATGCCCAGCGCCGCGACCATGGGCAGGATGCGCCGCTTGGCGGTCAGCCGCTTCAGCGGCTTGGCCAGGAACCACGGCACCGGCCCCAGCGCGAGCAGCACCGACACGCCGCCCCTGATCACGCCCAGCCAGCCGAACCCCGCCCCGGAGACGGCCAGCGCCAGCAGCCCGCACCCGGCCATGAACAGGATCCCGACCAGCCAGTCGGCGTCCCGTACGGCGGCCATCGCGATCAGCCAGTAGGCGGTCAGGCCGAACAGCACCGTCCACGGCGTGATCCGCCGCAGCACCGCGGGCAGCGCCGCGGCGCCCAGCACCATCGTGACCAGGACGATGCCCAGCCCCACCTGCGCGTCCGGCAACGCCACGGCCGTGAACACGCCGGCCCCCGCCGCCGCCGGCAGCAGCCAGCGCGGCGTCTCGGGCAGGTCGGGGCGCGGGAAGAGCGGCGGCGGGACGTACGGCGGAGGCGGGGACTGCGGCCCATGCACCTGCGGACCAGGCACTTGCGGCCCGTGGACCTGCGGACCAGGCTGCCCCGGCCCCTGGTACGGCTGGCCCGGCGGCCGACCCTGAGCGGGCTGGTACGGCAAGGCACCGGCAGCCCGTCGCCCGGTGCCCGCCCCCAGAGACACCCCGACACCCCCGATGAGCGCGGTGACCAGCACGAGCGTGATGAGCGCGGCCGTATCGCTGCCCGTCGCCACACTGACGAACACGGCCCCGAACAGCCCGGCCAGGAACCCGAGAAGCAGCCCGATGACTCCTCCCCCGACCATCCGCGCAAGCCGCCCAGCGGACACCGGCACCGCCGACATGGCCGCCCGCGCCGACGACGGCGAAGCCCCCGACGAACCCGCCGCCGGAGCCAGAGCGACCGGCTGACCCGAGACCATCGGCTGACCCGGAACCACCGGCTGAGCCAGCGCGACCAGCTGCGCCAACGAGTCCGACAAAGCCGCTGGGACCGGCTGGGCCGACGGGACCGGTGGGGCCGACGACACCGGCGACTCCGGCTCCTGAGCCGACGAAGCCGACGTAGCCGCGAGCACCGCCTGCCCCGCCGTCTCGGTCTCCGGCGTGGCCTCCGCATCCCCCGCGGCCTTCACCTCAGACAGACCCGGCTCAACCACACCGACGGCCGGCGCCACACGAGCCTCCGGCACCCCGCCCTCGAGTAAGGCATCACCCGCCGTAACGGGCGCCACCCCTTCGTCGGCCCCCGAAACGGGTTCTAATGGCGTATCCGCCATGATGGTCCTCCCTGGTAGATCGACGATCATGCGGCACCCCGCGCAGTCGTCGATGCGGATCGAACCGCCGTGCAGTTCGACGATCTCCTTCACGATCGCCAGCCCCAGCCCGGCACCCCCGCCGTCCGCCGTCCGCCCCGCGTCCAACCGGGAGAAGCGCTCGAACACCCGCCCGTGAGCCGAGGCGGGGATCCCCGGCCCCTGGTCGGCGATGGTGATGCGGACCCCGTCGCCGTCGGGCGCGCCCGTCACGGTGACCGAGCCGCCGGGCGGGCTGTGGCGTACCGCGTTGTCGAGCAGGTTCGCCAGGACCTGGGCGAGCAGGTCGGGGTCGGCGCGTACGACGAGGTCGGCGGGGGCCGCCGGGGTGAGCCGGACGTCCTCCCGCGCCAGCGCGGCCTCGCGCACGGCCTGCTCCAGCAGCGGCGCGAGCTCGACCGCCTCCGGTTCCATGAGGCGCGCGCCCGAGTCGAGCCGTGACAGGTCGAGCAGTTGCGCCACGAGCCGGCCGAGCCGTTCGGTCTGGGCGAGCGCGGTCTTCATGGTGACCGGGTCGGCCGCGGATACGCCGTCCACGACGTTCTCCAGGACGGCGCGCAGGCCGGTGATGGGGGTGCGCAGCTCGTGGCTGACGTTCGCGACGAGCTCGCGCCGTTGCCGGTCGACCTCGCCGAGGTCGGCCGCCATCGCGTTGAACGCCCTGGCCAGCTCCCCGACCTCGTCGCGCGAGGTGGCGCGGACGCGCAGCGTGTAGCGGCCCTTGGCGATGGTCTGGGCGGCCCTGGCCATCTGGCGCAGCGGCTTGGTCATGCCCATGGCGAGCACCTGCACCATGATCAGGGCGAGGATCAGCGCGACCACGATCCGGATGGACCGGGACAGGCCGGAGTTGATGCCGACCTCGTTGACCAGGAAGGCGGTGCCCACGGCCAGCACGATCACCAGGCCGAGCTTGACCTTGATGCGGCCGAGGAAGTCCAGCGGCTGTCTCATCGGCGGACCAGCGCGTAGCCGACGCCGTGCACCGTACGGACGACGCCGGAGCCGAGCTTGCGGCGTAACGCGCGTACGTGGCTGTCCACGGTCCTGGTCGCGGCGGCCTCGGAGAAGCCCCACACGTCCGACAGCAGCCGGTCGCGCTCGAAGACCTGGCCGGGCCGTTCGGCCAGGCGGCGCAGCAGGTCGAACTCCGTCCGGGTGAGCTGCGCCTCGGCGCCGCGGACGAACACCCGGCGGGCCGCGGTGTCGATCTCCACCTCGCCCACCCTGATCACCGTGTCCTCGGAGGCGAGCTGAAGGGCCCGCTCGACCCGGCGCAGCAGCGCGTGGATCCGGGCCACCAGCTCTCGCATGCTGAACGGCTTGGCCAGGTAGTCGTCCGCGCCCACCCCGAGCCCGACCAGCACGTCGGTCTCCTCACCGAGCGCGGTCAGCATGAGCACCGGCACCGGCCGGGCCGCCTGCATCCGGCGGCACACCTCCAGCCCGTCGAGTCCCGGCAGCAGCCGGTCCAGGATCACCAGATCGGGCTCCGCCCTTCCGTACTCGGTCAGGGCCGTCTCCCCGTCCCCCGCCACCCTGACGTCGAACCCCTCGGCCGCCAGCCGGTTCCGTACGGCCAGGGCGATGGTCTCGTCGTCCTCGACCAGGAGGATGCGTCGCTGCTCTGCCACGGACGAAAGCCTAGAAGGGGGCTGTGCAGACGGCACTCCCCAATCTGTGCATATCCGGTGCAGACTGAGCCGGTGAACACGGACGGATACCTGCGCCGCCTCGGGCTTCCCGACCTGCTGACCGCCCCGCCCACGGCCGAGAACCTGCGCCGGCTGCACGTCGCGCACATCGAGCGGGTCCCGTACGAGGCGCTGGAGATCTGGCTCGGCCGTCCCACCACGGTCGATCCCGTCGAGTCGGCCGGGCGGATCATCCGCGGCCGCGGCGGCTACTGCTACCACCTGAACGGCGCGTTCTCCCTGCTGCTCATGACGCTCGGCTACGACGTGACCAGGCACGTGGGCGGCGTGCAGGTCCCCAACGGCGCGCCCGGCATCACCGCCAACCACCTGGTGCTCACCGTGCGCGGGCTGCCGTCCGACGACAATCCGGACGGCGAGTGGCTGGCCGACCTCGGGCTGGGCGACGCGCTGCACGAGCCGCTCCCGCTGGTCGCGGGCGTCTACCGGCAGGGGCCCTTCTCGTACGGCCTGCGGCGTTCCGAGGTCGCGCCGGGAGGCTGGCGGTTCGACCACGACCCGAGCGGCTCGTTCCCGGGCATGGACTTCGACCCCGCCTCAACCGACATGTCAGCTTTTACTGCGATGCATCATCACCTGTCGACGTCGCGGGAGTCGGGTTTCGTGCGGGTCGCGACGGTCGCCCGGCGGGACGCTTCCGGCGTGGACCTCCTCCGCGGGCTCGCCTTGTCGCGCGTGGGCAACGGCGCCCATTCCATCACCCTCCATACGGCTCGTGACTACTACTCCGCGTTGTCCGACGTGTTCGGATTGCACCTGGACGACGTCAGTCAAGAAGAGAAAGAAGCCCTGTTCGGGAAGGTTCACGACGCGCATGAAAAGTGGCTGTCGGGAACCCACGCCTAGCCCATGGCTTTGCCATAGAACGTGGCGATATCGTGCACCTCGGGATGGGAGAGACCAAGAAGCTCGCCGGTCGCTACCGGCTGCTGAACCCTTTGGGCGCGGGTTCCGTACGACTGGCATTCGACGAGGTAGAACATCGTGACGTCGCGGTCAGGGAGCTACGTGTGCCCGCCGAGTTACGCGGATCCGCGCTGCAGGACGCGCGGCGGGCCGCCGGGCTCCGGCATGCCTCCGTCGTACCGGTTCTCGACGTGGTGGTGGAGGACGGCGAGCCATGGCTGGTGATGGAGTTCGTCTCCGGCACCTCGCTGGAGCAGACCGTGGACTCGCGGCACCCCTTGCCCGTGCAGCAGGCCGCCCGGGTGGGCGTGTGCCTGCTGTCGGCGTTGCGGACCGCTCATGACACGGGGATCGTGCATGGGCGGGTCAATCCGGGCAACGTGCTGCTCACCTCGACGGGCCGGGCGGTGCTCACCGGGTTCGGGCTGCCGGGGCTGGGCATGCGGCCGGCCGCCGACATGTGGTCGATGGCCGCGACACTGCACTTCGCCGTCGAGGGCAGACCGCCGGGGCGGGCCCCCGCGGAAAGCACCGACGCCTTCCGATGGCTGGTCAGGGCCATGCTGGAGCCCTCCGGACCGCCTCCGGTCGACGTGGTGGCCGGGATGCTCGACCGGCTCGCCGTGGAGCAGACGCTCGGGCACGTCCTCGCCACGGCCGGGCCGCTGCCGCCCGCCCGGGTGGCCGAGATCGGGCTGGCCGTACTCGACCAACTGGCCGACCTGCACGCCCGGGGATCGCATCACGGCGGTGTACAGCCGGGCAACGTCCTGATCGACACGGCCGGCCGGGCCACGCTGGCCACTACTCCCCTGCCCGCGCCGGTGTCGCACGCGCCCGTGATGCCGGCGACGATCCCGGCCTACACGGCGCCAGAACGCGTGCCAGGACCGGCGGCGGACCTGTGGTCGCTGGGCGCCACGCTGTTCGCGGCCGTCGAGGGGCATCCGCCCGCGCCCGGCGCCCCGCTGGCCAAGGCGGGCGCGCTGGCGCCGGTCCTGTTCCGCCTGCTGTCGGGGTTCCCGGCGCACCGGCCGGGGCCGGACGCGCTCCGCAAGGACCTTAAGGCCGTCGCGGACCTGTTTTGAGATACATCGCGAATGGAACCACTGGAGTGGTCCACTCGTTGGACTCAAGACGCACAATGGGAGAGGCGGGGCGCGCGCTCCGCGTACGGAGGAAGTTGAGGATGTCACCAGTCCAGAAGTACGCCATCGGCGCAGGCGCCGCGGTTCTGCTCTCGCTGATCTTCTTGCCCGGCTGGCTCACCCTGCTGGTCGTCCTCGGCGTGGTCGCCGCCCCGGTGGTCGGTTACCTGATGCTCGACCCGTCGCAGCGCGAGCGGCTCAAGCGAGCCCGCAGACGCGGCATCGGCAGCTGAACCCAGCCCGACCCGGGCCGGGTGCGCGGCGGGGCCTCAGGCCGCCGCCGCGGCCAGGGCCGTGTGCACCCGGCTCGTCACCCGGCGTTCGATGTAGAACGACAGGAACGGCACCGTGCCGCCGAGCATGATGCCCAGCATGTACGGCCAGCTCCAGCGCGCCTTCATCCCCAGGTTCATCACCGTGATCAGGTAGATCATGTAGAGGAAGCCGTGGATGGGCGCCACGATCTTCGACAGGCCCACGATGCCGAAGCCGTAGCGCAGCACCATGGCCACGCAGAGCACGAGCAGCATCACGCCGACGATGTAGGCGAGCACCCGGAAGGGCTTCAGAGCCGATTCCACCGTTAACCTTCCAGAACCATCTCAGGGGACTTGCCACTGTCCCGATCACGATCCGCTCGCACGGCGTCGCGTACGAAGTGGAACCACATGAACACGGCGAACCCCGCGAAGATCCACCAGTTGGCGGCATAAGCGAGATTACGCCAAGTCAACTCCCCGCCGACGACCGGCGGCCGGACCTTCACCGGCGTCAGCGGTCCCGAGGCGGGCTGGGCGACGACATAGCCGTTGCGCACCTTCTGCCCGCTCCACAGGTTGATCAGCTCACCGGTGGACACCGTCTGCACCTGCCCCGCGGGTAGCCCCTCGGTGCGGCGCTGAACGCTGTCGGTGCCCTGCGACGGGCGCAGCCGCCCGGTCACCGCGACCTTGCCACCGGGCACGGCCGCCGCCGGATCGCCGGCCTTGGCCACCCAGCCGCGAACGACCGGCACCAGCGTGCCGTCGTCCAGCCGGAGCGGCGTGAGGACCCAGTAGCCCTCGTCGCGCGAGACGTTGCCGCCGGGCGCGTCGACGTCGGCCGGCCGGTCGGCCACGAGCAACTGGCGCGGCGCGTCGTAGACGCCCTCCGCCGAGACCTTGCGGCCCACTGCGGGCCCGGTCAGCTGCGCGCCCACCTGGGACAGCGTGGCGACGCCGACGGCGGCGGGATCGGTGTCCGCGTGCGGCTTACCGGAATCCTGGAACACGCCGAGCTGCCAGCGGCCGAGCAGGATGAACGCGATGAGGACCCCGATCGTCAGCAGGTGCAACCCCACCACGCGTGGGGAGAACAGGGTCCGGAGCATGCTTCAAAGCTATCCGGCCACTAGGCCGGTCCCCTAATCAGCCCATGTCCACAGATCACACCAAAAGCGGCAAGCGCACCAGACGATCACGCTAAGCTGCTGGGCATGTCTGACCAGCATATCGACCCTGCCGGCAACACTCAGCAGTTCCGCGCGTTCGCGCAGCGGTCCGAGCAGGAGGCGGCGCCGAGCAAGAAGTCCCCCATTCTGCCGATCGTCGCGGTGATCGCCGTCGTCGTGATCATCGGCGTCGCGGCCTTCCTGCTCCTGCGCTAACCCCGCGCACTTCAGAGCGCCGACGGCCACCCGCTCTCGGCGCTTTTCGTGTGCCTTGAGGACAGGTAACATACCGACCAGTCGGTGTGATATGGGTCACCCTGGACGGACCCGGACGCCTCTCATTACATTGGACAAGTCGTCTAATAAAGCGGAGGAGCAGTGGACGAGCCAGGAATAGTGATCATCGGTTCGGGCTTCGCCGGGATCGGCATGGCGATCAAGCTCAAGGCCGCCGGCTACCACGACTTCGTCATCCTGGAGAAGGCCGCCGACCTGGGCGGCACCTGGCGCGACAACACCTATCCCGGCTGCGCGTGCGACGTGCCGTCGCCCATGTACTCCTACTCGTTCGACCTCAATCCCGGCTGGTCGCGGATGTTCTCCCCGCAGGAGGAGATCTGGGACTACCTGCGGGCGTGCGGCGAGAAGCATGGCATCACCCCGCATTTCCGGTACGGCAAGCGCGTCGTCGCGCTGGAGTACGACGACCTCGACCGCCGGTGGGCGGTGACCACGGACGACGGCGAGACTCTGCGGACGAATGCCGTGGTGTCGGGCATCGGTGCCCTACACATCCCATCGTTCCCCGAAATTTCGGGACGTGAGGTTTTTGCGGGGGCGGCCTTCCACTCCGCCGAGTGGGACCACTCGGTCGATCTGACCGGCAAGCGCGTCGCGGTCATCGGCACCGGGGCCTCGGCCATCCAGTTCGTGCCGCGGATCGCCGAACGCGCGGCGCGACTCACCGTGTTCCAGCGCACACCACCCTGGATCCACCCCAAGCCGGACTTCGGCTTCTCGCCCTGGGCACAGCGGCTCATGCGGTTGCCGGGCGCCGCCAGGACGGTCCGCAACGCCATCTACTGGCTGCTGGAGACCAGGGCGCTGGGCTTCACCGTCGACCCGAAACTGATGAAGGCGTCCGAGCAAGCGGCGCTCAAGCACCTGGAGAGGCAGATCCCCGACCCGGAGCTGCGTGAGCGGCTGACGCCCGACTACACGATCGGCTGCAAGCGCATCCTGCTGTCCAGCGACTACTATCCGGCGCTGACCCGGCCGAACGTCTCGCTGGTCACCGACGGGATCGCCGAGATCAGGGAGCACTCGATCGTCGACGCCGCCGGGGTCGAGCACGAGGTGGACGTGATCGTCTACGGCACCGGGTTCAAGGTGACCGAGGCGCTCCAGCGGCAGCGGATCGTGGGCCGCGACGGGCTGAAGATCCAGGACGCCTGGCAGGACGGTATCGAGACCTATTACGGCATCTCCACCGCCGGGTTCCCGAACCTGTTCTTCCTCCTCGGCCCGAACACCGGCCTCGGCCACAACTCGGTCGTCTTCATGATCGAGTCGCAGGTCCGCTACGTGATGGACTGCCTGCGGCTGCTCTCCAAGACCCAGGCCAGGGCCATCGACGTCAAGCCGGGACGGCAGCGGGCGTTCAACCGGCGGCTGCGCGAACGGCTCGACCCGCTGGTGTGGAACGCGGGCGGCTGCCGGTCCTGGTACCTGGACGAGCACGGGGTGAACCGGACGCTGTGGCCGGGCTTCACCTTCGAGTACTGGGCGCGTACCCGGAAGATGAAGCCCGGCGCGTACGAACTGATCTACTAGCCGGGTTTCACCACGAGGGCGCTGCCGCCGCCCCGCCGGACCGGCTCGGCGACCGCCTGCACCTTGCCCCGGCCCAGGAACTCCAGCGCGGTGGCCGCGCCGATCTCCGTGGTCAGCGCGAGCTTGTGCCCGCGCGCCTCCAGCTCGGCCCGGTACTTGTCGAGGAAGGCCTGCTCGGCCAGCGTCTGCTCGGTGTTGCGCTGCGTGGCCCGCGGCGCGGCGACCGCGTCGGGCAGGCTCATGCCCAGCTCGAAGCGGTTGACCAGGATCTGCAGCACGGTCGTGATGATCGTCGAGCCGCCCGGCGAACCGGCCGCCAGCAGCGGCCGGCCATGGGCGAAGATCAGCGTCGGCGCCATCGACGAGCGGGGGCGCTTGCCGGGGGCCGGCAGGTTCGGGTCACCGGGGGCGGGGCCGAAGGTGAAGTCCGTGAGCTCGTTGTTGAGCAGCACCCCGCGCCCCGGGACCACGATGCCGTTGCCGCCGGTGGACTCGATCGTCAGGTTGTAGGCGACCACGTTGCCCCACCGGTCGGTGATGGTCATGTGGGTCGTCTCGGGGCCTTCGTCGGTGGTCGCCGTGGCCGTGCCCGCCGGGGTGGCGCACGCCTCATAGCTGCCGTCGGGGTTGCCGGGGGGAGCGGGGTTGGGCATCGCCTTGTCGCCGATCAGGCAGGCGCGTTCCTTGGCGAAGCCGTCGGACAGCAACTCCTTGAGCGGCACGTTCGGGATGTCGCCGACGTACTTGTTGCGGTCGGCGAAGGCCAGGCGGGAGGCCTCCAGGTATTCGTGCAGGCCCACGCTCGGCAGGGACTCCAGGATGTTGAGCGCCTCGCCCACGGTCGAGCCGCCGGAGGAGGGGGGCGCCATGCCGTACACCTGCATGCCGTTGTAGTCCACGCGCGTGGGGTCGCGCTGGAGCACCCGGTAGGCGCGCAGGTCGGACAGCTCCATCAGGCCCGGCCGTACGTTGCGGGTGGCGCCGGGGGTGACGGGCGGCTGCTTGACCGTGGCGACGATCTCTTTGCCGAGCTGCCCGTCGTACAGCCAGTCGATTCCGCGTTTACCCAGCTCACGGTAGGTGGCGGCGAGTTCGGGGTTCTTGAAGACGGAGCCGACGGGCGGCGGGGCGCCGTTCGGGAGGTAGAGCTTGGCGGTGGAGGTGATGTCCTTGAAGCGGGCGAGGTTCGCGGCGGTCTGGTCGTAGAAGGTCTGGTCGACGACGAAGCCCTTGGACGCCACCTCGATGGCGGGCTGGAGCGCCTGCTTCAGCGAGAGCGTGCCGTACTTCCGCAGGGCCACATCCCACTGCGCGAGCGTGCCGGGGATGCCGGCCGACAGGCCGCTGGTGACGCCCTCGTCGAACGGGATGCCCTCCAGCGTGGTGGCGGTCATGGCCTTCGGGGCGGTCTCGCGGCCGTCCAGCGTGACCACCCTGCGGCTGCGGGCGTCGTAGTAGACCATGAAGCCGCCGCCGGTCAGACCCGAGGAATAGGGCTCGGTCACGCCGAGCACCGCGCCGGCGGCGACGGCCGCATCCATGGCGTTGCCGCCCTGCTTGAGTACGGCGATGGCGGCCTTGCTGGCGTCGAAGTCCACCGTGGCGACCGCACCGCCGTACCCCTCGGCGACGGGGGCCTTCTGCTGCGGTGTGGGGGTGGCGGCCGGCGCTGGGGTGGACACAAGCGTTGGCGTGGATGCCAGCGCGGGGGTGGACACCAGCGAGATGAGGATTGCTGCTGCTGCAGGAACGATCACTCGGCGCATGTATCCACCTTGGCCCAGGTACGCCCATCGTGGTAGGGCCCCCTGCGGCGGGAGGATGATGCGCAGGTCAAGCGGGTGGCCTAGCGTTGGGGGGTGCGAAAGAAGCCGGGGAACGACGTCTACGTCGCTTTGGTCGTCGCGGTGATCCAGGTGGTGCTGTCGCAGGGGGCGGCCTGGGGGCAGCAGGGATTCAGGGCGCCGCTGGATTCGCTGGCGTACGTGTTGCTGCTGGTAGGGCCGGTGGCGATCGCGGCCCGCCGGAAATTTCCCGTTCTTTCGACTGCCATCACGCTTTTGGCGACATATGCATATGTGGTGGTTGGCTATCCGTATGGGCCGGTTTTTCTGGCGCCGGTGTACATGCTCGGGTCGCTCGTCGTCAGCGGGCGGCGGCTGGTCGCGTGGATTCTCTCGGGGGTCACGCTCGCCGTTTTCCTGATTTATGCCTATTTGGTGGCCAACCAGACCCTTTGGATCTTCCACACGCTGGCGATCACCGCGTTCATCCTGCTGTTCATGGTGATCGCCGAGCTGGTCAGGATCCGCAGCGAGCGGCGCGCCGAGCACCAGCGGGTCGTCGAGGAGGAGTCGAGGCGACAGGCCAGCGAGGAGCGGCTGACGATGGCGCAGGAGCTGCACGACGTGCTGGCGCACAACATCTCGCTGATCCACGTCCAGGCGTCCACCGCCCTGCATCTCATGGACGATCAGCCCGAGCAGGCCCGTACCGCCCTGACCACCATCAAGTCCGCCTCCAAGGAGGTTCTCGGCGAGATGCGCTCAGTCCTCAACGTGCTGCGCGAAGGAGCCCCCCGCTCCCCCACGGCCGGGCTGGACCGCCTCGACGAACTCGTGACACGCTCCGGCCTGGACGTGACGCTCAAACGCGTCGGCTCCCGGCCGCTGCCGCCGCAGCTCGAACGCGCCGCGTACCGGATCATCCAGGAGGCCCTCACGAACGCCGCCCGCCACGCGCCCGGATCCCGGGTGACGGTCCGGCTCGAGTACGGCACAGGCGCGCTGGGCATCCTGGTCACGGACACGGGCGCGACGAAACCGGCCGTACTGACCGAGGCAGGCAGCGGCAACGGCATCCCCGGCATGCGCGAACGCGCCTCAGCCCTCGGCGGCACCCTGACCGCCGGCCCGGCAGGCAACGGCTTCCAGGTCGAGGCCACACTGCCCCTCCCCGAGGAGACCTCGTGATCAAGCTCGTACTGGCCGACGACCAGGCTCTCGTCCGGGCGGGCTTCAAGGCCCTGCTGGATGCCCAGCCCGACATGACGGTGGTCGCGGAGGCCGCAGACGGCGCCGAGGCGGTACGCCTGTCCCGCGAGCACGAGCCGGACGTGGTGCTCATGGACATCCGCATGCCCGGCACCGACGGCCTGGCCGCCACCCGCCAGATGCCACCGGGCCCGCGCGTCATCATCCTGACCACGTTCGAACTGGACGAGTACGTCTTCGAGGCCCTGCGCGGCGGCGCCAGCGGCTTCCTCGTCAAGGACACGGAGCCGGCGGAGCTCATCCAGGCGGTCCGCGTGGTCGCGGCCGGCGAAGCCCTCCTGTCCCCCAGCGTCACCCGCCGCCTGATCGCCGAGTACGCCACCCGCGCCAAGGAACCCTCGAACACCAACCACCGCCTGGACCAACTGACGGACCGCGAACGCGAAGTCCTGTCACTGGTAGGCACCGGAAAGACGAACGACGAGATCGCCGCGGACCTCTTCATGTCCCCCGCGACGGCGAAGACCCACGTCAGCCGAGCCATGATGAAACTCCACGCCCGAGACCGCGCCCAACTCGTCGTCATCGCCTACGAATCCGGCCTGGTGAAACCCGGCTGGCTATAGACAAGCACGGCCTTCGCCTGGGCTACCGCCCCTTAGCCGGGTCCGGGGCCGAAGCGTTCTCAGGGGGTGGGACAGCTGCGGGCATTCGCGTGCCATCGCCCCCGATCGACGTGCTCATCCACCACCTGGAGCACATCACCGTCACCGACCCACTGACATGGTTCCGACTGACCGGACGCGAGTGACTGGGTGATGGCAGAATGTGACCATGCGGCCACCCCGAGCGAGATCCTTCAATACCACTGGCCCGTGCGACCCGCGACGCCACTACATGCTGCCCCCCACGCCACGGCTCCCCGAGGCACGGGTACTCATCGAGATGGACCGTTACTTCGTGCTGCACGCGCCCCGCCAGACCGGCAAGACGACCGCGCTGCGCACCCTGGCGGCCGAGCTGACCGCCGAAGGCGACACCGCCGCCCTGATGCTCTCCTGCGAGCGCGCCAAGGCGGCTGGCGACGACGTAGCCTGGGCGGAGTCGATCCTGCTGAAGTCCCTCCGCGAAGCCGCCGCGCGCTCGGGATGGCCAGAGCAACTGCTGCCGCCGGATCACTGGCCGCAGGACCCGGCGGGCACCCGGTTCGGTGCGGCGCTGAGCGAGTGGTGCCGCCGCTGCCCGCGCCGGGTGGTGCTGTTCCTCGACGAGATCGACGCCCTGCAGGGCAACAGCATGGTCAGCATCCTCAGCCAGCTCCGCGACGGTCACAACGCACGGCCAGAGGGCCAGCCGTTCCCCACATCCGTGGCGCTGTGCGGGTTGCGTGACGTGCGTGACTACAAGGTCGCCTCGGGCGGCGAACCCGGCCGGTCCAACCCGGCCAGCCCGTTCAACATCATCACCGAGTCGCTGCGCCTGGGCGACTTCACCGCCGACGAGATCGCCGAGCTGTACGGCCAGCACACACAGGCGACCGGCCAGGAGTTCACCAAAGACGCGGTAGACCGGGTCTTCGAGCTGACCCAGGGACAACCGTGGCTGGTCAACGCCCTCGCCTTTGAGACCATCCTCCAGATGGGGAAGACCATTACCATCACCGCCGGTCAGGTGGAAGATGCCAAGGAGCGGTTGATCCGAAAGCGGGTCATGCATCTGGACTCGCTGGTCGCCCGGCTGCGGGAGCCGCGGGTCAAGCGGGTGATCGAGCCCATCCTGGCCGGGGACTTCCCCGACGTCGACTCGACCTTCGACGACGACCTGTCCTACGTCCGCGATCTGGGCCTGGTCAAGCAGAAAGCCCTGCTGGAGGTGGCGAACCCGATCTATCGGGAGGTCAT
>NZ_JBEZDU010000051.1:0-35151 GCF_040648495.1 Nonomuraea sp. NPDC049129 | reverse complement strand
GCCCCCCCAAAAACCCGCCGGTCTTGTCGTGTGCCGATTTTTTTTTTTTGGGTGCTTGCCCCCGGGGGGGGGGGGCGCCCCCGGGCCCCCCCACCCCTCGGGCATCCGGCAGATGTGCCCGCAGACCTCACTGGCAACAGGATGATCGCCGTCGCGCGGCCCTCCGGTACTGGGGGTCGGGCGCCCCTGGTTCCGGGGGTGAGTCGCGCGTCCCTGGGGTACGAGGGTAGGCCGCGCGTTTCTGCGGTACTTGGGGGTCACGCGCCGTAGGGCCTGGGGTGAGTCGCGCGTCCCTGGGGTACGGGGGTAGGCCGCGCGTTTCTGCGGTACTTGGGGGTCACGCGCCGTAGGGCCTGGGGTGAGTCGCGCGTCCCTGGGGTACGGGGGTAGGCCGCGCGCCTCTGAGGTACTTGGGCATCACGTGCGCCTCAGGCTACGGAGGCGAGTCGCGCTCCTGGGGTACGGGGGGTAAGCTGCGCGCCTCTGCAGTAGCGGGGGTGCGTGCCTCTGCGGTACGTGGTGGGTCGGCTCACTGTCTCCTACTGAGATCCCAGTCGTCAGGGCTGATCCGGCCGCATTCACCGTGCGATGGCTCGGCAGCGATCCGGCCACGCGTACGAAGCCGCGCTCGGGTCACGTTCAGGAGGTACGTTCGCCCTCACCACACGCGTCGGCCCCACGACCAGCTCCTCCCTGACCGCCCACGCTGCCCCGGCCTGCCGCGTTGAGATCCACGCGCCCCGGTCTGGCGTGCTGAGATCTACGCGGTTCTGGCCCGGTGCGATGAGACCCGCCTCGCCCTCGCCTGGTGCGCTGGCACCGATGCGCTGAGAGGTGCTAAATCCCGAAGCCCTAGCATGGAACTCGAAGATCGGAACTCCGGGAGAGGCACTGTGGCGACCGAAACCGACCTGCGGCACCTGCGGCGATGTGTGGAGTTGGCGACGGAGGCGCTGGAGGTGGGAGACGAGCCGTTCGGGTCCGTGCTCGTGTCCGCTGACGGGATCGTCCTCGTCGAGGATCACAACCGCGTGGCCGCCGGTGACAATACCCGGCATCCGGAGTTCGAGCTCGCTCGGTGGGCAGCAGCGCATATGACGGTTGAGGAAAGGGCGGCCGCGACCGTCTACACCTCTGGGGAGCACTGCCCGATGTGTGCGGCCGCGCACGGGTGGGTCGGGCTGGGGCGCATTGTGTACGCGAGTTCGTCGGAGCAGCTTGCCGGGTGGCTCGCCGAGTTGGGCGTTCCCGCGCCGCCGGTGCGGACACTGCCGATCCAGCAGGTCGTTCCGGGTGCCGTGGTGGAGGGACCGGTGCCCGAGCTTGCAGCCCAGGTACGGGAGCTGCACCGACGTCGTCACAGCGCCTCTGGCTGAGGTCGGCCCGATATGGACCCCTGGGAGCTGCACCGACGTCGTCACAGCGCCTCTGGCTGAGGTCGGCCCGGTACGGAACCCCGGGAACTGCACCGCCGCCGTCACGGCTCCGCCGGCTGAGGCTCGGCCGGTACGGACGACCGTCACGGCGGTCCCTGGATGTCCGGGATACGGGCTCGGCAAGTCTGTCCCGTCAAATTGCTGGTCCCGTCAAGCGTGCGGGTCCCTGCCAACAGTCAGACTGCCGATACACGTGCAGGCCCAGTCACACATGCAGTCCGCCTCGCACGTGCAGGCCCAGTCGCACATGCAGTCCGCCTCGCACGTGCAGGTCCCGTCCAGTGGACGTCCCGTCACTCGCGCAGGCCCGTGAAGCGTGCGGGCCGCGTCCAGCGGACGTCCCATCGCGCGTGCGGGTCCGGTCAAAGGTGCGGTTCCCACCGTCGAACATGCAGGGTCCTGCCACGATCCACTCATCCCGTCAGACGTGCAGTTCCCCCGACAGCACCGTGACCGCTCGCCCGGCCAGGTGTACGCGGTCCCCGTCCAACCGCACGTGCACCAGCCCGCCCCTGGCCGACAGTTGCGCGCCCACCATGGTGTCCCGTCCCAGCCGCTGCCCCCAATAAGGGGCCAGCGCGCAGTGTGCCGAGCCCGTCACCGGGTCCTCTGGGACGCCCACGTTCGGGGCGAAGAAGCGGGAGACGAAGTCGGTCGACGAGCCCCGCGCCGTGACGATCACGCCACGGGCCTCGATGGTGGCCAGTGCCGCGATGTCGGGTGCGAGTGAACGTATCTTCGCCTCCGATTCCAGCTCCACCACCAGGTCGAGATTGCTCCTCCCGACCTGCACCGGTGCAGCTCCGAGTGCATTTTCCAACCCGTCGGGAACGGCCGTCGGCGACACTTCCTTCGCCGGGAAATCCATCGTGATCATGCCGTTGGCCATGCGATTCACGGTGAGTGTTCCGCTCGCCGTACTGAATTCGAGCTGACCGCCGGCCGCACCTGTGGAATAGAGCACATGTGCGGTGGCCAGCGTGGCGTGGCCGCAGAGGGAGACCTCGACCGCGGGGGTGAACCAGCGTAGCGAATCGCCGAGCAGGAAGGCGGTCTCCGACAGGTTCATCTCCGTGGCGACGGCCTGCATCCATGACTCGGGAGAGGGCGAGTCCAGCAGGCACACCGCGGCCGGATTGCCCCGGAAAGAAGTGTCGGTGAAGGCATCTACAGTGAACACGCGCATGTATCGAGGCTATCGGGGGAGAGATATCCAGGTGATACCTGGCCGCTAGCCGTACAAAATGGAATTAGTTGTGGGCGTGTCGCACGGCGAACTTCTCGTCGTCGGTTAACGTCCAATGGTGGGACGTGCCGATTGAGGTGAGTTCCTGAGGAAAGGACAAGCCGATGGGGGCAGTGCGCAAGGTGGTGAGCTACCTTGGCCTGGGCGGGATCGACCACTACGACGACGGCTACGACGACGAGCAGTACGAAGAGGAGTACATGCCGGCGACGGAGCGGGCGGCGAGGCGCTGGCGTTCGACCGCCGACTCGTCACGAATCGTGATGGTTCAGCCGCTCAAGTACAACGACGCGCCGATGATCGGGCAGCACTTCCGTGATGGCCAGACGGTGATCATGGACGTGACGGGCATGCCGATGCCGGAGGCGACCAGGATGGTCGACTTCGCGGCCGGCCTTGCCTATGGCTGTGAGGGTCGGATCGAGCGCATCGCCGACCGCGTGTTCCTGCTCGCGCCGGCCCACGTGGAGATCGAGAACTCCTAGGCCGCGCGCGGGCCGCGACGGATCAGCCGGGTGAGCTCGGCCGAGTCGTCCGCGGCCTGTTCCGCTCGCGTGACCGCCTCACGCGCGTATCCATGCAGCGCCCACACCGCGCCGTCGGCCAGCTCCTTGAGCTCGGCGATCTGCGCGGCCACGTAGCGGGCGTCCGATTCAACGGCCTTGCGGCGCCGCCAGAGTTGCCAGCCCGCCAGGCCCAGCAGTGCCACCCCCGGTGCGGCGAGCACGGGCACCCCCAGCCCGTCGGCCAGCAGCGCTCCGAGGAGCAGACCGACCCCCGCCACGATCAGCGCGACGGCCGCCCATGGCGGCCGTCGCCGCAGCGTGCCCTGGTCCACGATCTCGCGTTCGGCCGCCGCGAGCGAGGCATCGTCTGGCCCCTCGGGGTGCAGCTCGATGTCGTGGCCGAGCAATGAGACGGTCACCGTGTCGGGCGGCGCGAGCCGGCTGTCGGATTCGAGCTCCTCCGCTACGCCGCGCAGGATCGGGCCCGCCACGTGCAGGGCGAGCGCCGCCAGATGCGGATCGGCGCCGGGGCGCAGGTCGTCGAGGAGGTGCGAGCTCAGCGCGGCCATCGGTCCTGCGGGGCCGCCGAGTCCGATGAGTGAGCGGAGTACGGCCAGCGGCTCGTCCTCCTCCCACGCGGCGGCGGGGCTGCCGGAGCTGTTGGTGAGCGGGGTGGAGGAGTCGTGCTCGGCCTGCTTCGCCGAGGTGATCTCCGCGCATCGGGCACGCAGCCGGGCGAGCCGCGCGGCTGCCTGGACGGGCGTGGCGAGTTCGGGGATCTCCGCCATCTCCGGGAAGTCGAGCAGCGAAGGGGGCACCACCACCGACGGCTCGCCGGGGAGGAGCGCCTGCGTCCACTGCGCGGCGTCCGCGTGCTCGGGTACGGCCACCGCGTCGAGCTTGCGGAGCACGAAGATCTTCCCGGCGGGGCCGTACGCGCCCCTGGCCGCGGCCAGCCAGAGCGCCCGCTGACCGTGGGTGACCGGCTGGTCGAGCGACAGGTCGCCGAAGGCGGTGCCGAGCCAGGAGGCGTGGATGCGGCTGCCGTGACCCGCGACGGCCAAGGCGAGCGCCAGGAAGAGCGCGGTCTGCTGCTGGTCGCGCCCGGCCGCCTTGCTCAGCGGCGCCAGCGGGTCGTCACCGGCGAGGATCGCCACCAGCGCTTCGACGGCGGGTGGCAGCCAGTAGCCAGGTTTGTCGGGAAAGTCGGGCGGGGCCGGGGGCGCGGCGCCGTTGGCGGCCAGGTGAGACAGCAGCGCCTCGGCATATCGGTGCAGCTCGGTTGCTGCTTGGGGGTCGGCAGTCAGGTCCGTGCTCAAGGCAGAGAACTCCCCCATAGTGGCCTCAGTTCATGACCGCGTAAAGCCTAGCCGGGGGGCGCGCCGTCCAGGTGGAGGCGCGCCCGCACGTGCTACATGCGCTCGGGCACCGGGACGCCGAGCAGATCGAGCCCTGTCTCCAGGACTCGCAGGGTCAGCGCGCAGAGAGCGAGCCGGTGCGCCTTCGTCTCGGCGTCGACCCCGTCCTTGGCCACCGGGCACTCCTCGTAGAAGGTGCTGAAGAGGCTGGCGGTCTCGAACAGGAAGGCGCAGAGCCGGTGCGGCTCCGACAGGGCCGCGACCTGCTCCACCAGTGCGCCGAAGCCCAGCAGGTGGAGGGCCAGGGCGCGCTCGGCGGGCTCGCCGAGCACGATGTCGCCGGTCGCGTCGGCCGGGGCCACGCCCGCCTTGCGGAAGATGGAGCGGATCCGGGCCGTCGCGTACTGCATGTAGGGGCCGGTGTTGCCGTTGAACCCGAGCATGCGGTCGTAGTCGAAGACGTATTCGCTGTCGTGACTGACCGACAGGTCGGCGTACTTCACCGCACCCATGCCCACAGCGTGCGCGATCTCGGCCCGCGCGGTCTCGTCGTAGCCGCGGTCGGCGATGGCCGCCGCGGCCCGGTCGACCGCCTCCTGCAGCAGGTCCATCAGCTTGATCGACTCGCCGGACCTGGTCTTGAACCGGCGCCCGTCCTTGCCCAACATCATGCCGATCTGGACGTGCTCGGCCGAGACCGTCTCGGGCAGCCAGCCGGCCAGCTTGGCCGCCGCGAACACCATGCGGAAGTGCAGCGCCTGGTCGGCGCCCACCACGTAGAGCATGCGGTCGGACTTGAGGTCGTCGACCCGGTAGCGGATCGCCGCCATGTCGGTGGAAGCGTAGCCGTAGCCGCCGTCGCTCTTCCTGACGATCAGTGGCAGCGGCTTGTCGTCGGAGCCGGTGAAGCCGGGCGGGAAGACGCAGAGCGCGCCCTCGCTCAGCACGGCGACCCCGGCGGCCTCCAGGTCGTCGCAGGTCTTCTCGAGCATCGGGTTGTACATGCTCTCGCCGGCGATGTCGGCGTCGGTGAGTGTGACGCCGAGCATGCCGTAGACCTTGTTGAAGTAGCGGATCGTGGCGTCCATGAAGACGTGCCAGAGCCGCAGGGTCTCCGGGTCGCCCGACTGGAGCATGGTCACCCGCTTGCGCGAGCGGACCTTGAACTCCTCGCCGCCGTCGAACTGGCTCCTGGCCGCCTGGTAATACTCGGTGCCCATGCCGGCTTCGAGCTGCGCGACGGCGGCCTCCTCGCCGATGTCGAGCAGATGCTCGATGAGCATGCCGAACGGCGTGCCCCAGTCGCCGAGGTGGTTCTGCCTGATGACGGTGTTGCCGAGGTGCTCGTGCATGCGGGCCAGCGCGTCGCCCACGATCGTGGTGCGCAGGTGACCGACGTGCATCTCCTTGGCCGCATTGGGCGCGGAGTAGTCGACCACCACGGTCTGCGGCGGCGTGGCGAAGCCGACGCCCGCGCGCGGGTCGTCGAGCATCGCGGTCGCCTCGGACTCGATCCACGAGTCGTCGAGCGCGATGTTGAGAAAGCCGGGACCGCTGACCTCGACCGTGCCGGGGAAGTCGGACAGCTCCGCGGCGATGGCCTCGGCGACCTCCCGCGGAGCGCGTCGCAGTCGCTTGGCCAGGCTCATCGCGACGTTCGCCTGGAAGTCGGCGAACTGGGAGGGCCGGATCAGCGGATCTGCGTCGGCGTACTCGGAGCCGAACGCGTGCGCCAGCGCCTGCTGGACGCGCTCGGTGAGCACTGTCTGCGGGTCGGTCATGGTCTAAGGGTACCGGCGACCTTGACCGCCACGCTGATGCCCGCGGCAGCCACCACGGAGATGCCGACGGCGGTCAGATCGTTGCTCAGATCGCCGGGTTCGAGGGCGAAGAAATGGCGGATGAAGGGGATCGCGAGGGCCAGCGCGAACAGCCCGGCCATGGCGCCGATCATGGCGACCCGCCCCAGGGTGAGCGGCTTGGTGATCAGGATGAGCACCCACCAGGTGGTGAGGAAGAGCGCGATCGTCGCCGACGTACGATCCTCGATCAGGGTGGAGGTGCCGCTGTGCGCGGCCCAGAACGCCAGGAACACCGCGCCCGCGCAGAGCAGCCCGGCGGGTACGGCGAAGCGCAGCACCCGGGGCACGAACCCGGGCTTGGCGCGTTCGAGTGTCGGCGCGAGCGCCAGGACGAACGCCGGGATGCCGATGGTCAGCGCGTTCACCAGCGTGGAATGGCGCGGCGCGAACGGGAACATCAGCCCGAGCACCCCGGTGAGCAGCGAGAGGGCGATGGCGTAGAACGTCTTGGTGAGGAACAGGTTCGAGACCCGCTCGATGTTGGCCAGCACCCGTCGGCCCTCGCCCACGACGTGCGGCAGCGAGGAGAACTTGTCGTCCAGCAGCACCACCTGGGCGACGGCCTTGGTGGCCGGACTACCCGCGCCCATCGCGATGCCCAGGTCGGCGTCCTTCAGCGCGAGCACGTCGTTGACGCCGTCGCCGGTCATCGCCACGGTGTGGCCGCGCGACTGGAGCGCGCCGACGAAGGCGCGCTTCTGCTGAGGGGTGACGCGGCCGAACACGGTGTGGGTGTCCAGCAGCTCGGCCAGCTTGGCCGGGTCGTCCGCCGGCAGGGTACGCGCGTCGATCGCGCGATGGCCGTCCGGAATCTCCAGGCCGGTGGCGATCGCGGCCACGGCGTCAGGATTGTCGCCGGAGATCACCTTGACGGTGACGCCCTGCTTGGCGAAGTACCGCAGGGTCTCGTGCGCATCGGGCCTGATGCGCTGCTTGAGCGTAACGAGCGCGACGGCCTCCGCCGTTCCGTCGGCGGCCTTCTCGGTTCCGGCGGCCGGCGCCACGCTTGCGGAAGCCAAGCTGTCCGCACGGCACAGCGCCAGCACGCGGGCGCCGGTCGAGGCCAGCTCGGCGGCCCGCTCGTAGCCGTCGGCGGTGGCGTCGAGCAGGACGTCGGGGGCGCCGAGCAGCCACACCCCGTGGGGGCCGAAGTCGGCGCCGCTCCACTTGCGCGCCGAGGAGAACGGCACGACGTCGACGGCCGTCCACCCGTCGGCCGCCGCGGGGTAGCGGGACTGGATGGCCTTGGCCGTGGCATTGGGCCGGTGGTCCACGTTGGCCAGGGCGGCGAGCGCGTCATGGATCGGCCGGCCCTCGCTCAGGGGGAGTACCTCGCCGAGGTCCATGCCGCCCGCGGTGAGCGTGCCGGTCTTGTCGAGGCAGAGCACGTCGACCCGGGCCAGGCCCTCGATCGCGGGCAGCTCCTGGACCAGGCAGCTGCGGCGGCCGAGCCGTACGACGCCGACCGCGAAGGCGATCGAGGTCATCAGCACCAGGCCCTCGGGGATCATGGTGACGATGCCGGCGACCGCGCCGGTGATGGCGGTGCCGAAGTCGGCCGAATTGCGCAGCTGGCTGTAGATCAGCAGCGTGCCGATCGGGATGACGAGCCAGGTGATGTACTTGATGAAGTTCGCGACGCCTTCACGCAGTTCCGAGCGCGCGAGGTGAAACCGGCTCGCCTCCTCCGCTAACCGTACGGCGTAGGCGTCGGTGCCGACCTTGGTCGCGACGAACGCGCCCGAGCCCGCGACGGCGAAGCTGCCCGACAGCACCTGGTCGCCCGGCAGCTTGTGCACCGGGTCGGCCTCGCCGGTCAGGAGCGATTCGTCGATCTCCAGCCCGTCGGACTCGACGACCTCGCCGTCCACCAGCAGGCGGTCGCCGGGCCCGAGCAGGATCAGGTCGCCGAGCACCACCTGGCGAGGCGGGATCTCCTGCTCGCGGCCGTCGCGGCGGACCGTGACCGGCGCCTCGTTGATCACCGCGAGCCTGTCGAGCGTGCGCTTGGCCCGGAGCTCCTGCACGATGCCGATCAGCGCGTTGGCCACGATGACCAGCCCGAACAGCCCGTCCTGCCACGCGCCGAAGATCAGGACCAGCGCCCAGAGCACGCCGATGACCAGGTTGAACAGGGTGAAGACATTCGCCCTGATGATCGCGCCGAGCGACCTGCTCGACCGGCGCGGCACATGGTTGGTCTTCGCCCCCGAGACCTGTGCTGAAGTTAAGCCGTCCACACAACCCCCAGATTTGTGGATCCGCCACAGACTATGGGGTTCTCAGGCGATGCGGGCGGTGTGCGGCCGCGATTCTGTCGCCGATGCGCGCCACGACGCCCTGCGCCGACAGGTCGGCGGCGAGCCGGCAGGCGGCGCTGATGCCGGCCGCTCTGGACGAGCCGTGGGCGATCACCACGGTCCCGTTCAGTCCGAGGAGTACGGCACCGCCATGGGCCTCGGCGTCCAGGCGGCTGCGCAGCTCGCGCAGGCGTGACCGCTGCAGGAACGCCCCCAGCCTGGCCGTCCTGCTGTCGTCGATGGTCCGCCGGAGCTCGCCGAACGCGTAGCGGACCGCGCCTTCCATGGTCTTCAGCGCGACGTTGCCGGTGAAGCCGTCGGTGGTGATCACGTCGGCGATGCCGGTCAGCAGGTCGTGGCCCTCGATGTTGCCGATGAAATGGAGGCCCGGGGAGCCTTGCAGCAGCTCGTGGGCCCGCTTGACGATCTTGTTACCCTTCTCGGCCTCACTGCCGATCGTGAGCAGGCCGACCTTGGGCGTGGAGACCTCGTACGCCAGCTCGGCGTAGACGGACCCCAGATGCCCGAACTGCACAAGCATCTCCGGCTTGACCTCGGCGTTCGCGCCCGCGTCGAGGAGCAGCGTGGGTTTCGGCAGCGTGGGCAGCGCGACGGCGATGGCCGGCCGGAGCACGCCCTGCTGGGCCTTGAGCCTGAGCCGGCCCGTGGTCACGATCCCGGCGGTCGAGCCCGCGGACACCACCGCCGACGCGTCGCCCCGCCGTACGAGATGGCAGGCGATCGCGATGCTGGAGCGGGGTCGGCGCAGGCTGGCCAGCGCGCCCTCGTCCATCGCCAGGGCCTCCTCGGCCCGCACGATGGGGATCTCCTTGGTCGCGTCGTGGTCGGCGAGCGCCTCGTACAGCACCTTGGGCGAGCCGACGAGCACCACCGCCAGCCCGCGCTCGCGCACGGCGTGCACGGCCCCCGCCACTATCTCGTGCGGCGCGTGGTCGCCGCCCATGGCGTCGAGCGCGATCGGCCTGGTGTCGGACAAAAGGTCACCTCGTACGGCTCGCGGAGCGTTCCTGTGGTGCGGCCGGAACGCGGTCGCGCCGCGGTCGGCCCCCCGTTTCGCCCCCGTCCGCATCGTAGGCAGGCTGTCCGCCGGGCCGATCGGCGGGTGGCCGCGTCAGCCGACGCTGTTCAGGTTCCAGTCGGAGACCTCGCGCGAGACGATGACCTTGGAGAACATCGATCGGCCCGTGACCCGGATGAGCGGGCCGTCCTCGCGTGTGCCGCCGCTCACTTGGCGCTTGCCGAACATGGAGCCGCCCTCGTCGACCACCTGGGCGTTGTCGGGCACGAGCACGATCAGCTTGCTGAAGCGGGCGTCGGCCTCGATGGTGATCTCCCGGCCGGGCAGCACGGCGTCCGTCAGGTCGATGATCAGCGCGCCGAACCTCGCCGACAACCTGGTGTGGCGGGAGGCGACCCAGCGGCCCTTCCTGATCACCTTGCTGAACTTCGAGTCGATCGTCTGCTGCTCAATACCGAGGGCCACCATGTTTGGCGCCGACACATCGGGCAGGTCAGAGGTGATGGGGACCAGTTCACCGACGGTCTTGGCCGTGTAGGCAGCGTCGAGGCGGTCCGCGTGTTCGAGGCTGGTGAGCCTTCCGGTGGCGAGGGCCTCACCGAGCACCGCGGCCACGCGGTCGCGGTCGGCGTCGGAGGCGCGCATAACGGGATCAGGGGTCACAATTTGCCAGTCTATTCCCTATCGAGATATGTCGCGAGCGGTCAAACCTCAGCGAAAACTTGGAGACCAATGGAACCGGGGACGCTGTGCATAGCGTCCGGGTATAAGAACCGTAGACGCATGACAGGCGCCAGAGGTTTACAGCGGATCGAACAAAAAAGATGGGAAAGGCTTAGTGATCTTGAACCAGGCGGGCACGCGCCGCTTCAGGGCGTACACGTCCAAGCACCTCGACGAGCTCCTGCGACGTGCGGGGCTCGACGATGAGCAGCGGCTGAAGGTACGCGCCGTCGCCACCGTGCTGCCCTTCCGGACGAACGCCTACGTTGTGGACGAGCTCATCGATTGGTCGGCAGCGCCCGACGATCCCATATACCGTCTCGTCTTTCCCCAGGAGGACATGCTTCCGGCCGCGGACGTCGCGAGGCTGGCCGACCTGCTCAAGGCCGAGGCGCCCAACGTCGAGATCCAAGCCGAGGCCAACCGGGTGCGTGCGCAGCTCAACCCGCACCCCGCCGGGCAGAAAGAGCTCAACGTCCCCCGGATCGGCGCGGAGCCGGTGCCGGGGCTGCAGCACAAGTACCCCGAGACCGTGCTCATCTTCCCCAAGCAGGGGCAGACCTGTCATGCCTACTGCACCTACTGCTTCCGATGGGCGCAGTTCGTCGGCGACGCGGACCTGAAGTTCGCCTCCGACGACATCGACCAGATGGTCTCCTACATCCGTCAGAACCCCCAGGTCACCAGCGTGCTGATCACCGGCGGCGACGCCATGATCATGGGCGAGCCGGTGATCAGGCGATACATCGAGCCGCTGATCGGCCTGGAGCAGTTGGAGTCGATCCGGATCGGCACCAAGGCGCTGGCCTACTGGCCGCAGCGGTTCGTATCCGACCCCGACGCCGACGCCACGCTCGAACTGTTCGAGCAGGTCGTGGCCGGGGGCAAGAACCTGGCGTTCATGGCCCACTTCACGCACCCGCGCGAGCTGGAGTCGCCGCTGGTCGAGTCCGCGGTCAAGCGGATCCTCGGCAGCGGGGCAACGATCAGGACCCAGGCGCCGCTGATCCGGTCGATCAACGACGATCCCGCCATATGGTCGGGCATGTGGCGGCGGCAGCACAGCATGGGGATGATCCCGTACTACATGTTCGTCGAGCGCGACACCGGCCCGCAGGACTACTTCGCGGTTCCGCTCGCCCGCGCGTACGAGGTCTTCAGGGAGGCCTACTCCAAGGTCTCAGGGCTCTGCCGGACCGTCCGGGGGCCTTCCATGTCGGCCACCCCCGGAAAGGTGTGCGTGGACGGCGTGACCGAGATCGCCGGTCGGCGGGTGTTCGTGCTCCACTTGATCCAGGCCCGCGACCCCTCTCTGGTGGGCCGGCCGTTCTTCGCCGAGTACGACCCGTCAGCGGTGTGGCTGACGGACCTGCGTCCGGCCTTCGCCGATCGCTTCCCGTTCGAGGTATCCGTGGAAGACATGCTCGTGCCGGCCTGAGCGGTCAAGCGCGTGCCCCGCAAGCGGAAAGATTGAGCCCCCGGCCCGTGACAATTGTTTTCCCGACCGTTGTCGACGGGCCGTCGGGGCGCCTCTTCTGAATGCGGGTGACGTCAACGGAATATCGGATATACACCCCGGCTATTTCCCGATTTGTCTCCCGACTCGACACCCCTCCCATGATCCCCTCTGGGCTGCTGAAGGCCGTGTGACGTGGACTTTCCGTGGCCTGCACCCGGCCGACCGCGGTGATACAACTGCGTCAGTAGCTCAGCCGGGACGGCGCGCTTCGTGTGGTGCCCATAGCGTGTACGCCACGGCATTCGGGGGTTATCGAGACGCATCTCAGCATTATTTGAGAGCGCTCGATCACGAGCCGGGAAGGCAAATCATGAAACGTATTATCAAGACGGCGGTCGCCGTCGCGGGGTTGGCGCTGGCCGCGGCGTCGTTCGCGTCGGCCGCCCAAGCTGAGGCCCGTTACTCCGCGGTCGGGAGCCTGCCGGGGGGCGGTGACCCGATCCAGCCGCTGGGTGGTGTGAACAGCCTGAACGGCTTGTCCGCCGGGGCAAAGGTCGGTGGGGTTCTCGACAGTGAGATGTCCGGTCCGCGAGCCGCCTCCGAGCGGGCTGAGGGGGTCGCTCTTCGGGCCGTTCCCCAGCGGGGCGCCGCCACCGAGGAGGTCTCGCCGTACTTCGGCGGCCGCCTGATGAGTCCGCCGCCGAGCAGGCGCACGGGCCGGCACGCGGATGGGCCCAGGGGCGGGCGCATGGACGACCCCAGGGGAGGGCCCATGGATGGGCGCATGGACGGGCCCAGGAGCGGGCCTTTGAACGGCCCCAGGGGCGGGCCCATGAACGGGCCCATGAACGGCCCGAAGAGCGGACCTATGAACGGGCCGAAGAACGGACCTATGAACGGGCCCATGAACGGACCCGTGAACGGGCCCATGAACGGCCCCAAGAGCGGGCCCATGGACGGCCCCAAGGGTGGGTCCATGGACGGGCGCGCAGATGGGCCCAGGGGCGGGCGCATGGACGGGCGTGCGGACGGGCGTGCGGATGGGCGTAGGGACGGGCGTTGGACCTGGGGCGCGGACCCGCGTGCGCATGGGCGTAGGGGCTGGGGCTCGGAGGCGCATGCGCATGCGAGCACTCGCACAGGCGCCCACGCGGACGCCCAGGCAGGCGATCACCCGGACGGACGTGCGGACGCACGTGCGGGCAGGCGCAAGGACCGGTTCGAGAACCGGTTTGAGGACCGGCTGAAGCACCAGCTCCAGAACCAGTTTGAGGACCCGAGCACGGACCCGCGCAGGGACCCGCGCACGGATCGGCGTACGGGCGAGCAGGCGGGCGTGGGCGAGGTGCCCGGTGCCGCGCGTCTGGCGGAGTCGGTCGCGTCCGTCGACGAGATCGCCCCGCTCGTCGAGGACGCGTCCCACGCGGTCTCGACCTACGGGAAGAAGGCCGCCGGGAGCCTCGGCGGCACGGTGACCCCGCTCGCGGGGACCACTGAGGCGACGGCGGACGCTGTCTCGGGCTTCTCCCGCACGGCCGATCGCGGCGTGATGGCGATCTGACCCAGGCCGATCGCGATGTGATCGCGATCTGGCCGCGACGCCTTCCGGATGTCGGGCGTTCGAGCCGTGGTGGCGGTTCGTGAGTGTCATAGGTGCGTGCGCTCAGGAACGGGCCGCGACGGCCACGAGACGGCGCGTCCGGCGGGAAACATGATCGAGGGTCGGTGCGTCCCCGGAAACGTGGGACGCACCGCCACAGAGCCGGCGTGGCCGGTCGGCGAGCCCCAACGGTGCCGGGGTGTTCGACACGGCCGTCACGCATACGTCACGAGCCGCCCGCGAGAGCGGGTGGTCTTCTGGCCGGCCCGGGCGGACGCGCCCGGGCATGGGCCGCGCCCGCGCACCGCCACACTGCAGGGCTGTGGCGCCGCGTGAGTCGCGGCTCGCCGCCGGTCTCGGATCCCCGGGGCCGGCGGCATCGTCATTTCTACAGCAGGCGGACGCCGGTGCGGCGGGCTATCTGGGCCTGCAGTCTGGCCATCTGCCAGTGGAGGTCGATGAGTTGCTCGGTCAGTTGGGCCCGGGGAACGTCTGCCACGTCCTCGACGGCCAGATGGTCGATCGCGGCCGCTAGCTCTCCCATCGCGCGCTCCCACTCCATCGGCGTCCTCGTATCGAAACAACGTTCGAATGATATCGGAACACCGGCCACGGTGTCAGTTATTTGCCCCGCGAGTCGCGCGGGCATGACGGCGGGCATGACAGAAGCGCGGACGCCTGACGGAGGCGTCCGCGGGAGCGGGGGGCGGTCAGCCCTGGTTGAGGGGCGAGGGTCAGCCCAAGGGGATCAGCCCGAAGGGATCAGCCCTTGTTGTAGGCGGCGAGGACTTCCTTGGGGTCGCCGTCCATCTTGATCTTGCCCTTGTGCAGCCAGATGACCCGGTTGCAGGTCTCCTCGATGACCCTGAGGTCGTGCGCCACGAGGAAGACCGTGCCCGCCGACTCGCGGATCTGCTTGATGCGTTCCTCGCTCTTCTTGCGGAACTCGCGGTCGCCGGTGGCCAGGGCTTCGTCGATCAGCAGCACGTCGTGGGTCTTGGCCGAGGAGATGGCGAAGCGCAGCCGGGCGCCCATGCCGGAGGAGTAGGTGGACATCGGCAGCTGGACGAACTCATCGATGCCGGAGAAGTCGACGATCTCCTGGTATTTCTCCCGGACCTCGCTCGGGGACATGCCCATGGCATAGCAGCCGAGCACGATGTTGCGCTCGCCCGTGAGCTCGCGCATGAGCGCCGCGTTGACGCCGAGCAGCGACGGCTGGCCGTCGGTGTAGACGGCGCCCGAGTGCGGCGGCAGGAGGCCGGCGATGGCGCGCAGCAGCGTGGACTTGCCCGAGCCGTTGCGGCCGACGACGCCGATCGCGTCACCGTGGTAGGAGACGAAGGACACGCCCTTGACGGCGTGCACCTCCTTCATCTGCGGGCGGCCCTGGCGCTTGACCAGCCGCGTGAGGGCGTTGACCGCGTTGCCCTTCTCGTTGTCGCTGGCCGCGCCGTAGACCCGGTAGACGATGTGGAGATCGTCCACGATGACCGTGGGCGTGCCCGTGGGGACGTCCAGAGGCCTCTTGCCGGCGGGGGCCGGGTTGGGGTGCACCCTGACGTCCTTCTTGGGGGCGTCCGCCTTGGGGACGACCTCGCCGGGGACGGCGGGCTCCTGGCCCATCACCTGTGACAGCTCCTTGGTCAGTTCAGCCACGCCCGTACCTCTCCTCAGCTCGCCAGAAGTACCAGAAGCCGAAGCCGAGTGCGAACACTGCCCAGAATACGCATGACACCCACACCATCGTCGGGGGCATGTGCCCGTTCTCGCGATGGTATTCGTCGATGAGGATGTCACGCATCCACTCGATATAGGAGGCCGCGGGGTTGAGGTACATCACGTTGGCTACCCATTGGGGCAGATGAGCGCCGCTGACCACCCTGTCCTGGATGGAGAAGAAGACACCCGAGGCGTAGAGCCAGGTGCGCGTGATGAACGGCAGCAACTGGTTGAGGTCCCGCATGGAGGAGCCGAGCCGCGCGATCACCAGGCCGGCGCCGATGTTGAACAGGGTCTGCAACAGGAGCACGACCGGGATCAGCAGCCAGAACCAGTTGGGCAGCTCGCCGGTGAGCATGACAAGCGCCAGGAGCACGCCCATGGAGATGGCGAGCTGCTGCAGCTCCTGGATCGTGTAGGCCAGCGGCAGGGAGGCTCTCGGGAAGTGGAGCGCCCGGATCAGCGACAGGTTGCCGGAGATCGACTTGGCACCCGCGGTGACCGTCCGCTGCGTGTAGGTGAAGACGAACATCCCGGTCAGCAGGAAGGCCGGGTAGTTGGGAACGTTCTTGCTGCCACCCAGGATGATGCCGAACATCAGGAAGTAGATGGCGGCGTTCAGCAGCGGGGTCAGGACCTGCCACAGCTGGCCCAGGGCCGAGCTGGAGTACTTCGAGACGTTGCGCGAGGTCGCGTACGTCAGGATGAAGTGTCGGCGCTCCCACAGCTGGCGCACGTAGACAGGGAACCTCGGCCGCGCGATGGCACGGCGAAGCCCGTATCTCTGGGCGAGCTTGGCCAGCGGCTCCCCGCTTCGGCCGCCCGCCTGGGCGTCCGCTACAGCGGATTCCGGCTGGCTCATGGCAAGGACTCTATTGGATCCGGCTCGTTGAGGTGTCTGCCGCGACAGTTCGCGACAGACTGTTGGACGGTGTCCCGCGTTGACCGGTTCCAAGGCTGGTACCAGGGCATGCCAAGACTCGCTCAACCGTAGCTCAGCGACACGCGGGATGGCGGCTAGGGCGCGACCAGTGGCGCCAAGGGGGTATTTTTCATCAGCTGTTCACGTCCCGTAGTGTCCGCTTTAGAGGTTCTTCGGTGGGTTTGGTGCTCTATGCGAGAAATGACTGTGACGTTGGATAAGCGCACGTGTGACCGAACTGCAACGCACCAGAGACTCCGTGGTGGCAAGTAGTAAGGGATAGTCGCGATCGACTGGCAGGGCGTCGGCTGGTTTGACCAGGTCAGCCAAACCCGGGGGACGACAAGGAGCCCCCGTCAGGCTGCTCACGATCATCGCAGCTCAGCGCTTACGCCCACCTGTTTGAGGGAGGAATCTTTTTACCATGCGTGTTACTAAGGGCGCACAGATCGTCGCCGGTACCGCGCTGCTAGCCCTCGCGGTCGCCGCGTGTGGCGGCGGCGGATCCACGACCGGCAACCCCGCGTCGAGCGGAGGCGGCGACACGCCGGTCCGCATGGAACTGGGCGAGCCGCAGAACCTGCTGGTCCCGTCGAACACCACGGAGTCCGAGGGCGCTGAAGTCCTCGCTGCGGTGTTCGAGCCGCTCGTCAACTATGACGAGAACAAGCAGGTCGTCCTGGCGGCGGCCGAGTCGATCGAGAGCACCGACAACAAGGTGTGGACGATCAAGCTCAAGCCGTACACGTGGCAGGACGGCCAGCCTGTCACCGCGCAGAACTACGTCGACGCGTGGAACTACGCGGCCAACCAGGACAACGCCCAGGGCGCCGGCTACTTCTTCGGCCGCGTCGAGGGTTACGCCGACCTCAACCCTGGCGAGGGCAAGCAGGTCACCACCAAGGAGATGAAGGGCCTCAAGGCGGTCGACGACTCGACGCTGCAGGTCACGCTCACCGCGCCGTTCTCCCAGTTCAAGACCATGCTGGGCTACACCGCGTTCTACCCGCTGCCCAAGACCGCCTTTGGCGCCGACGGCAAGGTGACGCAGGAGTACGGCGAGAAGCCGATCGGCCAGGGCCTGTTCAAGCTCGACAAGCCCTACAAGAAGGGCACCGACCAGTCCATCGACCTGTCGGTCTACGACAAGTACCCGGCCAAGAAGCCGGCCGGCTGGACCAAGCTGCAGTTCAAGCTCTACAACAGCTCTGAGACGGCCTACAACGACCTGCAGGCCGACAACGTCGACATCCACGACTCGCTGCCCGCCTCGGCGATCTCCAGCGCCAAGACGGCGCTCGGCGACCGCTACCAGGACCAGCCTGACGCCGGCGTCGGGTACATCGGCTTCCCGCTGAAGTACAACGACGAGTACAAGGACGTCAAGATGCGCGAGGCCATCTCGATGGCCATCGACAGGAAGACCATCGCCGAGACGGTCTTCTCCGGCACGCGTTCGCCGGCTGACGACTTCATCAACCCGGCCATCGACGGTTACCGCCAGGGCGCCTGCCAGGCCTGCCAGTACAACCCGACCAAGGCCAAGGAGCAGTACAAGGCGGCCAATGGTCCGGCGAAGCTGGAGCTCGGCTACAACGCCGACGGTGGCCACAAGGAGTGGATCGAGGCCGCGGCCAACAACCTCCGCGCCAACCTCGGCGTCGAGGTGACGGTCAAGCCGTTCGAGAAGTTCGCGAGCATCCTTGACGCCCTCGACAAGAAGGAATACAAGGGCATGTTCCGGATGGGCTGGGCGATCGACTACCCGTCCGCCGAGAACTACCTGACGCCGATCTTCTCGACCGGCGCCATCAAGACCGGTTCGAACTACGCGGGCTACTCCAACAAGGAGTTCGACGAGACGGTCGCCAAGGGCGACCAGGCGGCGACTCCCGAAGAGGGGCTGAAGTTCTACCAGCAGGCGGACGACATCCTCATCAAGGACCTTCCGTACATCCCTGTGTACTTCTACCGTAACAACTCGGGATACTCGACCAAGGTCAAGAACGTCAAGATCAACCTGCTCAACCAGGTTGAGTGGGCCGACGTCGAGAAGGCCTGACGCTGTTCGCGGGGGCGGGCGCCTAGTCGCCCGCTCCTCGAGAGCCCGCCACGAAGGCAGTCATTGGGGCCGTGAGAACCCCAGGTCCCGGCGACTGCCTTCTTGGCATGTACGGGAGGCTTGAATGGGCCGTTACGTTATCCGGCGCCTGATCCAGGCGATACCAGTCCTGCTGGGCGCCACCCTCTTCATCTTCGCCATCGTCTTCGCGCTTCCTGGCGACCCCATCGCGGCGCTGGCCGGCGAGAAGAGGCAAGATCCCAACATCGTGCTGATCCTGCGGGATCAGTATCACCTCAATGATCCGCTGCTGCTGCAGTACTGGTACTACATCAGCAACATCTTCCTGCACGGCGACTTCGGCAAGACCTTCGCCGGAGTGCCCGTGACCCAACTGATGGCCGGAAAGTTCCAGGTCACCCTGAACCTGGCGCTCGTCGCCCTCATCATGGAGGCGATCGCCGGCATCCTGCTCGGTCTGTGGGCCGCGCTGCGCCGCGGCCGGGCGATCGACACCATGATCCTCGCCTCGACGCTGCTGCTCATCTCCGTTCCGCCGCTGGTGACCGGCTTCGTGCTCCAGTTGTGGCTGGGCGTGTGGCTCAAGCAGCAGGTGGGATTCGAGATCTTCCCGATCGCGGGCATCACCGCGGGGTTCAAGGCGTACTTGCTGCCCGGATTCGTCCTGGCGGGGTCGGGGATCGCGTACCTCACCCGGCTCACAAGGACGAGCCTGGTGGAGACGCTGAGATCCGACTACATACGAACAGCGACTGCCAAGGGAATGCCGAGACGAAGAGTCATCGGCCGGCACGGGCTGCGCAACGCGCTGATCCCGCTGGTCACCTACCTGGGCGCCGACGTCGGCACGCTCATGGGAGGTGCGGTGATCACCGAGACCATCTTCAACATCCCGGGCATCGGCCTTCAGATCTACCAGGGTGTATATCTGAGGGAGCAACCCATTGTCGTAGGTATCGTGACGATTCTGGTGCTGGTCTACATCTTGGCGAACCTGCTTGTCGACCTGCTGTACGCCGTGCTCGACCCGAGGATCCGCTATGAGTAATGACCCACAGCTAGGACCTGTGCAGACCGTGACCGCGCCACCTCCTCAGGCCAAGCCCAAGCGGCAGGACAAGCCCGCGAGCCTGTGGAGCGACGCGCTCTACGACCTGCGGCGCAGGCCGATGTTCATCGTCTCGGTCGGGATCATCCTGATCCTGCTGGTCATGTCGATCTGGCCGTCGCTGTTCGCCTCGATCAACCCGTTCGATCCCAAGACCTGCGAACTGGCCACGGCGCGGCAGGGACCGAGCGCGGGCCACATCTTCGGCAAGGACAACCTCGGCTGCGACGTGTACGCCAGGACGATCTATGGCGCGCGCAACTCGATCGTCATCGGCATCACCACCATGATCGTCACGGCGGTCGTCGGTGGTCTGCTCGGCCTGCTCGCGGGCGCTCGCGGCGGAGCCATCGACACGGTGTCCTCCAGGATCACGGAGGTCTTCTTCGCGATTCCGTGGATCCTCGGTTCGCTGCTCATCACGGCCACTTTCCGGGACGTCGACCTGGGCATCTGGATCGTGGTCATCGCGCTGGCGGTGCTGTCCTGGCCGATGACGTTCCGCATCATGCGGGCGGCGGTGATGACCGCCAGGAGCCAGGACTTCGTGCTCGCGGCGCGTGCGCTGGGTGCCGGACAGAGCCGGATCATGTTCAAGCACCTGCTGCCGAACGCGCTCGCCCCGGTGATCGTCGTCTCGACGATCAACCTCGGCGGGTTCATCGCGGCGGAGGCGGCGCTGTCGTTCCTGGGAGTCGGGATCCAGTCCCCGAACATCTCCTGGGGTCTGATGATCGCCGATGCTCGCAACCGGTTCCTGGAGGCGCCGCTGCCGCTGTTCTTCCCGGCGCTGTTCCTGAGCATCACGGTGCTCGCGTTCATCATGCTGGGCGACGCGGTGCGCGACGCCCTCGACCCGAAGCTCAGGTAGGAGGGGGGTTCAAGTGAGAAAGGCAACAACGGACACGTTGCCCGCCGAGGGAGGGCTGGGTAACGAACCGCTGCTCGCCATCGAGGACCTGCACGTGGAGTTCCACACCCGCCCGGGAATCGTGCGTGCGGTCAACGGGGTCAGCTACTCGCTCAGCCCCGGGGAGACCCTCGCCGTGCTGGGTGAGTCGGGCTCCGGCAAGTCGGTGACCGCCCAGGCGATCATGGGCATCCTCGACATGCCGCCGGCCCGCATCCCCAAGGGAGAGATCCGCTTCCACGGCACCGACCTGCTGAAGCTGTCGGACGAGGCGCGCACCCAGGTGCGCGGTCAGCGGATCGCCATGGTGTTCCAGGACGCGCTGTCCGCGCTCAACCCGGTCTTCACCGTGGGCTGGCAGATCAGCGAGATGTTCCGGGTGCATCGCGGCATGTCCAAGCGCGATGCCGTGAAGAAGTCCATCGAGCTCATGGACAGGGTCCGGATCCCGGCCGCCAAGCAGCGGGTGAACGACTACCCGCACCAGTTCTCCGGGGGTATGCGCCAGCGCATCATGATCGCCATGTCGATCGCGCTGGACCCCGAGGTGCTGATCGCGGACGAGCCGACCACCGCGCTCGACGTGACGGTTCAGGCCCAGATCATGGAGCTGCTCGCCGAACTCCAGCGAGAGAGCAACATGGGCATGATCCTGATCACGCACGACCTCGGCGTCGTCGCCGACGTCGCCGACAAGATCGCGGTCATGTACGGCGGGCGGATCGTCGAGAACGCCCTCGTGCACGACATCTACGCGAGCCCGGCCCACCCCTACACCAAGGGGCTGCTGGAGTCGATTCCCAGGGTCGACCAAAAGGGTCAGGACCTGTACGCGATCAAGGGCCTGCCGCCCAACCTGCTCGACATGCCGACCGGCTGCGCCTTCCACCCGCGGTGCCCGTATCGCCAGGACAACTGCGTGACGGACAACCCCCCGCTCTACGAGATCAGCGGCACGCGCAGCAGCGCCTGCCACTACTGGAGGGAGGTCCTCGATGGCGACCAAGGGTGAGCGCATTCTCGAAGTCCGCGACCTCGTCAAGCATTTCCCCCTGACCCAGGGCATCGTCCTCAAGCGGCAGATCGGCGCGATCAAGGCCGTGGACGGTGTTTCGTTCGACCTCGACAAGGGTGAGACGCTGGGCATCGTCGGCGAGTCGGGCTGTGGCAAGTCCACGCTGGCCAAGGTGCTGATGGCGCTGGAGCGGCCGACCTCCGGCTCGGTGAAGATCAAGGGCCGGGACATCGCCAAGGCCAGGGGTGGCGAGCTCAAGCGGATGCGGCGCAACATCCAGATGGTGATGCAGGATCCGTACACCTCCCTGAATCCCCGGATGACCGTCGGCGACATCATCGGCGAGCCGTTCGACATCCACACCGAGGTCGCCCCCAAGGGCGACCGCCGCCGCAAGGTGCAGGAGCTGCTGGAGGTCGTGGGGCTCAACCCCGACCACATCAACCGCTACCCGCACCAGTTCTCGGGCGGGCAGCGTCAGCGCATCGGCATCGCCCGCGGTCTGGCGCTCCAGCCGGAGATCATCGTCTGCGACGAGCCGGTCTCCGCGCTCGACGTGTCGATCCAGGCCCAGGTCATCAACCTGCTGGAGCGGCTGCAGAACGAGTTCGACCTGGCGTACATCTTCATCGCCCACGACCTGTCGGTGGTGCGCCACATCTCCGACCGGGTCGCGGTGATGTACCTGGGCAAGGTGGTCGAGCTCGGTAAGGACACCGAGATCTACGACAAGCCCGCCCATCCGTACACGCAGGCGCTGCTGTCGGCCGTGCCGGTCCCCGACCCCGAGGGCCGTGAGCAGCGTGAGCGGATCATCCTGCAGGGCGACCCGCCGTCGCCCGCCAACCCGCCGTCGGGCTGCCGCTTCCGCACCCGCTGCTGGAAGGCGCAGGAGATCTGTGCGGAGGAGGAGCCGCTGCTGCAGATCCGGCCGGGGACGGGCCACGAGAGCGCCTGTCACTTCGCCGAGACGCACGACGTGGTTCACGTCGGCTGACCGCCGATGCCAAGGCCCTCTGCGGGAGCTTCCCGCGGAGGGCCTTGGCGGTTGTACGGCAGGCTGGGTCAGCGGGTGGCTATGACGGCCGAGCCGTGGCCGAACAGGCCCTGGTTGGCGGCCAGGCCGACCCTGGCGCCCTCGACCTGGCGCTCGCCCGCCCGGCCGCGCAACTGCCGCGTAAGCTCGCAGACCTGGGCGATGGCCTGGGCGGGGATGGCCTCGCCGAACGAGGCGAGCCCGCCCGACGGGTTCACCGGTACGCGCCCGCCGAGCGCGGTGTCGCCCGCCCGCAGCAGCTTGCCGGCCTCGCCTGGCGGGCAGAGACCCACGTCCTCGATCCAGTCCAGTTCGAGGGCCGTGGACAGGTCGTACACCTCGGCGAACGAGACGTCGCCCGGTCCGACGCCCGCCTCCTCGTAGGCGGCGTGCGCGATGGCGGCCCTGAAGGGGCGTTCCGGAGGGGGTACGGCGGCGGACGAGTCGGTCGCGAAGTTCGGCAGCTCCAGGACCGTGTTGGGGAACGTGGGCGTCACCGTCGAGACGGCGGCGATGCGCACCGGGTCGGCCACGCCCAGCCGGCGGGCGTACTCCGGCGAGGCCAGCACCAGCGCGGCACCGCCGTCCGAGGTCGCGCAGATGTCCATGAGGCGCAAGGGGTCGGCCACCATGGGCGAGGCCAGGACCTCCTCGGCCGTGACGACCTTGCGGTAGCGGGCCATCGGGTTCAGCGAACCGGCCAGGGAGTTCTTGACCTTGACGGCGGCGAAGTCGTCGGTGGTCTCGCCGTACAGGGCCAGCCGTCTACGGGCATAAAGCCCGAAATATGCGGGATTTGTGGCACCGAGCAGCCGGAACCGCAGCCAGTCGGGGTCGTCCGGACGGTCGCCGCCGACCGGCTTGAAGAAGCCCTTGGGTGTGGCGTCCGCGCCCACCACCAGCGCCACGTCACAGAGCCCCGCCATGATCCGCATGCGCGCGATGTCGATCGCCTGTGCCCCCGACGCGCACGCCGCGTAGCACGAGGCGATGCGGGCGCCGGACCAGCCGAGGGCCTGGGCGTAGGTGGATCCGGCGACGAACCCCGGATAGCCGTTCCTGATCGTGTCGGCGCCCACCAGGAACTGGACGTCGGTCCAGGCGATCCCGGCGTCCCGCAGCGCCTCCCGGGCCGCCGCCACGCCGTACTCCGCGAACGGTTTGCCCTGCTTGCCCCACGGGTGCATGCCCGTACCGAGCACCACGACGCTCACGACGCGCGCCCCCACATCCACACCAGGGGTCCGTCGGCCAGCGGGCCGTGGGTGAGCTCGACCTCCATGCCGACCTCCAGCTCGTCCGCCGTGAGGTCCTTGACCTGCCCCAGCACCACGATGCCCGCGCCGGTCAGTTCCACCGCCGCCAGCGTCACGGGCGTGTACGGCTCGGCGGCCACGAACGGCTCGGGCGGCGGGTAGGCGGCGCTCGTGTACGACCAGACGCGGCCGCGGCTCGGCAGCCTGGTCTCCTCCATGGACTCCCCGTCGCAGTGCGGGTTGCGGCAGAACCCGCGCTGCGGCGGGAAGCAGACCGTGCCGCACGCCGCGCACCGGGTGCCGATCAGGTGGGTGCCGGCGTCCTCGATGACGAACCAGCCGTCGATCGCAAGGCTCATAGGGAGGAGTATCACACAAGCGCTTGCTAGGTTACATCCCTCCCGCGCCACCGGTGCCGGACGAGCACCCGGCCCGACATGACCGCCGTCAGCAGCACCATGCCGAGCACCACCGGCAGCCGCGACGACGGCGCCTGGGACGCCGGCGGGCGGGAAACCGGGCCGTCGCCGAAGTAGCCACCGGTCCCCACACCGGCCCCGGCGGACGCGGCGGCGGGCCTCGCCAGGCGGTCGGCCGCGCGCAGGGCGAGCAGCGCGTTGGCCACCCCGTGCCCGTACGAGCGGTTGTAGCCGTCGGCGGGCCGCCGCCTGGCGCCCTGCTCGATGGCCGTCCGCACGTGGTACGGCGAAAGGTCGGGGTACATCGCCTTGATCAGCGCGGCGATGCCCGCCACCATGGCCGCGGCCGAGCTCGTCCCGTCGCCCACCACGTACGAGTCGGCGCCGTCGGCGGTCACGATGCCGGTCCCCGGCGCGACCACCGAAAGGTAGTCCTGGCGGTTGGAGAACGGCGCCACCTCCAGCCGCCGGTCGACCGCGCCCACGGCGATCACGCCGGGGTAGGCGGCGGGGAAGTTCTTCTTGTTGGTCGTGTCGCCGTCGTTGCCGGACGAGGCCACCAGGACGGCACCGCGGCTGATGGCGTACTGGACGGCCTCCTCCTCGGCGGCCGAGCCCTCCCAGGAGCCGCTACCGCCGCCGAGCGACATGCTGATGACGTCGGCGCCGTGGTCGACCGCGTAGCGAATGCCTTTGGCGAGGGCGTCGCGGCCGCCGGCGTGCTGCTTCTGGCGGAGCGGGTCGCCGTTCTCCAGCGTGACCCTGACGGACAGGACGCGGGCGGCGGGCGCGACCCCGATGACACCGCTGTCCGCGTAACCGCCGCCCTCGGTGCCGGTCGATACTTTGCCAATCGCCGTCCCGCTTGCTGCGGGAGCCCTTGTTCCGTGGTCGCCCACCGCAGGGATGCCTACTGCGGCCCTGTGTGGTGCGGGGATGCGTGCTGTCCCGCCGTTCGCTGTCAGGCTGTTCACTGTCGGGGCGCTGTGGCCGTGGCCGGCGATGAGGCTGGCCATGGCGGTGCCGTGGTGGCCCCACAGGGCCGGTTCGCCGGCGTCGCCGGTCAGGTCGGGCCCGGCGACCACCGCGCCGGCCAGGTCGGGGTGGCGGGCGTTCACACCGGTGTCCAGTACGGCGACCAGCACGCCGGCGCCCCGGCTCAGCTTCCACGCCTCCGGCAGGCGCAGGGTGGCGAGCTGCCACTGTCCGGCGCGGGCCGCCGAGCCCACGTCATCCGAGGCGCTCGGTCCCGCCCCGGCCACCAGGACCCCCGCCGCCAGGGGCCCGGCCATCAGCAGGCCCACCGCCAGCGAGCCGGCCAGGGGCCTGATCATCTGGTCAGACTTCCGTACAGGGCCGTGGCCAGCCGGCGGGCGGTGTCACCGAGGCGTCTGGCGACGAGCTCGCCCGGCTGGTACGGCCGGCCGTCCGCGTACCCGGCTGCCGTCGCCACGACGTAGGCGTCGTTCGACGAGATCAGCGCGCCGGTGACGTACTGCGACTCGCCGAACCGCTCGGCCGGCCCACCGGGAAAGGCCACCGGCCGCACGGTCGGCAGCCGCCCCGCGATGGTCCCGGACCGGTCACCCAGCCCATCACCCCGGCCGGCACCCGACCCCAGGCCCGCCAAGCGCCCGGTACCGGTCTCGGGCCCGATTCCGGGCAAGCGTCCGGTGGCCGAGTCCGGCAGCCGGTCAGTGCCGGTCTCTGCCCCGACTCTCGGCAAGCGTCCGGTGGCCGGGTCTGGCAGTTGGTCGGTGTCGGTCTCTGGCGCCTCGCCGGACAGACGTCCGGTACCGGTCTCGGGCCCGATTCCCGGCAAGCGTCCGGTGGCCGCCCCAGGCAGCTGGCCGGTGCCGGTCGCTCGCGATCTGCCGAGCGGACGGCCCGCGCCGGTGTCTGGCGTGCCGTCGGGCGGACGGTCGGCGCCGGTGTCTGGCGTGCCGTCGGGCGGACCGCCGGTACCGGCCCCTGAGGGCCCGTCGGGACGGCCGGTGGCGGTCGCTCGCGGCCCGCCGGACATACAGCCGGTGCCGGACTCTGGTGACCCGGTCGGCAGGCGGCCCGCGAGTGTCAGCGGGAGGTCGTCCGTCAGGCGGTCAAGAGGCCGGAGGGCGTCAGGGCCGGTCAGTACGGCGATGCCGACCGTCGCCACGAACGTCTGCGTGCTGTCCGCGTACGTGGCGCGTAAGGCCGTGACGCACCCGCGCAGCAGCCGCGCGACCCCGGGCTGGAAGGCCACCCGGCACGGCGACTCCGGGGCGACGCCGGCCAGGACATAGGTCACGCGGGCCCCGGAGGGGCTGGTGCCGGGTACGGAGCTCGGGAACACCCTGGCCACCGGCCACGCGTGCCAGCGCTCCGGCACGGGTGGCTCCGACGACGGCAGGGCCGCGGACAGCAGTGAGAGCAGCACAACAGACAAAGGGAACACGTGCACCTCGCGGGCAGGGGAGGGGTCGCCCGATGCCCGTGCATTCTGACACGCGATCGACGGTCCAATCTGACGCTTCGGTAAACAGACCGATACGCGGTGTAATTTCCTTTTGGCGGCTTTCGTCTCGCGGAGCGGGCGAGAGCCGCACATGGGCCTGGTCAGGGCGAGGGCGAGAGCCGCACGTGGGCGCCCGGTGGCAGGCCGAGGCGCTGGGCCGCGTCGCCCGAGTTGACGGCTATGGCGATCAGCCCGGCCGAGTCCGCGAAGGCCACCAGCTCGCCCGGCGGCACCGCCGCGAACGTCTCCCGGTACGGCAGCGCCAACTGCCTGCGCCCCAGCCAGACCCCGAGCGTGTCCCCGATCCGCACGCCCAGCGCCGCCAGGTCGCCCGCCGCGATCGACAGCTGGGTGTTGCCATAGCGGTCGACCGAAACCACCTCACCCTCGACGCACCCCTCGCGGAGCTTCGAGGTCGGCTCCGGCAGCGAAACCAGCCGCGAGAGCGGAACCTCGGGTCCCAGCTCGGCCGGTTTGAGCCCGCCGCACAGCCGCCCGGCCACCGGCGAGAACACGTCCCGCCCGTGGAAGGTCGGCGAGACCGGATGCAGGAAGTAGTCGGCGTTGCTGATCTCGTAGGCCGCCTCCGCCCCGCCGCTGGCGTGCATGGCCCACGACAGGAGCCCGTTGTCGGGGCCGATGAACACCCGCCCGCCCGCCTCCACGGCGACCGCCCGCCTGGCTCCGCCCGCGCCGGGGTCGACCGCCCCGATGTGTACGCCCTTCGGGAGATAGGGGATGGTTTGGGAGAGTATGGCGGCGCCGCGCCGTACATCGCCCGAGGGGATCAGGTGGCACACGTCGATCACCCTGGCCTCGGGGGCGATCCCGGCTATCACTCCATGACAGGCGGCCACATAGCCATCTTCGAGTCCGTAGTCGGTGAGAAGTGTGATGACTGAGGTCACATTTGGTGACTGTACGTCTCTCAATCCGCCGTGAACACCCGCACTCCGCACATTACGATTGGCACGGGCCCGCGTGCCCACGATGTGATCGTCGCGCGCCCTTCCGAGGAGGACACCATGGACACTGCGCCGGTCAGCGGTGACAGTGCTGCCCAGGAACCGTCCAGACGACCCCTCTCCGACCGCGATCTCGAACTCCTCGCCTTCGAACGCCAATGGCGGCGTTACGCGGGTGCGAAGGAGCAGGCCATCAAGGAGACCTTCGGGTTCTCCGCCACCCGCTACTACCAGCTTCTCGGTGAGCTGATCGATCGGCCGGAGGCGCTCCAGCAGGATCCGATGCTGGTCAAACGGCTGCGCCGGCTGCGTTCCACGCGCCAGCGCGAGCGCGCCGCCAGACGGTTTGGCATGCGCCCCTGACCTGCTGGGTAAGGCAGGCGCGTGAAGAACATCAGACAAACGGGATCACCCGGTATGGAAGCGATCCTGAAGGATCCGGCGGGAGCCGTGATCGGGCTCGACTTCGACGGCACCCTCGCGCCGATCGTGGCCGATCCCGCCTCCGCCAGGATTCATCCGGAAGCGCCGCCCGTACTCGCCGAGCTGGGCAGGTACGTCAATGCGGTGGCGATCGTGACCGGCCGGCCGGTGGCCACGGCTCTGCGGCTCGGGTCCGGCCTGGCTGACGCGCCGGGCTCAACCGACGCGTCCGGCCGGACCGACGCGCCCGGGTTGGCCGACGTGCCCGGCCTGGTGGTGCTGGGGCATTACGGGTTCGAGCGCTGGGAGGACGGCCGGGTCTCGGCGCCGCCGCCCCCGCCCGGCGTGCTCGAGGCCGAGGCCGAGCTGCAACTGCTGCTCGTCTCCCTCGGCGTGAAAGGCGTGGCGATCGAGGACAAGGGCCGGGCGGTCGCCGTGCACACCCGGCGCAGCGCCGACCCCGAGGGCACGCTGGAGGCCCTGCGTGAGCCGCTGGCCGCACTGGCGAAGAAGCACGGGCTGGTCGTCGAGCCCGGCCGGCTGGTGCTCGAACTGCGGCCGCCGGGCATGGACAAAGGGCACGCGCTCGGCCTGTTCCTGGCCGAGCGGGCGGCCAGGTCGGTCATGTTCGTCGGCGACGACCTGGGCGATCTGGCGGCCTTCGACGCGGTCAGGAACTCAGGGTTGCCGGGGGTGAACGTGTGCAGCGGCTCGGCCGAGGTGACCGCGCTGGCCGAGCGGGCCGACATCGTGGTGGACGGCCCCGATGGCGTGGTGGCCCTGCTGCGGGAGCTCGCGTCGGCTTTCAAGGGGCACTAATTCGCGCTAACTCGCCTACAAGTACGCAACCCGCGTGCAAGCGCGCGCCGGTACGGTCGCGGGATGTCGAAGAGATACCTCGCCGTGGCGGGCCTGTCCGTGGCCGCCGCCCTCCTCGTCCCGGCCGCCCCTGCCTCGGCGAGCACCGCGAACCATCCGCTCAAGCTGCGCCAAGGGCTGACGCTGTCCCTTCCGAGCTCATGGAAGGTGTACGGCAAGGGCGACTGGATCCATGTCGTCACCGGCAAGTGCGCCAAGCCCAAAGGGGAGTACTTCACGCCGGAGTGCCGCGGCTTCTGGGTGCTCGGGCCCGCGGCCATCAAGGTGGGTCACGAGCTCAATCCGTACACGCCCGACCGGCCTTTCTACTCGGCGACCGACGTGGAGCCCTGCCCGCTCAACCGCAAGTGGAGCCAGACGTTCAACGGCTCGGCGGCCAAGGGGCTGCGCCAGGTCGGGCCCGGCCACAAGGCGTACTACCGCGCGTGGAAGGGCACCTGCGTCACTGGGACGGGCAAGGCGCGGGCCGCCTTCGTCCAGCGGGAGTGGTACCTGCCCAAGAGCGGCGTCCTCGTCGTCGACTCATGGAACACCCCCGGCCTGCCCGGCGTACTCAAGCACGCGACCTGGCGATAAGCGCTCAGGCGCGTGGCCTGGCGATGAGCACACCGCCGGCGGCCAGCCCGATGAGGACGGGGACCAGCAGGAACGCGTTCCAGGTGCCGAAGCCGTCGGCGAGCGCGCCGAGCGCGAGTGGGCCGAGGGCCATCGCGGACCCGGCCCAGATCGGCGCGGCCGCGCCGGCCCGGTCGGGCCGGTCGCCCGCGTGCGTGATCAGCGCGGCCAGCGCGAGCGGGAAGTGCAGGGACGCGCCGAGCCCGCTGAGCGCGAGACCCGCGTAGGACAGGACGGGCCAGGTGCTCAGCCAGAAGAGCAGCCAGCCCACCGCGGTGACCGCCAGCGCGCCCAGGAAGAGCCGCGCGGGTGGCAGGCGTAAGGCCAGGTACGCGCCGGCGAACCGGCCCGCCGCCAGCCCGGCCAGGAACGCGGTCAGCCCGGTGGCCGCCGCGGCCGCGCTCAGGCCGGTGCGCGCGGCGAACAGTTCGGCGGCCCATAAGTTGAACGAGAACTCCAGCGCCACGCAGCAGCACAGCACGCCGCCCGCCACGAAAAAGCGCCACCCGGGCGGCGTCGACCGTTCGCCGACAAGCAGGGCCGCCGAGGTCGTTGCCGGGGGCCAGACCCGCGCCATCGTCACGACCAGCAGCGCGGTGAGCGCGGGGGTGAGGAGCAGCGCGGCCCGCCAGCCGAGTGCGGTCTGCGCGACCGCGCTGAGCAGGAAGGTCGCCGCCACGCCCGCCACGACGCCGACGGCGTTCGCCTCGCTCAGCGCGGCCGGGCCGGCCGGCCCGTGGTGCTCGCTGAGTGCGGCCATGGCGCTGTAGAGGGCGATCGAGCCGAAGCCGCCGGCCACGCCATAGCCGAGCAGCGTCAGGGGCAGCGCGGAGAACAGCACGATCAGGAGCACGCCCGCGTTCATCCCGGCCAGGCCGATCCAGGTGGTGGTCCGCCTGCCGTAGCGCCTGGTGAGGAGCGGGAGGGAGAGGCCGGCCAGGATCGTGCCCACGGCCATCGCGGTGCCGTGCAGGCCGGCGACCGTGCCGGAGGTGCGCTGCTGGAGGCGGAGGAGCGGCAGGGCCGCGCTCAGGCCGTAGATGAACGTGGCGAACGTACCGAGGATCAGGTAGATCAGCCAGGTCGGCCGGTCCCTGGTCAGCCGGGTGCTCTCTGAGATCGCCGACATGCTAGGCCAGCGCGTCCAGCTGGGCGGCGAACCACTTCTGCGGCGGGAGGGCGGTGGCCGCCGCCTCCAGCCGATCGCGGCGGTTCATGCGCTCCTCCTCGGGCATGACCAGCGCGTCGTGCAGCGCCACGGCCGTGCCGCTCACGTCGTAGGGGTTGACCAGGAGCGCGTGCGGGCCCAGCTCGGCCGCCGCGCCCGCCTCGCGCGAGAGCACCAGCGCGGCGCGCGACGACAGGATCGGGCCCTCCTTGGCCACCAGGTTCATGCCGTCGCGGATCGGGTTGACCAGCAGCACGTCGGCCAGCCGGTAGGCGGCCAGCGAGCGCGGGTAGTCGTCGTTGACGTTGAGTATCAGCGGATCCCAGTCCTCGGTGCCGAACTCGTCCTCGATCTCCTGGGCGCAGCGCTGCACCGAGGCGGTGTATTCGCGGTATTCGGGCAGATCGTGCCGGCTGGGATAGGCGAACGCCAGATGCACCACCCGGCCGTGCCACTCCGGATGGGCGAGCAGGAACTCCCGGTAGGCCACCAGCCCGCGGACGATGTTCTTGGACAGCTCGGTGCGGTCGATGCGGACGATCAGCCGGCGGTCGCCGACCTGCTCCTTGATCGCGGCGATGTTGGACTCGACGTCGGGCTCGTGGGCCCGTGCCCACAGCGCCTCGCCGTCGACGCCGAGGCCGTGCACGCCGATGCGGGTGGTCCTGCCCTCGTGGGTGACCGTACGGCCGGCCCGGTCGACCTCCGCGCCGAGCAGGGCGCGGCAGCAGTCCATGAACGCCCCCGCCCAGCGTTCGGTGAGGAAGCCGGCGTGGTCGGCGCCCAGGATGCCTTCGAGCACCTCGCGCGCGACGTCGTCGGGCAGCAGCGAGAAGTATTCGGGAGGCGCCCACGGCGTGTGGCTGAAGTGCGCGATGCGCAGGTCGGGCCGCTCGGCGCGGAGCATCGCCGGGGTCAGCGTGAGGTGGTAGTCCTGGACCATCACGCGGGCCTCGTGCCCGGCCTCCTCGGCCAGCGCCAGCGCGAACGCGCCGTTGTAGTCGCGGTAGGACTCCCACTCGCGCTCGAACCTGGTGCCGAACAGCGGCGCGTTGGGAATGTCGTAGAGCAGGTGGTTGACGAACCACAGCGTGGAGTTGGCCACGGCGTTGTAGGCGCGATGGAAGGTGGCCGGCGGGATGTCGAGCATCCGCAGCGCGCCGGTGTCGTAGCCGGCCTGGTCGAGCCGGCCGCCGGGCGCCTGGCGTACGGCACCGCGGTCACCATCGGTCAAAGCAGCACAGACCCACAGCACGCCGTCGTCCTTCAGGACCCCGGAGAGTCCGGACACCAGGCCGCCACCGCCGCGCTTCATCGTCAGCACACCGTCGTCCGAGACGGTGAACGAGACGGGTCCTCTGTTAGAGGCGACCAGGACGCTGTTCATTAAAGCTCCCTCCGACCATAGGATCCCAGCTATGGCGCTTGATGACCTAACCGAGGAACTCGCCCGCTCCGCCGCTGCCGGAGATCATCGCGCACTGGGCGAGCTCCTGAGGCGGATCGAACCCGATGTTCTGCGCCATTGCGCCCGAATCCTGCCCTATCACCAGGATGCGGAAGAGGCCTCCCAGGACACTTTGCTGGCCGTGGCGCGCAACATCGGGCGCTTCGAGGGGCGGGCCAGGTTCAGCACCTGGCTGCACATCGTGACGGCCAACTGCGCCCGTACGACCTACCGCACGCTGAAGCGCCGCTCGGCCGAGCAGACCTCCGACGAGCTCCCCATGCAGAAGCCCGACGCGCGGCGGGTCAGCGTGATCGCCGGGTCGCGGCTCGACCTGCTCGACGCGATGGAGTCGCTGGAGGCCAGCAAGCCCGACCTGGCCCAGGCCCTGGTGCTGCGCGACATCGTGCAGCTCGACTACAACGAGGTCGCCGAGCAGCTCGGCATCCCGCTCGGCACCGCGAAATCCCGCATCCACCAGGCGCGCAAGTACGTGCAGGGCGTGCTGGGGGAAGATTACCGCTGAGACTGTACGTCTCGCTTCGTGAGACGGTTGGTGGCTTGACGCGCCTGGCCAGGTAGAGTCAGCTCAGACAACTGAATATTGCTCATCCAGAGGGGTGGAGGGACCGGCCCTGCGAAGCCCCGGCAACCCTCCCGGATTCAGACTCGCGACAGGGCGAGGCCGACCGGGACAAGGTGCCAATTCCGGTCTGTGGTCAAGGTGGCCGCAGGCGAAGATGAGGGAAGGCCTCGCTTCATGTCGCACGACTTCGGACCCGCTGTCGCTCTCTCCTGCCGCGAGTGCGGCACCCGTTACGAACTCGGTCCCAGCTTCGCCTGCCTGGAGTGTTTCGGGCCGCTCGAAGCGGCCTACTCCTTCGGTGACGTCACCCGGAAGGACATCGAGTCCGGCCCCGCCAACATCTGGCGCTACCGCTCACTGCTCCCCGTGCCCGTCGACGTCGCCACCAAGCCGAACATGAACCCCGGCTGGACCAAGCTCGTCAAGGCCGGCAACCTCGGCCGCGCGCTGGGCATCAAGTCCCTGTACGTCAAGGACGACTCGGGCAATCCCACCCACTCCTTCAAGGACCGGGTGGTGGCCATCGCCGTCGAGGCGGCGCGTAACTTCGGGTTCCACACCCTTTCCTGCTCCTCTACCGGCAACCTCGCGGGCGCGGTCACGGCCGCCGCCGCAAGGGCCGGGCTCGACGCGTGCGTGTTCATCCCCGCCGGGCTGGAGCAGGCCAAGATCGCCATGGCTCGCGTGTTCGGCGGCCGGCTGGTCGCCATCGAGGGCTCCTACGACGAGGTCAACCGGTTCTGCTCCGAGCTCATCGGCGACCCGCTGGGCGACAAGTGGGGCTTCGTCAACGTCAACCTGCGGCCCTACTACGCCGAAGGCTCCAAGACGCTCGCCTACGAGATCGCCGAGCAGCTCGGCTGGCGGCTGCCCGAGCAGATCATCATCCCGGTGGCCTCCGGCTCCCAGCTCACCAAGATCGACAAGGGCTTCAAGGAGCTGATCGCGCTCGGCCTGGTCGAGGACCGGCCTTACAAGATCTTCGCCGCGCAGGCCAAGGGCTGCTCTCCCGTGTCGACCGCGTACAAGGCCGGCCACGACGTGGTTCAGCCGGTCAAGCCCGACACCATCGCCAAGTCGCTGGCCATCGGCAACCCCGCCGACGGCCCGTACGTGCTCGACATCGCCCGCCGCACCGGCGGGGCGGTGGAGGACGTCACGGACCCCGAGATCGTCGCCGCCATCAAGCTGCTGGCCTCTACGGAGGGCATCTTCGCCGAGACGGCCGGCGGCGTCACCGTGGGAGTGCTGAAGAAGCTCGTCGAGACCGGGCAGCTCGACCCGGAGGCCGAGACCGTGGTGCTCAACACCGGCGACGGGCTCAAGACGCTCGACGCCGTCGCCGACGACGCCCAGCCCACGGCAGTGATCCGGCCCTCGCTCGACGCGTTCCGCGCGGCTGTCTGACAACCAGGAAAGGCAAGTTAATCATGAGCGTTTCTGTGCGGATTCCCACCATTCTGCGCACCTACACCGGTGGTAACGCGGAAGTGAGTGGGGAGGGCGCGACTCTCCGTGACGTGCTGGCGAAGCTCGACTCCGACTACCCGGGGATCGGCGCGAGAATTCTGGATGAATCGGGCAAGATTCGTCGTTTTGTCAACGTTTATGTTGGCGAAGAGGATGTCCGTTTTGTCGACGGACTTGACACGGCCGCCCCCGAAGGCGCGCAGATCTCCATCATCCCGGCGGTCGCCGGAGGGTAGTCACCCGCTCACTTCAGAAGGCGCTCCCATCTGGGGCGCCTTCTGTTTTTTCCGACAATTCAACGTTGAACGACTCACTCGCCGATGAAATGCGTAATTTGTTGATTGACTCTGTTGCCAAACGCTGTGCCACAGGTATGGTCGAGGGCGATCGTCTGGTGATTTCTCCATATGTCAGGCGATTGAGGGTCTCGCGTAGGAATGGGCGGGATCTATGAGCCCAGTAAGAGGAGTCGGAAGTGGCGCAGGGCACCGTCAAGTGGTTCAACGCGGACAAGGGCTACGGCTTCATCGCGGTAGACGGTGGCAAGGATGTATTCGTCCATTACTCAGCGATCATGATGGATGGCTATCGCTCGCTCGAACAAGGCCAGCGCGTCGAGTTCGAGATCACGCAGGGGCAGAAGGGCCCCCAAGCGGAGTCCGTGCGAGCGGTCTGAACTCACGAAGCTGGTATGTACCGGCAGGTCGCACGGCAGCGCAGTCCGGGCGAAACCACCACTCATCCTTCGTCGACTCGGCTACGGCGGGTCCGGGCGGGCCCGCCGTACTGACTGACCTGGGCATGCGGGTGTCTCAGCTTGCACTCGGCAGGGTAGAGTGCTAAACAGTTCGTTAGCACTCTCTGTTCGAGAGTGCCAACACTGGATCGGGACGATGGGGTCTGCCGAACGGAGATGCAGGCCCATGCCGTCGCGGGCGTCGGCTCGGTCCATTGAAGCCACCCTGCATCTGGGAGGTCTAGCCTTATGGCAGCCAAGATGATCGCGTTTGACGAGGACGCCCGGCGCGGTCTCGAGCGCGGCATGAACCAGCTGGCCGACGCGGTCAAGGTGACCCTGGGTCCCAAGGGCCGCAACGTCGTGCT
>NZ_JBEZDU010000050.1:0-35545 GCF_040648495.1 Nonomuraea sp. NPDC049129 | reverse complement strand
CCGCCGAACTCGCAAACCCACCCGGGCGGCCCGCCGCGCCCGCCGCACCCGAACCGACCTGCACCCCCGACCGGCAGCACGCGACAGAGCCAAAAACCGCCCCACCCCGAAACGGCCCACCCGCACCTCAGCCAACCCACGAAACAACTCGACGACGTCCAGCCGTGTGCCCGACCGGCGCACGGTGCCCGCCCCACCGCCCACCGGCGGTGGACAGCGTCCGGCGGGCCATGCACCCAAGCCGGGACGGCACCAGCCGTACCGGACAGGGCATGCAAGGAATTCTCACCATCGGACCGGCTTCCACCACGCCAAAGCCACCCCCGTGCTCATGCACATCGAGCACAGGAACGGCCCAGGCCAGGCCACGCCCGTCCGAGTTGCCTGATTCCTTCAGGGAACCACAGAGAATTCAAGACGCTGTGGAAGTTGCCTGCCGTGCCCTTGGTCTCCGGGATCAGGTAGGGGCCGCCCGACACCGTGCGCGGGCCCGGCTCGGGCAGCTGCTCGGCGGGGAAGCTCCAGCCCTTGCCGTCCAGGTTGCCCTGGGACTTGGCGTTCGTGGTGGCGACGCCGTCCACGTCGTACTGGAGTTTCTGCGCGCAGGAGGAACCGGACGGCAGGCACGCGGCGGGCAGGTTCGGCATGGGGGTGCCGGCGGTGGGGACGTGGTCGATGGGGAGGTCGCCGGATCCGGTCGCCCACGAGGTGTTGGGGGTGGCGCCGACGTTCACCATGATGTCGCCGCCCTTGTTCAGCAGGGACTCGGGGAGCCAGGAGCGGGTGTGGGTCTTGCCGTTGACCTTCACGTCCTGGACGTAGACGGCCTCGGGGGCGGCCTGCGGGGCGCTGATCGTGATCGTCGTGCCGTTGCCGCGCTTGATCCACGTCTTGGGGAACATGGGGCTGGACAGCAGCATGTCGGCCCGGCTCGGCGTCTGGGGGTACATGCCGAGCGCGGCGAAGACGTACCAGGCGGACATGGTGCCGAGGTCGTCGTTGCCGGGCAGGCCGCCGGGGCCGGTCTTGTACACGAGGGAGGCCATCGCGCGTACCGTCTGCTGGGTCTTCCACGGTTGGGCCAGCGCGTTGTAGAGCCAGGGTACGTGGATGCCGGGCTCGTTGGTCGGGTCGTAGCGGAAGCCGTCGCCGCCGGTGGCCCACGTGCCGTCGGCGCGGTGGAAGAACGTGTCGAGCCGCTTGGCCGCCTGCTCCTTGCCGCCCATCGCGGCGGCCAGGCCGGCGACGTCGTGCTGGACCATCCAGGTGTAGGTGGCGCTGGTGCCCTGGGCGAATCCGGCGTCGGAGGTGGGCGAGAACGGCCACAGCCAGGTGCCGTCGGCCTTGCGTGCCTGCTGGTAGCCGCCCTCCTGGCCGGCCGACGGGTTGAACGTGTTGCGCCACCAGCCGGACCTGGGCATCAGCAGGTCGTGTTCGCGGTCGCGGCCGAGCCGTTGCGCCCAGTCCGCGAGTGCGAAGTCGGCGGTCGCGTCCTCGAGTGTCTCCGCCGCGCCGCCCCAGCAGTGGCAGGTGTCCTGGGGCGCGTAGCCGAGCCGCAGGTATTCGGCGAGGTTGGGGCGCTGGCCCACGCATTGTCCTGGGCAGCCCTTGTCGGACAGGCCGGACGGATGCGGCACGGTGGCCTGCTGGAACAGGGAGTCGAAGGCCGCGCGTGCGTCGAAGTTGCGTACGCCGAGCGCGTAGAAGCCCGCGAGCGCCGGGGCCGACGGGTCGCCGGTCATCACGTGGGTGGGGCCGTTGATGTGTACCCAGCGGTCCCAGACGCCGCCGTTCTGCCGCGCCAGGTTGTACAGGGATTGGGCGTAGTCGCCGGCGACCTGTGGTTCGAGCAGCGCCAGGAGTTGGGTGTGCGCGCGGTACTGGTCCCAGCCGGAGAAGTTGCCGTACTGGGCGCGCTGTCCGTGGGCGAGTCCGTGGACCTTCTGGTCGCTGCCGAGGTAGGTGCCCGCGACATCGCTGGTGACGTTGGGCTGCAGGTAGGAGTGGTACATCGCCGTGTAGAAGGTGGTCAGCAGATCCGCGGAGCCGCCGGACACCTCGATGGAGCGGAGCCGCTCGTTCCAGACGCGGGTGGCCCTGGCGGCCACGGACGTGACGTCGTCCCGCGCCGAGATCTCCTGGGTCAGGTTCCGCTTGGCCGCCGCGAGGCTGGTGTAGGAGATGCCGACCTTCATGCGGACATCGGTGTCGGCGAAGGTGACGTACCCGCCGGAGCCGCGGCCGGCGCGGTCGGCGCCGGTGGCGTAGCCCTCACCTCCGGCGGCCGTCGTGGTGCCGGGGCGCAGGTCGCCGTTCACCCAGGTGCCGGTGCCGGAGAAGGCGCGGTCGAAGGAGGCCGCGAAGTGCAGCCGGTAGTAGCTCTTGCGGTTGTTGACGCCGCCGTTGGCCCGGCGGCCGCAGAAGGCGCCGGTCAGCACCGAGCCGGTGACCGTACGGGTGGCGGGGTCGATCGTGATCTCGGCGTTCTCGCTGCCGTTGAGCGAGTTGGACACCCGGAACAGCAGGCTGGCGGGTGAGCCTTTGGGGAAGGTGAACTCGCCCATGCCCGCGCGGGTGGTGACCGCGAGGTCGGTCTTGACGCCGGAGTCCAGCGTGACCGTGTATCGGCCGGGCCGTGCGCTCTCGTTGTCGTGGATGAAGGAGCTCGCGTAGATCGCGTCTGTCGTGTCCGCGGTCGGTGAGGACGTGATCGGGCCGGCGAACGGCATGATCGGGACGTCGCCCGCGGCCCCCGGATGGCACCCCGCGCCGTTGACGTGGGTGAGCGCGAAGCCTCTCACGCGGGGGGTGTTGTAGGAGTAGCCGTTGGCGCCTGCGGCGTTGGTCTGGTCGCCCGCCGTGTTGGTCGGGCTCCACGAGATCATCCCGAACGGCAGGACGGCGCCGGGGTAGGTGTTGCCGCCGTTGGCCGATCCGATCAGCGGATCGACGTGGCGTACGGGATCGGTGACCTTGGCGGGAGAGGAGGTTGCGCCGGCCGGGACGGCGATGGCCGTACTGAGCACGGCGCCGATGAGCGCGGCGGCTAGCCACGAACGGGGAGAGAACACCTCGTGATCACACCGGCTCACACTAACCGAGCCATGAACGCTCACGTAAGCCTAGAAGTCCGGACAGATAATCCCGGGCGGAAGCACGGTGATGCGCTCATGCCGCGATCACGGGTTACGGCTTGCGGCCGACGCCCCCGTAGAGCCATCGCGTGGCCTCGGGGGCCAGGTCGTCCGGGTCGGGGTGCCAGGTGTCGATGGTGACCAGGCCAGGAGGCACCAGCTCGAATCCCTCGAAGAAGCGTGCGACCTCCGCGTGCTCACGGAAGTAGATCGGCGTCGGCGTGGCCGCGTAAACAGCCTCGATCGCGGCCACCGCATCCGCCAGGTGACCGTCGCGGGTGACGTGGGTCATCGTGAGATAGCTGCCGGACGGCAGGGAGTCGCGCAGCTGGGTCATGACCGCGTCCCGCTCGTCCATGGTCAGGAAGTGCACCATAGCGATCATCAGGACGCCTACCGGCTGGCTGAAGTCGAGGAGCTTGACGGTATGCGGGTGTTCGAGGACCTCGGCGGGGCGTCGCATGTCGGCGGCGGCCACGGTGGTGTTCTCGTCGGTCGCGAGCAGGGCGCGGCCGTGTTGCAGCACGACGGGGTCGTTGTCGACGTAGACGACACGGGCGTCGGGGATGATCTCCTGGGCGATCTCGTGCGTGTTGCCGACCGTGGGCAGGCCGGACCCGATGTCGATGAACTGCCGAATACCCTGCCTTGCCATGTGGCGTACCGCACGGCGCAGGAACGCCCGGTTCTCCAGGGCCAGCTGGCGGACCTCTGGCATGGCCTTCTCGACCCGGCGTACGGCTTCCCGGTCGATCTCGAAGTTGTCCTTGCCTCCCAAGTAGTAGTCGTACATCCGGGCGACGCTCGGCCTGGTGACGTCGATGCCGCTAGGTCCGCTTGCGCCGTGCTCCGTCATGAACGGCCTCCATCTCCTAGATCGTTTCCCTGAAATTAGCGCAAACACCGACAGAGCGCGCCAAGCGCTGGTCGACCGGCGAGTCCGCCGAAGCATATCGATCTTCTCGACCAGGACGCATAGGACATTGACCAATATCTTTACACAACACACGCGGACCTAGTCAGAAGCTTCAGCCGTCTCGCCGAGATCGTCAGGTCGATCCCACTCACCGCCCGCCGCCGTCGGCAGAACCGTCGAGACGGCCCGCTGTCCATTTCAGCGGCGTTCCGCTGTTCCAGAATGCGTCTGCCATCAGGGAAGATCTGAGCGCCGTCGTTGACCACGAAGTCTCTCCAGCGCGGCCGCGACCTCACGAACCTGCTCAGGCTGCCGGGTGCACCAATCGGAGACATCATCGAACCATCGGTTCCAAACGGAGCTGACAGCATCAGCGGTGATCTTCTCTCCACCACGCACGAGAGCGGTGAGATCACCCACCTCGGGGTCGTATTCGTCTTCAGGCGCCCCCATGCCCAGCAGCCCTTCGGGGTCGTATCGATTGATCAAAGCACGGACAGCCGCGGCTACCTGATCACCAGTCATGACCCCAGCATGTCCCAGCGCGGCCGAACTTCGGTGCGATCACCGTCGATCACGTCTCCACTCGATGACTCCACCGGTGAGGCAGCGGCCGCCATCGGGGACATCGCCACTTGGGGGCTGGCGCGCGAGAATGATCTCGATATAGTGTTCGATTTAATGGCTGATCGCATCCACAATTCTGTTGGTTTCGTGCCTGGTAGGGAAAGTGTGCTCGACTCCTATGTTGGCTTCGACATCCTCAACCGCCTTCGCGTGACGGCGCCCGGCCATCGTGATTCTGCGAAGGCGTGGACGATCAAGCCCGCGACACATGTCGCTTGTCCGCTACGAAGATCATGAGAAGGGAATGCCTGTGGGTTTATGGACTTCGGCAGGACGTCGTCTCGGGGGGCTGGTGGCCGTCGTGGCTCTGGTTCTCGGCGTCCTCGCCACGGGGGCACCAGCCGCCTCGGCCGCCACGACGAACGTGGTGAGCAAGCTGGACATCGTCTTCGAGCGCACCACCGCGTCGAAGTGCCCGGTCACCTTCGACGTCCACGGCTACTTCGAGGGGCTGCCCGCGGGCGCGCAGACGATCGAGTATCGCCTCGTCGGCGCCCAGGAGTGGAAGACGCTCGTCATACCCGCCGAACGCGGCGCCGTCTACCAGGCCGTGCTGGAGACCGTCACGTGGGAATGGGCGCCGGACTCGCGTGACTACGCGGTCCAGATCGAGATCAACCAGCCTGACGGCCTGCGGTCCAACGCCCTCTACTACTTCAAGTGCGGCACTCCGCCAGACGGGGAGACGTTCGGCGTCGCCGCCGAGGACATCACCCGCACGGCGAGCGGCGGCCCGCTGGCCGAGCTGGCGGCCGACGCGCAGCTCGAGTCGGTGCGGGCCAGGTCCGGCGCGCAGGTCGCGCTCGTCAACAGGTACGTCGTCAAAGCGGACCTGCCCGCCGGACCGATCGGCTTCGAGCAGTTGTGGAACGCGCAACCCGCCGGGCTGGCCATCAACGTGCAGACGATGACCGGCGGCCAGCTCAAGAAGCTGCTGGCCACACCCAACCCGGCGGGCACCGTGCTGACCCCGTCGGCCGGGCTGCGCTACACCCTCGGTAGCGGGAAGGTCCTGTCGATGACGCTCGACGGGGTTCCGGTGACCGCCACGCAGGAGATCAAGGTCGCGGGCGGCTGGAGCCTCATCGCCGGCTTCGACGGCTGGCCGCGCTGGGAGGGGACGACCACGTACACGAGCGGTGCCGACGACACCGGGGCGCTCGCGTCCTACCTGGTCGCCCATTCGCCGGTGACGGCGCCACTGGGCGACCGCGTCACCGTCCGCTAGCCAGGAGGCCTGGCCGTGCATCGGCAGCGCGCACGGCCAGGTCAGTGGTTGCGTGGGGCCGTGATCGCGTTCACCGTGTACGTGGTGTCGGGGGCGGGAGTCGTGGTGAAGCGGGCGTTGGGCAGGTAGAGCCGGTTGCCGAACGACGCCACGGTGCTGGGGACGTCGAAGCGCGGGTCCGTCAGCCGGTTCACGACCTGGCCGGACGAGCCGTCGGCGGTCAGGCGGATGACGGTGACCGTGTTGAGCCGATTCTGCACCACGTACAGTGTCCGGCCGTCCAGCAGCAGGCCGTCGCCGTTGACCAGGGACTCGCCGCCCAGGTTCACCTCCGTGGTGACGCCGGTGGCGGGGTCGGTCTTGAAGAGCTTGCCGACGTTGGACTGGACGATGAGCAGGCTCTCGCGGTCGGGGGTCGGGGCTATGCCGTTGGCGTTGTTGCCGGTCGTGTACTGGATGGCGCCCGTGAGCGGCACCGATACCGCCTGGTCGGGCAGTGCGCCGTGCCGGCCGAGCGGCACCTTGTACAGGACGGGGTTGGTGGAGTCGGTGAACCAGGCCGCGTCCCGCGTGAGCACGACGTCGTTGACGAACGACGCCCCGGTGGCCAGCGGGTACGACTTGAGCACCGCTCCGGTACGGACGTCGATCACCCGGGCGTTCCCGGCGGTGCCACCGGAGACGAACAGGCGGTTACGCGAGTCGAGCTTGAGCCCGACCGAAGGGGTGCCGGGGCCCTTGCTGACGACGGCGCCCTGGCCGGTGCGCAGGTCGGCGCGGTAGATGTCGCCGTTCGCCAGGGAGCCGAGGTAGGCCACGGGCCGGCTGCCGATCGCTATCCCCTCCGGCCGGAAGCCCTTGGGGAGCGCGATCGTGTCAGGCAGTGTCGTAGCGTTAGGCCGCGTCATTGTGTCAGGCCGTGTGGCCGCCTGCGCCATCGCGCCGGGCGGCGTGGCCGCCGACGCGGGCGTGCCGGGCAAGGTGGCGAGCAGGGCGCAGAGCGCGGTCGTGAGGATCGCTGATCTCATGCGGCCCACGATGCCCTCGCCCCCCAGCCCGGCAAAGGCCCAAAGAGCCGGTTCACAGCTATTTCTGAGGAAATAATGCGAAATGTCAGACTTCGACTACTTCCACGCCCATGAGGTCGGCCAGAGCACGCAGTTCGGCGGCGCGGTGGCCAGTACCGAGGGACCAGTGGTGGGAGATGCCGGTGGCGCTCCAGTCGTCCGTCCACTCCCCCGGATCGCGGCCGAAGTCGACGCGCGACGTGGTGTTGCCGATCTTGAGGTGCGGCCCGTCCACGGTCTCACCCTCCGACACGGCGAAGCCGAACCGCCCGTCACGCCGCTGGAGCAGCCCGAACGCCGTCACCGGCCCGTGCGCCACGTCGAACTCGACCGACACGCCCCACCCGCGCTTGCCATGGAAGACGCCCAGGCCGCGCAGCAGTGGCTTGCGCGAGCTGATCGCCAGGTGGGCGGGCCCGTCGTGGCCCATCTCGACATGGCCGCGCAGGAAGTCGAGCGCCTGCAGCTCGGTGAACGAGCCGCCGCCGCCCAGCCGGTCCATGATCAGCATGGCCAGCGAGGTCCGCAGCTCGTACTCCCCCGCCGCCGGGACGCCCCGCGCGGTGAGCAGTGACGAGCCGAGGATCATGCCCGCGCCGAGCCGTTCGTGGATCTCGCCGTCGAGCCCGCGGTGGTAGTAGGCGAGGCTGTCCAGCTCGAAGTCGGCCACCAGCTGGTCCAGCCCGGCCGAGACGCGGGCCGCCCACTCGAAGTCCTCGGGCACGACCGTGTCGGCCAGCTCGAACACCTCCCGCGCGAGCTCCATCCGCTCCTTGACCTGGGTGTCGGTGACCTTCTCGACGCGTACGCGCAGGTCGTCGAACTCCAGCACCTCCACGTGCCCGCCCAGATTGACCGGCACCAGCGTCAGGTCGGTGGCGACGTCGAGCATGCCCGGGTAGAGGTGGCCCATCAGCCCGTGCCGCCCGTCGCGCAGCGTGGCCCGTACGCCCGCCGCCTTCACCCACCGCTCGATCCGCGCCCAGGCCCGCTCGTCCTCCAGGTAGCCGGACACCGATCGGAACGGGATCCCGGCCCTGGTGAAGGTGTTGGCCATCTCCGGCAGCGGGCACGCGCCGCAGTAGGCCAGCCACTGCCCGGTGTCGAACGTCTCGTGGTCCATCGACTCCGACGGCTGCAGGTTGATCAGCAGCACCGGAGCGCCGCTGCGCTGGGCGATCGGCAGCAGCATGGTGGCGGTCATGTAGGTGGTGAGGAAGCCGACGATCAGGTCGCAGCCCGCCTCCCGCAGCCGTTCGGCCGCGGCCGCGCCCTGCTGGGCGTCGGAGATGAAGCCGACGTCGACCACTTCGCAGCCGAGCGTGCCCATGCGCTCGGAGACGCGCGCGGACGAGCGCTCCAGCTGGGGCAGGAGGTCGGGGAACTGCGGCCAATACGCGCCGAGCCCGCCCGCCACGAGCCCGACCTTGGTGGGCCGCGCGGGGATCCGTTCGAGCGTCATGTCTTCTTGATCTCCTCTTCCGGTCTTTCGGTCGTGGGCGGGGTATGCCGCCGTGACAGGTCGGGGCTTCGGCGGGAATGCGCCCCCAGAGCGAAGGGGGCGCATTCCCGGCGTACGAGCGTCAGCGCAGGAAGGCGGCGGCCACTCCCGCGTCGACCGGGATGTGCAGCCCGGTCGTCAGCGACAGTTCCCCGCCCGTGAGCGCGAACACCGCCGCGGCCACGTGCTCCGGCAGTACCTCCTGCTTGAGCAGCGTGCGCTGGGCGTAGAACTCGCCCAGGCGCTCCTCCTCGACCCCGTAGACGGCCGCCCGGTTGGCGCCCCAGCCGGAGGCGAAGATCCCCGAGCCGCGTACGACGCCGTCGGGGTTGACGCCGTTGACCCGGATGCCGTGCGGGCCCAGCTCGGCCGCGAGCAGGCGTACCTGGTGGGCCTGGTCGGCCTTGGCCGCGCCGTAGGCGACGTTGTTCGGCCCGGCGAAGACGGCGTTCTTGGAGGAGATGTAGACGATGTCGCCGCCCATGTCCTGGCTCAGCAGGACCCGCGCGGCCTCCCTGGAGACCAGGAACGAGCCGCGGGCCATCACGTCGTGCTGCAGGTTCCAGTCGTCGAGCGTGGTCTCCAGCAGCGAGCGCGACAGGGACAGGCCTGCGTTGTTGACCACCAGGTCGACGCCGCCGAAGGCGAGGACCGCCTGGCGTACCGCCTCGGCGATCTGCTCCTCGGACGTCACGTCCACGCCCACGGCGATCGCGACGTCCTGCGGCCGGTAGGCGGCGCCGCCGAGCTCGGCGGCCACCTTGTCCGCGGCGCCCAGGTCGCGGTCGGCCACCACCACGCACGCGCCCTCGGCCGCCAGCCGCCTGGCGGTGGCGGCGCCGATGCCGGAGCCGCCGCCGGTCACGAACGCGACGCGCCCGGCCAGCCGCTTGGGCGCGGGCAGGCGGCGCAGCTTGGCCTCCTCCAGCTCCCAGTACTCGATGCGGAACTTCTCCGACTCCTCGATCGGCTGGTAGCTGGACAGCGCCTCGGCGCCGCGCATCACGTTGATCGCGTTGACGTAGAACTCCCCGGCCACCCGGGCGGTCTGCTTGTCCTTGCCGAAGCTGAACATGCCGACCCCGGGCACCAGCACGATCGCCGGGTCGGCGCCGCGCATCGGGGGCGAGTCGGGGGCCGCGTGGCGCTGGTAGTAGGCGGCGTAGTCCGCGCGGTACTGGGTGTGCAGCTCGCCCAGCCGGGTCAGGACGTCCGCGAGCGGCGCGTCCGGCGGCAGGTCCACGACGAGCGGGGCGACCTTGGTGCGCAGGAAGTGGTCGGGGCAGGAGGTGCCGAGCGCGGCGAGCCTCGGGTGCTCGGCGCGGGCCAGGAAGTCGAGCACCTCGGGCGAGTCGGTGTAGTGGCCGACCTGGCGGGCGTCGGTGCTGGCCAGGCCGCGGATCGCGGGGAAGAGCTCGGCCGCGCGCCGGTGCCTGGCCTCCTCCGGCAGGGGTTCGTGGACGACGGCGCCGAACGGGTCCGGGCGGCCGTGGTCGGCGATGTACTGCTCGGCGGTACGGATGATCTCCAGGGAGTTCGCCTGGCACTCGGCGCTCGTCTCGCCCCAGGCGGTGATGCCGTGGCCGCCCAGGATGCAGCCGATGGCCTGCGGGTTCGCGGCCTTGATCGCGGAGATGTCGAGGCCGAGCTGGAAGCCGGGCCGCCGCCACGGCACCCAGACGACCCGGTCGCCGAAGATGCGCGCGGTCAGCTCGGGGCCGTCGGCGGCGGTGGCGATCGCGATGCCGGAGTCGGGGTGGAGGTGGTCGACGTGGGCGGAGTCGACCAGGGCGTGCATGGCGGTGTCGATCGACGGTGCGGCGCCGCCCTTGCCGTGCAGGCAGAAGTCGAAGGCCGCCACCATCTCGTCCTCGCGCTCCTCGCCCGGGTAGACGCCGGTCAGCGCCCTGAACCGGTCCAGGCGCAGGACGGCCAGGCCGCCGGCGGTGAGCGTGCCCAGGTCACCGCCGGAGCCCTTCACCCAGAGCAGCTCCACGTCCTGGCCCGTGACCGGGTCGTTCTCGGTGCCCTTGGCGGAGGCGTTGCCGCCGGCGAAGTTGGTGTTGCGCGGATCGGAGCCGAGCGTGTGCGCTCTTTCGAGCAGTTCGTTCATGGCGTCAGACATCAGGCCCCCCAGCCTGCCTGGTTACCGCCGACACGGTCGGCGGCGATCTTCTCGAAGTATCCGGACTTGGCGTAAGCGGCCATCGGGTCGGGCGCGAGCCCCATCTCCTCCCGCAGCTCACCGAGCAGCGGGCGGACATCGGTGTTGTAGGCGTCCATGAGCACGGCGTTGGCGCCCAGCACGTCACCTTCCCGCTGGGCGGCGGCCAGCGCGTCGCGGTCGACGAGCAGCGCCTTGGCGGTGGCCTCCTGGACGTTCATCACCGAGCGGATCTGGCCGGGGATCTTGGGCTCGATGTTGTGGCACTGGTCCAGCATGAACGCGGTCTCGTTGGTGTACCCACCACCGCCGATGACCTCGAACATGATGCGGAACAACTGGAACGGGTCCGCCGCGCCGACCATCAGATCGTCGTCGGCGTAGAAGCGCGAGTTGAAGTCGAAGCCGCCGAGCTTGCCCTCACGCAGCAGGAACGCCACGATGAACTCGATGTTGGTGCCGGGCGCGTGGTGCCCGGTGTCGACCACGACCTGCGCCTTGTCGCCGAGCTTGAGGCAGTGCGCGTAGGCGGTGCCCCAGTCGGGCAGGTCGGTCATGTAGAAGGCGGGCTCGAACAGCTTGTACTCCAGCAGGAAGCGCTGCTCCTCACCGAGCCGCTCGTAGACCGCGGCAAGGGCTTCGGCGAGCCGGTCCTGACGGGCCCTGATGTCGTCCTGGCCCGGGTAGTTGGTGCCGTCGGAGAACCACAGCTTGAGCGTGTCGGACCCGGTGGCGTCCATGATGTCGACGCAGTCGAGCAGGTGCTGGAGCGCCTTGCGCCGCACCGCCGGGTCGGGGTGGGTGACGCTGCCGAGCTTGTAGTCGTCGTCCTGGAAGACGTTGGAGTTGATGGCCCCGATGGTCACCCCCTGCTCGGTCGCGTGCCGCGCGAGGTCGGCGTAGTCGTCGACCTTGTCCCACGGGATGTGCAACGCCACGGTCGGCGCGACGCCGGTGTAGCGGTGCACCTGGGCCGCGTCGGCCAGCTTCTCGTACGGGTCGCGCGGCACACCCTGCTGGGCGAACACCTTGAACCTCGTACCGGAGTTGCCGTACGCCCAGGACGGCGTCTCGATGCGCTGCTGCCGCAGCTGATCCTTGATCATCTTTTTTCCCCAGATTTCGAGCAAGATTTCAAGCCAGGTGGAAGACTTCGGCCAGCGTGAGCAGCCCCTCGTCGGGCCGTCCGGCCTCGAAGAAGGGAGCCATCTCCGCCTGCCAGCGCGCGTTGACACCGGTCTCGGCCATCGCCTGCTGAGCCGCCTTGAAGTCGTCGGTCTCCAGATAGCCCACCAGCAGTCCGTCGTCGCTCAGGAACAACGAGTAGTTACGCCACCCGGCCTTCGTCAGCGCTTCGAGCATCTCCGGCCAGACGGCCTGGTGCCGCTCGGTGTATTCGTCGAGCCGCTCGGGCCGGACTCTCAACACAAAACAAACCCGCTCCATAACCAACCTCCTCTCATATCCACCCCGCACGGACCCTCGCGGCGCCGGGGGGTCCGGCGCCCAGGACGGCGCCGGACCTACTAGGAATCAAAAATCCGTCAGTAGTCGAACTGGTCGATGTTCGCCGCGTCGAACGTGAACGGCGGGCCCAGGATGACCTCGCCCTGCTTGCCGATCGTCCGCTCGCCCAGCTTGCCCGCCTTGAACGTCTCCCCCTCGGCCCCGGTGATCTGCCCCGACACCAGCGCGGCGGCGGCGTAGGAGGCCAGGTAGCCGAGGTCCTTCGGGTTCCACAGCGCGAACTTCTCCACGGTCTTGTCCTTGACGAACTGCCGCATCTGGTTCGGCGTCCCGAGCCCCGTGAGCACGACCTTGCCCTTGTACTTGGAGCCGGAGATGTACCGGGCCGCGGCCGAGATGCCGACCGTGGTCGGGGAGATGATCCCCTTCAGGTTCGGGTACGCCTGCAGCAGGCCCTGCGTCTGGGTGAACGACTTCTGGTCGTCGTCGTCGCCGTAGGCCACCTTGACCAGCTTCATGTCCTTGTACTCGGGCTTGCCGAGCTCGTCCTTCATGAACTTGATCCAGGTGTTCTGGTTCGTGGCGTTCGCGGTGGCCGACAGGATGGCGATGTCGCCCTTGTTGCCGATCATCCCGGCGAGTAGTTTGACCTGGCTGCGGCCGACCTCCTCCGAGCTGGCCTGGTTGATGAACAGGTCACGGCACTCCGGGGCGGCGTCCGAGTCGTACGCGACGATCTTGATGCCTTTGGCGCGGGCCTGCTGGAGCGGCCCGCAGACGGCGTTGGCGTCGTTGGCGGCGATGAGGATCGCGTCATGGCCCTGCTGGGTGAGCGTGTTGATGTAGGAGATCTGTGACGAGGCGGAGGCGTCGGACGGGCCGACCTCCTTGGCCTCGCCCTGATACTCCTTGGCCGCCTCGATGCCGGCGTTGTCGACGATCGTCTCGTAGGGGTTGTTGATCGCCTTGGGCAGGAAGGCGAGCTTCAGTCCCTGCTTGATCGGGGCGTTCGGGTCGGCCTTGGCGGCGGCGGAAGAGGAGGCGGGCGCCGGCGCGGGCGCGGAGGTCACGTTCGACTTGGTCGTACCGCTGCAAGCCGCCACGCCAAGAGCAAGCAGCGCGGTCACAGCGGTCAGGCGCATCGGGGTCATGGGGATCCTTTCAGAGCTGGCCTGACGAGCGAGACGAGACGGGGGGTGAGCACCGAGACGATGAGCAGCAGTCCAGTGACGATCGACTGGATCTCGGTCGAGACGTCGCCGAGCATGAGCAGATTGCGCAGCAACCCGATGAGCAGCACACCGGCGATGACGCCGCCGAGCGTGCCCTTGCCGCCGTCGAAGTCGACGCCGCCCAGGAGGACGGCCGCGATGACGGCGAGTTCGATGCCCACGCCGTTGTCGGCGCGGGCGGAGCCGTACCTGAGCGTGAAGACGACGCCGGCGAAGGCGGCGACGGTGCCGGAGATGACGAAGAGCAGCAGTTTGATGCGCTTGACCCGGATCCCGGCGAAGAACGCGGCCTGCTCCTGCGCGCCGATCGCGTACAGCGCCCGGCCGAAGCCGGTGGCGTGCAGGACCACGCCCACGATGGCGGCGAGCAGGACGAACACCGCTATCGGATAGGGAATGGGTGTTCCGGGTACGTCGTCGACGGCGAGCGCGGTGTAGCTCGGCGGGAACTGGGCGACCGCCCGGTCCCCGAGCACGACGTAGGCGAGGCCGCGGTAGAGGGCGAGCGTGCCGATCGTGACGGCCAGCGACGGCAGCCCGAGCCGGGTCACCAGCAGGCCGTTGACCAGCCCGCACACGGCCCCGGTCAGTACGGCGATCGGGATGATCACCTCGATGGCCATGCCGCCGTCCCACAGCGAGCCGACCAGCGCGCTGGAGAGCCCGAGCACCGAGGCGACCGACAGGTCCACCTCGGCGGCCACCACCAGCATGGTCATGGCCAGCGCGATGAGCGCGATCTCGCCCAGGTCCCCGAGCGCGAACGACAGGTTGTCGACGGTCGCGAAGCCGGGCGAGGTGAGCGAACCGGCCGCGAACACGGCGATCAGGAGCGCGCCGACCAGCACGTCCCAGCGCAAGACCTTAGCCATGACGGCTCCTGTTCCTGAGCAGGCGGGCCAGTCTGAGGGCGAGCACCCGGTCGACGCTGATCGCCAGCAGGAGCAGCGCGCCGGTGATGGCCTGCTGCCAGAACGGGTTGACCCGGAGCACGACCAGCGCGCTGCCGATCGTGGTGAGCAGGAGCGCGCCGAGCGCCGCGCCGTACACGCTGCCGACGCCGCCGGTGATCGCGACGCCGCCGACCACGACCGCGCTGACCACGAGCAGTTCCCAGCCGTGCGCGGAGTCGGCGATGACCGTGCCGAACCTGGCCAGCCAGAGCACCCCCGCCAGTCCCGCGAGGCAGCCGCTGACCAGGTAGGCGAGCAGGATCCGCCGCCTGACGGGCACGCCCGCGAGCCGGGCGGCCTCCGGGCTGGAGCCGATCGCGTAGAACTCCCGGCCGCTCGGGTACGACCGCAGGTAGTAACCGATCAACACCATGATCACGAGCGTGATGAGCGGCAGGTACGGCACCCCGAGCACCGAGCCGTTGCCCAGCGACAGCAGCCCCGGCGGCAGGTTGACCGCGTTGATCTGCCGCCCGTGGGCGATGTAGTGGTCGATGCCCTGGATCACGTAGAGGGTGCCGAGCGTCACCACCAGGGCGGGGACCCGGCAGGAGCTGACCAGCAGGCCGTTGATCAGCCCGCAGGCCGCGCCGATCGCCACCCCGAGCAGGACGGCGGGCAGGATGCCCATGCCGCCGGCCAGCTGGTCGCCGGTCACGAAGGCGACCAGCCCCACCACCGAGCCGACGGACAGGTCGAGGTTGCGGGTGATCACCACCATGGACTGGCCGACGGCCAGCAGCGCGAGGGTGGCGGTGTTGAGCAGGATGTCCTCGATGCCCTGCCCGGACAGGAAGTTGCCGTTGACGCTGGCCGTGACGCCGACCAGCGCGGCCAGCGCGATGACCAGGCTCAGCTCGCGGGCGCGGAACACCAGGTCGACGAGGCCGCGGGCGCTGCGCGCGGGCGTCGTCTGCTCGGGTGGCGCGGTGGCGGTCGTCACGCGGCCCTCCCCATGATGGCCGTCATGCGGCCCTCCCGGTGGCGGCGTTCATCACGCTCTCCTCGGTCGCGTCGGCGCGCGAGAGCTCGGCGGTCAGCCGTCCCTCGTGCATGACCAGCACGCGGTCGGCCATGCCCAGTACCTCCGGCAGGTCGGAGGAGATCATGAGCACCGCGATGCCCTGCCCGGCCAGCTCCGACAGCAGCCGGTGCACCTCCGCCTTGGTGCCGACGTCGATGCCGCGGGTCGGCTCGTCCACGATCAGCACGGACGGCTTCGTGGCCAGCCACTTGGCCAGCACGACCTTCTGCTGGTTGCCCCCGGACAGCACGCCCACCCCGTCGCTCAGCCGGGCGAACTTCAGCCGCAGCCGCACCGCCCAGTCCTTGGCCCGGTCGCGCTCGGCCGTACGGGAGATCGTCAGTCCCCTGCGCAGCGAGCCCAGCCCGGTCAGGCCGATGTTGCGCTCGATCGACAGCTCCATGACCAGCCCCTGCTGGCGGCGGTCCTCCGGCACCAGGGCCAGGCCCGCGCCCATCGCCGCGGTGGGGCTCCCGGTGGGCAACGGCCGGCCGTCCACCGAGACGGAGCCCGCGTCCCAGCGGTCCACCCCGAACACCGCCCTGGCCACCTCGCTGCGCCCGGCGCCCACGAGTCCGGCGAGCGCGACGATCTCGCCCCGCCGTACCTGGAAGGAGACGTCGGTGAAGACGCCTTCGCGGGTCAGCCGGTCCACCTGGAGGGCGACCTCGCCGAGGGCGGCCTCCTCCTTGGGGTAGAGCGTGCCGAGTTCGCGGCCCACCATGCGCCGTACCAGGTCGTCGTGGGTGAGTCCGGCGACCGGCTCGCTGGCGATCCACGCGCCGTCGCGCAGCGTCGTGACCCGCTGGCAGAGCGAGAAGATCTCGTCCAGCCGGTGCGAGATGAACAGGATCGCGCAGCCGTGCTCGCGCAACGCCTCGACCACCGAGAACAGCCGCGCCACCTCATTGCCGGACAGCGCGGCCGTCGGCTCGTCCATCACCAGGACGCGAGCCTCGCGGGACAGGGCCTTGGCGATCTCGACGAGCTGCTGGTCGGCGATGGACAGGCCGCGCGAGGGCTGCTCGGGGTCGAGCGCGACGCCCAGCCGTTCGAACAGCCGCCGTGCCTGGCCGTGCATCTCCTTGCGGTCGATGCGGCCCAGGGTGCGGCGGGGCTGGCGGCCCATGAAGATGTTCTCGGCCACGGACAGGTCGGGGAAGAGCGTGGGCTCCTGGTAGATGACCGCCACGCCGGCCTGCTGGGCGTCGGCCGGTCCGGCGAAGACGACCGGCTCGCCGTTGAGCAGGACCTGGCCGGTGTCGGGCCGGTGGACGCCGGCGAGCGTCTTGACCAGGGTGGACTTGCCCGCGCCGTTCTCGCCCGCGAGCGCGTGCGCTTCGCCGGCGAACAGTTCGAGTGTGACGTCGCGCAGCGCTCTGACGGCTCCGAACGACTTGCTGACGTTCGCGAGCGCGAGGGTGGGGGCACCACTCATGCATCCTCCGGACAACAAACGTTTTAATCGCGACGAACCCGGAATCTAAGCGCTGGACCAGCAGGCGTCAATGCCTTCACTCGTCTTCTGGCGTCTTTGTGATTGTTACGTTTTAATCGGGGGGTGCGATTCACTGCAGTGGACCTTGGCGCCTCCAGCGGGCGGGTCATGAGTGCCGACGTCTCGGCCGACAGCGTGCGGCTCGTAGAGGAACACCGTTTCGTCAACCGGCCCGTACGCGTGGCCGGGACGCTGCACTGGGACATCCTCTCCCTCTACCAGGGGGTGCTCGACGGGCTGCGCAGGGCCGGCCCCGCCGAGTCGGTCGGCATCGACGCGTGGGCCATCGACTACGGCCTGCTCGACCGTGACGGAGCTCTGATCGGCAACCCGGTGCACTACCGCGACGGGCGCACCGAGAAGGTGACCGAGCGGGTCGACCCGTACGAGGTGACCGGGCTGCAGTTCCTCCGGTTCAACACGATCAACCAGCTCGCCTGCGACCGGCTGGACCGGGCCGAGACGATGCTGCTGATCCCCGACCTCCTGGGCTACTGGCTGACCGGCGAACGCGGCGCCGAGCGCACCAACGCCTCGACGACCGGCCTGTACGACGTCACCAAGCGGGACTGGGCCTGGGACCTGATCGACCGCCTCGGCCTCCCCAGCCGGATATTTCCCGAAATTTCGGATGGCGGTGTCGCGGAGCTGCGGCCCGACGTGGCCGCCGAGATCGGCTACACCACCTCCCTGGCCCGGGTGGGCTCGCACGACACCGCCTCGGCCGTGGTCGGCGTGCCCGCCACCGGTGACCGCTTCGCCTACATCTCCTGCGGCACCTGGTCCCTGGTCGGCGTGGAGCTGCCCGGCCCGGTGCTCACGGAGGAGAGCCGCCTGGCCAACTTCACCAACGAGGCCGGCATCGACGGCACCACCCGCTACCTGCGCAACGTCATGGGCCTGTGGATCCTGCAGGAGTGCCTGCGCGTGTGGGGCGACCCCGCGCTGGAGCCGTTGCTCGCCGCCGCCGCCGAGGCCAGGACCAAGGCGGTCATCGATCCGGACGATCCGTCGTTCCTGCCACCGGGCGACATGCCCGCCCGGATCGCGGACTACTGCGCGCGTACCGGGCAGGCGGCGCCGGAGGATCGGGCGCAGGCCGTACGATGCATCCTGCAGAGCCTCGCCCTCGCCTACCAGCGGGCCGTCGCCGACGCCGTCCGGTTGAGCGGGCGGCCGGTCGAGGTCGTCCACCTGGTGGGCGGCGGATCGCGCAACGCGTTGCTGTGCCAGCTCACCGCCGACGCCACCGGCCTGCCGGTCGTCGCGGGGCCCGTCGAGGCGGCCGCCCTGGGGAACGCGCTGGTCCAGGCGCGGGCGCGCGACCTGGTCGGCGACCTGGCCGACATGCGGGCTCTGGTACGACGAAGTGAGAGCCTGCGCACCTACGAGCCACGGGGGCACCCATGACCGAGCCTGCCGAGGTCATCTCATGAGACGGATGGAGGAGGGGTCGTGACCACGGTGAGCATCAAGGACGTCGCGGCCCGGGCGGGCGTGTCGCCCGGCACGGTGTCCAACGTGCTCAACCGTCCGGAGAAAGTGGCCGACTCCACCCGGATCCGGGTCGAGTCGACCATCAGAGAGCTCGGCTTCGTCAGGCACGGCTCCGCCTCGACACTGCGGGCCGGCCACAGCCGCACGGTCGGCCTGTCCGTGATCGACATCGGCAACCCGTTCTTCACCGACGTGGCCGCCGGGGTGGAGGACGTGGCGAGCGAGCGCGGCTACGCCGTCATCCTCGGCAACTCCTCGGGCAGCCGGATGAAGGAGGAGCGCAACCTGCTGGTGTTCGCCGAGCAGCGGGTGCGCGGGGTGCTCATCACACCGTCGGACGAGGACCCCGGCCGGCTCGATCAGCTGCGGGGACGCGGCATCTGCGTGGTGCTCGTCGACCATCCGGCCGAGCGCTCCGACCAGTGCGCGGTCGCCGTGAACGACGTGACCGGCGGCTCGATGGCCGTCGCCCACCTGCTGGAGGGCGGCGCGGGCAGCCTCGGCTACGTCACCGGGCCCCCCGTGATCCGCCAGTGCCAGGACCGCAAGCGCGGCGCCGAGCAGGCGATGGCGGCGGCCGGCCGCGAGCCGCGCGAGCTGCTGGAGGTCTCGATGCCCGCGATGACGGCGAAGGCGGGCCAGCAGGCGGCCGAGACCCTGCTCGCCGAGGGGACGCTTCCGGACGCGCTGTTCTGCGCCAACGACCTGCTCGCGCTCGGCATGCTGCGCGGCCTGCTCCAGGCGGGCGTACGGGTGCCTCAGGACGTGTCGCTGATCGGCTACGACGACATCGACTTCGCCTCGGCCTCCACGGTGTCGCTGACCTCGGTCCGGCAGCCCACGTACCAGCTCGGCCGGGTGGCCACCGAGCTGCTGCTCGACGAGTGCGACAACCCGGGGACGCACGCGCACCAGCAGATCATGTTCCAACCGGATCTCGTCGTCAGGGAGTCCACGCGGTAGGTTGTGGCGCAAACCGACAAACGGGGTTGATCATGTCAAATGGTGCCCGTCATGCGCTCGGGCTGGTCGCGGGACTGCTCCTCCCTCCGCTGATCGCCGTCGGACTCTTCTACGGCGTCGGTGAGTTCAGCCGCAGCTTCCAGCAGTTCGTCATCTCCTGGGCCGGGATCGGCGCGGTCGTCGTCTCGGGAATCCTGCTCGCGCCGCTGCTCGCCTCGCGGCTGTCGCCCGTCGCCTCGCTGGTGGGCGGGCTGGAGTTCACCGCGTTCGGGCTCCTGCCGATTCTGGACGTCAGCGGCCTCCATCTGATGCCCGAGCGGATCTTCCCCGAGGCCATCTGGAGCGGGTTCCTGACCCTGGCCTACTCCGGGATGCTGCTGATGATCGGCGTACTGCTGCTGGTGGGCTCGGCCTTCCCGTCGCGCTGGCGGTCGACGCCGCAGCCCCTTCCGGCCGGGCCCACCTACGGCGTGATCCCGCCGTACCGGGGACCGGAGGACGCGACGCGGCCGATCCACCGCGAGTGAGCGGTACGGGGTCGTGGCCTGGCAGAATGCCGCCATGCGCGACTCCAGGATCATCGACTTCCTCGCCCAGCTCGCCGCACACGTGCCCGCGCCGGGAGGGGGCGCCACGGCGGCCCTGCACGCGGCACAGGCCGCCGCGCTGCTCGGCATGGTCGCCCGCTACACCACCGGGGAGAAGTACACCGACCACGCCGAGACCATCGTCGCGCTGATCGCCGAGACCGACACGATGCGCGCGCGGGCGCTGCGCCTGCTGGAGGAGGACGCGGCGGCCTTCACCGCAGTGACGGACGCCTACCGGCTGCCGAAGGGCCCCGAGCGCAGCGCGGCCATCGCCGCGGCCCTCGTCGGCGCGGCCGAGCCGCCCGCCCGGGTCGTCGAGACGGCCACGCGACTGGTCGACCTCTGCGAACAGCTGCTGCCGATCGGCAACCCCAACGTGGTCACGGACGTGGCCGCGGCGGCCGAGGCGGCACGCGCCGCGCTCACGACCGCGCGGGTGAACGTCGAGGTCAACCTGGGCGGCATCAAGGACGAGAAGGCCCTCCATAGGCTCCGGGCCCGGCTGGCCGACGTGGACGCGACGGTCGCCAGAGCGGAGTGGGTGACGGCCAGGGTCCGCGAGGGCCTCACCGCCACGTGACGCTACCCGGCTCCCTGCCGCACATCGCATCCCCTTGGGGGGGCGCACCCCGTCCGGCCCAGGCCGTTCTGGCGCGCTGTGGCGGGGGGATGGTCATGTGGTCGGCGGGCCGTGCGAGAGGATCTATGGGTGAAGACGCTCACGGGTAAGGAACTGGCCGCCGCCATCAGGGCGGAGACGGCGGCCCGGGTGGCCGCCGGGCCGCAGCCGAAGCTGGCCGTCGTCGTCGCGACCGCCGACGAGGCGAGCCTCTGGTACGTACGCTCGATCGCCAAGGCCGCCGCAGGCGTGGGCATCGCCTTCGACCTCGCCGACCTCGGCCCCGAAGCCACGGCCACCGGCATCCGCGAGACGCTCGAACGGCTCAGCGCCGACCCCGATGTGCACGGCGTCATACTGCAGACCCCGCTCCCCCAGGGCGCGTCGGCGCAGGAGCTGGCCGCCGCCATCGACCCGGCCAAGGACGTGGACGGCGCCAACCCGCTGTCCCTGGGCCGGCTGGCCGCCGGGCTGCCCGCGTTCGCCCCGGCCACGGCGGCCGCCGTGCTGGCCCTCCTCGACCACTACGGAGTCGAGCTGGCGGGCCGCCGGGCCGTGGTCGTCGGCCGTTCGACCGTGGTCGGCAAGCCCCTGGCACACCTGCTGCTCGACCGGAACGCGACGGTGACCGTCTGCCACTCGCGCACCCGCGACCTGCCGGCCGTCACGTCCACGGCCGAGGTGCTGGTCGCGGCCGTGGGCCGGGCCGGGCTGATCGGTGCGGAGCACGTGGCGCCCGGCGCGATCGTCATCGACGTGGGCACCAACCCGACCGAGGACGGCGGCCTGGCCGGCGACGTGGACTCCGCCGCGGTCGCGGACCGGGCCGGGGCGCTGACTCCGGTCCCGGGCGGCGTGGGCCCGGTGACGACCGCACTCCTGCTGCGGCACACCGCGCAGTCGGCGGGCCTGATGTGAGCACGTGGACGAGCGAAATCGACGCGTGACGTGCAGGAAGGCGTCGGCGCAGGGCGAGCCGGACTGGCCGCCCGGTAAATGCTGAATGACCGAGATGGCAGTGCCGGTGGGCGTCGACGCATGACGTACCGGACGACCGGAATGGCAAGGCCGGAGGGCGTCGACACGTGACGTACCGGACGACCGAGATGGCGACGCTGGAGGGTGTCGATGCGTGACGTGCTGATCGTGCAGAACAGCAGGAGCGGCGGCCCCGGCCGCCTCGGCGGCTGGCTGGAGGAGGCCGGGCTGCGGCTGGACGTCGTACCCGCCTACGACGGCGCCCCACTCCCTGCCAGGCTGTCGCACGACGCCATGATCATGCTGGGCGGCGGCTTCCTGCCGAGCGACGACGACCGTGCGCCGTGGCTGGCCACGGCCAGGAGCCTGATGGCGCAGACGCTGGAGGAGGGCGTGCCGATGTTCGGCATCTGCCTGGGCGGTCAGATGCTGGCCGAGGTCGCGGGCGGCGAGGTGACCCCCGACGCGGGCGCTCCGGAGAACGGCAGCCTCCCCGTGACGCTGCGGCGCGAAGCCGCCGACGACGCGCTCTTCCACAGCTTGCCCGAGGTGGTGCCCGCCATCGAGCACCACGTCGACGCGATCACCACCCTGCCGCCGGGCGCGGTCTGGCTGGCGCAGACCACGGCCTGCCCGTACCAGGCGTTCCGGGTCGGGGAGCAGGCATGGGGGGTGCAGTTCCATCCCGAGGTGCTGCCGGCGCGTATCCGCGAGTGGCGGGTCGACGGCTTCGACCCGGACGAGGTCTATGCGCGGGCGGTGGCCGACGAGCCGGTGTCGACGCCGATCTGGCGCGAGGTGGCCACCCGCTTCGCCAAGCTCATATGACCGGCCGCTACCCGGCCGGACTCACGGCGCTGGTGGTGCCGGTGCCGGAGGCCGAGCCGGTCGTGGGCCGCTGGCGGACCGCGCTCGACCCGTCGGCGGCGTACGGGGTACCGGCGCACGTGACGGTGATGTATCCATTCCTGCCGCTCGACGCCGTCGACCGGGCGGCGCTGGCTGAGCTCTTCGCCGGGTACGCGGCCTTCGACGTGGTGTTCGCGAGCTGTGCGCGGCTACCCGGGTTGCTGTATCTGGAGCCGGTGCCCGGTGAGCCGTTCGTCCGGCTCACACACGCGGTGACCGGGCGCTGGCCTGAGGCCCGGCCCTACGGAGGCAAGTACGAAACGGTAATGCCACACCTTTCGATCGGGTACGAGAGCGACGGCACCGCCCTCGACGAGGCGGGGACGGCGATCGAGCGAGGGCTGCCGGTCACAGCGCGGGTGGGGGCGGTCCAACTGGTGGCGTACGACGGCACGGTCTGGCAGGTGGTCGAGGATTTCCCGTTGACGGCGGCGGGCTCACCTCGCTAGGCACACATCAGGCCACCGACACCGCATGACGGGGGCTCCCCTCACCAACCGGTAAGCCAGCGACAACACCCCAAGATGGTCGCAGCAATCGCCCCTATCCCGCAGCAAAACACCAGCTCACAGCACGAAACCGGGTTATCGAGCGGGACAGCCGCCGATAAACCCTCAGCTCACACCCCAGGCTCGACTTTTCGAGCGGCACAGGCCGCGTTCAGCAAGATCCGCCTCCTCGACAATTGCGATTGTCGATGTTCGTTCGGGCCGACCACGTGAAGAGGTCGACAACTTAGATTGTCGAGGACGACGTGGCCCAGCGTTGGCGTGCGGCCTGGCGGCTGATGCCGAGCATGCGTCCGACCTCGCCGTATGAGGCGCCGGCCGCCAGAGCGTCGCGAGCGCACCGGTCGACCTCCTCGACTGCTGCGACGCGGGCGTGCTCGGCCTCGGCCAGCCTGGCCAGGTGGTCGGCGGACCGCTCCGGTCCCGCCGTACGCTCTCGCTCCGGTCGGCCGTTCGCGGCGGATCTCGTCGCGGCGTGGGAGGCCGCGATCGGGAGAACACCGAGGGGGGCGTCAGTCAGGAGTGGCTGCAGGCAGGGGCCGAGAAGCCGTACCAGGTGAGTGACCGGGGCACGGTTGATCTCAGGAATTCTCAGCAGATATCGACCGACGAGCAGCCCCAGCACGAGCGTGCCCGCCAGAGCCGCGCGCAGCCGGGCGTCCTGCCCTGTCAGCACGTCGGCGAGCGGGTTCTCGTCGGGATCGGCGACCGCGCAGCGCACGGTCTCGGCGGCCTGCGGGTGGGTGAGCATCGAGCGCAGCACGGGCAGGCTGGTGTCCGGCCTGTGCTCGATGTCGTCGAGCACGTGCCGCAGCACGCGTTCGCCGAGCCGCTCCGGCGGCCCCGGCAGGGCGGCGGCGATCCCGATGCGCAGGTGCGCGACCTCGTCGAAGAGCGCCTCCTTGGTGCCGAAGTGCTGCATGACCAGGCCCGGGTCGATGCCTGCCTGCGCAGCGACGGCGCGGATCGTGGTCTGCTCGTAGCCGTGCTCGGCGAACAGTTCCCTCGCGGCGTCCAGGATGGCCTGCCGCGAACGGACTCGGCGTTCATCCCTGGTGAGTTCGTGGCGTTGGGTCGACGTCATGACACCTCACTCTATGAGTGTTGACCCAAACGAGGGCCGATCCCTACACTGAGCGAGTCTACAGGCGTGGAGTCGTCCGATCCGAAGGAACCTCATGACCAGCCACGACCAGGCGATCGCCGACCCGGTAGCGCGGCGCGCCGCCCGCCGGGCGTCCATCGCCCTCGGTGTCATTGTGACCTGTCAGCTCATGGTGGCGCTCGACGGCAACATCGTGAACATCGCCCTGCCCCGGATCCAGAAGGACCTGGGCTTCTCTCCCTCCGGGCTGGCCTGGGTGTTCAGCGCCTACTCGCTGGCCTTCGGCGGTCTGCTGCTGCTGGGCGGCAAGCTGAGCGACATCCTCGGCCGCCGGCGGATGTTCGTCGCCGGCCTGACCGTGGTCGTGCTGGCTTCCCTGCTCGGCGGGATCGCCTTCCATCCCGGCCTGCTCATCGCCGCCCGCGCGGCCCAGGGGGTCGGCTTCGCGCTCGCCGCGCCCGCCGCGCTGTCCCTGCTGGTGGTCACATTCGCCGAGGGGCCGGAACGCAACCGGGCGCTGGCCGTCTTCTCCACCGTCGCGGGGTTGGGCATCACGCTCGGGCTCATTCTCGGCGGGCTGCTCACCACCGTGTCCTGGCGGCTGGTCTTCTTCGTCAACATCCCGATCGGGATCGGCGCCGTCCTGCTGGCCCGGCCGTACCTGAGCGAGACTCCGCGGCATCCGGCCAGGCTGGACGTGTTCGGCGCGCTCGCCTCCACGCTCGGGATGACCGCCCTGGTGTACGGGTTCATCCACGCGTCACCCGCTGGCTGGGGCGACCCGGTCACGCTGTCTTCCCTGGTGGCCGGGGTGGTGCTGCTCGGCGGGTTCGTCGCGATCGAGGCCCGGGTCAAGCAACCGATCTTGCCGCTGCGACTGCTCGCGGTGCGCCCGCGAGCCGGCGCGTACGGCGCGTTCCTGCTGCTGCTCGCCTCGATGGGCGGTTCGTATTTCCTGCTGTCGCTCTTTGTGCAGGACGCACTCGGCTTCGGGCCCCTCGTAGCCGGGCTGGCGTTCCTGCCGATGGCGGTCGCGCAGTTCCTGACCGCGCGCAACGCGCCCAAACTGATCATGCGCTACGGTCCCCGGCCCGTCCTGCTGACCGGAGCCGCGCTGATGGTGATCGACAGCGCCTGGCTGACCCAGGTGAGCGGGGAGACCGGCTATTTCGCCGGGCTGTTCGGGCCGATCCTGCTGCTGGGCGCGGGACTCGGGCTCGCCTTCGTACCACTCAACGTGACGGTCATGGCGGGACTGGAGCCGCGCGACACGGGGTCCGCGTCCGGCCTGCTGCAGTCGTTGCAGCAGATGGGCCTGTCGGTCGGCGTGGCCGTCCTCGCGACGATCTACAGCAGCGTGCTCCGCGACCACCCCGCGGGACCGGTCACCAGTGCGCAGGCCGATGGCCTCAGTACGGCGGTTGTGGCGGCAGTCGTCTGTGCCGCGGCCGCCCTGCTCATCGCCCTGGTCACCATCCGGCAGCCACCGGCCCCCAAGCCTCCGGAGTCCTGAAACGATGATCGACAGGCCGCAGCTTCATCTCGCGCTCGCCCTGGAGGCCGGGGGATGGCACCCGGCAGCCATGCACGGGGACGGGCCGCCCAGCGCGGACTACTGGACCAACCTGGCGCTGGAGGCCGAGCGCGGGCTGCTCGACTTCCTCACCTTCGAGGACGTGCTGGCGCCCCATCCCTCCGGCTCGTCGCCCGCTCCTGGCCGGCTGGACGCGCCGCTTCTCGCCACTTGGGCGGCGGCCCGCACGGCGATGATCGGCGTGGTCCCCACGTTGACCGTCACGCATGCCGAGCCGTTCCACACCGCGACGGCCATCGCCACACTCGACCAGATGAGCGACGGCCGCGCGGGGTATCGCGTCCGGGTGTCCGGACGCCGTCAGGATTCCGCGCGCGTGGGCAGGCAGCGCCCGGACGACTACGACATCCCCGATCTGGCCGATCCCGGCTTCCTGTCGTCCATGGCCGACCGGTTCGACCAGGCCGCCGAACATGTCGAGGTCGCCAATCTGTTCTGGGACGGCCGGGTCGACTTCACCGGCCGCTGGTATCGGGCCGAGGGCCGGCCAGTCACGGTGCGGTCGCCGCAGATCGCCCCGCCGGTGACCGTGCTCGCTCACATGACCACCGCGTACCGGCTGGCGGCGCGCGTGGCCGATCTCGTCTACGTGACGCCCAGAGACGGCGCCGACGCACGTGCGATCGTGGCGGAGATCAGGACCCTGCGCGCCGAGGCCGGCAGGAAGCACGACCCGCTGCCGATCCTCGGCGAGCTGGTGGTCTTCCTCGACGCCACCCCGGACGCGGCGGCCGCGCGCAAGGCCCGGCTGGACGCCGAGGCCGGAGCCGAGTTCGTCTCCGACGCCTCGATCTTCACCGGGACGCCTGCCGAGCTGGCCGACCTGATGGAGGAATGGTGCCAGGCCGGGCTCGCCGGATTCCGGCTGCGCCCCGGTGCGGTGCCCGCCGACGTGCCCGCCATCACCCGGGAACTGGTGCCGCAGCTGCGGGCCCGGGGGCTCTTCCGAAAGAAGTACGAAACGGGGACCCTGCGTGAGCGCCTGGGCCTTGCGTTGGTGGAAGGACCCTCCGCGTGAATGTCGTGATCCCGCCGCTGAACGCGGTATGGGAGGCGCTGACCGGGCCGCATGCCCACCTCGCCGAGCGGAACGGGAACGCCGCCCGGTATCAGAGCGACGTGGCGCCTTTCGCCTCGCTCTCGCCCACCACCGATGGGAGAGCCTGGGCCGACCTCGCCAAGCTGGTCGGTCCCGGCGCCACCGTACCGCTGGCCGGGGTGCCGCAACCGCCGCCGGGCGGCTGGGGCATTTCCAGCACCGCTGTCGGCGTCCAGCTGGTCGGGGCCGCCGTAGCGGGCCGGCCCGATCCTGAAGCCGGGCCGCTTGGCCCCGACGACGTGCCCGCCATGCTCGACCTGGTGGCGCGCACGCGACCCGGACCGTTCCGTGAGCGCACCATCGCTATGGGGCTCTATCTGGGCATCCGGCACGAGGGCCGGTTGATCGCGATGGCCGGACAGCGGGTGCGCGTCCCCGGCTGGACCGAGATCAGCGCGATCTGCACCGACGTGTCCCACCGTGGCCGCGGGCTGGCGACCCGCCTGGTCCTGGCGATGGTGGACGACATCCACCGCCGCAATGAGCTCCCGTTCCTGAACGTGGTCACCACCAACACCGGGGCCCTGCGGCTCTATGAGTCGCTCGGCTTCACCCAGGCCCGCCGGCTCGACCTCATGGTGGTGACGCCACCCGTCAGCCGGAGCGCCGCACCTCCGCCGAGAAGGCCAGCAGGTCCGCCCGGCCACTGACGCAGAGCTTGCGATACACCCGAGTCAGATGCTGCTCCACAGTGCTGACCGTGACGAACAGCACAGCGGAGATCTCCCGGTTCGTACGCCCGGCGGCGGCCAGTTCCGCGACCCGGCATTCCGCGGTGCTCAGCCCCCTCTTGTTGAACACGGAGTACCTCGGCTGGGCGGGGTCCGCCGGGATCGGGCGTCCTCCGCCGGCCAGGCTCCGCGTCAGCGGTGCCAGCGAGCACTCCGCCGCGAGGTGTTCGGCGCGCCGGGCCGCCATCCGCGCCTTGCCCGACTGCCCGAGGCGGTGCCGGGCCTCGCTCAGTTCCGCGAGCGCGTAGCCGAGCTGGGCCCGGTCGCCGGCGGTCTCCAGCAGGTCGATCGCCTCCTCCAGCAGCTCGGGGCGCTCGGGTGGTTCGGCGGTGGCGGCCAGCGCCCTCAGCGAGATCCCTCGGGTGCGCGGACGGTCGGCCCCGGGCCGGATGAACTGCTCAGCTGCCAGGTCCCTGGCCTGCTTCTGCTGGCCCAGCCGCAGCAGCGCCCGCACCGCGTCCGATCGCCACGGAAGGAACGCGGGCAGGTCGATACCCCGCTCCTGCAGCAGGTTCCCGCACACGGTGAGCTCGTCGTAGGCCGCGTGCAGGTGGTCCAGCGCCAGGTGTCGCTGGCCCCGGGCGTACAGGTACTGTGCGCCGAAACGGCTTCGGTACATCGCGTCGGGCAGAGTGACCGGCTCGGCCTCGGGGTCGTCGCCGCTCATCGCGGTCGTTGCGATCACCCGGCTGGACCAGGGCAGCCCGATCGTCTCCCCCCATCTCCGTTCCGGGACGAGCGCGAGCGCCGCACGGGCGTGGCGCTGCGCGGCCCGCATGTCGCCGAACCGGATGGAGATCTCCGCCTGGGTCGCGGTCAGCAGTGCCTGCCAGCTTGCGGCCCGGCGGGCTGACGCCTCGGACAGTAGTTCGTCGCACCGCTGGGCTGCCAGGTCGGCGTGTTCGGAGTAGAGCAGCGCGAGCAGCGCGGACTGGATCGAGCAGAACGTCGCATCGTCCAGGGACAACGATTCCAGTACGCGTTCCGCCGACCGGGTAGCTTCCTCGCTAGGGCCCTCATGCAACACCGTCTCCAGGGTGGTCGTGCCCTCCAGGGTCGTGCAGCCGGGCAAGGTGAGTAAGGGCGCGAAGGGCCTGTGCCGCGCCTTCAGGGCTGTCCGCGCCGGGGCGACCGCTTCGGCGGCCTCCGGCTGCCAGAACGCCGACACGATCGCGTCCTGGTGGCCCTGCCAGAGCAGCGCCGGGACGATCGCCGCGGCGAGCTCGTTCCGGAGCCTGCCCTCTTTCAGCGCCCAGGTGAGCGGTTCCAGCCGGTGGATGGCGGCGGGGTTGTCGCGGAACTCCACGCACACGCGCAGAGCCAGCAGCGTGAGCCGCCGTTCCTTCTCCTCTTCGATCTCCGCTTCGGCGCAGGCGAGTTCGGCCAGGTCGAGGCAGTTGGTCGCGAACTCCAGCTCGTCCCGGCGGAGCGCCTCTCGCGCGGCGGCGGCGAGAACGTCGAAGGCCCAGTCCTCGCCGGCGTACCAGGTCTCCACCAGATGGCGGGCGACCTGCTCGGGTGGAGCGCCGACGTGGTGCAGCAACGACGCGGCCGCGCGATGCAGCTCCTCCCGTTCGGCGATCGGAAAGTCGGCGAGTAACGCCTGCGCGGCGGCCGGATGCGGGAAGCGCCCGTCGGTCACCAGGCCGGCGGCCTCCAGCGTTTCCAGCAGCTGGAGGATCGCGCTCTCCGGCACGCCCAGCAGCCGGCTCAGCCTGGCGGGCGAGGCGTGATCGCCCAGCGCCGCGAGCCCGCGGGCGACATCGAGCACGTGGCGTCCGCCTCGGCGCAGGCAGGCGACCACCGCTTTGCCGTACTCGGGTCCGACGGCGTCGGAGGTGGTCTGCTCGTCTTCGAGCATGGCCATCAGGAGCAACGGATTGCCGCCGCTGAGGCGGTGCCAGTGGTGCGCGAGGCGTTCGGCAGCGCCGGGCGTCTTCCTGTCGGCGATCACCTCGGCGACGCCGCCGCCGGAGAGCTTGGCGACCCGGATCGAATGGAACTCGGGCTGGCGGAGCAGGTCGGTGTGCCACAGGCCCTGGAGCCGGTCGATGGCGGCCGGCGTCTCCGCACCCGTGGCGACGATCAGCACGCGGGCGCCGCGCACCCGGCTGCTGAAGTAGCCGAGGGTGTGCAGGGAAGCCTTGTCCGCGTAGTGCAGATCGTCGATCGCCAGCACGACCGGAACCTGCTCCGACCTGGCCCGCACCGCCGTCCAGAGCTGCCGGTTGGCCAGGGACGACAGCCGCCCCCGGGGGCTGAGCGTCGGATCGCACGCGTCGTTCAGGTCGGGTTCCGACAGCAGGTGTTCCGCCCCGTCCAGGCCGTGGAAGAGCTGGCGCAGCACGCCGAGCGAAAGGTCACGCTCGGCGCAGCTTCCGACCGCGTCCAGCACGAGCGCGCCTGCTGCCGCGGCGCGCTCGGTGACCAGCCGTAGCAGAGTGGTCTTGCCGACGGCGAGCGGGCCTCTGATGACCGCGGTGGCGCCCTGAGATTCGCGACATTCGCCCAGCAATCGAGTGAGTCTGGCCAGCTGGACGTCACGCTCCGCGATCATCAGGAACCCCCCGAGGCTCTTTGACGAATACGTCAAACCCGAGATCGACCCTAGGCAGATCCACATCATTCAGTCAAGAAGATTTCGATTCCCTTCATACTTCTCATAACCATTCGTAGCCCCACGACTACGTTAAATGGATGTAAAATTGAATTATGTTTGACACTTTCCAGATTTGTTTGATAGGGATTGGTTTTCGACAGGTATGAATTTTCCGGCCACGTAGTGTTTCCGGCAAGCGCTGCGCTGGATCTTCCCACTGGAGGTCTTGGGCAGAGCGCCGCGGCGTACCACGAGTACGTCGTCGGGAGTCAACCGGTGGTCCTCGCGCACCACATCATGGACGCGCTCGCGCAAGGCCTGCGCACCGTGCGTGTTCAGCACTCGCCCGTCCGCTTCAACGACGATCACCAGAAGTTCTCGCGTGCCGTCGTCGACGGAGAAGGCGGCGGCGCAGTTGGGGCGCAGGCCGGGCAGCACCGACTCGACGGACAGTTCGAGGTCCTGCGGATAGTGGTTACGGCCTTTTCTGATGATGACGTCCTTCAGGCGGCCGGTGACGTACAACTCACCCTCGTGGAGGAAGCCGAGATCCCCAGTACGTAAGTGCGGCTCACCCCGTACGCGGGCGCGGAAGGTCTCCTCGCTCAGACCGGGGCGGCCTAGATAGCCCGCGGCCACACAGGGACCGCTGACCCAGATCTCCCCTACGTGGCCCGGCGGGAGCTCTGCCAGGGTGTCAGGACCGACGATACGGACCTTGGTGGACAGGACAGGGACACCGCTGCTCACGATGGGTGTCGCACCCGGTGCCGCCGGGTCGGCGATCTCGGCCAGACCGGCGCCGAGTGCCTTCGCGGACAGCCACAGCACTGTCGGCGCCCGGTCCGGCGAGCCGCCGGTCGCCTTCAGAGTGTTCTCCGCGAGGCCGTAGCCCGGGGTCATGGCCTCGGGTCGGAAGCCGTACGCCGCGAACGTCTCGGTGAACGCCTGGATGGTCCGCCAGCGGACCGGCTCGGCGCCATTGGCCGCGATCCGCCAGCTGGAAAGGTCGCCCACCCCGCTGGTGCGTCCCTCGGCGGCGGCCCGCACGCACAGGTCGTAGGCGAAGCTGGGAGCGGCGGCGTGGGTGCCCCCGAACCGCGAGATCGCCTCCAGCCAGCGCGCGGGCCGGCGGATGAAGGCCTCCGGCGGCATGAGGTAGCACGGCGCACCCGCCCACAAGGGGAGCAGCACGCCGAACAGCAGTCCCATGTCGTGGAAGAGAGGCAACCAGGACACCACCGTCGCGTCCAGGCCGCAGGGCCACAACTCCTCGGTCTCGGCCAGGTTGCTCAGGAAGTTGGCATGGGTGACCATCACCCCCTTGGGGTCTCCGGTGGAACCCGAGGTGTACTGCAGCAGAGCGGTGTCCCCGGGGTCCGGGCAGCGGGCGACCGCCCCGCCCGCAAGCGTGTCGGTGGCGACGAAGACCAGCTCGGTGGGGCCGAAGCGATCCTGAAGGTCGTCGCGCACGGCCGCGGTCGTCAGCACCGTCGTGGTGGCGGCGTCGCGGGCGATGCGCCGGAGCCGCTCGAACCCTTGGCGGTTGCGCGGCACCTGGACGGGGGCCGGAGCCACCCCCGCGTACATGCAGCCGAACAGAGCCCGGATGAAATCGAGCCCCGAATGATAAAGCAGGATGACGTCCTCCGGTGCCGGAACCGAAGCGGCAATCGTCTGCGCCGCCTCGTCTAGCTGCACATACGTCATTGTCTCCGCGATGTGCTCACCGTCCGGCAGAAAAGCATAACCGAGGTCGTCGGGCTGCTTGGCGACGCGCATCTGTAGAGCGTCTGTCAAGGTGCGAATTTCACCGTCGCTGATGAAACTTCCCATCAAATCACTTTCCCGCGAGGGCCTGCACGACCGGGGCGAACGCCTCCTGGTGGGCGTCCATCACTGTGAGGTAGGAGATGCCGTACCGCTCCCTGATCTCGTGGACCTGAGCGATGATCTGCTCGACGCTGCCGATGAGGAGCAGCGGCGAACGCTCCAGCTCCTCCAGGGGGATCGGCAACTGGGTCTGCTGGATGTACCGGATGGCCGCGTCCCGGTCGTCGGTGACCACGACCGCCTGGATCAGCAGGTTGCGCTCCAGCTCGGCCGAGCTCGCCGCGGCCACCTGCTCGAAGTAGGCCACGCGGTCGGTGAACTCCTCGGTGGAGATGAGGCGCAGCCCGCCCGGCGAGGTCGGGTCATAGCGCATGCCGATGAAGCCGACGATGTCCGCGTGCTCGGCCGCCAGGCGCAGCACCCGGTTCCCGTTGCCGGCGATCAGCAGCGGCATCGGTCGCTGCACGGGCACCGGCTCGGCCGCCGGGTCGGCGAAGATCGCGGTGAGCTGGTTGACGGTGTGTTCGAGCTGGTCGACGCGATCCTTGGGTGTGCCGGGGTCGAGGCCGAGCGCCTGGAACTCCTCATGCACGTAGCCGGTCCCGAGCCCAAGTTCCAGCCGTCCCCCGGTCAGCCGGTCGGTGGTGGCGGCGTCCCGGGCGAGCAGCGGCGGATGGTAGAAGCCGGTGTTGAGCACCAGGGTGCCGACGCGCAGCCCGGTCACCGCCGCCGTGGCGACAAGCGGCGGGAACGGTGCGGTCTTGCCGAGGTGGTCGGGCACCAGCAGGATGTCGTAGCCCTGCTCCTCGACCTGCCGGGAGCTCTTCAACCAGGCGTCGGCGTCGGGGATCTCCAGCTTGCCGAGCCCGAACCTGAACGGGCGGGTCATGGTTGCCTCCTGGTGAGTGTGCCGATCCATTGCTGCACCGCGTGTGCGGTGGTGTCGGAGTGCTCTTCGAGCACCGAGAAGTGATCGCCAGGAACGTCGACCGTCTCGTGCGGCAGGCGCCAGAACGCGCGCCAGCCCACGCCGGTGGTGTCCCTGCCGGTAATGTCCATGCCGGGCAGCGGGTCGCTGGCCCGGATCAGGAGAGTCGGGGTATCCAGCGGCCGTGGCTGCCAGTCGCCGAACGTCCTCAGGTAGCCGCCCATGGTGGTGAGGCCGGTCTCCGTCAGCGAGAGCGCCAGCCGGTCCACCCGGGCGAGCATCCCGTTGATCATGGAGGGCATCCACCACTCCATGCCCGCGAGCCGCGCGGTGTCCATCGGATAGGTGTCGATCATCGCGAGGCCGTCGGCGGGCCGGCCCCGTTCCGCCAGGCCGGTGGCGACCGCGTGGGCGACGCATCCGCCCAGGGATCGGCCGACGATCACGTACGGCCGGTCGCCTACGAGTTGTTCGACCGCGGTCACCTGGGTCCGGACGAACGTCTCCGCTGAGTCCGGCAGTGCGGAACCCTCTCCGTAGCCGGGGGCGGGCATGGCGAACACAGTCCGCTCGCCCTGGAGTGCCCGCCCGAACCGGGCGTACTCGTGGGCACCGGACAACGCGGTGAGCGCCGGGAAGCAGATCACGAGGGGGCCGTCCCCCTCGGCGAGCCGTACCGGTGGTACGGCGTGCCCCGGCGCTTCGTCGAGGCCGAACGTGGGCCGCAGTTCCGCTGCCGCGACCAGGACAGTGGTGGCCTGTGCTATCTTCCCCGCTGCGCACAGGCGCAGGTAGAGCGAGCCGAGTGAGCTGTCGCCGCGAGGCTCCCGCGCGCCCAGCGCGTCGGCCAGGTGCTGGGCCAGTTCCAGGAGCGTGGGATGGTCGATGGTCAGCGCGCCGGACAGGTCCAGCCCTGTCGCGGTGGCCAGCCTGGCGCGGAGTTCGACCGCGATCAGCGAGTCGAAGCCCAGCTCCGCGAACGACCGGCCAGGGTCGATCTCGCCGGTGGCGGTGTGCCCGAGCACGGTGGCAACCTCCGCGGTGAGCAGATTCAGCACCTCGTGGGCGTGGGCTTCCCCGTCCAGCCCCGCCAGGCGTCCGGCCCAGGTCTGATCAGCCGCCTCGACGGTGTCGTCGGCGATCCGGCGAGCAGTGGTGTCGCCGTCGAGCCAATAGCGCCGTCGTTGAAAGGGGTAGGTGGGCAGCGGAACCCGGCGCGGAGTACGGCCGTCGAACAGCGAGGACCAGTCGATCGGGACGCCGTCACTGTGCAGTCTGCCCAGGCCCGTCAGGAACGACTCGGCTTCCGGGCGGCCACGGCGCAGCAACGGCGCCCGGACCCCCTCTTCGACCAGGCCGGTGAGCACGGCGTCCGGCCCGAGTTCCACGAATCGGGTCACGCCCGAGTCCCGCAGTGTGCGCAGCACGTCGGCGAACCGGACCGGTTCGCGGATATGACCGCCCCAGTAGGCGCCGTCGCCGAGTTGCTCGATCGAGGCGATCTTCCCGGTCCTGTCGGAGACGAACGGGACTGCCGGGCGGGCGAACGCCACCTTGTCCGCGATCGACCGAAACTCCGCCAGCATTCCGGTCATGCGGTGAGAGTGGAAGGCGTGGCTGACGCGCAGGCGTTTGGTCTTCCGCCCTTGGGACTCGAAGATCGCCGCGACTTTCAGCACCGCGTGCTCCTCTCCGGAGAGCACGACGGACTCGGGTCCGTTGATCGCGGCGAGCCCGGCTTCGTCGCCCAGCCCGGCCAGCGCCTCCTGGGCCTCTTGCTCGGTGGCCGCGACGGCGACCATCGCGCCGCCCGGCGGCAGCGCCTGCATGAGCTGTCCGCGCGCCGCGACCATGGCCGCCGCTTCCGGCAGGGCGAGCGCTCCTGCGGCGTGCGCCGCGGTCAGCGCGCCGATCGAGTGGCCCGCCACGAAGTCGGGCCGTACGCCGTACGACTCGACGAGCCGGAACAGCGCCACTTCCAGCGCGAACAGACCGGCCTGGGTGTACGCGGTCTGGTCGAGCTGGTCGGCGAGGCCGGCGGAGAAGACCACGTCCCGCACCGGGGAGGGGCTGGTCAAGTGCCGGTCCAGGGCGGCGCAAGCCTCGTCGAAGGCGGCGGCGAACACCGGGAATCGCGCGTACAGCTCCGCGCCCATGCCGGTGCGCTGGCTGCCCTGGCCGGTGAACAGGAACGCCACCTTGCCCTGTCGCCGACTCCGCGGCGGTGTCCGGCCCGCCGCGACCGCGTCGAGCCCGGCGCGCAGGGTTTCCCGGCTGTCGCCCACCACCACCGCGCGGTGGTCGAGGTGGTCGCGGGTGGCGGCCAGGGACCAGGCCACGTCCAGGGGGTCGGCGTCGGCGTGGGCCGCCAGGCGGCGGGCCTGCTCACGCAGCGCTTCCTGGCTGCGGGCCGAGAGCAGCCAGGGCACCATCGCCGGAGATCGTGTCTCCTCTTCGGGCTCGGCGGGAGGAGCCTGTTCGAGTATGAGGTGGGCGTTGGTGCCGCTGACGCCGAAGGAGGACACCCCGGCCCGGCGTGGCCGACCGGTCTCCGGCCATGGCAGGGCTTCGGTCAACAGCCGTACGCCCGACCAGTCCACGTGCGGCGACGGCTCATCGACATGCAACGTCTTGGGCACCACCCCACGCCGCATCGCCTCCACCATCTTGATCACACCCGCCACCCCCGCAGCCGCGGCCGTGTGCCCGATGTTGGATTTCAACGACCCCAGCAACAGCGGCCGATCCGCAGGCCGATCCCGGCCATAGGCCACCACCAG
>NZ_JBEZDU010000049.1:0-41178 GCF_040648495.1 Nonomuraea sp. NPDC049129 | reverse complement strand
GCCACAGCAAGAGCGCTGACCTGCTCGTCACCGCACTGGTCGCCAAGGCGTTCCACCGTGGGAGGGGATCGATCCGGCTCACCCTGTGGACCATGGACGGCACGCTACGCTGCGAGGTCGAGGACGCCGATCCGGCACTCCCCCACACGCGCCACGCCGGCCAGGACGACGAACAAGGCCATTGGCTGAGCCTGATCAACCAGTTCGCCTGCTGCTGGGGCACCACACCTACCCCTGCCGGCAAGGCCGTCTGGTTCGAGCTGTCAGAGCCCTGACATGCCCACCTCAAGCCGGCAGGCCCGGGGACAATGAAGCGCTCCGGGAGTGTCAACTTAACGGCCCTGTCTCACATTCGGTGGTGACCGAGCGTGCAGCTATCCGAGAAGGATGCGATGGCGAAGGAGGGTGAATCCTGCGCGTCCATGCATCTGGCGGGCGATCCGCTTGGTCTTGGTGTTGACGCCCTCGGTGGGGCCGTTGCTGTAGGGCAGTGTGAGCGCGGCGATGACGGCGGCGCGATCTCGGTCCAGGCCCCGGGTAAAGGCGTGCAGATGAGGCAGTCCGGTTGCGCGGACCTGGACGATCCAGGTCGAGAGCCTGTCGGCATTGCCTTCGCGAGGTGTTAGGAGCTTGGCGAAGTCCCTGACGTTGACGGCCAGTTCAGTCATCTCGGGGCAGGCGGCGGTGAGCCGGGCCAGGAGGTCGTGATGTTCGGTCTTGAGGTTGTCGGGCCTGGTGAGGATCATTCGGGCGAGCCTGCGCGGGGAGATGTGAGGGCGGTCGGCGTCCGCGCGGCCTTGGTTGATGTACTTGTGTAGGAGATTGAGGCAGCCGGTGAAGCCGAGGGTCTTGATCTCTTCGAAGAGGTGCTTGACGGGGACGGCGGGGTTCTCGGCTCGGCGCTTGCGCAGGTGTTCGCGGTAGGGGTCGACGAGGCTAGCGCGGTATTTGGGCACGCGGAGCATCCGCTCGGGCCGGTCGGCGCGGGCGTAGCGTTTGACGGTATTCAGGGCCAGTTGGAGGCGGCGGGCGCATTCGAGCAGGCCTACGCCCTGCTCGAGGAGGCCGTGGACCTGGTGCCAACGCTCCAGGGTGGTCTGTGCGCGCGGCCCGTCGTAGATGGGTGCATCCAGGACGCTGGCCCAGCAGCTGCTGTGCGCCTTGACCTCGCTGAGGGCGGCTTCGCACAGGTTGTGCCACAGGTGCCATCGGTCGGCGACCTGCACGGCGTCGGGAAGAGCGCGGTGGATGGCCTCGGCGTAGGTCGCGGAGCCGTCGCGGCACACGATCTGGATGCCGGGATGATCACGCAGCCATGCTTGCAGGGTGTCGGCGGTCCGGTCGGGTAGCACGTCGATCCGCTCGTGGGTCTCGGCGTCGATCACCACGGTGGCATAGCGATGGCGCCGACGCAGGGCGAAATCGTCGACGCCGATCACTCGGGGTGTCCGCACGGCGGGTAACGGGATACGCAGGAGCGTGCGCAGGGCCGTGTGACGCGACAGGCTCACCGCGAGTAGCGCCAGCAAACGCGATCCCGCCCGGCCCGCTAACTCGTGGACCACGGCCTGGACCTGCCTGGTCAGGCGAGCGGTGCGGCGCTGATAGCGCTCCAGCACCCCGGGCACCTGCTCGCGGAAGGTGTGGCGGCAACCTCGCGTCGGGCACATCAGACGCCGTACCCGCACTCGGACCACCACCCGCCGCCCGTCGACCGGCACGTCTGTCACCGTCCGCAGCTGATAGCCGTGCACCCGCCTTGACGACCCCCCGCACGCCGGACAGAGCGCGTCCTCCTGCGGAGTCCTCGCCTGCACCACGACCTGCTCGCTCTCGGCGGCCACATCCTCGATGACCAGCGGGGACAGACCCGAGAACACTATCTGCGCAAGCTCGTTGACATCCTTCACAGGAAGATCAACGATCTTCGCGACTTTCCGTCACCACCGAATGTGAGACAGGGCCGTTAGTTTTACAGTCCCCCTGGACAGCGTCCGCGCTGCGGTATCTGGCCCGACACGCGTTCGAGCGGGCCGGCGCATCCGGGGTAGCCGCCACCAGGCTCCCGGCGGGGAGACCGCGTGTTTCATTCACGCACGCATGCGGCGCGTCATCGACACCGTGACGACTCGCCACCCGGGCGCGACCATCGTGCTGGTCAGCCATGGGACGTTCTTGCACATCGGCCTTACCGAGCTCCTGCGAAACGTGTCCCCTGAGTGGGCCGAAGGATTCCCCCTCGTGAACGCGGGCACGATCGTGGCGCTGCACGGACCGGATGGCCTTCGGTGTGAAACATGGTGCGGAGCGGTGCCGCCCAGCGACTCCTAATCAGGTCGTTGTGGCGAACGGCCGATGCTCGGCCGGCTACATGGGCGTGTCAGTACGTTCCCGGACACCCCTTCGGCATCCTGGCCCCACTGGCCACGAGCGTTCTCAGCGTGGTGGTTCCTGGCCTGAAATGACCTCAGCACCTCAGCACGGCGCAGCTCCGGGCTGGCTTCTGGTCGGCCCGCGGGTTAGCCCAGGCGGAGTCGCGAGGATCCCGCAGGTGTCCCGAAGCATGTCCAGAACCAGGGACGCCCCGTGTGGCCGGAGTTATGCGGTGCGGTTGCCACCACATGGGGCATTATGACCGGCGACCGGAGCGGGTTGGCCGTAAGGCTGGGAACAAGCTGCGCACCCCGGGCAAGCGCTACCGCCAGGCCGGCCAGCGTGTGCGGACGGCGTGGGCCATCAGCCGTCGCCGGGCCGGGCTCCCCGTCGCGGTGCAGCAACTGGTCGTAGGCGGCGGAGTGGCAGTTGGTGGAGCCGTTCTTGCCGGTGGGTGAGCGCGGGCCCTACCCAGCTTTGCGTCGGCCGTTGATGCCGTGGTGTGGCGATTTCGGACCGGGAGCCCTTGGCGGGATGTGCCTGATCGCTACGGGTCCTGGTCAACCGTCTACAACCTCTTCCGGCTGTGGGTGACCGCGAGTACCTTCCAGGCGCTGATGGACGAGATGATCGCTGAGGCCGCGGCCCGGGAACAGGTCGACCTCAGCCTGGTCAGCGTGGACTCCACTGTTGCCCGCGCCCAGCACGCAGCCGGAATGGTCGTCGACTCTGAGCTGCGACAGGCGCTGGAGCAGGCCGTCGCAGAGGAAAAGGGGATCCACCAAAGAGGCAAAACGGGCCGTGAGCAGCGGTCGAGGACCCCGGTGAGGCGGTGCGGCGAAGAGCGCCGACGCCAAGCGCTCCACACCCACCGTAATACCGTCGAGCGCTGCATCAGCAAGATCAAGCAGTGGCGCGGCATCGCACCCGCCACGACAAGACTCCCGCGAGCTATTTCGCTGGCCTCCACCTCCGCAGCGCCATGCTGTGACTCCGCGACCTTCAATCCCCCACTACGGGAACTAGGAACAGGCCCAAGCGGCTCTCGGCGGACGGCCGCGAGCGCCACAGCCGCGCCCGGACGTGCCAGGCGGCGGTGTAGCAGGCGAGGACGGCGGCGACCCCCTCGACGCCGCCGAGCAGAATGCGTCGCACCAGGCGTACAGACTCACGGCCGCGACGCCCGCAGTGAGCCTGCAGGACGGCTCCGGCAACCGCCGCCGCCCTGCCCGCCACCGCAACCATCACCCGGACGCGGACCGGCGCGCCGGGCGGATGCCCGGGCCGGGCGGGGGTGCGCCGGCCCCAGACGGCACCCCGGCGACCGAGACCCGCATGATCGGCCAGTGCACGTGCAGGGTGATCGGCGGGTGCGGCGGAGTATGGATGACAGCCTGACCCTTCAACAGGAAGACACTCGCCGATGACAGAGAAAGTGACGTGACCGCCAACGCGGATGAGCAGGTGTCCGACAGCGATCTCGGCGCCCGCTTGCGGTCAGAGCCGGAGCTGTTCACGGTCGTGCACCATCGCTACTTCCAAGCCATCTACCGCTACGCCGCCGGGCGGCTGGATGCACAGACGGCCGAGGACATCGCCGCCGACACCTTTTTGACCGCCTTCGACCGGCGTGATCGGTTCGATCCAGGACGTGGCAGCCTGCGGCCCTGGCTGTTCGGCATTGCCACCAATCTGATAGCTGGGCACCGCCGCAAGGAGGCCCGCCACTACGCGGCGTTGTCGCGTATCGCGCCCGAACCGGACGTCGAGGGGCCCGAGAACCGTGTCGTCACCTTCGTCGCCGCCCAGCGGATGCAGCCGCACCTGGTCAAAGCCATGGCCGCGCTGTCACCGGGAGAGCGCGACGCGGTGCTGCTCGTTGCGCTGGGCCAGCTCAGTCACGAGGAGGTAGCCGAGGCGCTCGGTATTTCCGTCGGCACGGTGAGCTCGCGGATCAGCCGCGCTCGAGCCAAACTCCACAACACCTTCGACAAGGAGGCACTTCATGGATGACCTGCAGGCTCTTGCCACATTGCTGGCCGCGCCCGAGTCACCCCAGGCGGCCGAACGCAGCCTGCGCCGAATCCAGCAGCGGATGCGCCGTCCCTCGCGGCCGAGCCGCAGAGCATGGTTTGCAGCTGGCGTGAGCTTGGCAGCTGCCGCTGCCGCTGCCGTCGTGGTCGTCTCCGGTACGGCTGCACCCACGGCCGCTCCGAACGGCCCGCCGCCTACCGCGGCTCAGCTAACGGCCGGTGGGATACTGCTCGCCGCTGCCACCACTGCGGAACGCGAGCCTGAAGGCTCGGGCGCCTACTGGCATGTCAAGACAAGCTACAGCGGCAATGCATTGGAGAGCTGGACCGCTCGAGACGGACGCACCTGGTGGCGGGGCGACAAAACGGCTGGCAAGGTGGTCAAGCTCGCCAGATCTACCCCCTTCCGGCTCGGCGGCCTGGAGGTGAGCTTCGAGCAGCTGCAAAAGCTGCCCGCCGAACCCGACGCGCTGAAAACCTGGATCAGCGACGGCCTGGAGCACAGCGATGTCAAAACCAGCGCTGGGCGACTGGACGCCGCAGGGCAGGCCCGCTCGGTCTTCAGCGGACTGGTCTCCCTGGTCTCGCAACTCCCGGCCTCGCCCGAGGTCCGAGCCGCAGCCTTCCGGGCGCTGGCCTCCTACCCCGAGGTCAAGAACCTGGGCGCGGTCGATGGCGGGGAGGGTCTGCTGATCCCCTTTGCCGAATCACCAGTACAGCTGGTCGTCGATCCTGCGACCTCCCAGGTGCGCAACACCAACTTCTACGTCACCGCCGACGGAGCAGAAGTCACTGTCCAGGACAAGCCGGTGACGATCGACGCTGGATGGACCGACACGCTCCCCGCTGGCGACTAGACAGTGCCTGATAAATGATCAGCGCCGGTGCGGTTGAATGATCGGTCACGGTAAGGCGTGGCGAGCTGACCGATAAAGCCTGGCAGCGGATCGAGCCGCTGCTGCCCGTCACGGACGATCGTGGTCATCCGTGACGGGATCTTGTGGCGGTTACAGGCAGGAGCGACCCGGCGTGACATCCCCGAACGGTACGGTCCCTGGCAGACCTGCTACGAGCGGCTCACCCGCTGGGACCAGGACGGCACCTGGGCCCGCTTGCTGGAGGAAGCCCAGGTCAAAGACGACTCGATCGGCAACGTGGAGTGGAGTTTCACCATCGGCTCCACCATCGCCCAGGCACACCAGCACGTGGCCGGAGCTCGAAAAAGGGGGAGACGCGGAAGGGACGACGGATACGAAGCAATCACAAAACGGCAGCCGCTCGACCGGTCCCGAGCAGGACTCACCACCAAGCTCCACCTGATCACCGACGCCCGCGGCCTGCCCATGACCCTCCACCTGACGCGCGAAAACGTCGTGGACTGCACCGCGTTCGAAGCGGCCATGGCCAAGCTGCGACTGCCTCGCAGCGGCAAAGGCCGACCCACACCCGCCCGGACCCAAGTACTGAAACGACATAAACCGTGACGGTATGAGATCGATGACCGCCTACCAGCCGGTACACCTAAAACCGAGATCAACTCGTCCGCGACGCTCGGCCCGCAACTCCCTGACCTGCGGCGGAGGCTTATCGTTCAATTCCGACCTCACCAGTACCAGGCCCCAGCCGGCTGCGTGCTAGGTCAGCCGGGCCTCCAAGCCAGCGATCATCTGCGTCAGCAGGCTGGTCGGACTACCTGCGAGCCGACCTTGTCGAGACCGGCGACCTTGGTGATGCACTCGTCGGCGGCCTGGGCCATGGTGGCGAACTCCTGGCGCGCGATCGAGTGGGGGTTGGCAGCCTCGTAGGTGGTGGCGCGGTGCATGTCCTTGACCGAGGTCATCGCCGCGCGTGCGGCCGACATCGCGTCGCGGGCGCTGAATTCGTCGCCGTGCCCCTCGCGCATGTAGCGGGTGGTCCAGACCCGGCGCCGGGCAGAGTCACGCCGGGTGGGGTCGGCCGACGGCTGGAACCCTTCCAGGCGGTCGCCTCGGTTGGCCGCGATCACACGGACGACCTTGACGGCCCGCCGCAGGCGGGCGCCGTCCTTGCCGCCGGCGTCGGCGGCAATGTCGGCGTAGCTGAGCTCGCGGCCGTGGTTGCTGCGCAGCCAGATCATCACCTCGGCGACGTGGTCTCGGCGCGAGTCCAGCCCAGCTCATCACGGCGTCGGCTCACAGGAATTTCCCGTTCTCATCCATGAAAGCCGCGAGCGCGGCGTCGTCCAGAGCAGCGCCGGTGGCCATGTCACGGACGGCGGCGATAGCCGCTTCGGCGCCGTCACATAGCTCCGCGATGGCCTCCGCGCGGTCCGATGGCACCGGCACCATGCTGTGCTTCCTCTCGGTCGTGGCTGGCCCAATTTTGTTCGATCCGACAGTCCGAATGAATCGATATCCGACGAGAGATGTTTGCGCGGGCTTCATCAAATGTCCCTCACAGGACGCTGAGATCGAGTCGCGAAGTATGCCCTGCCCAACTGATGTAGGACGTTGAGGTCCGAAGATTCAACATTGGTTGCTTGTATAGCGGAGGCCAGCCGCGCAGGGTGTTCTCACCACTTCACGTGACCCTCTGGGCGCGGCGAGCAACTGGTTATCCGATCAACACGTGGTCATGCGACTGGAGCAGATCACCTATAGGCAACTGCAACATGGAGGGTGTCATGGAGAAGCCGGTTCCACCGGTGAGCGGAGAGCGCCTGATCCGGTTCGATCATGATTTTTCCCGACGAGACGCTCTGCGCCTGCTCGGTTGGGGCGGAGCGTTGTTCACTGTCCCCGGCCTGGTCGGATGTGGGGCCAGTGGTGGATCCGCTGCTTCGGACTCGCGCGTCGCGCGACAAGGGTCGGACAAGCCCATCCCCAAGCTGACCTGGGCGGTGGAATCGGGACCACGGAGCCTCGATTTCAACCACGCCTTCGACGGGTATTCCTGGGTCGTCTTCAGCGAACTGGCGGAGCCGTTGGTCGCCACCAGTCCCCAAGGAAAGCTGCTTCCGAAGCTGGCGGTCTCCTGGGAGCAGCCGAACCCGAACAGCATCGTGGTCACGCTGCGCCAGGGCGTCAAGTTCTGGGATGGCAAGCCGCTCACGGCCGAGGACGTGGTCTGGTCGCTGAACCGCACGGGGGATCCAAAGGTCGCCTCCGAATTCGCCCCGAACTGGCAGAACGTCGACTCGGTGCAGGCCACGTCCGCAGACAAGATCACCATCAGGTTGAAGGAACCCGACAACACCTTCATCTACAATCTGCGCTTCCCGGTGATCTATCAGAAGGAGCACGGCATTGCCGCCGGCGAGAACTTCGGGAGCCCAACAGGTTTGATCATGGGCACCGGCCCATACCAGATCAAGGCTTTCTCGCCCGCCACCGGTGCCACCATGACCCGCTTCGCTGGGTATTGGGGGACTCGACCCCTTGCGGAGCAGATCGAGGTAAAGGTCATCTCCGACCCGGACACACTGCGCCTGGCGATCCAGTCAGGTGACGTCGCCGGGACGTTCAACGTTCCCCAAACCAATGCGTCCGCATGGGACACCATGACGTCGGCGAGCGTCACGTATGGGCCATCGCCCAGTGTCACCCTTCTCATCCTTGATCCCACCCAGGCGCCGTTCAACGACGTTCACGCGCGGCAGGCCATCGCCTATGCCTTGGACCGTCCTGGCATCGTCAGAGCTATCGGGCACGGTCACGGGTCGCCCGCCAACAGTGTCTCCAGCCCTTTCACGTGGCAGAACGCGGCGTCGGCGGCTGAGGTGGACACGTACTTCTCGACGCTGCCGAACCTGACGCTGGATCTGGCGGCGGCCAAGGCCGAGCTGGCCAAGTCCGCCACTCCCCACGGGTTCTCCGTTACGGTCCTGGTGCCCAGCAACGCGTTCACCGAACTCAGCTTGATCATGCAAACGCTCAAGGAGAACGTGAAGGGCCTGGGCATCACGATCGACGTCAAGGAGGTGCCGCTGGCGGACTGGGCCGGCTCGGTGCGCGGCAAGAAGAAGCCGCCGATGAGCATCGCCGGACTCAGCCCGCTTTCGCCGGACCCGCTTTCGCTGGTCGGGTCGCTCCTCACGGGCGGCTTCAGCACCTACGCCCCCTCGGGGATGACGTCGGATCTGGCCAAGTACAAGTCGGCTGCTCCCGCCCGCCAGCTGGAGATCGCCAAGAAGGTTGTCACGCAGTTGTCGGCGGAGATGCCCTTCGTGCCCATCGTCTACGGCACCGCCAGCATCGCCTTGGGCAAGGACTTCGCCTTCACCAGCGATATCACCGGCAATACGTCTACCGGCGGTGGGTGGGCCCAGTTCATCAAGTCGGCGTCGTGATGCCGGTCCCGGTTCACGACACGATCGGCGCTGCCCGCTCTGTTCCCGCCACCGACCAGTGGCGGGAACGGTGGGAGCCGTGGGCAGAGGGGGAACGTGAGTGAAGGGTCTGTGGTGGGTGGGGCGGCGGCTGCTGACCATCGCGGCGCAGCTCCTGATGGTCTCAGTGGCGATCTTCGCGGTGCTGCACCTGACGCCGGGGAAGCCGGAGCAGATCCTGCTGGGCACACAGCCGTCCACCCCTGCAGCGCTTGAGGCGATTCGGGCGAAATATCACCTGAATGAACCGTTGGTGGATCAATACTGGTTGTGGCTGCAGAAGGCGGCCCATCTGGACTTCGGCCGGTCTATCCAGACCGGTCAGACCGTGACCGGCGTGATCGGCGAGCGTCTCCCCGTCACACTCTTTCTCGCGGTCTACGCGTTGACTCTCGTGGTCTTGGTCGCGGTACCTCTTGGTCTGGTCGCCGGGGTGCGTGCTGGTACGGTCGTCGACCGGATCGTCACGACGATCACCACGGTGGGGTTCAGCGCTCCGGCGTTCGCGGTGGGTATCGCGTCGTTGTACGTCTTCGGTGTCACGCTGGGTTGGTTCCCGGTTTATGGCTCGGGCGATGGCTTTGTCGACAGAGCCTGGCATCTCAGTCTCCCGGCGGGAACGCTGGCCCTCACGGTCATCGCCCTGATCGCACGGCAGGCCAGGGCGTCGGCCATCAAGGTCAGCGATCAGGACTTCATGACCTTCGCCATGGCTCGGGGGCTGCCGCGCCACCAGGTGTGGGGGCGATACCTGTTGCGCAACAGCTCGCTACCGGTCGCGACGTCCATCGGCCTGGTACTCGGTTACTTCCTGACCGGGGCAGTGATCGTCGAACAGACCTTCGCGTTGCCAGGTATCGGATCGGTGATCTTGAGCTCTATCAGTACCAAGGATCTCCCGATGGTGCAGGGGCTGGGTTTGCTTGCAGCGCTGTTCGTACTGCTCGCCAACCTGCTCGCCGATTTTTCCTACACGATTCTCGATCCGCGGTTGCGCAGGGAGATGTTCGCATGAACCTGAACGTCCTCACACAGAAACCGTCGAAGCCACCGGGATTGGCAGGACGGCGACTGCCGGTTCTCGTCCCGCTTTCGTGCTGTTGTGTGCTGGCTTTGGCGTTCGCCGCGGTGTTCGGGAGTTGGCTGGCGCCCTTGGATCTGTCCCAGCAGAACCTGCTCGAAGCGGGACTGCCTCCGGCGGGTGGACATCTGCTGGGCACCGACCAGTTCGGCCGCGACATTTTGTCACGGGTGCTGGTGGGCACAAGGGCGGCGATGGAGGGACCGCTGGTGGTCGCCCTGTGTGCGACCGCCGTAGCCGTCACACTCGGGCTGCTCGCGGGGTTCAAGGGCGGTTGGACCGACGCGGTCATCATGCGTGTGATGGACATGTTGTTCGCGATCCCGGGCTTGCTCGTGATCACCGTGGTCGTGGGTCTGTTCGGTGGCGGGTACTGGCTGGCCGTGATCATGCTGGTCGTGTTGACGGCGCCAGGCGGGACGCGGGTGATCCGCTCGTCGGTGCTCGCGCAACGCAATCTGCCCTACATCGAGGCCGCGCGCACCCTGGGGGTGCCCACCCGAAAGCTGATGTTCATCCACATCCTGCCGAACATCCTGCCGAACGTGGTGGCTGCGGCTTTGCTTGACTTCGTGGGTGGGCTGATCTCCCTGTCGTCTCTGTCGTTCCTGGGCCTCGGCTCTCCCCCGGGGGCGTCGGACTGGGGGCGGATGCTCGCCGAGAACCGTGGCCTGCTGGGGCAGAACCCATGGGCCGCGATCGCTCCTGCCCTGCTGCTGATCGTGGCTGCGTTTTCGGTGACCGTACTGGGTGACTGGGCCTACGCCCGGCTGGAGGAGGGACGGAATGTCCGCGACTAGCGGGATGCGACCGGACGCCGCACAACAGGCAACACCACCGGGAGTGGAGCCGGACGAGCTGCTGAGGGTGCGGGACCTGAGGATAGCCAACACCCGCTCCGGGCGCACGCTGGTCAATGGCATCGGCTTCACCGTTCGGCGTGGTGAGACAGTCGCCCTGGTCGGGGAGTCCGGGTCGGGCAAGTCGCTGACGGCCAAGGCACTGGTGGGCCTGCTCCCCAAGGGACTGAGCTGCTCGGGTTCGGCGATGCTGGGAAACGACGACCTGCTCACGGCTTCCCCGCGACGGCTGCGGCAACTGAGGGGCAGCGGTGTCAGCATGTTGCTGCAGGACCCGTTCACCATGCTCAACCCGCTGATCCGGGTGTCAACGCTGCTCGGCGAGACGCTTCTCGCCACGCCCTCTGGCGCGCCGAGACGGTCCAGGACCAGGTTGACCGCCGAGATCGACAGACGGCTGGCCGAGGTCGGCATCACCGCCGCGGGCGCGTCGCGCAAATATCCATGGGAGCTGTCGGGCGGGATGCGTCAGCGTGCGGGCATGGCCGCATCGATAGCGAAAGACCCAGGTCTGCTGATCGCTGATGAGCCCACCACGGCGCTGGATGCCACGATCCAGCGCGAGGTGCTGAGGCTGCTCCACCGCATCCAAAAGGACCGCGGGATGGGGCTTTTGCTGATCACACACGATCTTCGAGTCGCGTTCTCGATGAGTGACCACGTGCTGGTCATGTCGGACGGCAATCTACTCGAACAAGCCGACCCGCAGACTTTGCGCCAGCACCCCAAGACCGACTACACCAGGAAACTGCTCGCGGCCGATCTGCCCTTGCATCGCCGCCTTGAGCAACTGCACCGAGAAGCCCTCACCCCCGAACCGAGCAGCGGAGATTCAACCACGGTCTCTCCCACCACGGGAGCGCCTGACGCCGCCCCGATAGTGGCCAGCGGCCGGGACGACAACGGCCCCGGCGCCTTGCTCCAGATCCGAAATCTGAAAAAACGCTTCGGCTCGCCCTCGCCCGAAGACCAAGCTGAGAATCTGTGGGCGCTCAACGGCGTTGACATCGAACTACGCGACGGCACCAATGTGGGGATCATCGGCGAATCCGGCTCCGGCAAGACCACCCTCGCGCGATGCCTGCTCGGACTGGAGACACCGACATCGGGCAGCATCGAGGCCGCCGGGTTGCGACTGGACGACCGTTCCACACTTGACCGACATCAGTCCGGCCGCGCGCGCCGCCTGATCCAGTGTGTCTTCCAGGACCCCTACTCCTCCCTGAACCCCGCCCACGGAGTCGGCTACATCCTCGGTGAGGCCATTCGTCTCCGATCGGGCGGCGAGCTGGACAGCAGGTCGGTAAACGCGGAAATCGAACGACTACTCACACAAGTCGGCCTGCCCGCCGATTTCGCCGGCAGACGGCCTGCGACGCTGTCGGGCGGACAGCGGCAACGTGTCGCCATCGCCCGCGCGCTGGCGATGCGACCCAAGATCCTCATCTGTGATGAACCTGTGGCCGCTCTCGATGTCTCCGTGCAAGCACAGGTCCTGCAAGTCCTGCGCGATGTTCAAGCGCAAGGCGTCAACCTCCTGTTCATCACCCACGACCTGGCGGTCGTACGGCAGATGACCCAAGAGCTTGTCGTTCTTTACCACGGCGAGATCGTCGAACGTGGCGCCACCGCCGAGGTGATCGACAGCCCTCGGCACGACTACACCCGGCGACTTATCGCGGCTGTTCCCACCGGAACCCCGGACTGGCTCGCCGACGACCGAACCACCAGCAGGTAGCCGCCGGCTCAGCCGAAACGGCGCGACGCGCACGGCGTGCCTTCTCCGAGAGGCCCGAGGCAGATGACTTCCACCGTCCACGACAGGAGCTATCCATGACCGCTTCGATGGAGCGATCACACGACTTCACCGATCTGACCGGCCTGCGCCATGCGCTGCACCAAGTTCCCGAAGTGGGCTTGGATCTGCCGCTTACCCAAGCGATCGTGCTGGAAGCGCTGTCGGGCCTCGACCTGGAAATCACCACGGGGATCAATTGTTCATCGGTCGTCGGTGTGCTGCGCGGTGAGAGGAACGTTCCCGATGCCGACCGGCGAACGATATTGCTCCGCGCGGACATGGATGGCCTTCCGCTTCGCGAAGAAGCGGATATCTCCTTCCGATCGCGGCACGACGGTGCCATGCACGCCTGCGGTCATGACGTCCACACCGCGATGCTGATCGGTGTCGCGCATGTCTTGGCTGCGCAACGGGATCGCCTACCCGGCGACGTCATCTTGATGTTCCAGCCGGGCGAGGAGGGCTTCGACGGCGCCAGCGTGATGATCGAGGAGGGTGTGCTGAGCGCAGCGGGACGGCACCCGGACGCGGCGTGGGCTCTCCACGTGATGTCCGGGCTGGTGCCTCGTGGTGTAGTCACCGCCCGGCGCGGGCCGATGCTGGCCTCAAGCAATGCGCTGCGCGTCACGGTCCGCGGAGCCGGCGGGCATGGATCGGCGCCGCACCGGGCCCGGGATCCGATACCTGCCGCGGCGGAGATGGTGACAGCTCTGCAGACACTCGTGTCGCGGACCACCTCTGCGTTCGATCCGGTCGTCGTGACGGTGGGAGAGTTTCATGCGGGAACCAAGGAGAACGTCATCCCCTCGCATGCCAGATTTTCGGCGACCATCCGGTGCTTCGATGGAGACGTCCTCAACCGGCTGGAAACAGATTGCACGCGCCTATGTCATGGCATCGCCACCGCACATGGGCTGCAGGCGGATGTGCAATTCGAGCGTATGTACCCGGTGACGGTAAATGACCCGTACGCGGTCGGCCTTGCCGAGCAGCAGGTCGGCCGGGTCTTGGGCGGCGAACGGTGGCATGCCATGCCGAATCCCGTCGCAGGTGCGGAGGACTTCTCGCGAGTGCTTCAGGCGGTTCCCGGCGCCATGCTCTTCCTGGGCGCGTCCGTCACCGATGAGTGGAATGACGCGCCGGACAACCACTCTCCCCACGTGCTCTTCGACGACGCCGTCATGTCTGATGGCGTCGCTCTTCTCGGCGAGCTTGCGCGAGTGTCACTGTTCCGATCCGATGCGAGCGACAAGGTCTTGGGGTAACCGTCCCGCGACCCCCATCTTGGGGTCCACTGGTCTGGAGACACAATGTCATCAACTACGGCTGACGTGGTCATCGTCGGCGCAGGTGTCATCGGTTCTTCCGCAGCCTTGGAACTGGCGAAGCTCGGACTACGTGTCGTCGTCGTTGACAAGGCCGGAGGGGTCGGTCATGGGTCGACCAGCGCCTCGAGCGCGGTTGTGCGTTTCAACTACTCCACCTGGGACGGCGTCGCGACCGCTTGGGAGTCCAAGCATTGCTGGGACGATTGGGCCGACTACCTCGAGTTCCGCGATGAGGTTGGCCTGGCGGCGTTCGTTCGCGCCGGCATGGTGATGCTCGACGCGCCGGTCGCGCCGCGCGGGCGCGTGACCGGGTTGTTCACCACCGTTGGTGTCCCGTACGAGGAATGGGACAGCAGAACCCTCAGCGTGCGTCTCCCGGCGATTGATACAGGAAAGTACTGGCCACCGAAGCCGGTGGATGACGAGAGCTTCTACGTCGATGCGACCGAACAACTCGGCGCGCTGTACACCCCTGACGCCGGTTTCATCGATGATCCTCAGCTGGCCGCCCACAACCTCGCCGCGGCTGCACAAGCCCGGAATGCGATGTTCATCTTTAATCGGTCGGTGGTCAAGGTCGTCCGGGACGCCGGACGCGTCCGCGGTGTCACTCTGTCGGACGGATCCCGGCTTTCGGCCCCCGTGCTCGTCAATGCCGCAGGGCCCTGGTCGAGTGCGTTGAATAGGCTCGCCGGGGTCGGAGCCGAGTTCACCATCGGCGTCCGCCCGATGCGCCAGGAGGTGCATCAGGTCACCGCACCGCCGGACTACGGAGAAAACGGCGGGTTTGCGCCGTTGATCGGCGACCTGGATTTGGGTGTCTACCTGCGTCCGGCACCGGGTGGTCAACTTCTCGTCGGAGGGACCGAACCCGACTGTGACCCCCTGGAATGGCTTGATGATCCCGACCAGGCCAACCTGAATGCGACCGCGCCTCGCTTCGCGGCACAGGTCACCCGTGCCGCACGGCGCCTGCCCGGCCTTACTGTCCCGAACACCTTCACGGGAATCGCCGGTGTGTACGACGTCGCGGATGACTGGACGCCGATCTATGACCGCACCGACCTTGACGGCTTCTACGTGGCCATGGGTACGAGCGGAAACCAGTTCAAGAACGCCCCTCTCGTCGGCCGATTCATCGCCGCCCTCGTCAAGGGCGTCGAAGACGGCCACGACCACGATACTGAGCCGCTTCGCTACCGGGGCGAGCACACCGGGCACGACATCAATCTTGGTGCTTTCTCTCGAAAGCGGCCCGTCAATACAGATTCCTCGCAATCGGTTCTGGGGTGACGTGATGACAAGAACGCCGGGTGACCCCGACGCGGCGAGAGTCGCCAAGGCCGCCGAGGACTACTGGCAACTCCTCGCGGCGCATGAACCGGAGATCCGCTCGCGCGCGGGCCTGCCGGTGGAACGACTGCCCACCCGTAGCCACGCTGAGGTGACGAACCGGGCAGCCAGGCTACGCCAGATCGTGGAGCAAGTCGCTGATCTCGATCGAGCTCAACTCAGCGGAGCAGACGCGGACACCCTGAATTCGCTGGTTTTCCTGACCGATTCCGCCTCCGGTGAGGCGGACCATTTCTGGTTGACGCCCGCCGCCACGCCCTATCAAACCTACGAGCTATCGCGCTACCGCAGCACGGTCTTCGCCGCCCATCATTTCGCATCAGCGTTTGACGTGACCCGCTATCTCGATCTCGCGGCCCAATACGCCCGCCGCTTCCATGCGCTGGCCGCGACCCTGCACGGCCAGCGGACGCGAGGGATCTTGATCGCCAGGCCGGCACTTGGATCCGCCATTTCCACGATCAAAGCGCTCCGGGAATCCGCGGCTGAGACCCTGAACGTCAATGGGGCCCGATTGACCGAGCTGGATATCGCCGCCGTGGGGCGCCTCACCGGCGGCATCGCGCACCTGCTGGACAGAGAGGTAGTCCCGGCGATCGAACGAGTGCTGGCGATCATAGATTCGGCCGACTACGCGGATCGGGCACCCGCCGGCGTCGGCCTGTCAATCTATCCCGGTGGGGAGGAGGCCTATCGCTTCATGGTCCGGCGCGACACCAGCCTGGACATAAGCCCTGAAGAGCTACATCGGCTCGGCCTGGAGCAGTGTCAGCAACTCGGCGAACGCATGAGCCACATCCGGTCCGTGCTGGGATTTAACGTCGACGAGCCAGAATTCAGGAACATATTGAAAGCGCAGAGCCATCTCTATGCGAGCTCACCGGCAGAAATCGAGGAACGCTATAGCTCATACATGTCCCAGGTGGAACCACTGATCGGCGACTACTTCAGCGTCCTGCCATCCGCACGGTACGGAGTGACCCGCATGGAGGAGAGTCTGGAATCCGGATTGACTTTCGGCTACTACGAGTTGCCCACCCCCACACAACAACTGGGACGCTACCGATACAACGCGGCAAACCCGGCCGAAAGCTCCCTACTCTCCGCCGCAGCGCTGATCTACCACGAACTGGTGCCGGGGCATCACCTCCAACTTGCCCGGCAACTCGAAAACACCGAACTACCGCCCTTCAGAAGATATCCGCTGGACTTCACGGCATTCATCGAGGGTTGGGCCGAATACGCAAGCGGCCTCGGCTGGGAGATGGGGCTCTACGAGAACCCCTGGGATGCCTACGGCCGTCTGTCGAACGAGCGGTTCACAGCGGCAAGACTGGCTCTGGACACAGCTCTCAACTGCGGTTGGTGGACCGAAGAAGAAGCGCTCGCGTTCATGCGCCGCAACATGTCCGAGTCCGAGACCCAACTGCGGTCGGAACTGCTGCGCTACGCAACGGACAGACCTGCACAGGCTCTCAGCTACCGCACCGGCTTCCTCGCGATCACCCGAATGCGCGCTGAGGCGGAATCACGGGCGGGTGACAACTTCAAGATCCGCGAGTTCCACGACGCGATCCTCAGTGCCGGAGCATTGCCCCTCACCGCACTCGACAGCCGGCTGACGCGCGAGCTATGGCCGTTCGGCCGGTAACGACCGTAGATCCACTAACGACGTGAACGATCAAATGTGCCAAGCCAAGCGGCGGGAAACGCATCCACGGCATGGTGACCGCTGCCCTCAGATGGCAAGCGCGACTCCGTCGTCGGACACCGTAGGCTTACGCCGTGGTGTCTGAACTGCAACGACTCGTCGAAAATCTCGGCAACCGCCTCGGCCGATCGGTCGCGGTCGATGATCCGGCCCTGCATCTGCTGGCCTACAACCCCCATGCCGGCACCATAGACACAGCCCGTACCGAATCCATTCTCAAGCGCGCGGTCCCCCGCGAGGTCGTCCAATACGTCTATGACTGCGGAGCGGCTACAGCCGAGGATCTGTTCACCGTCCCTGCCCGTCCTGACATGAGCATGGACATAGCCCGGATCGGCATGCCCATCCGCCACCGGGGCGCGCTTCTGGGATTCATCTGGCTGCTGGCCTCCGACGGGCCTGTTGGCGATGATCACGCAGATGCCGTACGCCGATCAGCCGAGACAGTCGCCATGATCATGCATCGCGAATACCTGCTCGGCGAACTCAGCCGTGGTCGCGAACGCGAACTGACCCGCGATCTTATTTCTGGTCATGCCGAGGTCCGCACGCAGGCAGCCGATCAACTGGTCTCCGAGAATCTGTTCTCAGCCGGTCCTGCCCTGGCCTTGGTCGTCAGCTTGACGCGGACCGGTGCACCTCTCACCGATTCCGACCGGATCGCGCTGGCCGCAGGCGTCGACTTCGGCCGGAATCGTCGCCCGCAGCGCACAGCCCTCACGCTTGAACGTCCCGACCATGCCATTCTGTTGCTGGCCCAGCACGACGCTATCGAGCGCCAAGCGATCAAGGATCTCGCCGGTTCCATTCGCGAACGCGTGCTGGCCGAAACGGAAACCGGAGGACACTGCTGGGTCGGCATCGGTGAGGCCCGGGCAGCGCTCAGCGATGTCCACCACTCCTACGCCGATGCCCGCCGCGCAGCCGACGTCGCACGCATCGTCCATGTGCTCGGTACGGTCGTCCGGTACGGCGAACTCGGGGTGTACGGCATGCTCGCCGAACTTCCCGCCGACAGGCTCGCCGACAGCCTGCATCCAGGTCTACGGGCGCTGTTCGAACGGCACAGCGCCGGTGACGACGCGCTCGTCGAAACGATAGAGACGTTTCTCGACAACGCGGGCCATGTCAAAAAGACCTCCGACCGGCTGAGAATCCACCGCACAAGTCTGTATTACCGCCTCAGAAGGATTGAAGAGATCACCGGGCTCGATCTGTCTCTGGGCAATGACCGGCTGACTCTGCACCTGGGCCTCAAGATGGCTCGACTCATTGAAATACGCTGATGCACGTTCCATCGCCTGCCGGACTCATCGCGGAGCCCCTCGTCTGAATCAGCTTCTCCTGGGCATCATCGGGTGAGCGCTTGTCGACACATGTCGAAGACAGCGGCGACCAATCCCATCGATAATCCGATGTGCCACGTGCTTACCGAATCTACTGTGTAGATGCCCGCCCCAACGGCCTCCACCGACGAATCACCATGCGTAAGCCACAAAAGGAAATCAACTAGTCCTCCCGGAATCTACGCCTTTCGCGAGGATCAGCTGAACCTCGCCTGCCCGCATCATTGAGCATCCACATCTCGGGAACCACCATGACGTTGAGCGCATTTGACCTTTTCAGCATTGGCATCGGCCCCTCCAGTTCACATACCGTCGGCCCGATGCGAGCAGCGCTGCTCTTCATGGAGAGCCTGAGCCTGTCCGGCACACTGCAGCGAGTTGCACGAGTACGGGCAGAGCTGTTCGGCTCGCTCGGCGCGACCGGCCGCGGCCATGGCAGCGACAACGCGGTCCTGCTGGGACTCTTGGGGGAGCGACCCGAGGACGTGGACACCGATGCCGCCCCCGACCTCGTGGCCCAGATCCGCGCTCGAGGACGGATCCTCCTGTCGGGCGGGCACGAGATCGCCTTCAACGAGCACGCCGATCTCACATTGCACCGCCGCAAAACCCTTTCGGCACACCCTAATAGCATGACTTTCCATGCCTTCGACAGCGAAGGCGGAATACTCGCCACGCGCACCTACTACTCCGTCGGCGGAGGTTTCGTCCTCGCAGATTCCCCAGCGAACAGGCCCATGATCGTGCCGGACCCGACCCCTGTACGTCACCCCTTCCGTACCGCGGCGGAACTGCTGGGACACTGCCGTCGAGAACAAGTTCCGATCAGCGCGGTGATGCGACGCAACGAACACTACTGGCGTGCAGACCAGGAGATCGATGCAGGCCTGATGCACATCTGGCAGGTCATGACCGACTGCGTACGGCGGGGTTGCGCCCGCGACGGCGTGCTGCCGGGAAGTCTGAAGGTCCCGCGGCGGGCCAAGACCTGGCACGACAAGCTCTCCACCGAGGACGTCGACGGCGATCCCCTGGCCGTGACGGACTGGGTAAGCCTGTACGCGCTCGCGGTCAACGAGGAGAACGCCTCCGGCGGTCGCGTCGTGACCGCGCCGACTAACGGAGCTGCCGGGATAATCCCCGCCGTACTGCACTACTACCGGCGGTTCGTGCCCCACGCCAACGACGAGGGGGTCGTACGGTTCCTGCTCACAGCGGCCGCGGTCGGTGTGGTACTGAAGGAGACTGGATCGATATCGGGCGCCGAGGTGGGCTGCCAGGGCGAAGTCGGGTCGGCCTGCGCGATGGCCGCCGCTGGCCTCACAGAAGTATGTGGTGGCAGTCCAGAACAAGTGGAGAACGCCGCCGAGATCGGATTGGAGCACCACCTCGGGCTGACCTGTGACCCTGTCGGCGGACTGGTGCAGATTCCCTGCATCGAACGTAACGCCGTGGCAGCCAACCAAGCGATCAACGCCAGCCGAATCGCCCTGCGTGGCAACGGTAGGCACATTGTGACACTGGACAAAGCCATCAAGACCATGCGCCAAACCGGTGCCGACATGAAAACCAAATACAAGGAAACCGCCCGCGGCGGGCTGGCAGTCAACGTCATCGAATGCTGACATCCAGCAGAGGCCAATGCCCACGCGGTCGCTATCCCCGCCCGTACGGCGCCTCAGTGCGGACCCCCCGGACCCGACATTCGATGGATCCTGTGCACGAATGTCTCATCCAATGTCGGATAACTGCGGCCGGCCTGTTGGGCAAGATGAGCTGCGACAGCAGTGATGGAACATCAGAGGGAAGTGAAGAGTGGCGGCAACCCACGACTGGGAGCGATTTCGCCGATTCCTCACTTGGAACGAGCTAGTCGCCGGCGGCACCGTCACCCAGCCGTGCATCACCGGGAACGGAGCTGTCCGGTGGACAGACGGCGATGGCGTGACATGGCATCTAGACCCCATCACCGGTCGGCGTGGCGTCAGTGACGACCCCGACGGACAGAACCCGCAGCGGGATGCGCGGTGGGGACCACGTGAGATACGACCGCCCTCGTCCGAGGGGGCGCCGGCAGTGGGCGAGGCGCTTTCCCCTGACGGCATGCACGTCCTCACCGAGATCGACCACGAATTGGCCGTCCGTGATATCAGGACCGGCGCCACCCGCATACTCACCAGCGGTGGCAGCGCCGATCTGCCGTGGCGTGTCGACGCCCAGGCGGAGTCCCTGATCCCGGCACCTCCGGTGTGGTCCCCCGACGGATCGCGGGTCCTATCACTGCAGGCTGATCTGACCGGGCTCGACCAGTACCCACTCGTTGACTGGTCGACCTATCCCCCGGCGATCCAGATGCATCCATACCAGGTGGAAGGACGCCCCAGAAGAGCGCTCTCCCGAGCCGCTTTCGTGTCCGTCGCGACCGGTGAGATCGTGTTGGCCAAGGTGGAGGATGGAGCCCGGTTCCTGCCGTTGCGGTGGACTACCGATGGGGATGCCTTTCTCGCCATCACCTACATGCCCGACGGCATCCTCTCGGTGATCCGCCTGGACGCCGCCGACGGCACGAGCGAGACGATCGTCCAGGAGCGCATCATCGCACTCCACGCCTACCTGCCCGCGGCGTTGAGCGCTGCCCTCACACCAGTGCCGGATTTCGACGGGTTCGGCTGGACCTCAGACCGCGACGGCACGCTCCGGCTGTATGTGGCGCGCAGCGGTGGCGGCGACATGATCGCGGTGACCCCTGAGGGGACGCAGGTATCGCGGGTCGTCGGTCCCACCGCGGACGGCGGTGTCCTGCTGCTTGCACGCACCGATCCGAACCGGCCATACGACCTGCACATCTGCCGGACCGACGCGCGAGGCGCCTTCAAGGTGCTGACCGATCTGCCTGGGACACATGATGCCACCCTGCTCGGGGACGGCTCGCTCTTCCTGGACGCGCACTCGAGCCTGGACCGTCCACCGCGCACGGACCTGTGGAACGCCGATGGGACGCATGTCGCCGTCCTCGAAACGGCGAACATCGCCGGAGTGAAACAATTGGGGCGCGGCGCTGCCGAGAGTTTCGTGGTGAAGGCCGCCGATGGAGTCACCGACCTCTACGGGGTGTTGTTCCAGCCACCCGGATTCGATCCGCGCCGCAGCTATCCGGTGATCGACTGCATCTACGCCGGGCCGCAGACGATCTCGCATCTCAATCGCTACAGTGATCCGCCCAAGCCGAGCGGGTCGGTCTGGACCTCCGCCGCGACCCTCGCGGAGGCCTTCGCTCAGCTCGGCTTCGTCGGCATCGTCCTGGACGCGCGAGGAACACCTGGCCGTGGCCGCTCCTTCCAGGAAGCAGCCGCCGACGAGTTCGGCACCATCGCGGTACGCGATCACGTGGCCGCCATCACGGGCCTAGCCGCCGAGCGACCGTGGCTGGATCCAACTCGCTGCGGCGCCATCGGACTGTCCTTCGGCGGCTACCACGCCGCCCGCTGCGGACTGCTCGCACCGCAAGTCTTCCGCGCGATCGTCGCGGCCGCAGGTCCCTATGACCTCGAGGTCATCGCACCCGGATGGTTCGAACGCCTGCTCGGCGCGTCCTACTCGGCCGACCCGCAGCGCTTCGCCGACGCCGGCCTCGTAACGCACGCAGCGGATTTCCGGTCCGAGCTCATGCTCGTGCACGGAACTCACGACGTCAACGTCCCCTTGGTGCACACCATGAGGTTCTCCGACGCGTTGATGCAGGCGGGAAGGCAGCACGAACTGGTCATCCTCCAGAATGAGTCGCACCAGATCACCGGCACTCACCAGCTGTACGCACTCGAATCAGCGGCCAGGTTCTTCCTGCGCCATCTTCTGGCCTGAAATGCCGCTGACGGAGGAGACAACATGCAACGCGGCTACCAAGAACTCTTCATCGACGTGGGCCATGGCATTCACATCGCGGTGCGCGACTACCCCAGCAATGGCAGGCCACTGGTGCTATTGCATGGTGCCGGACTGAACCTCGCCCTGTGGGATGCCGTCGCCGACGTACTCGCCCACCGCTACCACGTGGTAGCACTCGACTTCCTCGGGCACGGCGCGTCATCCGTACCCGAGGGATTCACCGTCGAGGCCGATCTCGCCGCGTTGGAGCGCGTTATCGCCGAGCTCGGGCTGTTCCGGCCAGCCGTGATCGGGCACTCCTACGGAGGGATGCTCGCCGTACGGTACGCCGTCGACCATCTGGAGTGTCCGATAGTCATTAACATCGACGGCCACGGCGACGGACGGGCCGAGCACTACGCCGGCAAGACCCCGGAGGAGGTAGGGCGGTTCTGGACACAGCAGTACGAGGCGCTGCTCGCCTACCTCGACGGCGAGGATTCCGGATCGCATGAGCTACGCGAGACGCACCTGGCCCGCATGGGAGCCTACGCCGAGGCGCACGGCGTCGCGCCGGAAACGATATCCGCGTTGGCGAAGCGTTCGATCCAACGCGATCGCAGGGGCGGCTGGAACCGTAGGCCCGGAGCCGACTTGAGCGTGGACATGTATCGGCAACTGTCCCGACTGGACATGTTCGGGCTCTACCTGAAGGTACGGTGCCCGGTGGTTCTCGTGCTCGCGTTGAAACCGCCGTTGATCCCCGAGCCGGATGCGGACTTCATACGCGCGCATCGAGCAGGAATCGATAAAGCCTTCACTGAAATGGCGGCGACCATGCCCAACCTGCGACTGCTCCGGACCGACGCTCGGCACCTGATGCCGATGGAGCGCCCGCATGAACTCTGCCAACTGATCGTGGACTGTTACCCCTAGCATCAATGTGCCCCCCGTGGGGTCCGCGGGCGGTCGGTGTAGGCGCGGTCGACGGCGAGGGTGCCGGCGGGCAGGCCGAGCGGGGCGCCTGCGGCTCGCCAAGCGCCTGAGCCACCTCCTTGGCCCGCATCGGCCGGCCCGCGCTGGTCATGGTAGGCACCGACAAAGGTTGAAAGGAGGGAGCGCGGATTCCTCTGCCGCCTGAAGGCTGTGACGTGCCACAGTTAGCGTCGCACGCTGCGGGCTGGAGGGGCGCCGGACGTGCGCGAGAGCGGGCGGGTGTTCGCCGATCGCCGGATGCTCGTGCCGCCTTCTTCGCGCCGACAGTCAATGACGCTCGCCAAGTACGAGCTGATCGACGCGGAGAAGGCTTGCCATGCGATCGCCCGGATGTGCGCCTGGTTGGGTGTGTCCCGCTCGGGCTATTACGAGTGGCTCGGTCGGCCGGCCTCGGCCACCACGCAATGCCGGACGCTGCTGACTGCTCTGGTCGCCGAGATCTTCGCCGACTCACACGAGACCTACGGCTACCGGCGCGTCCACGGCGCTCTACTGCGCCGCGGCGAGTCCTGCTCGGCCGAACTGGTGCGGGCCTTGATGCGCGAGCTGGGCCTGGTCCCGTCCCAGGTGCGAGCTTTTCGGCCGGTCACCACCGTGCAGGGCGACTTTCGCGGCATTCCCGACCTGGTCGGCCGCGACTTCACCGCCGAGCGGCCGGGCACCAAGCTGGTCGGCGACATCACCTACATCCGCACCTGGGAGGGCTTCCTCTACCTGGCCACCGTGATCGACTGCCACAGCAAGGCGGTCCTCGGCTGGGCGATGGCCGACCACTACCGCACCGACCTGATCAAGGACGCCATCCGGATGGCAGCCGGCACCGGCCTGCTCCAGCCCGACGCTGTGTTCCACACCGACCGCGGCTCGAACTACACCTCGGATGAGTTCGGCCGCTTCCTGGCCGGCCTGGGCATCCGCCGCTCGGTCGGCCGCACCGGCGTCTGCTACGACGACGCAATGGCCGAGTCGTTCTTCAGCACGATCAAGAACGAATGGTTGCACCGCTTCGTCTTCACCACCCGAGCCAAAGCGAAACGGCAGGTCATCCGCTGTCCGGAATCACCGTGGCCCCTCACCTCACCCGGGCACCACACCAACGCCGGCATCATCGCCAGCTGAGCCTGCGACGCAGCGTCGCCAAGGACCTGCTTGCAGGTGCCCTCGAACGGCCCGGCCGCGCAGTGCGGATCATTCGCGCGGCCGTTGCGCACAACGCCGATTATCGGCGTACGGGTTCACGTGCACAGCCGCGTACGAATGACCATCCGTACGCGGCGCCACACCTAGATGCGTACGCCGACACCGATTGCACCTGAAGTCCGAGGAGTCCTGGCTCTGCACTCCTCGGAGCGGGAAAGAAGCCTTCGCCGGAGAGGAAGCGATGGGATCAGGGTTGATCCGCAGTCATGCGTTGATGGGGTTTGGGCCCGCCATCCCCACGCGGGAACGGAACGATGGACTCTGACGCGTCAGGCTGTCGATCTTCGCTGGAAGGGAGCGTGCGATGGCCCGCAACGGTGGAGGTGACACAGTCCGACGAGCAACCGCCGAGGTAGGCGCCGTTGAAGGGCTGTTCCCATACGCCGGAGCCCGGCCGCGATGGCCAGCAGCGTCGCGCTTGGTGACAAGGCCCAGAGCCTATCGACCGATCCCGGGCGACTTAGGCGGTCCCATTCGTCGTCAGGTGTGAACGCCGCGCTGGACCCCGGGCTTGTCCGGGGTTCAAGCGCTTGTCGTGTCTGGAATCAGCCGGGATGTGCTTCGGCGTCGGCCTCACCGTGCTGCCTGCTCGGGGGGTCGAATCGGCGGGGGCGCAGAGGGGTGCCGAACGCCAATTCGCCGCCGATCCAGGCTGCCCTCGCGGTGAGGTCCTCATCCAGCCAGACCAGGTCGGCCTGCGCGCCGACCGCGATGCGGCCCAGGTCAGGGCGGGCAAGCAGGTCGGCCGGGCGCGTTGCGGCGGCGGTCACCGCGTCGGGAAGTGGCAGGCCCAGCCGGACTGCGTTGGCGAGCGCGCGGTCCAGTCGCAGCGTGGAGCCGGCGAAGGCCCCGTTGGCTGAGGTGGGTGGGCGGTCTGCCGTCGTGTGGATGGTCTGGTTGCCGAGTTGGTACCGGCCTGGCGTTGTGCCCGCCGCGGCCACGGCGTCCGTTACCAGGACCAGGCGTGAGGCCCCCGTGGCGAAGGCCAGCTGCGCGGCCTGAGGACTGAGGTGGTGGCCGTCGAGGACGAGGCTGAAGGACACTCGGGGGTCGACCAGGGTTTGGCCGATCACTCCGGGGTCGCGGTGATGAAACGGGCGTTGCGCGCTGTACAGGTGGGTGACGCATCGTGCGCCTGCGTCGATGGCGGCATGGGTTTGCGCCGCGGTCGCGTCGGTGTGCCCGAGCGAGACCAGGACGCCTGCCGAGGCGAGTTCTTCGATGGCTGTGAGCGCTGAGACCCTTTCGGGCGCGAGCGTGATCGCTGCCAGGGTTCCGGTCGGTGCGGCGTTGAGAAGAGCGCTGATGTGTTCCGGTTCGGGATCGCAGAAGAAGCTGGGGTTGTGGGCGCCCGCGTGCGCCGGGGAGAGAAACGGTCCTTCGACGTGGGCGCCGAGCAGGCGGGCCCGCGGAGTGCTCGACGGCGTGTTCATCGCCGTGTGGCACCGGCCGAGGGCTTGCGCCAGGTCGGGTATGGGCGCGCTCACGAACGCTGCAGCGAAGGAGGTCACGCCTGTCTCTGGCAGCCGCTGTGCGATGTGCTGCCAGCCGGCGGGGTCTGCGTGCGAGAAGTCGATGCCATGGTAGCCGTTGACCTGGAGGTCGATCAGGCCCGGGATCAGGGTTCCGTCTTCCAGTACCACATCCGCTTCTGCCGGATCGGCGGATGGGCGTACTTCGGTGAAGGCGCCGTTTTCGATGGTCAGGGCCACCGCAGCCCATTCTCGGCCGTCCACGATCGCGCGGCGGGCGAAGATCTTCTGCATGAATGCTCCTTCGTGGGTGGTCGCCCGGCTGGCTATTTGATCGCGCCTGCGGTCAGGCCGCCGACGAGGTGTTTCTCGATCATGGCGAACAGGATGACTACCGGCACGATCGCGATGACGGAGGCGGCGAAGAGCTGGTCCCAGTGTTGCTCGTAGCCGGTGACGTACGAGCTGAGTCCGACCGTCAGCGGCTTCTTGTCGTCGTCCTGCATGAGCGTGAGGGCTACCACGTACTCGTTCCATGCCGCGATGAAGGTGAAGGTGATCGCGGTCACCACGCCGGGCAGGACCAGCGGCAGCATGACGCGGAGAAGTGTCGCTGGGCGGCCGCAGCCGTCGAGCTCTGCGGCTTCCTCCACCTCCTGCGGGACCGAGGCGAAGAACCCGTGGAGGATCCAGATCGCGAACGCCAAATTGAAGGCGGCGTTGGTCACGATGATCGCGAAATAGGTGTTGATGAGGTTGACCTCGAAGTACTCGCGGTAGATCCCGACGACCAGGCACGCCGGCGAGAACATCTGTGTGACCAGCACTGTGAAAAGGAACGCGCCGCGGCCGGGGAAGCGGTGGCGGGCCGTGAAGTAGGCGGCCGGGACGGCGGCCAGGAGCACGATGGCGGTGGACGCGGCGGCGACGATGAGGGAGGTCTTGAGCCAGTTGCGGAAGCGTGCGTCGGTGGCTATGTCGGTGTAGGCCGCGAGTGTCCAGTGGCGGGGAAAGAGGGTCGGCGGTGTCTGCAGCACGTCCGCGCTCGGGCGCAGCGAGTCAAGGATCATGACCAGGTACGGGCCGAGGAAGGCGACGGCGACGGCGAACCCGGTGACGGCGAGCACATAGCGGCGGGCCCTCTTCCACCCTCCTCTCGCCGGCGGGGCTGTGGGCGCGGCCGTCATGCCTCGGTCTCCTGCCATTTGACGATACGAAGGTAGGCCACGACCACGACGAGGATCAGCAGCACGTTGAAGACCCCGGCGGCGGCGGACTGGCCGATGTCGCGTTCGGCGCTCTTGAAGGCCAGCTTGTACATGAAGGTGATGGTCGTGTCGTGGGTGAAGCCGGGGTTGCGGTCGTTGAGTGTCCAGATGACGGGGAAGGAGTTGAAGAGGTAGATGACGTTGAGGACGATCGTGACGATCAGGGCCGGGCGCAGCAGCGGCAGCGTGATTCTGCGGTAGATCCTCCACGCGCCCGCCCCGTCGATGTGGGCGGCCTCGTACACGTCGCGGGGGATGGTGTTGAGCCCGGCCAGCAGCACGTACGTGCTGAACGGGATGGAGACGAAGACCCCGACGGCGATCATGGACGGCATCGTCCAGCGATCGTCGCCGAGGAAGTCGATCGGGCGGTCGATGATACGCGCGCCCATCAGCAGCCGGTTGAGGATGCCGTGGTAGTAGTCGTAGATCAATGTGAAGAGTCGGCCGGTGATCACCAGCGAGGCGGCCCACGGCACGATGACGGCCCACCGTACGAAGCGCCGGCCGCTGAACTCCTTGGCGAGGAACTGGGCGAGGGCCAGGCTGATGACGATGGTGAGGGCGACGACGCCCAGGACCCAGACCACGGTGTTGGCCAGGACGGTGGGCAGAGCCGGCTGCTGGAGGACATGCGCGTAGTTGGCGGCTCCCGCGTCGCCGAGATGCAGTCCGGTGATCGAGTAGCGCGACAGCGATGCCCGGACCAGCTCGTAGGCGGGGTAGAGGACGACGCCGCCGATGAGCAGCAGCGCCGGTCCCAGCCAGAGAACCGATCTGAGCGGTGATACGCGACCTCGGGGCCGAGGTCGGCGCCGGCGGGCGGGCGGCGCCCGGTGCTCCTTCGGCCGATCCGTTGTGCGTGAGGCCTGGCCTGGCTCAGCCACCGGACTTGGCCAGCTTCTGCAGGTCGCCCAGCACGGCGGCGGGGTTGCCGCTCGGGGCGACCGCGGTTCCGATGTTCTGCTGTACCGCGATCTTGATCTTGTCCCACGTGGGGTCGTCTGTGGGGGTCAGGTGGATGTTGGGCAGGGTGTCCAGGTAGACCTTGAGGCCGGCGTCGGAGGCGAATGCCTTGAGTCCCGATTTGGTCACCGGGAGGAAGCCTTCGCCTTTGATCCAGGTGTTCACCTGGTCGGGCTGGTAGTACAGCTCGTAGAACTTCTTGACGGCGTCCTGGTTCCCGGCCTTCTTGAAGGCCATCAGGTAGTCCGTGACGCCGTAGGTCTGGGGCGGGCCGCCGTCCTTGGTCGGCATGGCCGCCACCCCGTAGTTGATCTTCTTGTCCTGGTCCAGGCTGGTGGCGAACTGCGAGAGCCCGACGACCATGCCGGCTTTGCCCGAGGAGAAGAGTGAGAAGGCGCCGTCGGTGCGGTTCGTCTTGCCGGGGTTGTTCTGTGTGACCCGGTTTTTGGTCGACAGGTCCTTGAGGAACTGCAGTGTTTCGACGTTCCTGGCCGAGTTGATCGTCCAGTTGCCGTCGGTTTTCCAGGCACCGCCGTTGTTGAAGGCCCAGATGGAGAACTCCGCTTGCGCCTCTTCGGGACCGAGAGGCAGGGCGTAGCCGACTGTTCCGTCACCGATGGCGGTGATCTTCTCGGCCGCCGACACGAACTCCGTCCAGGTGGTCGGAGGTGCCGTGATACCGGCCCGCCGGAACAGGTCCTTGTTGTAGAACATCGCTCGACTGGACGCGAGGTCGGGGAAGCCGTACATCTTGCCGTTGTAGGTTCCGCTCTTGACGAAGGCGTCGATGAGATCGGCCTTGGTCGCGGCGGGCAGTACCTCGTCGGAGTTGTAGAGCAGCCCGTCCTTGGCGTAGCTGGCGTAGGCGTTGAGGTTGAGGATGTCCGGCGGGCTGCCGTTCTGAATCATGGTGCTGGTCTGCTGGTCGATGTTGTCCCAGCCGATGATCTGCAGATTAATCTTGATGCCGGTCCGGGTCTGGTATTCCTTGGCGAAGGCGTCCCAGAACGTCTTCGTGTGGTCCTTGCTGTATTCCGCGATGACGACCTTCAGTTCCTTGACGCCGGCATCGCTGCCCGCGGGTGAGACATTGCCGGATCCGGTGCCGCCGCTGCACGCGGTGAGCAGAACCGATGCCGCGGCTGCGGCGAGCAAGGGGATGGCACTCTGCTTCTTCATCTGTTTCTCCTGTTCAGTTACGGGGGTGCTGCCGGGTGAGGGCGGCTGCGCCGGCGATGCCAGCATCGATGCCGAGGGCTGCGGGGACGATGTCGACCGCCGTCGTGCTTGGCAGGCCGCTCCCGTGGAAGGCATCGCGCAGTGGCGCCCAATAGGCTGGGCCGATCTGGGAGACGCCGCCGCCGACCACGACCCGTTGCGGGTCGATGACCGTGGCCAGCCCGGCCAGGGTTCTGCCCAGAGCTTCGGCCCCTTGGTTGAGCACAGTGATCGCGGCGGTATCGCCGCGACGTGCACGTTCGGCCACGTGCCGCAGGTCGAGAGGGGGGTTGCGGCGGGTCAGCCGGGCGTACGCGGCAGCCATCGCCGGGCCGGAGGCGACGGTCTCCAGATGTCCTGTCCGTCCGCAACTACAGGCATCGCCGCCCGCTGCGGAGACCGGGACGTGACCGAGTTCGCCCGCGCCGTGATGAGCGCCGGTCAACAGGCGGCCGTGGAGCACGAGTCCGCCGCCGACACTCGTTCCGACGCTGGCATACAACACGTCGGATGCGCCGCGGCCGGCTCCGTAGCGGTGCTCCCCCAGGGCGAAGGCGTTGACGTCGTTGTCGACGACGACGTATCTTCCCGAAGCCCGGCCGAGATCGTCGGCGAGCTCGGTTCCAGCCCAGCCGGGCATGGTGTCCGTAGCGGTGACGACGGACCCGCGACGGGAGTCGATCACGCCCGGGCTGCCGATACCGATCGGCAGGTGCGAGCCTGCGGCTCCGGCGCCAAGAGTGCGGCACGTGTCGGCGATCAGGCCGATGATCGCCGATGGCCCCTGTCCGTGGGGTGTAGGAAGAGACATCCGGCGATGTACGAGGCCGCGCTCGTCCACGAGTCCCGCGGCGATTTTGCTGCCGCCGAGATCGACACCGATCGCGAACACGTCAGCCATGCGACCTCCCGTTCCGCCGGCCCACGACCGATGCCAGGGCACTGGCCAGGTGGTGCAGGCGTTATGCACGATTGCGTGCATCGCAGCATGCAGTCGGCGGATAATGTGCGTCAAGTGCTACATTGTGTGCATTTCTGGGTGCACGTAGGGAGAAGGTCATGCAGTCTGCGGCTCGTCGGCGTGCCTTGCTCGAACAGCTTCGGGCAACCGGTTACGTGGCGACGGGCGGGCTGGCACGCCAGTTCGGCGTCGACGGCTCCACCATCCGCCGCGACCTGGCGCACCTGGAGCGGGCGGGACTCATCAGACGCACGCGCGGCGGACTGCTCCCGGCCGAGCCGGCCGCCGCCATCGACGTGCCCTACGACGTGCGGCGTACAGCGGATCTGGCGGAGAAGGCCGCCATCGCCGAGGCAGCGGCCGATCTTGTCGAGAACGGCCAGTCCGTGATCCTGGACAGCGGTTCGACGGCTTACCAGCTTGCTCTGGCACTGCGCCGGCAGAAGAAGGCGATCTTCGTCGTCACCAACGATCTGATGATCGCCGTATGTCTCGCCAACGACCCCACGATCCGCGTACATGTGACGGGCGGATCTCCCATCGACACGGCGTACACGCTGGTCGGCCCATCCACAGTGACGGAGCTCGAAGGCCTGCACGCGGACTGGGCATTCCTCGGTGCCGAGGCGGTACATCACGAGGCCGGTATCACGAACATCAACATGGTCGAACTCCCGGTGAAGCGCGCCATGGTCAACGCCGCCGAACGGGTCGCCGTCATCGCCGCCAGCCCCAGATTCGGCAAGCGGGCCCTGGCGCCGGTGTGCTCTCTTGACGCCATCTCCTTGTTCATCACGGACGACGGGATCGCCGACGACGAGCGCGCGCACTATGGATCCCGGCTGCGCATGGCTCCCGTAGCCACCGGACACGCCGACACACCTGCAGAGGGGTAGTGACCTCCGGGAACGCAGACGATCATGATGCGTGCAGCCGAAAGTGCACGCATCTGCCTTATTGACGCACGCTTCCGTGCATGATGTGGTGTTCACGCTGACCAAGACCGGTCGCTGGTGACGCCCACCGCGCTCGCATACAGCCACAGCGCGCAGTGGGCCACATACCCGAGGAGACAGCCCACATCGTGTCCCAACACATTCGTCTCGGCGTCATCGGATGCGGACGCATCTCCCAAGCCGCTCATCTGCCGGCCATCGCGAAAGCCGAGAACGTCGAGCTCACGGCAGTGTGCGACGCGAGCGTCGCGGTGGCGGAGGCCATGGCCCGGCGCTACAGCGCGAGAGCCTTTTCCCGGCTTGACGACTTGCTCGACGCGGGTGTCGACGCCGTACTGATCGCGATCCCCGACCGATTCCATGCCGAAGTAGCGCAACTCGCGCTGCGGGCCGGCAAACACGTCCTCATCGAGAAGCCCATCGCCGGCACCATCGCCGAGGCCGAACAGGTGCGAGACCTGGCCGCTTTGACGGGCCTCGAGCTGCAGGTGGCGAGTATGAAGCGGTTTGACCCCGGCGTGCAGTACGCCGCCGAAGCGGTCGCCAAGATCGGCCCTCTGCGCAGCGTCGTCGGCTGGTACCGCGTGATGTCACGGCTACGCGCGCCGATCGAAGCGACCCTCTTCCCTCCGTTGATCGTCGACCCCGCCGTGCAGTCACGCGAGCTGGAGTACAAGGCGGCCCACCGAGCCGAGCATCTGCTGGCTACCCATGGCATCCACACCGTCGACCTGCTGCGTTACCTGGCGGGCGATTACGAGATCCACAGCGCGGTTCTGTCCACCAACGAGCGGGACTACAGCTGGCATGCCCTGGGCCGCCTGCACGACGGAGCCGCGGTGAGCCTGGAGGTGACGGCCAGCGTCCATGCCGAATGGTCCGAAGGTTTCGACCTCTACGGCGACCGCGGTCATGTCCGGCTGCGCTGCCCCTTCCCCTTCACCAAGCAGCCCAGCACCGTCAGGACCTTCGACGAGGCCACCCAGACCTACTCCGAACCGGTGTTCGGCGACAGCGACCCGTACGAGCGCCAGGTCGAGTCCTTCGCCCAGGCCATCCTCCTGGGCAGAAGTGCCGACCCCACCGCCGGCGATGGCATCGAAGCCCTCAAGATCATCGAGGCGATCCGGGACGCCGCCGGCCAGCCTGAGGACCATCGATGACACTCCGCGAGCCGCAAGGGGCGGCGCTCCCCGAGGTCGGCGTCTTCGCCCGCACGTTCCCCCGCGACACCGCCGCCGAGGTCGCGGACGCCGTCGCGGCGGCCGGCTTCACCCTCGCCCAGTTCAACTTCTCCGCGATCGCAACCCCAACTCTCGCACCGGATGTCTCCGCCGCGACCGTCGCCTCCGTGGGGCAGACCTTCCGTGACGCGGGAGTCAGCCTGTGGGGGCTGTCGGCCACCTACAACATCATCAACCCCGACCAGGCCCGCCGCACCGAGCAAACCCATGACGCGGCACGGCTGATCAGACTCTCACCCGCGCTCGAGGTCACCGCGGTGACGCTGTGCAGCGGAACGCGCAACGCCGACAACATGTGGGCAGACCACCCGGACAATCGATCCCCCGCAGCCTGGGCCGACCTGCGCACCACCCTCGACACCCTCCTGGAAGCCGCCGCCGAGGCGGGTGTCACACTCGGCATCGAACCGGAACCAACCAACGTCATCGACTCCGCCGAACGCGCCATGCGGCTCATCACCGAACTCGGAGCGGACGCCCGCCACGTCGGCATCGTCCTCGACCCCGCCAACCTCGTCACGGCGCGAACCCTCGACCACCAGCGCGACATCTTCGACGAAGCCTTCGACCTGCTCGGCGAGCACATCATCGGCCTGCAGGCCAAGGACCTCACCGCCGCCGGGCCCGCACCGCTGGGCCGCGGTGACCTCGACCACTCGCTCATCTGCGACCGCGCTCTCCAACTCGACCATCCGGTACCCATCATCATCCAGGACACCGCCGACCACGACGCCGCCCGAGCCGGGACCTACCTCCGCGAACAGCTCGACGCCGCAGGTCGAACACGGAGAGATCCGTGAGCACGCTCTCGTCCGCAGACAGCTACGTCCAAGCAGCCCAGGTGACACATATACCTGCAAGCGCGCCGACTGCCGGCACCATCGTGCTGGTGCACGGCCTGGGCGGCGACACCACACAGTTCGACGCCTTCCTCCCCCATCTGACCAGGCTCCCCTACGATGTGCTGCTGCCGGACCTGCGCGGCCACGGCAAGACCACGCTGACCGGAGACGCGGGCGACTTCACCTTCCAGCAGTTCAGCGCCGACCTCGCGGCGCTGCTGACCGCCCGCTCCATCCCCCGGCCGCTCGTCGGCGTCGGCATCTCCATGGGTGCCGGAGTCCTGGCCGCGCTGGCGATCCAGGAGCCCCAGCTGTTCGGTGGGCTCGTCTTCATCAGGCCCGCCTGGGAGGACCGGCCCGACCCCGGCAACCTGCGCGCGTTCAGGGTCATTGCCGACCTTCTCGCCACGCGCGACAATGCCGCCGCCGCTGCGGAATTCGCCCGATCCGCCGTCTACCAGGCCATACGCCGGGAATCCGAGACCGTTGCGAACAGCCTGATGGACCAGTTCGCCGCCCCGCACGCAGCCGCGCGGCACGTTCGGCTCGCGCGGATGCCCATGTCCGCCCCCTTCGCCGACCTGGCCGATCTCCAGCGCATCCGGGCGCCTGTCGCGGTCATCGGAACCCGGCACGACCCGCTGCATCCGCTGGATATCGCCCGCGACTGGGCCGATTCGTGCCACACCACGCTGCACGTCGTACCGCCGAAACAAGCGTCCGACGACCGTTACGTCACCGAATCCGCCGCGATCATCGCGACCGTCGCCGGCCAAGTCCGCGACTGCTCTTCGAAAGGACCCCTGTCGTGACTTCCAGGTTTCACGCCATCTTCGGACCGGGAACGAAGCCCCTCATCGCCATGGCCCACGTGCCGGCGCTCCCCGGAACCCCGCTGTACGACGAGAAGGAAGGCATCTCCGGCCTGGTCCGCCGTGTCCGCCAGGATGTGGCGGTCCTGGTCGACGCCGGCTTCGATGCGATCCTCTTCTGCAACGAGAACGACCGCCCCTACGAGCTGAACGCCGGACCCGAATCCGCGGCGGTCATGGCCCGCGTCGTCGCCGAATGCCGCCCTGAAGGGATTGCCTTCGGCGTCGACTTCCTGTGGGACCCGCGCATCGCACTCGCCGCCGCCATCGCTTGTGAAGCCTCATTCATCCGTGAGGTGACCACCGGCGTGTGGGAATCCGACATGGGACTCTGGAACACCAACCCTGCGCACACGCTACGTGAACGCCGTCGGCTCCACGCAGACGGCCTCGGGATCTTCATGAACATCACACCCGAGTTCGCCTCGCCCATCGGAAATCGCCAGGCCCCGGAAACAGCTCGTTCAGCTGTCATCTCCAGTCTCGCCGACGCGATCCTGGTGTCCGGTCCCATGGCAGGAGCAGGCCCCGACCTGTCCACCGTGCAGGCCGTGCGTGAGGCGGTGCCGGCTGACGTTCCGGTCCTTCTCAATACCGGCGCCAAGCGGGGTACCATCCGAGAGTTCCTCTCCGTCGCGGACGGCTGCATCGTCGGCAGCGACCTCAAGATCGACGGCTACACCTGGAATGCCGTGGACCCGGCCCGGGCCACCGAATTCGTCAAGATAGCCCGCTCTCTCTGAGGATTACCTTTATGCGGTGTCTTGCGGGGTCGCCCCGGACAGTTCGGTAGACCCGGCGACTGCGCCGGGTCCCTCGTTCACGATCAGGAACTGGGCAGCGACTCTCCTGGTAAAAGGGTGTGGCCGGTGGCGGCGCGATCGTGCTGCTATGGTCCGCCCGTCGCGATCCGGGCACTGCGATGAGCACCATGACCGCCACCGCGTCCCGCCTCAGAGCAGTTCGCCTCGGTTGCGCAGGAGCGGGGCCTCGGCATCACCAGAAAGGGGTGGCGACGCTCAGCCAACCTGGTGGAGGTCAAGGCCGTCGCACACATATCGAGCAGGACATGATTACCCTTTCTCCTCCTGCCGCACCAATTCCAATTGGAGTCGTGGACATAGACGAGCTGCCGGGCACCCACGACCTTGTAGATTAACTGAGCAGCTGGCCGCTTGCGCGGATGCCACCGTGGTGAGGCTGTCGGCGAAAGCCATCGGATAGCCATCGCCGCGATCGAAGCCGGGGCCCCATCTGGTTCCCTGAGCATTCTTGCATTCGGTTTCTCCTTCGTTTCGATGCTCGGGTTTCGGCTGCGTGCTGGACAGCGACGAGTTCAGGATGTGCGAGGGCCACCTTCTCCCTCACCCTGGAGCGCGCGCACATCGACGGTTGAGGCCCCGCCCTTCAGGAAGCCCCGTAGTTCAACACGTCCTGGGGAAGGGACTCCGTCGACGTGGCCGTCACGCGCCGCGCCCGTGTGGTGGCGTGTCCGAGCCAGACGCCTGACCCACACCTCGTCCGCGGACACCTCTGGCTTCGAACCGGCGATGCGCATCGGCCGCATGCTCAGCCGGGTGGCACGTCGGCCACCCGCAACTGTGAGCACGCCCTGCTCGGCCTGCTTACGCAGGCGATCCAGGCATGGCGGTGTCTTTGGCGTGGTCCGGGACGCGCACACGATGCAGGGTGAAGCGGGTCTCCGCATCCCAGGCCCGGGAGTTGGGCACCCACCATCTGGCCGCCGTCCCGGACTCCGGGCGCCACCAGTTCGTCCCGCAACGCCCCGTCGACTCCGCCGGTGACAATTGCCTGAAACCGGTCGGCGACATCGTCGCCGCGACGGGCCACTGCACCGGCTCCGAGCTCGCGAATCAGGTCCCGTCGGCGGCCAAGGCGTCCACGATCACCGTATGCCATCAGCCTTGGCCCGTTGGATCACCTAGCTGGCGAAAGGCCCTTGCTGGTCCGGTGACGGCCAACGTCTGCCCTGGGGCGAGCCCCAGCCGATCGAGTGCGATCCCTGCGGTCAAGCCCGTTCATCGGCGGCGTGCAGGAGGCAGGCAGCACGGGTGCATCAAGCGGTGGTGCACCCGAGGCCGTGAGATTATCCAAATTCGTCCGTGTGCTGTCGAAAGAGATTTGCTAGGTCCGATCGGCGAACGTGCCGGTCATGTGATGGGCGAACGGTTGTCTCGGTCGCGATGATTGTGGCCAGTCGAGCGCCCTGGACCCACGACATATGATTCGCCAAGCCATAGAGCAGCCCCGCGTCGAAGCAGTCGCCGGCACCCGTCGTCTCAGTGGACGGTAGCGCTCGCGCGGGGACAGCGAATTCCTCTCCGGGGCCAACACCTATGCAGCCTGCGGGGCCAAGCTTGGCGATGATCCAACCGCCCGATGATGCGTGAAGGGCTCTGGCCGCTGCCCATGGATCCGAGTGGCCACCGATGACGGACAGCTCCTGCGCATTCGGCAGGAAGACGTCCACGTGTGGGAGCAAGGATCGCAGCCGGTCAACAGTGCCCGGTTTCCATCCATCCGGGTCTGATCCCGGGTCGAAAAGGGTACACCCGTCGTTGGCCTTGACCGCGCGCAACATGTCCTCGGTGGGCTGCCCGTGCAGGGCTGGCGTGGTGAAGTACCCCGTCAAGAGCACGAAGTCGGCGGTCAGGGCATCGTCGGGAAGGATGTTCCGGTCGAAGTGCCGCAGATGTCCTTCCACTGTTAGGAATCCCCGGTCGCGGAACTGGCTCTCGACGGCGATGGTGGCGGATGTAGGGCTCTTCGGGGTTCGAAGGATATGAGAGCAATCGGCGCCGGCCCGCTCAAGCAGGTCGGTGACCAAGGCCGCGACGGCGTCGTCGCCGAGCGATCCGTAGAGTTCGTGCCGCACGCCGAGGGCAGCCAGGGCCATGGCGGTGTTCCCCGCCCCGCCGCCGGGACGCACACTTATACTGTCGATCACTACCTCTGTTCCCGGAGGAGGCAGGCGATCAACGGAGGAGGCGATGATGTCGAGTCCCACGTTGCCGATGATGCTGATTCTGGACATGTCAGGGTCCTCTGCGTTGTGTTACCGGGCCTCAGTCGGTGATTGGATCCCCTCGCAGCCGACCGGGCGCGCGTAGCCTGACGACAACCGCGTAGGCAACGAATATCGCCAGCGTGGCGAGCGCGGCGATGACCACGCTTTTCCCCAGACGAAAGTCTGAGTCCCACAGCGCCAGGAAGAAACTGCGGTAGATGACGTAGAGATTGAGGACGATGCCCGCCACCGGGAGGATCGCATTACTGAGCCAGCGCCTGCGCGCCCGCGCGATCCTGGCGAAGAACAGCAGGTTGGCAAGGTTGACAGCGCTGTAGAGGATGAGGGCGAGGAATACGACGACCTGGGACCACCAGACGAATGCGTCCACGGCGTTCCCAAGGAGGACGAGCATCCCGCCGGCGCCGGATGCGCTCACCAGGTAGACCAGCGTCATGGCGTTGTGAGGTACGCGTGAACGGGGGTGGAGGCGTGCCAGCGGGCTGGGAAGCAGGTCCTGTCGCGCGATCGCGTAGATCATCCGCGAGGCGCCCAGCACCGTCGCCACATAAATGCCGGTCAAGGCTGTCATCGCAGTGATGATGATCAATATGTGACCCCATCCCCAGTAGTCGCGGGCCATGGGCGTTACCGCGGTCAACCCCATGGCGTTGTACTTGCTCACGGTCGACGGGGGCTCGGAGAGCGCGAATGCCCAGGTCGCGAAGACCCACACCAAGCCCACGAGGCTGACGGCCAGCAGCGTGGCCTTGGGGAGAAGGCGCCTGGGTGTGTGTGCTTCCTCCGCTAGGGTGGAGATGACGTCGAAGCCGGTGAAGGACAAGACGCCCAGGAGCACCGCGGTCCAGAACGCCGGCAAGCCACCCTGCCCCTCGGAGACCAGGAACGGGCTCAGACTGAGTTCGTGATCGATTCCTCGCGTGATGAGGATCGTCGCACACAGAGCGAGCAGTACCGCCGTCTCGATGATCAGGAAGGTGACCGCTGACTTGGTCGATGCCTGGATGCCTCGGTAGGTCATCATGCAGACGACGACGGTGACGAGTGCGGCTCCGAACAGCAGGGTCCAGGTCCCTGTTTCCACTCCGACAGCCCGCAGTAGGTCATTGAAGAAGAGACCGAACAGCAGCGGCTGCAGGATCACTTGAGTGATGTAGTACGCGATTGCCACCAGGCCCACCAGCAGTCCGGCGATCGGACTCGACGTTCGCCACGTCCAGGTGAAGGCCGCGCCGGTGGAGGGCATCTCTCGGTTGACGATGATGTAGCTGAGCGCATTGGGCAATGAGATGATCAATGCGGCCAGGAAGACAAGTGGGACAATCTGCCCAACCATGCCCTCCATTGGGCCCCATGTGCCATAGATCCCCATCGCCGGTGACATCATCACCGCGCCAAGGACCGTCAGCCCGACGAGTCCGACGGCGTTAGGCCGCAGGCCTCCAGATCTCGCGGGGTGTGAGGTTTGCGGGCTGTCGGGCGAGGATGAATAGGTCATCGCTCGGCCTCTCTTTCGGCCGTTCTGCGTGTCAAGCGCCAGCGCACGAAGCGCATGCGCGAATGCGCTCAACTATGATGTTCCAGGAGCTTGTATCGCACGGAATGCGGTGTCAATGCACGAAAGCGTGCGGCGATAAATGCACGCTTTCGAAGGGAGGCCTGATGTCCTCAACGGATCGCCGAAGGGTACTGCTCGAGCGCGTGCAGGCTGAAGGGTATGTCAGCGTCAAGGGGCTCGCTCGCGAGCTGTGTGTGGATAGCTCGACGATCCGCCGAGATCTGGCCCATCTCGAGCGAGCTGGTCTGATCAAACGCACCCGAGGCGGGCTGCTGCCAGCCAGTCCGGCTGAGGCGATCGACGTTCCTTACAATGTGCGGCGCGTGGAGCGCGTATCGGTCAAGAAGGCACTTGCCCAGGCGGCGGCCGAGCTGGTCGACGACGGGCAGTGCGTGATCGTCGACAGTGGTTCGACGATGTACCAGATAGCCTGTGCGCTGTGGGGAAAGCGCAACCTCACAGTGGTCACCAATGACCTGATGGTGGGTGTGCGCACGGCCGGGCATCCGACGAACCGCCTGCACGTCACCGGCGGCTTCCTGGTCGACACCGTCTATACCCTCGTCGGGCCCCTTGCCGTCGACAGCCTTACCCGCCTGCACGTCGACTGGGCATTCATCGGAGCCGAGGCGGTCCATCCGCAGGCGGGCATCACCAACATCAACCTCATTGAGGTGCCGGTCAAGCAAGCGATGATCGCCGCCGCTGACCGTGCTGTACTCGTGGCCGACAGCTCCAAGTTCGGCCACCGGGCCCTCGCCCATGTCTGCCAGCTTTCAGAGCTTGCGCTGATCCTCACCGACGATGAGCTCGCCGCCGGCGAGCGAAGCTCCTACGGCGCAGGGCTGAGGTGCATCCCTGCCTCATCTCCGTGCAATCCGTGATGCACGCTCGCGCGTATTGACTGCGCGAATTAGCGCATGCTGTGCTTGATACGTGCAGAAGTATAGAGCTCGGGATCGAGCAGACCGGCGGCAGCAGGATCGCTCTGGCTGCTGCCTGTTCGGCCCCGACCAAGGCTGAGGGTGTACAGCTAGCCCTAGTGGAGAACCGCCTCTCCAACGAGGTCGCTTGACGGCATCGGGTTCAGGCCCATTCTTCGCTGGAGTCGCTCGGATACCGGCGCCCTGCTTATCGCAGTTCCGATCGCTCGGCACAGGTATCTGGACAACGAGGGAAACTCACCCCGGTAGGAAAAATGTCCTTCTTACCGGTCTCTGAGACAGCATTCACCGGGCTTCTGCTGAAAGCCGTGCTCAGGGGAGGACCCTATGACTACAACTTGCGCTAACTGCGACATCGCTAGCCTCATGAGCAACATGGTGGAGCAAGTGCACGCACAGCAGCGGCAATTCGTCACCGATGCCTCACACGAACTGCGTACCCCTCTCACAGGGCTCCGACTGCGCCTTGAGGAGGCGCGGATGTATCCCAGCCAGACAGATCTTTGCGAGCTCATCCGCCACACCTTGCGGCAGGTGGACCGAATCCAGGACATCATCAGCGACCTGCTCGTGCTCGTAAGGCTGGACGTCGGCGCCAATGACGTGCCTGTGATCTTCGACTTGGCCGACTTCGTTGTGGACGAGGTCGGTAAGCGAGCCGACGGCCTACCCATTCACCTGAATCTGGAGCAGGGCTTGATCGTGGATGGCATGATAGGCGATCTTGCCCGTTTGCTGGGCAACCTGCTGGACAACGCGCAGCGACACGGAAGATCGACAGTGCAGGTGACGGTCCGCAGCGAGGAGGACAAGGTCGTCGTCACCGTTGACGATGACGGGCCAGGCATACCCGCCGAGGAGCGCGACAGGGTATTCGGCCGCTTTTCTCGGACCGATAGCGCTCGCAGCCGCCAGCTCGGCGGGGCTGGGCTTGGACTGGCGATCGCCCAGGGCATCGCACGCGCTCACAACGGCACCCTGACCGTCCGGGCCTCTGATATGGGAGGCGCTCAGCTCATGCTGCAGCTTCCACGCTTCAGCTCATCAAGATGACAGAGACGAAGCGGCGGCACCCCAGTCAGACGTCAGAGCCTGTGCGCCACATCGTACGTGGTAGGTCTGAATCGCTCCGGTTTCGGTGGAGACCTCCACCGAAACCGGAGCACACCAAAAGTCTCCACCGAATCCGGAGCGATTCACATCCTCTTTCCTGACTTCCTGAAATGGAGGGCTCCCCAATGACAGAGATGCGAGGGGCCGCCACCCTGACCGCGGTCACGACCACCATCGACCGGCTCGACACCGCCCGGCCAGCAGGAGAGATCAGATCGTTCACACGAGGATTCAAAGGACCGAGACCATGTGCCAGCATCAACCACCCTGTCCATCCGCAGACGCCATCGATCATGACGCGGCGCGTCTGATGGCCTACCACCCAGAGCAGGGTTGGGGTCTGCTCTGCAACGGTGTCATCGTCTTCGACGACACCGGCGAACTGCTGCCCGACGGACGGAGCATC
>NZ_JBEZDU010000048.1:0-43084 GCF_040648495.1 Nonomuraea sp. NPDC049129 | reverse complement strand
ATCCGCCACCTCATGGAGGAGATCATGAAGTCCGCGTCCACCAAATGGCCGGTCTACAGCCCCTTCGCCCGCGAACACTACGGCCGCGGCAAAGCCGAAGGCAAGGCAGAAGGCAAGGCGGAGGGCAAGGCCGAAGGTAAGGCAGAGGGCAAGGCGGAAGAGGCTGGTAGGTCGGTGCTGCTCGTGTTGGCTGCCCGTGGCTTCGACGTTCCCAACGACATCCACGCCCGGATCGTCACCTGTACGGACCTCGCCCAACTCGAAACCTGGCTCGCCCGAGCGGTCACCGCACAGACCCTCCAAGGGTTGTTCGACGAAGTGGGCTGAGTGCCGGGCCGCCTGGTCGGTGCCGGCTCGATCACCTGCCTCCCTGCGATGACCTTGACCGGATCCCGGGCTCTGGGCCAGCGGCTGCTTCGGCAGGCCTACCGACTCCCGCAAGGTGCGGCATGGAGTGGCCAGGGCGTTCGGCGTGCTCATCCGCTACAGCCATAAAGCCACCGCTCGACGCTGCCACTACCAACGGATCCCAGCCATGATCGCGAAGTGTCACTGAAGTAGTAGTGCTCATCCGCGACAGCGAAAACAGGGCTCTCTTTCTGTGGCGAGCACGGTATTCTCGCGCGCCAATATCACGGGCCGCTCGTTGACGGCCTCCGCACTCGCGGACGCGGCGAAATATGCGACCGGTGACTCGGCGGACACTTCCGGCGAAACCAAACGTTGGTCGGGCTTATCTCTCGCTGGTACATGCGTCACCGTCGAGGTCGTCCAGTGCTTGACGCGACCGGACATGATCCGGCAGCCCAGTAGTTTCACTCCGCCCACCCCGATGAACGGCACGTGCACCCATAGCACGTCGCCTTGCTTGATCGAGCGGGTTCGGTCTACTGCTGTTGCGCCCTTTCGACAGCATCGATCCAGGTCTCGTTGAAGGTCCGGTCGTCCAGGTCGGTGAGCACCTGCGTCCGCCGCCCGTTCGGGTCGCTCGTGAAGCACAACTGCTCTGCTTCGAGGACGGTCCGCAGGCGTTGTTCTTGGACGATGGCCCCGCCCCAGCCGAGCGCCACGGCGCACGCGACCGGGTCCCAGTGGATGTTGATCAAGTCATCGGGCAGTCCCGCATGGGCGCGGCCGAGTTCCGTCATACCGCCATCTATGGCGTAGGCCCTGCATTGGCGGGCGATTAGTTCGCCCAGGGGGCCAGAGGCGGCCACGCGGGGCAGGTGAGCGGCCCGCAGGTGCGCTTTGACGGCGATGGGGAGGGTGACCAGGGTGAGCTGGGCGTGCTCGGCCAGCAGCTGGGCGGCTTGGGTGTCGCACTGTGTGTTCCAGTCCATCTCCGGGCCCCACGCGGGCAGTCCGGGGGCGAGGGTGTGCAGCCATCCGCCCATGGCCACCACCTGCACCCCGTCTAGACGACCGGGCCGGGCCTTGTGCAGCAGAGCCAGGTTGGTGAAGGGCCCGATGGCTGCGATGGTGGCGCCGAGATCGATGCTGCGCTCAAGCAGGTCGATGGCTGCTTCCGGTGGTGCGGGACGGGGGGCTACGGGAACGCCCCAGTACCGCTCGTGATCGAGTAGGGCGCCCACAGGCCCGCCCGTGGTGAGCGATCTTCCTGCGCCGGCGACGACCGGGATGTCCAGGCGCCCGACCAGCTGGAGACAGTGCGCGACGTAACCGGCCCGCCGGCCATCAGGGTCAGCGGTCGTGGTGATGCCGACGATCTCCACGCCGGGCCAGCCCAGAACCATCGCCAGGGCGCAGAGGTCGTCGGGATCCCCGCCCAGGTCGGTGTCGATGTGCAAGCGCATGTCAAGAATCCTGTCGTCCGTCGTGCCTGCCTGCCACGGCTTTTCCGATCGGTCGTCATGGAGACCCGCGAGTGGCTGGAGCACCGCCAGCGGCCGAACCGGCAGGCCACGCATGTGCAGCGGGTCTGTCCCGTGGGGCCGAAAGCCGTGGGGTGGGGGTACAAGCGGGGACGTACAACGGGCGTCGGAGCGCATCCACAGAGAACCGCCTCCGACCTGCTCATGTTCTTTGAGTTAGGCGTCAGATTCGTTCGACTTCGAGCACGAGCTTGCCGGTCGTACGGCCGGACTCGATGCGGCGGTGCGCCTGTGCGGCCTGCTCCAGCCGTAGTGACTCCACCTGCACCCGAAGCTCCCCGCTAGCGGCCGCCGCGACAGCCCGATTCAGCGCCCGACCCGCCTCTGCCGGGAAAGCGGCGGAGAACGCGGCCAGGTTGAACCCGGAGACCGTCTTGTTGGTGAACCACAGTTCGTCGGCCGAGATCCCGACGTCCTCGGCGCCGGAGGCGTTGCCCATCACCACCATCCGGCCCATCGGCGCGAGCAGGTCCAGGCTGGTGCGTCGGGCCGTACCGCCGACCATGTCCACCACGATGTCGAACCGACCGGCCTCGGCCACCTGCTCGCGCAGGACGACCTCGTCGTAGCCGAACGCCTTGGCGGTCTCGATCTTGGCGGGGCTGCCCACGGTGCCCACCACGCGGCCCGCGCCCAGCAACCGGGCGGCCTGGCCGAGCTGGCTGCCCACGCCTCCGGCGGCGGCGTGCACGAGCACGGTTTCGCCTGGTTCGATGCGGGCTACCCGGTCGAGTACGAGGAACGCGGTGGTGCTGTTGGAGGGCAGCGCCGCCGCGATGCCCAGCCCCAGGTCGTAGTCGTCCAAAGGGGCCACCAGGTCGGCGGAGGTGGTCACCACCTCCGCGTAGCCGCCGCTGTCGACGATCGTCAGCGCGGCGACCGACTGGCCCAAGCGCAGCCCCTCGACGCCGGGGCCGAGCGCCCGGATGCGGCCGGACACCTCGATGCCGGGCACGAAGGGCAGCGGTACGTCCACCACGCCCTGCCGGTAGAGGATCTCGGCGAAGTTGGCGCCCGCGTAGGCCACGTCGATGGAGACCTGCCCCGGCCCGGGCTCGGGGAGCTCGACCTCGTCGAGGCGGAGGACATCAGCACTGCCGAATTCGGGAATCGTGATTGCCTTCATGTCTTCCATCGTGGTGGGAAGGCTTTCGGGAAGGCAGTGTCAGCTCATCCTGGGTGTGCCACCACCAGGCTTTCGACCTTCTGCTTGGTGTCGGTGTCGGGATGCGGTGTGTGCAGCACCACGTTGAGGTCCGTACGATCCGGCAGCCGGAACAGCGAATACTCGAAGGTGAGGTTCCCGGCTTCGGGGTGGGTGATCGCCTTGATCCCCTGGGAGCGGGAGCGTACGTCCGGCCGGGCCCACAACTCGGCGAACTCCGCACTGGCGCCGCACAGCTCTTCGGCGATCTGACCGAACACCGGATCGTCGTGATAGCGGGCGGCGCTGGCGCGGAAGTCGGCCACCATGTCCGGGGCGAACTCGTGCCATTCGGTGAACCTGCCGCGGTAGATCGGATGGGTGAAGAACGCCACCATGCAGTTCCGGACATTGTCATCGAATCCGAACACCCACCTGGCCGCGTCGTTCATGGCCAGCAGGTTGTAGTGGCGATCCAGGACGTGCGCCGGATTGGGCATCCATGCGTCCAGCACCGCGCGCAACTGCTCGCTCACCGGCGCACCCGGCCGGCCTGCGGGGTCCGGTGGATTCAGCCCGGCGAGCACGTACAGGTGCGCCCGTTCCGCCTCGTCAAGTTTCAGCACACGGGCGACCGCGTCCAGCACGGCATCGGAGACCTTGATGTCGCGTCCCTGCTCCAACCAGGTGTACCAGGACACACCCACCCCGGCGAGCACTGCCACCTCTTCCCGGCGCAGTCCCGGAGTACGGCGGCGTCCTCCGGCGGGCATGCCGGCGGCGGCGGGGGAGAGAGCTTCCCGCTTGGCGCGCAGGAACTCTTTGAGCTGGTCACGGCGACCTTGACGGGCAGTCACAAAAACACCATAGGCGACCGTAGGCACCGCGGATATCTGCTACACCCGGCAAGGGGATTCAACGAGAAGGACATGCGGATGACCAGATTTCAGGTGCCGGACGGGCTGCGGGGCCGCCTGATCACGCACGCGCGCCGCAGGCCGTCGAGCATTACGCGTTCTGTCCCGACCTGGGTCAGGACAACGACTTCGCAGAGTACGCGGCCGAGATCGTGGATGCTCCTGTCTGGTCCTTCTGGTGGGATTGACCGCAGTGCCGCGGCGCATCCAAGGTTCGCGGTCCAGAGCCTTCGCCATCGACGGTGTCCAGCGCCGGCGCGATCACGGCGAAAGCCTGGTCGATCAGGGCGGTGGGGGCCTCGGAACCGTCGCTGTCGCTCCACCGCCGCAGCACGGCGTCGAAGGCGGTCAGTGCCATCCCGGCCGCCATGTGCGGATACAGGTCGGTCGCGGGGTCGAGCCTCAGCCGGTGGGCCAGTTCCGCCGTCAACTCCGCACGCCACTGCGCCTGGCGCTCCAGGAAACGGGCGAGCAGGGCCGGTGTGTTCAGAATCAGCTGCACCACGCGCAGCGCCCGGTCGGCATGGTCGGCGCAGGCATTGACGGAGATCCAGACGGTGTGCCGCAGTGCGGCCGATGGCGGCTCCTCGGCGGGGCGGGCCGCCAACTCCGCACGCATGCCGGCGCCCATCTCGGCCAGGAACTGGACCACCACGTCCTCCTTTGAAGCGAAATATCGGAAGAACGTGCGTCGGGAAACGCCCGCGGCGGCCACGATCTCGTCGACCGTGACCGCGTCGAACCCTTTCCGGGTCAGCAGATTCAGCGCCGCCTGTGTCAGCTCGTCAGAGACGAGCTGACGTTTGCGCTGGGCCAGGCTCACTTCGGGGCGGATGGTCACCGGCCCATCTTACATCCCATGCCGCTGGTGGCACGGAAGCGCGACTTGACACTCAGTGCCTACAAGGGCAGCGTGTGCCGCGTGACAAAATCCTGGACCTCCGCGCACATTCCGGACCAGACCACACGGACGTTCGTCGTCACCGGAGCCACCAGCGGCCTCGGCCTGGCGACCACCCAAGCGCTCGCCCGCAAGGGCGGGCACGTCATCCTCGCCGTACGCGACGAGCCCAAGGCCCGCCAGGCGGTCGCGAAGATCGTCGCTGAGCAGCCGGGCGCCCGCCTGGAGGTACGCCGCCTCGATCTGGCCGATCTGGACTCCGTCCGCGCCTTCGCCGACGGGTTGCGCTCCGACCACGCGCGGCTGGACGTGCTCATCAACAACGCCGGTGTGATGGCGCCACCCCGTACCCTCAGCGCGCAGGGCCACGAGCTGCAGTTCGCCGTCAACCATCTCGGCCACTTCGCCCTCACCGGCCTGCTGCTCGACCTCTTGGCCGACGGCGACGACCCCCGCGTGGTCACCGTCAGCTCGACCAACCACCGGCAGGGCCGCCTGTTCTTCGACGACCTGTCCGGCGAGCGCACGTACGCGCCGATGAGGTTCTACAACCAGTCGAAGTTCGCCAACGCGGTCTTCGGCTGGGAACTCCACCGCCGCCTGACCGCCGCAGGCAGCCCGGTGGCCAGCATGCTCGCCCACCCCGGCTACGCCGCCACCAACCTGCAGACGAGCGCACCGGTCGGCATGGTGAAAATGCTGTACGGCCGGATCCTCACCCCGCTCGCACAGCCCCCGGACCGGGGCGCACTGCCCCAGCTGTACGCGGCCACCGCCCCGGACGCGTCCGGCGGGCAGTTCTTCGGGCCGGACGGCATGGGCGAATTGCGTGGCGCGCCAACACGGGTGCGACTGGCCCCGGCCGCCGCCGACGCCGAGACCGGACGCCGGCTGTGGGAGTTGTCGGAACAGCTGACCGCTGTGCGGTACGCGCTTCCGGTCACTGGCTGAGTCTGAGCGACACCCCTGCCTCTACAGCTCGCGATCTTCGGGGCCAAGGCAGCGCTTCGGGTTCCTACCCTTCAGGTGGGTTATGGCGTCGACCATGTCGGGGAACGCGTCGAACGGCGGCGAGCCGGCCGGTGAGCGCATGGTCCGGCGCCAGGAGGTGCTCCACCTCCGCTTCGGTGCGTGAGGTCAGCTGCATGAGGCTGCGTCCTGCGGCGGCGAGCTCATCGAGCGCCCGGAGGTTCTCCGGTGCGACGACATCCAGCCGCTCGGCCATCACGTACTCCCGGAGCACCGCCTGATAGACAGGGGCGAAGGTCGTGAGGTCAAGGCCGGGCGAACGCTGTGGCATCGCTTCGAGCAAGGGCTGCCCCCATGTGGACAGGTGCACGGCTCGGGGCATCGGCTCGCGGCCGATGCGCGCCAAAACCTCGTTTTCCAGTTCGAACACACCGCCTCGGTGAGGAGGCGCGCGCGTCCGGTCCCAGGTGAGCCGCGACGGCACGGGCTGGATCTCCGGCGTTCACACCGGAGAGCGCGTCAAGGGTCGACGGTCTCCTCGGACGTGCGGTGGTCGATCCGCAGGTCGGGTGTTGATTCCGCGTACTCCTCGCGGGCGTCGGAGTCGGCGAGGATGCTTGCCGCCTGCTTCTCGGTGTCGTCGCTGCCTGCCGCCTGTTCCTCGGGCAGCAGGTGCTCGGCGCGTCGTCGTATCCGCTCTGCCATGGGCTCGTGCATCACCCCGGCGTACCCGCCGGGGTGTCAGGAAAACAGATGTCAGGGACGCGAACAGCCTCGGATCACTGGGCCGCCCGGCACCCAGATGTCAGGGAAGCGGCCTCGGATCACTTGGTCGTCGCCACCCACTCGGCCACGGTGGTGACGTCCGCCTGGCCGGGGAACACCTTTTCCACGAGCACCCGGTGCACCTCGGGATCGGAGTCGAGGCAGGCGTCGGACAGGACGGTGAGCTGGAAGTCCAGGTCGGCCGCCTGGCGCAGGGTGGACAGCACGACGCCGCTCGTGGCGATGCCGGTGAGGACCAGGTGATCGATGTCGCCTGCCCGCAGGACCATGTCGAGGTCGCTGCCGGCGAAGGCGCTGACCCGCTTCTTCGTGACGACGACGTCGCCAGGTTCCGGTGCCACGTCCGGATGGATCTCCATGGCCTGCTCGTTTCCGCCGATTCCCCCCATGCGGGCGATCGCGCCGAACATCTTGTTGCGGGGACTGATCTCCGCATATCCGGGACGGAACCCGACGGCCGCGTAGATCACCGGGAGGCCGGCAGCCCGGGCGGCGTCGATCGCCTCGCGCAGGCGCGGCAGGTAGGCGGGGTCCGGGTAGCGGTCCACGATGACCCGTTGGACATCCATCACCAGGAGAGCGGTCTTGGCCACTGTCGTCCTTCCGTGAGTTACAGCGAATGGCCATGAGTCTAGGGACCGTTAATCAGTTGTCGGCCGCCAGACGCTTCGCCCAAGATGGCGGCCATGGCAACGACACGACGAGCCGACATGTTCACCGCGGACGGCAAGCCATCTGACGACGACCCACGTGAGAACGGGCCAACGTTGGGCGACGAGCGCACCACGCTGATCGAAAACCTGCGCTGCGCACGCCTCACCTTGGAGATGAAATGCGCGGATCTCGATGCGGAGGCGATGGCGCGGCGTTCCGTCGAGCCGTCGACGATGTCGCTCCTGGGCCTGGTGCGACACCTGGCCGAGGTGGAGCGTGGGACGTTCCGGGTGCTGATGGCCGGACAGGACGTCCCCAAGCTGTTCACCTCCGAGACCGACCGTGACGGTGACTTCGACGGCGCTGTCGCCGACCCCAAGGTCGTGGCGGAGGCGTGGGAGGCATGGCGTGCGGAGGTGGACTTCGCCGAGCGGTTCATGGCCGAGGCGCCCAGTCTCGACATCACCGCCGACGATGCCGCGAATCTGCATGGCAGCGGTGGAGGGTTGATGTCGCTGCGCGAGGCGGCGCTCGGAATGATCTGGGAGTACGCCCGCCACATGGGTCATGCCGACCTGTTGCGCGAGCGCATCGACGGCCGCATAGGTCAGTAGTCGTGAGTAAATCGCCGCGGGAGTGTGCCCCTGGTCCAGGAGGTCAGGGCGCTCCAGCGGTGGACCATGAGGATCGCCAGGCCGGCGTCGAAGGAGTCGCCCGGCACCGGGAGGTGCTCGGCGGTCGCCTCGTCATGCTCGGGTCAGTACGTCTTCCAACGGCGTCCATGTGAACCCGTGGGCCTCCGCCACCGGCCGGCTGGTCAGGCGGCCCTCGTGCGTGCTCAGTCCCAGCGCGAGCGCCTGGTCCTGGCGCATGGCCGGTGCCCAGCCCCGGTCGGCGATGGCCAGCGCGTACGGGAGCGTGACGTTCGTCAGGGCGAACGTTGAGGTGTACGGGACCGCGCCCGGCATGTTGGCCACGCAGTAGAAGATCGACTCGTGCACCTGGTACGTCGGCTCCGCGTGCGTGGTGGGCCGGGAGTCCTCGAAGCAGCCGCCCTGGTCGATCGAGATGTCGACCAGCACGGAGCCGGGCTTCATCCGGCTGACGAGCTCATTGGTCACCAGCTTGGGCGCCTTCGCGCCGGGCACCAGGACCGCGCCGATGACCAGGTCGGCCTCGCGTACGGCGCTCTCGATCTCCAGGGTGTTGGAGGCGACCGTCTGGCAGTGGCCCTGGTAGATCATGTCGGCCTGGCGGAGTTTGTCGATGTTCTTGTCGAGGAGGAGCACCTCGGCCTGCATGCCGAGCGCGATGGCGGCGGCGTTCATGCCCGACACGCCCGCGCCGATCACCACGACGTGGGCCGCGCGCACGCCTGACACGCCGCCCATCAGCACGCCTCTGCCGCCCTGCGAGCGCATCAGATGGTACGCGCCGACCTGCGGCGCGAGTCGTCCCGCGACCTCCGACATGGGGGCGAGCAGGGGGAGGGCGCCGTTCGGCGTCTGTACGGTCTCGTAGGCGATCCCGGTGACGCCCGAGTCGAGCATCGCCTTGGTGCAGGCCCGGGAGGCGGCCAGATGGAGGTAGGTGAACAGGATCTGGCCCTTGCGCATCCGGTGGTATTCCTCGGCGATCGGCTCCTTCACCTTCAGCACCAGGTCGCTCTCGGCCCAGACGTCGTCGACCTGGTCGAGTATGACGGCACCGGCCGCCGCGAAGTCGGCGTCGGGGATCGACGAGCCGAGGCCCGCGTCGTGCTCGACGTGGACCTGGTGGCCGTGCCGTACCAGCTCGTGGACGCCCGCGGGGGTGAGCGCGACGCGGTATTCGTTGTCCTTGACCTCGCGGGGAACGCCGACCTTCATCGAGACTCCTTGAGCGTGGAAACCCCTGCCTTCAGGCGGCGTCACTTTCTTCTCGACCGCCGTAAGGATCCATCGACAATCTGCAGCCCTTTCTCCCATCTTCCCCATTTCTTGCTGGACGATGAGGATCGTTCACCTGATTACCCCGCTACAGCCGGTCCTCGATAGGCTCACCCGCAGCCCGAACGTCAGGATGGGGTCGCCAACGATGGAGAAGCCGGAAGAGCCGCCACCCGCGGAGCCCGGAGAGCCCGGAGAACCCAAGGCCAGCAGATTCACCACCATCGTGTTGATCGTCTCGCTGGTGATCGTCGTGCTCATCTCCGGCGTGCTGGGGACGGTCGCCGTCCTGATGACCAGAAGCCCCGACGCGCCGCTCCTGGGGGGCGTCCCTCCGCAGCGGCTGGCGACGCCGATCCACTTCGCGCCGGTCAGAGACACCAAGCCGGCGCCGTGCCCGGGTGTCACGGCCGTGCTCGACAAGGAGCAGACCACCTGTTACCTGCTGGAGGACGGGGTCACGGTCAACGCCGTGCAGCGGATCGAGGCGGTACGCGAGAAGGACGGCACCTACTCGGTGCGCATCGCGATCGCGCCCGCGTTCAAGCAGAAGGTGTCGGACCTCATCGACGAGCTGGTGACGAACCAGCGGCAGGTGGCGGTCGTCCAGGTGCCCAAGACCGTCCTGGCGGCACCGATCGTCACGCAGCCCATGGACGGCGACAGCCTGAGCATCGTGGGCTTCGACAAGGCGGCGGCCGAGGCCCTGGCCGCGAGCCTGCTCGGCTCCTCGCCGTCGCCCGGAGCACCGACCGGCGGAGCGCCGACCAACGGAGCGCCGACCGACGCCGCCCCGACCGCGGGGGTACCGACGGGTGGAGCGCCGACGGGTGGAGCGCCGACGGGTGGAGCGCCGACCACCACGGGCCAGTCCCCCACGGGCACGACGGGCGTGCCCAACGCGGGAGCGCCGACCTCGGGCGCCTCCGCCCCGGCCAGCCATGCCACCTCTCCCGTCCGGGGCACCCTGGACCCCCACTACGCGAGCTGCAAGGCGGCCGTCGCCGCCGGCGACGGCCCGTACACCAAGGGCGTCCACCCCGAGTACGCCTGGTACCCCGACCTCGACAAGAACAACGTGGCCTGCAACACCGCCGACATCCGCTGACAGCCGGCCAAGCAGCTACCCGAACAGCTCCTCCAGCGCAGTGATCCCGAAATAGGCCAGGAAGATCAGCGAGACCACCCACAGCAGCCACGGAATCTCGCCGAACTTCCCCCGAGCCGCCTTGATCAGTGTGTAAGAGATCACCCCGGCCCCCACCCCGTTCGTGATCGAGTACGTGAACGGCATCAGCGCGATCGTCAGGAACGCGGGCACGGCCAGCTCCAAATCCTCCCAGGGCACGTTCCTGCTCTGCGTCATCATCAGCGCCCCGACCAGCACCAGCGCGGGCGCCGCCGCGGCTGCGGGCACCATCCCGGCCAGCGGCGTGAACAGCAGGGCCAGGCCCAGCAGCGCTCCGGTCACCACGCTGGCCAGCCCGGTCCTGGCCCCCTCGCCCACACCGGCGGCCGACTCGACGAAGACGGTGTTCGCCGACGAACTGGTCGCCCCGCCGATCATGCCCGCGACGCCGTCCACGGTCAGGATCGCGCCCAGCCGCGGCACCCGCCCCTGCTCGTCCACCAGCCCGGCCTCGTCGCTGACGCCGATGATCGTGCCCATCGCGTCGAAGAACCCGGACAGAATCAGCGTGAACAGCACCACGGCCGCTGTCAGCGCCCCCGCGCTCACGAACCCGCCGAACAGGTCGAACCGTCCCACCAGCCCGAAGTCGGGCGCCGCGACCAGCGACTTCGGCACCCGGGGCGTCACCACGCCCCAGGTCCTGGGGTCGATGGTGGCCAGTGAGTTCACGACCACGGCCAGGACAGTAGTCACCGCGATGCTGATGAGGATGGCCGCCGGAGTCCTGCGTACATACAGGACGATCATCAGGAGCAGCCCGAAGCAGAACACCGTGACCGGCCAGCCCGCCAGGTGCCCGGTCGCGCCGAGCTGCACGGGCGTGCCGGAGCCCGCCGCCACGAAGCCCGCGTCGACTAGGCCGATCAGCGCGATGAACAGCCCGATCCCCACGCTGATCGCGTGCTTGAGCGCCAGCGGGATCGCGTTCATGATCAGGGTACGCAGGCCCGTCACGGCCAGGATGACGATCGCGAGTCCTTCGAGGACGACCAGGCCCATCGCCTGGGCCCAGGTCATGTGGGGCGCGGCCTGGTAGGCCACCACCGCGTTCAGGCCGAGCCCGGCCGCCAGCCCGAACGGCGCGTTGCCGATGAACGCCATGAGCAGCGTCGAGACGGCCGCAGCCAAGGCGGTCGAGGTGGTGAGCTGGACGATCGAGAGCCTGGCGCCGGTGATGTCGCGGGCGCCGGCCAGGATGATCGGGTTGAGCAGGATGATGTAGGCCATCGCCATGAACGTGGTGATGCCGCCGCGCACCTCACGCCCGGCCGTCGTCGACCGGCCGGAGAGCTCGAAGAACCTGTCGAGCACGGCCATCCCCCCTCGCGATCAAGGGGGAGTGCCGGATGCCCTACCCGGCCGGGAACGTGATCATCCCTCCGGCCGGTCCCACAAGGCGCCGATCACGCCTCGCAAGGCATCGATCACGCCTCGTGCTTGCCACCACCCACCAGGCCGACGAACTCCTCCAGGCCGATCCGGCCGTCGCCGTCCTTGTCGATGGCGTCGATGAACGCGCTGATCTCCGCGTCGGTGACGCCGTGCCCGCCGAGGGCCGCGTTGACCTGCCTGATCTCGCTGGTCGACAGCAGGCCGTCGCCGTCGGTGTCGAATCGCTCGAACTCTGCCTTGGCCGCGTCACGTGCGCTGGTCATCGGATTCCTCCCCGTAGTCGCTCCGCCCATTAACCAAGGCGATATCTTCCGGTCTGATGGGAACGCGCGTCAACCGCAGTCCGGTCGCCGCCCGCACCGCCGCCGCGATGGCGGGTGTGGACGAGAGCGTGGGCGGCTCACCCGCGCCACGCAGTCCGTACGGGGCGGCGGGGTCGGGATTTTCCAGGATCTTCAGCGCCATCGGCGGCATGTCGAGAATGGTGGGAATCAGGTAGTCGGTGAACGACGGGTTCAGCAGCCGCCCGTCACGCATCTGGATCTCCTCCATCAGCGCCAGCCCGAGCCCCTGCGCCGAGCCGCCGTGGATCTGGCCCTCCAGCGCCTGCGGGTTCATGATCCGCCCCACATCCTGTACGGCGGCCAGCTCGACCACCTTGACCAGGCCCAGCTCGACGTCCACGTCCACCACGGCCCGGTGTACGCACAGGGCGAGCTGGGTATGCGAGTCACCCTGCCCGGTCTCGCGGTCCATCGGGAACGTGGGCCGGTGCCGATACTCCCGCGTCTCCTCGATCGGCCCGTACTTCTCCAGTGCCTCCCTGGCCGGCAGCCCCTCGAAGCGCGCCCGTACCGCCTCGCAGGCCGCCTTCACCGCTCCGCCGGTGACGTACGACTGCCGCGAGGCCGACGACGAGCCCGCCGAGCCCACCGTGGTGTCGGCCGTCGCCACGGTCACGTTCTCGACGCCGAGCTCGGTCCTGGCGATCTGGGCCTGGAGCGTCACCAGGCCCTGGCCGACCTCGGCCGCCGCGGTGTGCACGGTGACGTGCGGCTCGCCGCCGATCAGCTCGGCCCGGACCCGGGCCGTGGAGTAGTCGTCGAAGCCTTCGGAGAAGCAGATGTTCTTGATGCCTACGCCGTACCCGACGCCTCGCCGTACGGACTCGCCGTGGGTGGTCTGCGAGACGCCGCCCGGCAGCGCGCGCAGATCGGACTCCCGGGAGGGCGGCAGCGGCATCGCGGCCAGCTCGCGGAGCATGCCGGCCAGCGGCGCGGGCGAGTCGATGATCTGGCCGGTGACCAGGGACGAACCCTGCGACACCGCGTTGCGCACCCGGATCTCGACCGGCGACAGGCCGCACGCCTCGGCCAGGAGATCCATCTGCGACTCGTACGCGTAGCAAGCCTGCACCGCGCCGAACCCGCGCATCGCCCCGCACGGCGGGTTGTTGGTGTAGACGCCGGTGGCGTCGATCCGGACGTTCGGCACCTCGTACGGGCCGGCGCCGAGCGAGGCGGCGTTGCCGACGACGGCGGGGGAGGAGGAGCAGTACGCGCCGCCGTCGAGCAGGATGTCGGCCTTGACGTAGACGAGCTTGCCGTCACGGGTGGCCCCGTGCTCGTAGCGCATCCACGCGGGGTGGCGGTGTACGTGGCCGTAGAACGACTCCTCGCGGTTGTAGACGATCTTCACGGGACGGTTCAGCCGGAGCGCCAGCATGCAGGCGTGCGCCTGCATCGACAGGTCCTCGCGGGCGCCGAACGCGCCGCCGACGCCCGACAGCGTCAGCCGTACCTTCTCCGGCGGCAGCCCGAGGCAGGGGGCGAGCTGGTCGCGGTCCACGTGCAGCCACTGGGTGGCGATGTACAGGTCCACGCCGCCGTCCTCGGCGGGGACGGCCAGGCCGGACTCGGGGCCGAGGAACGCCTGGTCCTGCATGCCGACCTCGTACTCGGCCGACACCACGACGTCCGCCTCGAAGGTGTCGCCCACCCGCACCGGCTGATGTCGTACGAAATTTCGGGACTCACGGGGGTCTGTCACGGCGGGACGGGGCTCGTACTCGACCACGATCGCCGCCGCGGCCCTGCGCGCGGTCTCCGGATGGTCGGCGGCCACCAGCGCGACCGGCTCGCCCTGGTAGCGGACCTGGTCGATGGCCAGCACGGGCTGGTCCTTCAGCTCCAGGCCGTAGAACTTCTCGCCGGGCACGTCCTCGTGCGTCAGCACCGTGAACACCCCGGGCATCGCCAGCGCGGGTCCCACGTCGATCGAGCGGATCCACGCCGAGACGTGCGGGCTGCGCAGCGTCACGCCCCACGCCATGCCATCGAGCCACAGGTCGGAGGCGTAGGCGAACTCGCCCGTCACCTTCAGTGTGGCGTCCGGCCGCTGGGCGCTCTCACCCACGCCCATGGACTCGAGCCGCCGCGTCTCGCTCGACGTTTCGGTCATTCTCCGAGTAGAGCACCAGCGTGGCGGCGGTCCTATGCGCGTGACGTTAAATCCCGGTCAGAGCTTGACGGGCCGACTTGTATATTCCTCCAAGTGCGCATCAGTGACCTGCTGGCCATCGGCGAGCTGCGCCTCAGGCTCCTGACCGGCGACCCGGCCAAGGAGTTCACCGGCGTGCACATCACCGACCTGCCCGAGCCGGGGCGCTACCTGTCGGGCGGCGAGCTGGTGCTCACGGGGATGATGTGGCGCACGTCACCGGACGACGCGGCCCGCTTCGTCGCCGCGCTGGCCGAGGCCGGGGTGGCCGCGCTCGGCGCGGGCCAGGCGTGGCTCGGTCATGTTCCCGACGACCTCGTGGCGGCGTGCGCGGCGGCCGGGCTGACGCTCGTCGAGGTGCCCACCGAGGTCTCCTTCCGTACGCTCGCGGAGCTCGTCGTGCCCCGCCTGTCCGGCGACGCGCGCGATGCGCTCGGCCGTCACCGCAGGCTGCTCACCGCCGTGGCCGAGGGCGCCGCGCTGCCCGAGCTGTTCGCGCTGACGGCCGCGGAGCTGGGCGTCACGGGCGCCGTCGTCTCCGCCACCGGCCGGGTGATCGTGGGTTCCGCCGAGGATCCGGTACGGCTGGCCCGCGCGTACCTGACGGCGTCCCGGCTGCCCTGCCGCGTCGGCGAGCACACGATCTTCGGCGTCGGGCGTGGCCACCGGGCCGCGGGCTGGCTGCTGGCCTGCGACGGCGACCTGCTGGACCGGCCCGACATCGGCTACGAGCTGGCGGCCTGCGTCGCGGTCGAGCACAGCCGGATGGAGGAGGGGCGCCGGGTCGAACGGCGGCTGGCCGAGCAGCTCGTCACGGCCGCGCTGGCGGAGGCGGGCCCGGCCGAGCTGGACGCCAGGCTTCGCACCTGCGGGCTCGACGCCGCCGAGCCGTACGCGATCGTGAACGCTACCGTCCTCACGGCGGGTAGGCCAGGCCTCACCATGGGTAGCTCGGGCGAGCAGGGTCCGGCGGCGCTGGGCGGGCAGGTGGTGGAGGAGCTGCTGGCCCGCGAGGTCGTCGCGGCGGTATGGACGGACGGCGCGGTGGCTTTGGTGCCGCTGCGGGGCTCGACGGCGAGCGGGGTGGCCGAGCAGCTGAGTGCCGGGGTGGAGGTGCTTTCCGCGCTGCCCGGCACGCGGGTCTGCGTCGGGTTGAGCGGCGCGCTCACCGGCGCGGTGGCCGTGAAGGGCGGGGTCGAGGAGGCCGGGCACGCCAGGCGGCTGGCGGAGGTGCGCGGCGGCGGGGTGGTGACGAGTGACGAGATCTACACGCACGCCCTGCTGCTGGCCACGACCCCTGGCGACGTGCGGCGCTCGTTCGCCGGTCGGTTGCTCGGGCCGCTGCTCGACTACGACGGGCGGCACCAATCGGAGCTGGTACGTACTCTCGGCACGTTCCTCGACTGCGCCGGCTCATGGAACGCGTGCGCGGAGCGGATGCACGTGCACGTCAACACTGTCCGTTACCGGATCAAGCGGGTGGAGGAGCTGACCGGCCGCGATCTGTCGACGATGACAGACCGGGTCGACTTCTTCCTGGCCCTCCGGGCAGGCTGAAGCGATTACGACAAGCGACGCCATGATCGCGTTGAGTTGCTGATGACATCATCCGGTCAAGCGGTCAATGATCACCTAGCAGCATATTGGGACATCAAAGCTGACAGCAGGAGACGATTGGGCGTTCGCAGTCGTAGCATTGCTTCCTGCGACCAGTACGGTCGCAGCCATGGCAGCAAGTGCGGACAAGATAAGACGCATACGCATGTGGGGTCTCCCTCGCCTATGGGTAGAGCGTTTCATCATCTCAAGGAGCGGCGACTGTGACCACATCTGACCTGGTCGGACTCCGGATTAAGACGGTTCGGCGACAGCGTGGCCTGTCGCAGGCGCAACTCGCGCACCCCGAACTCTCGGATAGCTACGTCTCCTTGATTGAGAGTGGCAAGCGTACCCCGACTCCCGCGGTCCTGGAGTTGCTGGCTCAGAAGCTGGACTGCTCGCTCTCCTATCTGGTCAACGGCGTGACGGCCGAGCAGATGGAGGACATCGAACTCGCCCTCGGCTACGCGCGGCTGGCCCTGGAGAACGGTGAAGTCTCCGAGGCCCGCACCCGCTTCGCCGAGCTGATGGCGAACAATAACCTGACAGGTCTCACGTCTCTCCGTCAAGACACCGAATTCGGGCTCGCCCTGGCCACCGAGGCATGCGGTGACCTTACCGGAGCCATCGCCATCCTCGATCGGATCAACCAGGAGGACATCCCGGCCGACCGCCGCATCGAGGTGTCCATCGCCCTGTGCCGTCTCTATCACAGGAGCGACAGGCTGACCGAGGCCGTCGCGATCGGTGAAGGCATTCTGGGCGGCGCGAGCCGGCCGGCCTGGTCCGACCTGACCATCGAGCTGGGCGCCACCCTGCTGGGCGCGTACATGCTGCGCGGGGATCTGCTGCGCGCCCGCCAGTTCGCCGCCGAACTGCTGAACGCGGCCGACCTGCTCGGCACGCCGAGATCGACGGTCGCCGCCTGCTGGAATGCCGCCGTCGTCGCCGAGACCACCGGACATGGCGAGGAGGCCCTGGGCTTCGCCGAGCGGGCGCTGGCCGTCCAGTCGGAGTACGGTCAGCCGCGCAACCTCGCCAGGATGCGCAACGCGTACGCCGCGCTGCTGCTCAGGGTCAGGCCGTCGGCCCGCAAGGAGGCCCGCCAGCTGCTCATCAAGGCCGACCAGGAACTGGCCCAGTCTTCCGCCAGCACGGCCGACCGCGCCGGCTGCCTGGTGGAGCTCGGCCGCGCCGAGATCCTCGACGGCAACTATGAGCAGGCGATCAGGTACGTGCGGGCCGGCACCGAGTTGCTGCCCGAGACCGCCAAGACCCTGGGCGCCGAGCTGCGCCTCATGCTCAGCCGCACCTACGGTGGGGTCGGCAGGTTCGGCGAGGCGCAGCACGAGCTCGACATCGTGCGCCAGTGGATCAGCCCGCTGCCCGACACCGGCAAGGTCGCCTCCACCTGGTACGCCGCCGCCGAGACCATGGAGCAGCTGGGCGACGCCGACAACGCCGTGAAGGCCTACCAGCGCGCGCTGGCCTGCGCGGGCCTGTAGCGAGGTCAGGACCGGGCGGCGACGTCGGTAGCCTTGGGGATGTCATGAAGAGATCCCCGTTCGCGGCTCTCACCGCGTTCCTCGCCGCCCTGGTCCTGCTGGGCACCGCCGGACCGGCCCTGGCTCACGACGCTCTCAAGAGCAGTGACCCGGCCAAGGGCGCCACGGTCGAGTCCGTCGACGAAGTCAGGCTCGAGTTCACCTCGGGCGTGCGCATCCCGGTCGTGGTCGTCCGCGGCGCCGAAGGCACCGCTCACCAGAGCGGCGATCCCCGTGCCGACGGCAAGGTGGTGACGCAGGAGCTCAAGGGCGCGTTGCCCGATGGGAAATACACGATCGCCTACCGCGTCGTCTCCTCCGACGGGCACCCGATCGAGGGCGAGATCCCGTTCACGGTCAAGGGGGCGCCGTCACCCTCGCCGTCGTCCTCGCCGAGCGCGCCGTCAGCGAGCGCGCAGTCGCAGGCGCCCGTCACAGAGGCTCCGGCAGCCCAAACCCAGGCCCAGGCTGCGGCTTCGGCCGCGCCGGCCGAACAGGCGGGTGCCGCCTCGACGTCGTTCCCCGTGTGGCTGATCGTCGTGGTCGGCGCGCTCGTCGGCGTCGGCATCGGCTTCCTGCTCAGCGCGCGGCAGAAGCGGCCGACCGGCCCGCGTACAGATTCGCCCAGAGACGAGAAGAAACCGTGACCAGGGCCGCGCGTCTCGCGCTCGCGGCGGTGGGGGCGGCGCTCGTCGCCCTGGTGATCGCCATGGTCGCCGGCGGCGCGGCGTTCCCCCGGATCATCGCCGGCCTGCCCGACGCCGGGCCGATCACCCGATGGGGGCTGCCGGTCTCCAAGCTGTGGATGGACGCGGCCGGCGTGGTCACCATCGGCCTGCTGCTGACCGCCGCCCTCCTGCTGCCCAACGACAAGGGCCTGCTGGGCAAGACCGCGCTCGGCTATGTCAAGGCCGCCTCCTGGAGCGCGCTGTCCTGGGCCGCCGCCGCGTTCGCCGCGATCATGTTCGGGGCGGCCGACTTCTTCGCCCGTCCGGTCACGGAGATCTTCGAATCCAACTACCTGACCGGCTTCGCCACCCAGTTCGGCCAGGGCATCGCGCTCACGCTCGTGGTGCTGTTCGGGGTGGCCATCGCGCTGTTCTCGCGGGGTGCCATCACCGCCGGGGCCGCGGCCGGCCTGCTGGTGCTCGCGCTGGCCACGTTGCTGCCGCCCGCGCTCACCGGTCACTCCTCCTCCTCGCCCAACCACGACCTGGCCACCTCGGGGCTGGCGCTGCACCTGCTCACGCTGTCGCTGTGGGTGGGCGGTCTCGCGGTGGTGGCCCTGCACGCCGTACGGAAGCTGCCGCAGCTGGAGATCGCCGCGGCCAGGTTCTCCAGGCTCGCCCTGTGGTGCTACATCGGGGTCGGCGCGTCCGGGGTGTTCAGCGTGCTGGCCCGGCTGACCTCGGTCTCCGACCTCTGGACGTCGGCGTACGGCGTGCTGATCGTGGCGAAGATCATCGCGTTCGTCCTGCTCGGCTACGTGGGCTGGTGGCACCGGCAGCGCACACTGGCCGGGATGGGCGCCGGCCGCCATGGCGCGTTCACCCGGCTGGCCTGCGGTGAGCTGCTGCTCATGGCCGCCACCATGGGCCTGGCCGTCGTGCTCTCCCGCACCGCGCCGCCGCCGGTCAGCTTGCCCGCCGACCGGGCCTTCGACCTGCTCGGGTTCCCGATGCCGCCGCCGATCACGATCGGCAACCTGGCCTCGCTGTGGTGGCTCGACCTGTTCTTCGCGGTGGTCGCCGCAGTTCTGGGCGGCCTGTACGCCGCCGGGGTCATCAGGCTGATGCGGCGCGGCGACAGCTGGTCGTGGGGCCGCACCGCCGCCTGGTTCAGCGGGGTGGCGCTGCTGGTCGTGGCCACCCAGAGCGGTGTTGCCCGCTACGCCAAGGTCATGTTCGACGTGCACATGGTCGAGCACATGACGCTCTCCATGGTCGTGCCCATCCTCCTGGTCCTCGGCGGCCCCGTCACGCTGGCGCTGCGCGCGCTCAGGCCGGCCGCCAAGCGCGGCGACCGGGGGCCGCGCGAGTGGCTGACGACGATCCTGCACAGCGGGTTCGTCAAGGTCGTCGGCCATCCGGGCATCGCGACGGCCATCTTCATCGCCTCGACGTACGCGCTGTACTTCACGCCGCTGTTCGAGTCGGCCATGGAGGAACACCTCGGGCACATCTTCATGACCCTGCACTTCCTGCTCAGTGGCTCGCTGTTCTTCTGGACGATCATCGGGGTCGACCCGGCGCCGCACCGCCTGCCGTACGTGGGCAAGTTGCTGGTCCTCTTCGTCACGATGCCCTTCCACGCGTTCTTCGGCGTCGCGCTGATGATGACCGGCACCGTACTGGCCTCCGGCTGGTACGACCAGCTCGGCCGTACGTGGGGCGGCCCGCTGCTGGAGGAGCAGCAGAACGGTGGCGCGATCGCCTGGGGGTTCGGCGAGATCCCGACCCTGATGGTGCTGCTGGCGATCGCCATGCAGTGGTACCAGGACGACGAGCGGCAGGCGCGGCGGGCGGACCGCAAGGCCGATCGCAGCGCCGCGGGCGACCCCGAACTCGCCTCCTACAACGCCTACCTCGCCAAGCTCAACAGAAGTGACAGGGCCGAGTAGCCGTTCGGCCACGGCCTTCTATCCTCCACCGCGCGTAACCGAACCGCCGGGTAGCCTTGCTCGCAGGGGAGACGGGCATAACCTCATGAGCTGTGTGCGTAAGGCCCGAGGGGGGAAGTGCGCGCACGCGCATGGGGACATCGGTATGGGGGCCGGTGCGTGCCCCATGTGCTCAGAGAGGCGATCAGAGTTGTCGAAAGAGACGCGCATGCGCGGGGGGCAAAGCCTGGCGGAGGCGCTGGAGACCTACTTGGCGGAGTGGTCGGAGCGCACGGGCATCGCCGTCGAGACGTGGGCGCTGCCCTCGACCGACGTGCCGTCCCGCATTGGGGCGGGCGTGCTGGCCGCCATGCGCGAGGCCCTCGGCAATGTCGAGGCGCACAGCGGCGCGAGCCTTGTCTCCGTCGCGGTGACCTCGGGCAGGGACGGCCTCCGGATGACGATCCGCGACCACGGCCGGGGCTTCACCACGCTCAGAGCGGGCCGCGGCATCGCGCGGATGCGGGCCACGTTCACCGAACTAGGCGGGAGCCTGTCGGTCACCGGCACGCAGGGCGAGGGCACCACCGTCAGCGGCGTGGTGCCTAGGCGAGGGTGAGGATCTCACTGCCCGTGTCGGTCACCACGATCGTGTGCTCGAACTGAGCCGTGCGCTTGCGGTCCTTGGTCACGGCGGTCCACTTGTCGGGCCAGATGTCGTAGTCGATCGTGCCCAGCGTCAGCATCGGCTCGATCGTGAACGTCATCCCCGGCACCAGTTCGACCCGCAGCGACGGGTCCTCGTAGTGCGGCACCATCAGGCCCGAGTGGAAGGTGGTGCCGATGCCGTGCCCGGTGAAGTCGCGCACCACGCCATAGCCGAACCGCTTGGCGTACGCCTCGATGACCCGGCCCACCACATTGAGCTGCCGGCCCGGCGCGACCGCCTTGATCGCCCGCATCATCGCCTCGCGGGTGCGCTCCACCAGCAGCCGTGACTCCTCGTCGACCTCGCCCACCAGGTAGGTGGCATCGGTGTCGCCGTGGACGCCGCCGATGAAGGCGGTGATGTCGACGTTGACGATGTCGCCGTCGCGCAGCACGGTGTCGTCGGGGATGCCGTGGCAGATCACCTCGTTGATCGAGGTGCACAGCGACTTGGGGTAGCCCTTGTAGCCGAGCGTGCTCGGGTAGGCGCCGTGGTCGACAAGGAACTCGTGGCCGATCCGGTCCAGCTCGTCGGTCGTGACACCGGGCTGGATGTGCTTGGCGACCTCGGCCATCGCCTGCGCCGCGATCCGGCCGGCCACCCGCATCCGCTCGATCATCTCCGGGGTTTTGACATCGGATTCGCCGGTCTTGGGATGCTTCTTGCCGACGTACTCCGGCCGCTGGATGTGCGCGGGGACCTTTCGAATGGGCGAAACTCGCCCTGGCTGGAGCAATGTCGTCATGAAAGGCAAGTCTACGGGGCAGGATTGATCCCGTGAGCGATGGCCAGTGGTGGTTCTGCCTCAAGCACATGCGCGTCGAGCCCGACCAGGGCTGTCCTAACAAGGACCGGATGGGCCCCTACGAGACCGAACAAGAGGCGGCCGGCGCCCTGCAGCGTGCCGCCGACCGCAACAAGGCGTGGGACGAGGCCGACGAGGACGACGACTAGGCCGCAGATCCAACGTTCGGGCTCGCGGACCTACAGCGACGCGAGCGCCTTCGCCACGCCCGGGTCGCGCCCGGTGGCCAGGTCAAGGGCGGTCATCGGGGCGTAGTGATCGACCGGCACACCGATCGTGTCGATGATCTCCCGGGCCGGCCCGAGGTGCCGCACCTTGGGCAGCAGCAGAAGGCTGCCGTCGTCGAGGAGATAACCTTCGGCGGGGCCGGAGATGGCACCCGCGGTGCGGGTCCCGATGAGGGGGCCCAGGTTGTTGTCCTTGACGGCCGCGCTGAAGTCCTCGCAGGCCGAGGCGCAGCCCCGGTCGGTGAGGACGACGAGGCGCAGGCCGAGCAGCGGGACGGTGTCGTCGGTCCGGTTGGGCACGCAGTCTCCCTGGAGCGGGCAGAAGTAGCTGGTGATCTTGCCGTGGGCGAACGCGCCGAGCAGCCGGGTCACCTCACGAGGCGACCCGCCGCCGTTGCCGCGCAGGTCGAGGACCACCGCCTTCGGTGCGCCCTGGAGCTTGGCGATGACCTGATCGGCGGCCCCTTCGAAGAAACCGGGCAGCTGGACGTACGCGACGCCGCCGGGAAGCGTCTTCGATGTCACCACCGGAGGCTGCCTCGTGATGGGGCCCTCCTTGAGGTCGACGGTGCGGATCCGTCCCGTCGTGGGGCGCTTGAGCGTGAGCTTCACCGGGCCGGAGGTGGTGAAGGCGTCGACGATGCTCTGGTTCACGGTGTTCCCGATGAACGCCGGCACGCCGTTGACCTTGACGATGATGTCGCCGGGTCTGATGTCGGCCTTGGCGGCGGGGCTGCCGGGCAGGACACGGGTGATGAACAACGGCGGCTTGGCCGCCGGGTCGAGTTCCGGGCCGTGCTCGGCCGACACGCCCACGATGCCCGTTCCGGTCGGCCCCCCTTCCGGCGGGGGAGTCGGCCTGACCGCGCGGGCGTGGTTGTCGTGCAGCCCGGCGACCATTCCGGTGATCGCGGCGCGCAGCGCGGACACGTCACCCGCGCCGAGGACCTGCGCGAAGGCGGCCCAGTCTGTGTCGCGGTTCCCGGTCAGCTCGGGCAACCGGAGGTCGGCCCGATCGGCGTCGCGCCGCATCAGGTCCTGGGTGTAGGCGGCGAAAGCGCTCTTCAGCAGGGCCTTCGGGTCCATGACCGGACCGCTGTAGTAGTTGTCCAGCACGCAGAAGTACGCCTGCCGGAGTGTGTTCACCGAGGTGGGCGGCGCCGATTGCGGCGGCGGCGCCGTGGCGGCGGTGCAGCGGTCGTCTGAGGCGGCCGGCGAGGACGCGGGTGCGGACAGGGCGCAGGCCGCCGTCAGCACGGCGGCGCAGAGGTTTTTGATCATGGCTGTCATGGTGGCCGGAAGCGGGTTGCACGGCCGTGAACGGATCCGTTAACGCCGCTGTTACCCCGATTCGGGTACGAACGTCAGCATGCGGGTCTTGGTGGCCGAAGACGAACGCGATCTGGCCGATCTCGTGGCGGTGGGGTTGCGCCGCCACGCCATGGCCGTCGACGTGGTCTACGACGGGGCCGCCGCGGCGGAGCGGCTGGCGGTGAGCGACTACGACGTCCTCGTACTGGACCGGGACCTGCCCGGGAAGCACGGCGACCTCGTGTGCCGTGATCTGGTGGCGCGCGGGAGCCGTACCCGGATCCTGATGATGACGGCCGCCGCTGCGGTGCCGGAGCGGGTGGCCGGCCTCGGGATGGGGGCCGACGACTACCTGCCCAAGCCGTTCGACTACGCCGAGCTGGTCGCCCGGGTCCAGGCGCTGGGGAGGCGCAGCCAGGCGCAGGTGCCGCCGGTGCTGACGCGGCACGGGATCGTGCTCGACGCCCACCGGCTGCAGGCGTCGCGGGACGGGCGGCATCTGCACCTGTCGCTCAAGGAGTTCGCCGTCCTTGAGGTGCTGATGAGAGCGGACGGCGCGGTCGTGAGCTCTGAACGGCTGCTCGACGAGGCATGGGACGAGAACGTCGACCCGTTCACCACGGTGGTTCGGGTCGTGGTCAGCCGCTTACGCGCCAAGCTGGGCGACCCGGCCTGCATCCAGACGGTTCCCGGCGCGGGATACGTGTTGTGACGACGATCCGGGTGCGGCTCACGCTGATCTACTCCGGACTGTTCCTGCTGACCTCGACCGTTCTGCTGATCACGGTCAACCTGCTGCTGAGCCAGGCGCTGCACAGGGGGGTCTCGCGGATCCAGGGGGCGCCACTGGCGCCACAGGCGCCGATACGGGGAGTGCCGGCCGATCTGCCGCCGGTGCTGCCCGATCTGGTGGACGACGTGATCGACTACCAGTGGGGGGTGACCGAGCTGACGGTCGGACTCCTGACGGTGGTGTCAGTGATCGTCGGCTGGCTGGTCGCCGGGCGGATCCTGCGACCCGTCCACCGGATCACCGCGACCGCGCAGCGACTGTCCATGTCGACCCTGCACGAACGCATCGCGCTCAGCGGGCCGAAGGACGAGCTGAAGGAACTGGCCGACACGTTCGACGCGATGCTCGACCGCCTCGAACTCTCCGTCGAGGCGCAGCGGCGCTTCATCGCGAACGCGTCCCACGAGCTGCGGACCCCGCTGGCCGTCCAGCGAGCGGCGATCGAGATCGGCCTGCCCGAGGACGTCGGCGCGATCCGCGACAAGCTCCTGTTCCACAACCACCGCACCGAGAACCTCATCGACGCCCTCCTGGTCCTCGCCCAGGCGGAACACGGCCTCGAGAAGCGGATCCCGGTGGCCCTGGACGAGGTGGTGAGAGTCGTCCTGGCCGAAGGAGACCCGGACGGCGTCGCCGTGACCACACGGATCGAGCCGTTCACCGTCGATGGGGATCCGATCCTGCTGAACCGGCTCGTCACCAACCTCGTCGATAACGCGGTCCGCTACAACCATCCCGGCGGAAGCGTCGAGGTGACGCTCTCCCACAGTGCTCTGACCGTCCGGAACACCGGCCCGGAAGTGCCGAGTGAGCGTATGGGCGATCTCTTCGAGCCCTTCCGGCGCCTCCACACGACCCGTGAGCAGGGTGCCGGACTCGGGTTGTCGATCGTCGCGTCGATCGCGAAGGCGCATGAGGCGGGCGTGCGGGCACGCCCCAACCCAGGGGGCGGCCTGAAGGTCGTGGTCGTCTTCTGAGTCGCCCGCTGCCACGGGCAAGACCGATTCCCTGGGACTCCCATTTCGCTTCAGCTGACAAACGCCCCCAAAACAAACCATCCCCTTAGCGGACAAGCGCTCTCAAAATACTTGTACGGCTTGCATAAGGCCATCGGTTGAAACGCCGAAGGCGATTAGCCGAAAAGGCCGCGGGCGAAACTCTGGACTTGTTGTTCGCGAAGGGCGTGGGATATAAATTCCACGTCACCGAAAAAGGGGGGCACGACGCCGATGTAAAAAATTGAAGTGTTCTCGCATCGTACGCCGGCGGTCCACGGCATCCGGTCATGGAGGCATGGGCCGTCAGAAACCACAAAAGAGGGGATGGCTAATTCCATGAAGACGAACACGCGCGTGGCCTCGGTCGCACTCATGCTCGGCCTCTTCGGTTCCGCGCTGGTGGGGGGTGCCTCGATGGCTCAGGCCACCGGTGGCTACTCCTGCTCCAACGGCCTCGCCAACGTCGTCACCTGCAACAACGTCGTCGCGGGCGTCCCGGTGAAGCTCAACATCACGGGCAACCGGACTCTCACTGGTAACGAGATCGGCGTCCTGCAGAACAACCTCAACGGGACCGCGGTGAACGTCGCGGCCATCAAGAACTCGGTCGTCAAAACCTACGCCACGTTCAGTCCGACGGTCATCATCAAGGACATCAACGTCTGCATCGCGTCCGTCTGCAAGTAATGCGCGGCGGGCTCCGCTGAGAGCCTGGACGGGATAGGAAGCAGGGGATGGTAAAGCTATGGCGGGCCGCTGACCGGGCGGTGGCCCGTCATAGTGGGCATTTATGAATGAATGCGTTAGTGAATGGGCCGCTGTTAAGGAACCACCGCATAGGCCCTGACGGGGAACGTCCCCATGCCCGCCACCATGGGCGGCGCGGCGTGGAAGCGGAAGCCCTCGTCCGGCAGCGCCGCGAGCCCGGTCAGGTGCTCGACCAGCGGGATGCCCGCCTGGAGCAGCACCGAGTGCGCCGGGCGCGGGCCGCGCGACGGGGTGTCGTCGATGTTCAGCGAGTCGATGCCGACCAGCGCCGCACCCTGCTCCGCCAGCCAGGCCGCCGACTCCGGCGCCAGATACGGGTGCTCGCGCTGATACTTGTCGGTGCCGAAGTGCCGGTCCCAGCCCGTCTGGATCAGTACGGCCCGGCCGCGCACGTCCAGGTCCTCCTCCAGGACGACCTGCCTGACGCCCTCGGCCCGTACGACCAGCCCCGGCAGATCGGCCAGCTTGCTCAGCGGCACCTGCGACAGGTCCTGGCCGTCGGGGTAGCGGTGGTAGGGGGTGTCCAGATAGGTGCCGGTATTGGCGGCCAGCGCGATCGTGCCGATGTGGAACTCCGTACCCGGCGCGTAGACCTCGCGCGAGGCCTCTCTGCTGAGGTGCGTGCCGATCACCGGCCCGGGGATGCCCGGGTACGTCACCATGCCGTCGGTGATGCGGTGGCTGAGTTCGACGATCATTGAGCGAATCCGATCCTGGTGAGCTTGTAGATGGCCGTGACGCCGATGAGGGCCCAGACGAGGTTCAGGCCCGCCGAGGGCCAGGCCGCGTTCGCGGCGCTGTTGACCATCAGGCCGATCGAGCCGGCCAGGTTGAGCAACTGGTAGTGGGCGCCGTCGCCGGACATCCGTGAGGAGGAGACCATGGCGTACCCGAACAGCAATAACGCGGCGCCCAGCCAGCCGAGGGCGTCAACGAGGAAGCTCATGCGCGCAATTGTCCGGACTTATTGTGCTGAAGCGCAAATAAAGATTGCTAAAGGTTGACGTAAGCTGATCTGCATGGACATCGACCCCCGCCGCCTGCGTGTCCTGCACGAGGTCGCCCGCCGCGGCGGCGTCATGCGCGCGGCCGAGGCCCTGTTCCTGACGCCGTCGGCGGTGTCCCAGCAACTCGCCCAGCTCGAACGCGAGGTGGGCTTGGCCCTCATCGACCGCTCACAGCGCCGCGTCTCGCTCACTCCGGCGGGCCGGGTGCTCGCCGGATACGCCGAGCGGGTCGAGGACGAGCTGGCCGAGGCCAGGCGCGAGCTCACCCGCTTCACCGAACGGCTGGCCGGGCCGGTGCGGATCGCCGCCTTCCCGACGGTGATCAAGCACATTCTGGTGCCCGCCATGCGCGACCTCGCCGTCCGCCACCCCAAGATCGTTCCGGTCATCCATGAGGTGTACGGCCAGCCCGCGCTCCAGGAGCTGCGGCTGGGGGCCGTGGACGTGCTGATCACCGAGCAGGACATGAGCCTGCCGGTGCCGGCGCAGCCGTCGCTGGCCGTCCGCCCCCTGTACGTGGACGAGTACCGCATCGTGGTGCCGCCCGACGGGCCCGACCCGCGTACGGTCGCCGACCTGGCGGAGCTGCCGTGGGTGGCCAGCGAGCCCGACCAGGCGTGCGGGCAGGCGCTCGATCGGCTGGCCGGGCTGCACGGGTTCGAGCCGCGCAAGGTGCACGTCATCACCGAGTTCGATCCCACGCTGGCGCTGGTGGCGGCCGGGTATGGGGTGGCGATCGTGCCGTCGCTCGCCCTGCTGGACGTGCCGGAGGGGGAGGTGCGGGTCAGTGAGATCCGGGATGTGGGGGCGCGGCGGCTGGACGCCGTTACGCGGGTCAGCCGTACGAGATCGGGGGAGCCGGACCCGGTGCAGTCGGTCGTGATCAGCGCGATCGAGGACGCCACCGCCGCGCTGGACGCCACCCTCGTCGGCCACCTGCACACCCCCGAGCCCATCGACCCCTAGCCCGGCCGGCGAATCGGTCCCGGCCGGGCGTCGCCGAGGCGGATCAGCGGTGCAGCAGCGGTAGCCTGCTCCAGCCGTGCGCGATGAAGGACGGGACGTGCGGCAACTCGCTCTCGTCCACGGCCAGCCGGAGGTCCGGGAACCGGGCGAACAGCGCGGGCAGGGCGGTGAGCGCCTCCTGGCGGGCCAGCGGAGCGCCAATGCAGCGATGCACGCCGATGCCGAAGGCCAGATTTTCGTCGCGATCCTGGGTCGGGTCGAACCGGTCGGCGTCCGGGCCGTGCTGGTCGGGGTCGTGCCCGGCCGCCAGGTAGCTGGTGATGATCGCGTCGCCCGCCTCGATTCGTACGCCACCGATCTCGATCGGTTCGATGGCGAACCGCAGCGGCAGGTTGGCGATCGACGGCGCCCAGCGCAGCGTCTCCTCGATCACCGCCTCCCAGGAGATCTCTCCCGCCAGGACCCGCCGAAGGTGGTCGGGATGGGTGAGCAGGGCGTGTACGGCATTGCCGATCAGGTTGACGGTGGTCTCGTGCCCGGCCGCGATGAGGAGCAGCAGGGTGTCGCGCAGCTCGTCGTCGCTGAGCGAGTCGCCGCTGTCGCGGACGTTGATCAGCTCCGTGGTCAGGTCGTCGCCCGGGTGCTCGCGCTTGTAGGAGACGAGGGCGGGCAGCACGGTGCCGATCTGGGCCGCCGTGGCCGCCGCCTGCTCCGGGGTGGCGGTGGTGTCCATGATGGCCTCCATCACTTGGGCCATCGCCACCCGCATGTCCGCCGGGACACCGAACAGCTCGCAGATCACCCGCATCGGCAGCGGGTGGGCGTAGGCGCCGCGCAGGTCGACGACCTGGCCCGGCGGCACCGCGGCCATGGCGTCCAGCAGCTCCGTGACGATCCCCTCGACGATCGGCTGCATGGCCTTGGTACGGCGCGCGGTGAAGCTCGGGGCGATCAGCTTGCGCAGCCGCCGGTGCTCCTCGCCATAGGCGCTGAGCATGTTCGACACGCCGATCCAGGTCATGATCCAGGTCCAGCCCGGCTCGGTGAGCGCCTGAGGCAGCAGCCGCCAGTGCCGCTTGTCCTTGCTCACCCGCGGATCGAGGATCAGCTGCTTGAGCAGGTCGTGCCGGGTCACGGCCCAGGCCGGGATGCCTCCCGCGAGCTCTACGAGGACCAGGGGGCCGAGGTCACGTAGCCGACGGACCTCACCGGGGAGGTCTGCTCCGAAGGGGTCAAGGACGACGGAGGCTGTACTACCCAAGGGGATTCTCCAGGCTGATCTGGACGGATGGGGGTGAAGCGCACCGGTAGGTGCGCCAGCGCGCGGTGGAACGGGCCGGGCCGCCACAGGAGCTCCTCGCGCGGCACGGTCAGTTCCAGGTCGCACAGGTGAGAGGTCAGGCGTTCGATCGCGGTCATGGCGATGAGCACGGCCGGGTCGCTGGCCGGGCAGCGGTGCGGCCCCGCGCCGAAGCCCAGGTACGCGCCGCCGTCCGAGCGCAGCTCTTCGGGAATGTTGGCAGGCTCGGTGTTGGCCGCGGCGTAGGAGACGAGGACCAGCTCGGCCGGCTGGATCCAGGTGCCGTGGAAGTGCACCGGCTGGCGTACGAAGTACGGGCCGTAGTTCGCCATGGCAGGCTCGGCGCGCAGGGCTTCCATGAGGGCGTCGTACGTGCTGAGCGCGCCGTTGGTGAGCGAGCTGTAGTAGCGGTCGTCGCTGACCATCCGGGAGATCGTGTTGGAGATCAGGTTGGCCGTGGGCTCGTAGCTGGCGGCCATCACGAGCACGATGTTCTGCGCCAGCTCGTCGGTCTGCAGCGCGGCCGGATGGTCGATGAACCAGGAGGTCAGGTCGTCGCCCCGCTGGGCGTACTTGCCCTGGATCAGCTCGCCGATGTAGCGGCCGAACGCTTCGCTGCCCCGCGCGCCCGTCTCGCCGTCAGCCTCCATCATGTCCGCCAGGGCCTGGATCAAGCCGGCGCTGTCGGAGTCGGGCCGCCCGAAGAGCAGGTTGAAGATGCGGGCCGGGATGAGCCGGGCGAAGTCGGCGACCAGGTCGGCCTCGCCCTTCGCGGCGAACTGACTGATGAGCGAGTCCGACACCTCGATCACCATCTGGCGCAGCTTGTGCGGCTGGACCAGCTGGAAGCAGTCGGAGATCACCTTGCGGTAGCGGGCATGCTCGGCCCCGTCGGAGAACAGCGCGTTGGGCCGGTGGCCGAGCATGGCTATCATGCCCGCGGCCTCGGGGGTGTCGGGGAGTCGCGTCTGCCAGGCGCTGGGGTTCTTGCTCCAGACGCCGCCGACATTGGTGAGGACGTCCAGGGCGGCCTGGTAGTCGATCACCAGGTGGGCCTCGATGCCCGGGGCGATCTCCACGGGGGCGACCGCGCCGTGCCGCCGGCGGAGATCCGCGTAGACCGCCTGCGGGTCGCCGGCGTACTCAGTTCCGTACAGGCGCCCGGCGTCGGGCATATAGCGCAGAGTCATGACAGCACCAGCTCTCTGATGTGCTCCACCAGCGCGATCAGCGAGGCGCGGGCGGAGGCGGGGTCGCGGGCGTCGCACACCACCAGTGGCGTGCGCGGGCCCAGGTCGAGCGCCTCGCGCAAGGCCTCCGGCGGGTAGTCCGGCGAGTCGGGGAAGTGGTTGACGGCCACCGCGTAGCGGATGCCGGCGTTCTCCACCAGGTCGAGGACGGCGAAGCTGTCGTCGATGCGGCGGGTGTCGGCCAGCACCAGCACCCCCAGCGCGCCGCGGACCAGCTCGTTCCACAGGACCTGGAACCGGGTCTGTCCCGGTGCTCCGAACAGGTAGAGCACCACGCCCGGCAGGGTGAGGCGGCCGAAGTCGATCGCGGTGGTCGTGGTCGTCTTCTCGTTCACGCCGGTGAGGTCGTCGACCAGCGTGCCCGCCTGGGTGAGCACCTCCTCGGTGTTGAGGGGCTCGATCTCCGATAGCGCGCTCACGATGGTCGTCTTGCCCACGCCGAACGGCCCGGCGATGACCAGCTTGACCGGGATGTGTTCGGTACTGATGCCGCTGTCAAAGAGCGCGGAGGCCACTGAGCACCAACTCCAAGATCTCGATGTCGGGCAGGTCGGCGGCCGGCGGATCGCGGGTCAGCAGCGTTCCGCCCCCGACCAGCCCGGCGACCAGCAACCGCACCACGCAGTACGGCAGGCCCAGGTGCGCGGCGCACTCGTACACCGACAACGGCCCATCCCGCAGCAGGGCGAGCAGATGCGACCCCGGCGGGTCCAGCCCGTTGGTGGCGGCGTCGGGCGCGATGTAGACCAGGGTCGTGCGCTCGACGTTGATGTGCTCGGGCACGGTCAGCCTCGCGGCGGCCATGTAGTCCGGGACGACACGCCGCCGCCGTCCGGAGGTCATGTCCGGACGCCCGGCACCCTGGCCGCGCTGGCCTCGTCGAGAGCCTTGACCAGCTTCTGCACCTGCAGCTGCACCTCGAAGGCGAGCGCGCCGATGTTGACCGTGCCGGTGGCGGCGACGACGATGGCCGCGCGGTCGCCGGCCGGGGCGATGTAGTAGTAGCCGCCGCTGCCGGCGGAGATGACGATGTCCACCACCTCGCCGTCGGCGCCGTTGCTGAGGCCGTCGCACAGGGCGCGGGCCGCCCCCAGCACGGAGCTCGTCATGGCGGCGGCGCGCTCGCCGGTCTCGGCGGTCACGTCAGCGGAGCCGCCGAGGATGAGCCCGTCACGGCTCAGCACCACGCCGCGGGCGACACCGGGCACTGCCAGCAGCGGCGACAGGACCCAGGACACGTCGAGGGACAACGGGCGACCCTTGGTCTGAACACGGCTGGAAGCGCTGTGAGCATCCATGGAGCGGTCAAATCCCTTCGGTGATGTCATGCTGCTGTTGCGGCGGGAGCGCTTCGCGGCGGCCCGCTTCGGCTCCGACCTGGAAGTCTCCCCACCGCTTCTGGGCCTCCTCCGGGGTGGTGAGCAACCTGTCGTCCGAGCCGCCCTGGCTTCTGCTGGGCCTCGGCCCGGTCGGCGATTGGCGGCGGCGCTGTGGCAGTGGCGCGAGATCCCCCGCAGGGGTCAGTCGCTGCTCGGGGGTCGTCGCGGGTTCCGTACGGGGCGTCGCCGCGGGCTCGGGTCGTACGGAGGAGGTGACGGGCTCCAGCCGGATGGCCGGGGTCGGGGCCGGTGCTGGGGCCGGGACGGCTGCCACGTGCGCCGACCGGAGGGCGGTGGCGGCGGCCGGGACGGCGGCGCGGATCGGCTCGGGCGCCAGCACCGACGGACGGCTGTCCTCCGGCATCTCCACCAGCAGGGCGGTGGGGATGTTCAGCACGGCCTGGACGCCGCCGAAGGCGCTCTTCTTGACCGTGACCTGCATGCCGTAGTGCGCGGCCTGACGGCCGATCGCGGCCCAGCCGGTGTGGGGCGGGTTGCCCAGGTCGACCAGGCGGACCGGGTGGGTGCCGCTCAGCAGGCGGGTCGCGCGGGCGTACTGGTCCTCGTTGAGGCCGACACCGGCGTCGTCGATGACGATGGCGGCGCCGGTGTTGGTCTCGTGCACGGCGATGGTCACCTTGAGCGTGCCGTGGGAGTGGTGGACCGCGTTGGCCAGCAGCTCGGCCGTGATGAGCAGGATCGACTCCGCGGCGCGGGCGGCGACCCCGATCCGGCGTCGCAGGTGGTTGGCCGGGCCCTCGACGCGCTGCTCGAAGTTCTCCACGCGGGAGATGGCGCCCACCATCAGGTCCACCAGGTAGGTGTCGTCACGTGACAGGCCGGGCGTGGCGCCGCAGGCGATGCCGGTGACCTGCACGCGACGGATCATCAGTTCGTTGAACATGTCGAGCCCCAGCACCTCGCGCAGCAGCGCCGTGTGCTCGTCACCGCTGTAGCGCTGTTGCACGCCGGCCAGCAGGTCCTGGGCGCGCAGCGCCTGGGTCTGCACGCGGGACATCGCGCCCCTGACGACGGCCTGGGCCGCCTCGTCGATGCGCTCGCCTTCCTCGCGGACGCCGCGGGTGAGCGCTTCGAGGATGGCGCGGTGCTGTCTGTCGATGTCCGTGCCGGCCAGCGCCGGGTTCTGCACGCCGGGCACGATCACGTGCGGGGCACGCAGGTGGGACAGCAGGGCGGGTATCCGCTTCGAGATCAGGTGCTCGGTCTCGGCGTGCAGGAGGTCCTGCTGGGCGCGCGCCTCGCGGGTCTGCTCCGCGCTCTCCTGAGCTTGGCGCTCCACCTGCGCCTGCCACTGGTTCCTGGCGCTGGTCTCGCGCGTCAGGTGCTCGTGAGCCTGACGGGCCTGAACGAGCTCCCCACGGACCTGGGCGAGGTCGCGGCGTAGGCGTATGTGGAAGATGACGACGCCCGCGAGGGCGATGGCGAGAACGGCGGCGCCGATCGTTATCGGGACGCTGAAAGAGTCTGGCGGCATGACAGTCCTGGGGTCGGGGAGAGCAGGCGGGGAGGGTGTCGACCGCCGAAGGGCCCGTTAGCGGCGCGTGCCGGTCTCACGCGGCGGCCGACGGGGGCCGGGTCGGCGTGGTACAAGCCCTTCCGCGACGCCGGTACCGCTACGTGCCTGGTGCGGTTCTGCCGGAGGCATGGCGGTGCCGGGCGACATGGGCATCCTCGGTCTCAGTGGAACGACGGCCAAACGGGAAATCTAGTATTCCCGTTTGGCTGGTTTAGTCAACTATGTGTAAGGAAATCACTTCGTTCAGCAATACCATTGGCGTCCGATTTGTCGGGTTTAATGCCAATGGAGCACGATGTCGTGGACTGTGGTGCTGGGCGTGAGGAAGGCGAGTAGCCGGGCGCCTTCGGCGTCGAGTTGTTCGTGCTCGGCCGCGGTCAGTTTCCGGAATGGGCGCACGGTCAAGGTCGCGGTGTCGCGGTTGGTGGCGAGTTTCCAGGTGGCGGCTACGTAGCCGTCGACCAGTACGGACCGGGGCTGTTCGTTCGTCCTGCCGAAGCCCTGGTCGGCGTAGTTGACAGTGACCACGCGGCTGCGGTCGTCGTGGGAGAGCAGCAGGTTGTCGAAGTCGTAGAGAAAACGCACCGGGGCCGGGGTGTCCGGATCCGGCCGCGGCGCGTCGGGAAGGTCGAACAGTTCACGGCCCCGCTCGTCCCGGAAGGTGACCAGGCGTGGCCGCCGCGGCGGGACCTGTACCAGCGGCACCCAGGCGCGGGCCGCGTGGGCCAGCGCGGCCGGGTCGCGTCGCGCGGGTGGTGAGGCGTGGCACGAAGGGTCCTCAAGGGGTGGGTAGCCGGGCGCCGCTAGCGGAGCGGGCGGAAGAAGGTCCGGATGTCGGCGGTGAGCAGGTCGGGTGCTTCCACGGCGGCGAAGTGGCCGCCGCGGTCGAATTCCGACCAGTGGGTGATGTTGTTGCCGTATTCGGCGTAGCGGCGGATGGGCAGGTCGTGGGCGAACACGGCGACGCCGGTGGGTGTGGTGGCCGGCTTGGTGTGCCAGGTGCTGGCGTGCATGTTCTCGTAGTACAGGTTGGCGACGGAACCGGCGGTGCCGGTGAGCCAGTAGAGCATCACGTCGGTCAGCAGCAGGTCCCGGTCGATGGCGGCCTCGGGCAGGTCGGCGGCGGGGAAACTCCACTCCTTGAACTTCTCGACGAGCCAGGCGAGCTGGCCGACCGGTGAGTCGGTGAGGGCGTACGCCACCGTCTGCGGCCAGGTGGCCGAGATCTTGAAGTAGCCGCTCTGGTCGTCCATGAACTCCTTCACCCGTCCGAGCCGGGCCCGCTCGGCGTCGGTCAGCGTGGCCCGCTCCTCGTCCGAGACCTCCCCGAACGGGATGAACCCGAAGGAGGCCGCGTTGACATGGACACCGATGACCTGCCCGGTGGCGGTGCGGCCGAGTTCCGGGGTGACCAGGGCGCCGAGGTCGCCGCCCTGCGCGCCGTACCGGTCGTAGCCGAGCCGGCTCATCAGCCGCGCCCACGCCCGCGCGATCCGGCCGCTGTTCCACCCGGTCTCTCGCGTGGGGCCGGAGAATCCGAAGCCGGGCAGCGACGGGATGACCAGGTGGAAGGCGTCGGCCGGGTCTCCGCCGTGCGCGGCCGGATCGGTCAGCGGGCCGATGACCTTGAGAAACTCGACCACCGATCCAGGCCAGCCGTGGGTGAGGATCAGGGGCAGGGCATCCGGGTGCGGGGAACGTACGTGCATGAAGTGCACCCGTTGCCCGTCGATCTCGGTGGTGAACTGCGGGATGTCGTTCAACGCGGCCTCGTGCCCACGCCAGTCGTACGAGGTGCGCCAATACTCGGCCAGCTCCTTGAGGTAGGCCAGGGGAACGCCGCGGCTCCAGCCGACGTCGGGCAGCTCGCTCGGCCACCGCACGGCGGACAGCCGGCGGTGCAGGTCATCGAGATCGCACTGGGGGACGTCGATCCGGAACGGCATGATCGTTTCGCTCATGTCTGACACGCAAGGTCTCCTTGAATGATGTCTCGTGGCTAGAACGCGGCAGCGTGGTCGAGGACCCACTCGTGGTAGCCGCGCGCGGGACGACCGGTGACCTTCTCGATGTCGGTGGTGGTGGGCGCGACGCGGCCGACGGAGGCGGCCCAGGTGGCGAGAATGCTGTCCAGGATCGGGCCCGGCACGTGGGCGCTCATCGCCTGGCGTACGGTCTCGGCGGGTAGTTCGGCGTAGCTGATGGGTCGGCCGAGCGCCTGACCGAGGATGGCGGCCTGGTCGGCGTGGCTGAGGGACTGAGGCCCGGTCAGCCGGTAGACCTGACCGGCGTGCCCGTCCTCGGTGAGGGCGGCCACGGCGACCGCGGCGATGTCGGCTTCGTGCACCGGGGCGGACGCCGCGTCGGCGTAGGCGCCGCGGATCACGTCGCCGGACCTGGTCTGCCCGGCCCACATGAGGCTGTTGGCGGCGAACACGTCCGGGCGCAGGAAGGTCCACGCCAGGCCGGAGCCGCGCAGGGCGTGCTCGATCTCGGCGTGGTAGGCGGCGATCGGCCCGTCCTGGACCTCCGCGTCGTCGTCGACCCCGCCGGAGGACAGCAGCACGACCTGGCGCACGCCGGCCCGCTGGGCGGCGGCGACGAACGCGGGCCCACAGCCCGGTACGGCGAACAGGAAGACCGACTCCACACCGGTCAGGGCCGCGTTCAGCGACGCCGGGTCGGCCAGGTCGCCGGCGACGACGTCGACCTCGGCCGGCCACACCGCCTGCTGCGGGGACCGGCTCAGGGCACGTACGGCGTGGCCGTTGGCGACCAGCACGTCGAGTACGTGGCGGCCGACGTTTCCGGTGGCGCCGGTGACGAGGATCATGAAGCTCTCCTTGGTTTCGAGGGTTCCCGGGCGACCCCGGTACGAGGAACACTAGGAACCATTGAGGACAGGTCCGGTCCTCATACCCTCGGAGGGAGTTGCGCGCGGATGTTGGAAACCTCGGCGCGGCTGCTGCGGCTGCTGTCCCTGCTCCAGTCCCGCCCCGACTGGTCAGGCGCGGAGCTGGCCGAACGCCTCGGTGTCACCACCCGTACCGTCCGCCGCGACGTCGACCGGCTCCGCGACCTCGGCTACCCGGTGGAGTCCGCCACCGGCATCACCGGCGGCTATCGGCTGGGGGTCGGCGCGGCCCTACCGCCGCTGCTGCTCGATGACGACGAAGCCGTCGCCGTCGCGGTCGGCCTGCGCGCCGCCGCCACGGGCACGGTCACCGGGATCGAGGAGACCTCGCTCCGCGCCCTCGCCAAGCTCGAACAGGTTCTGCCCTCCCGGCTGCGCCACCGCGTCGGTGCGATGCAGTCGGCCATCCTGCCGCTGACCGGCCCCGGCCCGACGGTGGATCCCGATCTGCTCACCGCCCTGGCCGCCGCCTGCCGCGCCCACGAAGGCATCCGCTTCGGGTACCAGCAGCGCACCCGCCGCGTCGAGCCGTACCGCGTCGTCCACACCGGCCGGCGGTGGTACCTGCTCGCCTTCGACCTCGACCGCGACGACTGGCGTACCTTCCGCGTCGACCGTATGGACTCGGCTCCACAGCCCGGGCCACGTTTCACGCCTCGGGCCGAACCCGCCGAGGGCGTACACGCCTATGTCTCCAACGCCCTCACGAGTTCCCCGTACCGGTATCGAGCGACCATCCTGTTCCACGCGCCGCTCGACGTCGTCGCCGAACACACCTCACCTACCGCGGGCCGTCTCGAACACCGCGACGCGGACAGCTGCCTCTTCTACGCCGGCGGCGACTCCCTCGACACCATCGCCCTCTATGTCGCGCTCAAGGGCATCGACTTCCAGGTCCTTGACCCGCCCGAGCTCAAGGACCATGTACGGGCACTCGCCAGAAGGCTCACCAACGCCGGGGTATGAGCCTCAGTCGGCGACCTGGGGACCGTTGACCTTCTCCAGCAGGCGGGCCAGGCGCTCGCGCAGCCCCGGGCGCGCCGGCAGCTCGCCCGCGGCCATGCTGACCAGGTGCTGGGCGCCGTCGAAGGTCACCGGCCCGAGCCGTGGCACGGCGATCGCGTCGTGCGCCAGCCCCTCCAGCGCCGTGTCGCCGCCTTCGAGCGCCAGGATCGTCGCCCCCGTACGGCGGGCGTCGTTGACCCGTTCGAGCAGCGGCACGGGCGCGTCCTGCTCGGCCACCACGAACAGCGTCTCGCCGCGCCCCGCCCGCTGAATCCGGTCGAGGCCGACGCGCAGGTGGGCCGGGGCGTCGGCGGGCGGCTTCCAACGGACCAGAGTGGGGGCTAGCTGCGGCAGCTCGGAGAGCCGGGCCTCGTCGGCGAGATGCGCAGTCAGATGCCACGGCTCGTCGTCGGGCGTGCCCACCAGCATCAGGCCGCCGGGCGAGCGGGTGGTCCGCAGCGCCAGGCCGAGCTCGCGGGTGCGCTCCACCCAGCCGGTCTCGGCGAGTAGTTCGCGCAGAAAGGTCACCGAACCAGCATCCATCCGTCCATGGTGCCCGACCGTCGCAGTGGAGTTCACCGTTTCGGGGCGGCCCGGTGATGCGGTCGTGGCCAGTGTTATGTGGCGCGGGAGGCAGTCTGACAACGGCTCGGATTCGCCGTCGTTTCGGGCCTTGACACGAGGTTACTGCCGGGTAACGATCGGCTCGCGGCGCCGCCTTCCCCTGAGCGAACCCCACGGAGAGGGGTGGCACATGAGGTTACGTGTCCGCGTCAGCATGACCATGATCCTCTTACTGATCGCTTCCTTCGTCGCGGCGCCGCCTGCCCGCGCGGCCGCGGCGGGGGACGTGGTCACCGCCCAGCCCACCACCGTCTACCTGCTGCCGGGCAAGCTGCTCGAAGTCCCGGTGAACGCCTGGCACCTGCTCTACCGCTCGACCTCCGCCACCGGCTCGCTGAACGCCGTGTCCGGCACCCTGCTCGTGCCCAAGGCGAGCTACCCGCTGGGCAAGCGCCCGATCATCGGGTACGCCGTCGGCACCCACGGACTCGGCGACCAGTGCGCGCCCTCGGCCAGCATGAGCCGGGGCGGCGAGGCGGAGCTCGCGCTGGTCAGCCTGTTCCTGCTCAAGGGGTTCGCGGTGGCCATCACCGACTACGAGGGCCTCGGCACACCCGGCGTGCATACGTACATGGCGGGAATCTCACAGGGTCACGCCGTACTGGACTCGATCAGGGCCGCCACGCGCGTGTCGGGCTCGGGCCTGTCCACGGGCGGGCCGGTCGCGGTCATGGGCTACTCGCAGGGCGGCGCGTCGGCCGCCTGGGCGGCCCAGCTCCAGCCGTCGTACGCGTCGGAGCTGCGGCTCAAGGGCGTGGCCGCGGGCGGAGTCCCGGCGGACCTGCACGCGGTGGCGGACCACCTCGACGGCGATGCCAACTTCGGGCTGGCCGCCGCGGCCGGGGTCGGCTTCGACGCCGCCTACCCGGAACTCGATCTCAACGCCGACCTCAACGACCGCGGGCGCGCCCTGCTCGCGGACGCGGCGGACGACTGCGTGGGCGACCTGGACAAGCTCGCCGGCCTGCGCTTCTCCGACCTGAGCCCCGTTGACCTGATGAACCAGCCCAAGTGGCTGGCCCGGCTCGCCGAGAACCGCCTCGGGGCGATCGCGCCGCGTGTCCCGATGTTCATCTACCACGCCCAGGGCGACGAGATCATCCCGCAGGCGATCTCGGCCACGTTGCGCTCGGAGTACTGCCGGGCGGGCGTCAACCTCCGCTGGACATCGCTCCCGGCTCCGAACCATGTGACGGGGGCCATCGAGGGCGGGCCGCTGGCCATCGAATGGCTCGCACTCCGCATCCTCGGCCTCCCGGCCTTCGGCAACTGTTAGCGGCCTTGTCGCAGTTTGGCGGGCGGGCGCGTAGGTAACCATAGGTAGTGGCTCAATAACCCTCCGTGATAGGAGTCCTATGCGTCGTCTGCTCCTCACCCTCACCCTCGTCTCCGCGGCCGCGGCAGGTGCGCTGACACTCGCCCCTGCCGCAACCGCTCAGGCCGCCGCCCGCGAGTACATCACCGTCACCCAGTGCGTGTTCGCGGGCGGGGTGGTCGTCCCTGACTGGCTGAGCCCGACCGGGCGCACGTGCGTCGGCGGCGGTTACAACGGCTACCCGGTCTTCCCCTACTGATGCGAACGGGTCCCTGATACGAACGGGTCCGCCCCTTATCCCGGGGGCGGACCCGTGGGCATTTGAGTGTCAGGGTTTAGGAAGTGCGGTGCTGGTGCTGCTCGGGCAGGTGGCTGTCCGGGTGAACCCACAGGAAAACGTTGTTGTCCGGCCGCGACGCCTGCTCCCACTGCTGCCGGAAGAACGCGAGGACCTGCTGGTCGGAGTGGCGCAGGCTGAAGTGGGTCAGAACGAACAGCGTCTGCGGATGGGCCTCGACCACGGGCCGCAGCCGGCTCCAGACCGTATGCCCGATCCGGTCCGCGCGCTCCAACTCGGTGTCATCCAGAAACGTGCACTCGGTGATGATGACCGGGTATTCAAACAACCACGGGTTGCGGGCGAACACATTCACATGAGTGTCGCCAAGAAAGGCGAACAGCGGTCGCCGGACCTCGTGGTCGACTGCGACCCCCTCTTTGCGGTTCCGCGCCATGATCCGGCCGAACTCACCGCCCCTGCCCTGCTCCATCAGGGACAGTCGCAACTGCTCGAACTCCGGCCGTAGCGCCTTGCTCCGCTCCGAGAAGGCGTACCCCACACAGGGCACCTTGTGTTCACACTCCACCACCCGCACGTGATGTCCCCGGCGTCCGAAGCCGAACTCGTCGCCGCGCCGCACCCCGTGCAAGCGGTGTCCTGCCGCCAGAGCGGGATCGAACCCCGCTCCGTGATTGAGCTCCGCGGACGCGCGTAAGTAGGACTCCACGTACGGCACCGCCTCGGCGGGCAGGTAGATGTCCGTCCCGGCGGGATTGGCGGCCAGGTAATCAAGGTCCTTGGCATGGTCATGGTGGGTGTGGGTCAGGAAGACCGTGTCCACCTGTCGCCCCTCGCACAACCCCGCGTCGAGGCTGCACCGCAGCTCGGGGATGTGAAAGAACGTCTTGTCGTTCGCGCGAGAGTAGCCGGTGAGGGTCAACTCGCTGCCGGGCATCCGCCAGGTCTTCCACTGCCGGAACGGGTGCCCCTGCTCAAGGCGCGCGGGGTGGTCGGCCGGGGGCAGGTCCAGCTCGGTCATTTCTCGCTCATCCCATTCCTCCGACCGCACTGCGCCCATTCCACATCGAAGCCCTCGGTTCGCCTGATCTTCTGCAGAACCTTGGCACAGCACCCCTCGCAGGGGTACCGAATTAGAGACGCCGGCGTAGCGGTGGCGGCACGCAGCGACCTGCACGGAGATCTCGGCCGAGGTGCCCTTCTGCCGGTCAGGTCGCAGATGTCGCGAGCGTTTTGATGGTGAAGTCGATTGCTGTGGCGAGTCGTTTGACGTCGTGTCCGGTGCGTTCGCGTACGCGTAGTCCGAGCACCGTCGTGAACAGCAGCTCCACTGCGGCGTCGACGTCCAATGCGGCGGGCAGGTCGCCGTCGCGGATGCCGCGGCGGAGCAGTGACGCCAGGGTTTTCCTGGTGACTTCGAACGCGGCCTCGGTCCTCTGCTGGACCTCGGGGTCGGTGGTGCCGAGTTCGGCAGCCGTATTGACCACGAAGCAGCCGCGACCGGCCTCGTGGCTGATCATCCAGATCAACCACTCTCGCAGGACTTCGAGGCTGGGACCGGCGGCGTTGAGCTGCTCTTCGGCTTGCGTGGACTCCGTCGCCCGATAGTGGTCCAGCGTCCGCAAGAACAGTGTGCGCTTGTCGTTGAAGGTCCGATACAGGCTGCTTTGCTTGAGTCTGAGCTCGGCGCCCAGGTCGCGGACGGACGTGGCGTTGTAGCCGCGACGCCAGAACAGGTCGGTCGCCTTGGCGATCACGTCTTGCTCGTCGAACTCCCTGGGCCGTGCCATGCTCGCCACTCTACCAAGGTTGTGGAGCGATCGCTCCCGTATTAGGGTGTGCCGTCATATGGGAGCGATCGCTCCCGAATAAGAGGGGAGACACGACGTGACGGCAACGGACTCTACGACGGCTCGGCGAGACGCGTCAGCGAAGAATCATTGGATCGCGGTGTCCGCCGTGGCCTTCGGCACATTTCTCCTGGTGACGGCCGAGCAGCTCCCCATCGGACTGCTCACCCCCGTCGGCTCGGCGCTGTCGGTCTCTGAGGGTGCGGCGGGCTTGATGGTCACGGTCCCCAGCATCGTCGCCGCCGTCGCGGCACCATCGGTCCCGGTACTCGTCGGCAGGATGGATCGCCGGCTCTTGCTCGTCGCCTTGATGGGACTCATGACGCTCGCCAACCTGGCCTCCGCCCTGGCCCCGAACTATCCACTTCTGATCACCGCCCGCGTGCTGGTCGGGGTGGCGATCGGCGGATTCTGGGCCATCGCCGGCGGTCTGGCCGTCCGGCTCGTCCCCGCCCCGCTCGTGCCGCGGGCCACGGCGATCATCTTCGGCGGTGTCGGGGCCGCGAACGTCTTCGGCGTCCCTATCGGCACGGTGATCGGCGGGCTGGCGAGTTGGCGGATCGCGTTCGGCGCCTTGAGCGCCCTCGCACTGGTCGTGCTGGTCTCCTTGCTGGCTGTGCTGCCACCGTTGACCGCTGCTCAACCCGTCGGCCTGCGCCGGCTGGCCGACCAGTTCCGCAACCAGGGCGTCCGGATCGGCATTCTGGCAACCTTCCTGATCGTGACCGGCCACTTCGCGGCCTACACGTTCATCAGCCCCGTGCTGCAGGATCTGTCCGGCATCGACGCGCAACTCGTCGGGCCACTGCTGTTCGGATTCGGCCTGGCAGGCGTCGCAGGGAACTTCGTCGCGGGTGCCGCCGTGGCGAAACGGCTCCATCGGACGGTCCTGTCCATCTCCGCCGCCTTGGGGGTTACCGTGCTGCTCTACCCCCTGGCAGGGCTCACCGCCGCGGGCGGGGTAACGCTGCTCGTCGTCTGGGGCCTGGTGTACGGCGGGGTCTCCACGAGCCTCCAGACATGGATGATCAAGTCCGCGCCACAAGCGGTCGAGGAAGCCTCCGCTCTGTGGGTGGCGGTGTTCAACCTCTCGATCGGTCTCGGCGCGCTGGCCGGCGGCACAATCGTCGATGCCTTGCCGCTGCAGGGCATCCTCTGGCTCGCCGGCGTTCTCGTCCTGGCGGCCGGTCTGGCAGTGTGGAGTGCGCGCCGGAACGACAGCCTTCGGTGACACCCATCTCGCCAATCTGCGGCGACCATGTTTGCCGCCCATCGAACTCGGACAGGACCGCGTACCCGTCGACTGGTTATCCCGCACGATGATGGTGGTCAGCGGCGCCGCTGACTCACATGTCGGCGATGAGCTTGTCCACCCGCTCGTCGACGCTGCGGAACGGGTCCTTGCACAGGACGGTGCGCTGGGCTTGGTCGTTCAGCTTGAGATGCACCCAGTCGACGGTGAAGTCGCGCCGCTTCTCCTGCGCCTTGCGGATGAACTCGCCGCGCAGTCGCGCCCGGGTGGTCTGCGGCGGCACAGACTTGGCCTCGAAGATCTTGATGTCGGAGGCCACCCGCTCCACCAAGCCGCGGCGCTGTAGCAGGTAGAACAGGCCGCGCTTGCGGTGCACGTCGTGGTAGGCCAGGTCGAGCTGCGCCACCCTCGGCGACGACAGCGGCAGATCGTACTTCTTGCGATAACGCTCGATGAGCTGGTATTTCGTCACCCAGTCGATCTCGCGCGCCACCAGGTCGAGGTCGCCGGTGCCGACCGCGTGCAGCGTCCGCTCCCACAGCTCCAGCACCCGGCGCGCGATCGCGTCGCCGCCGCGGCGCTCGACGAAGTCCTTGGCCTTGGACAGGTATTCCTGCTGGATCTCCAGGCTCGACGCCTCACGGCCGTTGGCCAGCCGCACCCGCCGCCGCCCGGTCATGTCGTGCGACACCTCGCGGATGGCCCTGATCGGGTTCTCCAGCGACAGGTCGCGCATCACCGTGCCCGCCTCGATCATGCG
>NZ_JBEZDU010000047.1:0-50703 GCF_040648495.1 Nonomuraea sp. NPDC049129 | reverse complement strand
CCGCCCGGAACTCCGGATCAAAGCGCCGCCGCGTGACTGCTGCCACGACCAAACCTCTCCCGGTTCGGTCTCCACGCTATGAGGGGAAGGCCAGAACTGCCAACGGTTGTGTCCGAGTGCATCGCCCTGTCGTGGCAGGGCATTCCGGTCAGCTGACCGTAGACGCAGGCTCGTGATCATGAGTGCTCCCCGTGTTGAGGAGGCCCACCGGCCGCTATGCGACCGCGGCACGGGTCGCGCCTCCACGCACGCGGTCGAACTGCAAACCGGCATGCCGGCTTCGAATTAACGATCTCGGGCGGGAGATTTGTTGCGGCTGAAGGTGTCGTCGCCCGGTGCGAATCGGGATGGCGGCATCGTTGATCAAGAGCAAGTCTGGAAAAGCGGTCCCTTGTCGTTGCCCGCTGCTAGCCTGCAACCCCAGTTGATCTTCTGCCGCGAAAGGCGAGCGATGTCGGGCGATGGCGACTCCCCGGTCGAATACCTGTCTTCAGGCGTTCTTACCCAGCTCGAGCGGCTACATGGCCACATCCCCGAGGACTTCGAACCACGCGAGTGGGCCGTGACCACGCCCGTGGGCGAATATCCGGTTCCGCCATCCGTCCAGGCGCTACTGGCCGTGGTCTGGCCCGCGGATCAACGCCTGCGGACGAATGACGAATTCGAGTGGGAGACCCTCCTCTACTACGGTGGCGAAGGCTCGGAAACGGAGCCTGGTCTCGTGGTTGAGGACCGCGCCTGGTACACGGTCGGTGAGGACTCGGGGCAGTGGTTCCTGCTCGTCGACCTGGCCGAGGCCGCGACGGCGATCGACCCGCTGACCTACCGCGTCGACCATGAGGGACGCCAACCGGTGCCGGTCGGCATCTGGCTCTCCAACAGGCTCTCCGAGCTCAAACGATCAACCGCCGCCATCGAGTTCGGCCGGGCGTGCGCATGGGGCGATGTGGAGGCCGTACGGGCGGCTCTGGAGGGCGGTATCGGTACGGGGCCGTTGGAGCAGTCCGGCCTTACACCGCTCCATCTGGCTACGTTCTCCGGCTTGGCGGAAACCGTACGGATCCTCCTCGACGCCGGCGCCGATCCCAACACGGCACTTACCGATGAAATGGCTCCGCTCGACGTTTGGTCAACCTATTTTGAAAAGTACCGTGGCAGGCGATCGGATATCGATCCGCTGTTGTCCCTCTCTCGCGATAAGGGTGATACTCCCCTGCATTTTGCGCTGCGCAACCTTTACAGCATCGATCACATCGATGGCATACGCGCGTCGTTGCTGGACATGGTCAGGCTGCTGCTGGCCGGCGGGGCGCAGCACACATTCCCCAACGAGGACTACGGCCCTGCGGACATCGTCTTCGACATGACCATCAGAATGTCGAAGACCGATGCGCCCGAGGTACATGAATGTCTTCAGCTGCTGTATGACGCCGGAGCGGAACTTGTCGCTTACGCTGGCTGGACCCCTGATGAGGAATGAGGTGATCAGCCGCCGCTGATGCGTCATTCCGGTCTCCGGTTTGGTGGTGTGTTGGTTTGTGGAGACCTCGCCCCCACCTTCCAGCTGGCACGAGGCCGTGCGCCCGGCAAGTTGACGACATGCCGGGATCCTTCGATCCGCCCCGCCTGCGAGGGTGCACAGTGCGCGCGGGGGTTGGGTTGTCTATAGGAGGGGTTCGGGTCGCATGTCCCGGACGTGCACGATCAAGGCGCGGGCCAGCGTGTACTCCAGCCGGTGGAAGGTGTCGAGAGGGAGTTCCTCAATGGGACAGTTGCCGCTGGGCCAAGGAGGTCTCGGTGGCAGACAGCACGCATGAGCTGCGCTTGTAACCTTTTGCGCCGATTCTCGCCAAGTAGGGGTGCGAATCGACGAAGGGAGCATGGCCGGTGCGTCGAAAACAGGCGGAGATCGCCACAGATCCTGTGGCTTTCGAGGCCTTCTATCGGGGGCATGTCGATGCGGTCACCCGATTTCTCGCACGTCGCGTTGATGACCCGCATACGGTCGCCGATCTGGTGGCTGAGGTGTTCGTGGCGGTGCTCGACTCTGCCCACACCTACCGGGCCGAGCTGGGGACCGAGATCGCGTGGCTCTACGGCGTGGCCCGCAAGACGATCTTGGCGGAGCGGCGGCGAGCGTACAAGCAGCTCCAGCTGACGGACCGGGTGAGCGGGCGACGCACGCTGGCCACCGACGACGTCGCCAGGATCGAGGAGCGCATCGACGCCGAGCGGGACGCCAGGCGGGCCTTCGAGGCCATGGCGGGGCTCCCGGAGGGTGAACGTGCCGTGCTGGAGCTGGTCGTCATCGACCAGCTCACGGTCACGGAAGCGGCGCTCGCCCTCGGCATCCGTCAGGGGACCGCCAAGGTACGCCTGCACCGCGCCCGCCAGACACTGCGGAACCTGCCCTTCGTCACGGATGGAGCACCAGGATGAGCTACGAGGAGCAGTTACTGATGGAACTCAAAGCCGAGATCGCGCACCGCGGCCAACTACGACGCCGCGTCACCCGCAGGCTGTACGCCGGGGGCGCGGTGGCCGCCTTGGCCGCCGCGGCGGCGTTCGCGGTGCCGCTGCTGACGGGGACGGAGTCGCCCGCGTACGCCGTGAGCAAGAGAGCCGACGGCACGGTGGGGGTCGAAATCCGCGAGTTCAAAGATGCCGACAAGTTGGAGCGGGACCTGAAGGCGGCGGGTGTCAGAGCGGACGTCACGTACCTCCCGTCCCGCAAGCAGTGCGAGAAGGACAGAGGAATGAGCACCCTTCCGGCGGAAGGGGCCATCCACATGCGGGAGGGCGGGCTGGACATCGATCCCCGGCTCCTCGATAAGGACAAGACGCTGGTCCTGGAGTTCGCCGGGAACTACGAGGAGGTCCCCGGAGCGAAGCCGCCGAAGACGTGGTGGATACTCACGGAGCTGATGATCCCTGGCGAGGTCGGCCCGTGTGTCGTCGTCGACAGTCCGGATTGGGACGACGACGGCGGCCCGGAAGGACAGCCGCCGGCGGGGAGTTAGCGCGACGACGGGCAACGCTTGTCCTGCGAGGGCCGGTGAACCTCCCTGTTGAAGAGGCAGCACGACGTCACGATGCCGGCCCGGAAGCCGCGTTGCGCGAACGCTTCGACGTGGTCGGGATCGACCCGCGCGGGGTCGGGAGCAGCGGGCAACTCCAGTGCGGGAAGGCGGTGCATGATCCGGCGGTCACGCAGTTCCCGGCGACGCGGGGGAGTACGACCGGCTCGTCGCGCACAACCGGGCCGTGGGCGAGAGTTGCGGGCCGATGATCCAGTACGTGGACAGCGGGAGTGTGGCACGAGACTTCGACGCGGTACGCGCCGCGCTGGGCGAGGACGCTACCTGGTCTACGGGACGCTCCCCGCGCCCGGCACGATCTGCCGCTGAACCGGCACGCGGAGGCTGGTGGCCGGGAAGTCGATCAGGTGATCTTGCAGACGGGCGTGGCGGAACTGATAACTGCCACCCACCTGCCGGAGCACGCCGTGACGATGGGCATGGTCCAGGAAATCCATCACCCGCCAGGGCAGTTTCTTCCTGAACACCAGCCAGGCGCGGATCAGCATCCACCGCCCCCACGCGGTGCTGCTCACCGCGATCAGGGTGACCCCGATGCCCACTCCGGCGCCGGCCACCAGCGCGGCGCCCAGCCTGGCCGCAGGGTGGGCGAGCATGGCCGCCGCGACGCCGACCATCAGGCCCGCGCCGAGCCCGCCGCCGAACGCCTGGGTCAGCGCGGTGGCGCGGTCCAGATCGAGGAGCGAGCGCGGGCTGATGTTCTCCCCGGGCCCGACCGACGCGGTCAGGCCCGCGCCCAGCCCGACACCGATCCCTCCGGTGACTCCGGCCACCACGCCGGCCATGAGCCCGATGCCCGAGCCGCCCGTCATGAACCAGAAGACCACCCCGAACACCAGGCCGGAGAACACCCCGACGGTCACTCCCACGAGGACTCCCCTGAGGACATGGCGGCGGCGGCCCTTGATCGGGAGCCGGACCCGGGAAGGCGACGGCCTTCTCTTGAACCCGGAGACCAGGGCCGCCCCGACGCCGACACCGAGCCCGGTCCCGCATCCGGCGACGGTCAGGAACGATCGCCCGAACACGAGCCCCGCCATCAGCCCCATCACAGGTCCCGCCGTCAGCCCCGCGGCGAGCCCGGCCATGAGCTCGAAACCACCCCGGGGGAGGGTCCGGTGCAGCTCCCACCAGCCGAGATCACGGGTGCCGAGTGCTCTCAGATGCCGGGCGAGGTGCGCGAGCCAGGCCCGAGCCTGGTCGTGCTCGTACGCGCGGATGGGCGTCGCGGGGGATCCGGGACGGTCCGGCGGCGGCAGTGAACGTGCCGGATAGACCGTGGGAAGGAACGCGTCGAGCAGGTGGTGTTCGATCGCTGAGCGGTCCGGGAACCTGCCGAGGTCGAGCAGGTCGGACGGCTCGGTGCCAGGAGGCGCGTACGCGGAGAGCGTGAGGGAGACCATCAGCGGAGACGACAGCGATCGGGCGAGCGGGCCGTCGGGGCAGGCCAGGAGATGATCGAACATCGGCCCCCAGCGATCGGCGCCGGTGGGAAGGGCGGCGCGCAGGTGGTCGACGGCGTCCTCGGGTTTGACCGGTTCGATCTCCACGACCGCCGCGTGGGCGAGTGGCTGGCCCTCCGCCGCGACCGCGGCGGCGTACTCCGCGCCGCGACAGGTGATCACCAACGGACGCTCGTCGATGACGGCTCGATTGATCGCTTTGATCGCCGTCGCGTGCAGCCCGCCCGGCATCTCGTCCAAACCGTCGAGTACGAGCATCACCCGCGCGTTGTGGACCAGCCGCCATGCCATGTCGGTGCCGTGGACGTCCTGGTCCGCCAGGAACGGATACTCCTCACGCAGCCGCCTGGCGAACCAGGCGTCGAGCCGTTCCTGGGCCGGGTCCCATGAGGACGCGGTCAGCAGGACGGGCACCGGCTCGGCCGGCTCCCGGGTTCGGAGCATGCCGAGGGTGAACAGCAGCGCCAGTACGGTCTTGCCGGCCGCGTGCTCTCCCAGGACCATCAGTTGCTTGCGCGGGAGCTTCCGGAACGCCGCCACCACGTCGCTCAGGCTGCCGTGCAGCCGCAGACGCGTGGGCCGCCCCGGTATCGTCCCCTTGCCCAGCACCGCGATCGGGGAGGCCCCGGGGCGGCCCGAGGACGACCAGCGCAACTGCAGCGGATCCGGCCGGCCCAGCGTCCGCATCGCCGCCTCCTCGGTCCACTGGCCGCGAATCCGGTCCGCCAGCCGGGCCACCCACGGATCCAGCGACCGAGCCTCGTCCGCCGGGGAGGCGGCGCCGTCGCGCCGAGGTGCGGCGGCCCCCCATCCCAGAGCGGCCACGGACACCAGCAGCGAGACCGCGCCGAACAACAGGCTGCCGACGCTGGCGAGCTTGTCGGCCTTCTCCAGCCGATCGGGCGAACCGAGGAGAAAGAACACGAGCACTGCGGCCACGGCGATCAGAAACGCCGCGCCGCTCACCCACAGCAGTACTGAGCGTCGTGATTTGATTACTCTCCGCACCTGAACATCATCACCCACCGAGGTCCGGGCGGGGGCGGGAACGCCCTGGTCCAGCCCCCCTCAGCGTCCGGCCGGGGTGATGGCGGAGATCTGCGTGGCGAGCGCCGCCAGGTGCGCGAGGGAGGAGTCGGCGGCGGCGTCGGGGACGGCGACGATGACGTGGTCGATGCCCAGGGCGGCCAGGTCGCCGCAGCGCTGGACGCTCTCTTCGACGCTCTCGCCGTCGGGGATGCGCATGTGGAGGGTCTTCTCGATCTCCTCGTACGGCCGTCCCAGGCGTTCGCAATGGCCGCGCAGTACGCCGAGCTTGTGCCGTACATCGGCGCCGTGCAGGAAGTTACAGGCGTCGGCGTACTCGGCGACGAGACGGAGGGTCTTCTTCTCCCCGCTGCCGCCGATCAGGATCCGCGGGCGGGCCTGCGGGGAGTTGAGCGTGCGCTCCAGCTGGTAATGGGTGCCCTCGTACGGCTTGTCCTCGTTGCTCCACATCTGTTTGGCGATCTGGAGCGTCTCCTCCAGCCGCTCGAACCGTTCGGCAAGGGGAGGAAAGCGGAGGCCGAGACCTCGGGCCTCCTGCTCGTACCAGCCCGCGCCGATGCCGAGGACGGCGCGGCCGCCGGAGAGCGCGTCGAGCGTGCTGACCTGCTTCACCAGAAACCCGGGCTCACGGTAGACGGCGCCGGTGACGAGGGTGCCGAGCGTGACGCGGCGGGTGAGGGCGGCGGCATAGGACAGCGCGCCGTACGCCTCCAGCATCGGATCCTCCACGGCGCCGAAGTTGGGGATCTGGAAGAAATGGTCCATCACCCACAGGCTGTGCAGCCCCGCCTCGTCGGCGCCGCGGGCGACGGCCGCGAACCTCTCGGCGATGGCGGTGTCGCCGCCGGGCCAGATGAAGCGAGGGCAGGTCAGACCGAGTTTCATCGAATGCTCCTTGAATCGGGGAATGCCTGCCGCAGGATGACGCGTCACTGCGATTTCGGGCATGAAAAAACCCTCCCGCCTGGGTCGCTGGACCCGAGGCCGAGAGGGCTCCGTACGAACGATTATCTCATGGGCCGCGCACGCCCACCGCACGACTCAACGCCCGCGACGGCGTTCGGCGCGTTTGCGATGGGCTACCTCGCGCTTGTGCCGGGCCAGGGCCTCGCGGCGGTCCTTGCGGTCGCCGGTGGCCTCCTGCTTGCGGCTCTCCAGCTCCAGCCGCATGGCCTCCTGCGCGGCCGTACTCCTCGAAGAGACCCGAGCCGCCGCCCGCGCGGCCAGCTTGGCGGCCCGCTTGGGATTGACCCGCCCGCCGCCCCGGGAACCGGCGGGAACGGGTGGCGCGGCCGACGCCTGGGCCAGCAGCGCCAGGCCGTGCCGCATCAGATACTCGTACAGTTCGGGATCGGTCGGCTCGGCGCCGAATGTGATGCGGGTGGCCCGCAGTTCGCCCTCCTCGACGATCTCCAGCACGCCGACCCAGAACGAGCCGTCGAGATAGACCGACAGCGTCACCATGGTTGCCCTCCAGCGGGTATGCCGAACGACGGCCTGACGAGGCCGCTTCCGGCACACCGGACATCCCTGGAAGGGCGGATACGAGAAGCGTCGCCCGGGCTACCGAACCGGGCCGCGTTTTCGTGTGCCCCACCAGAGTAGAGCCCAACGCCGACTAGGATCCTGTGCCATGACCCAGCTTCCACTGCGGGCTCAGCTCGCGAGCGCCCTGGGCCGCAGTGCCGCCACGCTGTCGAGGATGACCGGGCGCGGCGACGGCTCGGTGATCGGCGGTCGGGTCGGCCTGATGCTCGAGCCCGACCTGCTCCGGCAGCTCGCCCGCGACCGCAGGCTGGCCCTGGTCAGCGCGACCAACGGTAAGACCACCACGACCCGGCTGATCACCTCGGCGCTGCTGGAGCTGGGGGAGGTGGCCACCAACGCGTTCGGCGCCAACATGCCCGCAGGGCACGTCTCGGCGCTCTCCACGCACAAGGACGCCCCCTACGGCGTGCTGGAGGTCGACGAGAAATACCTGCCCGAGGTGCTCGATACCACCGGCGCCGGCGTCGTCTGCCTGATGAACCTCAGCCGCGACCAGATGGACCGCGCGGCCGAGATCTGGCTGCTCGCGCAGAAGTGGCGCAGGGCGCTGTCCGGCAAGCCGACGCACGTCATCGCCAACTGCGACGACCCGCTCGTCACCTGGGGCGCCTCGACCGCGGCCAAGGTGACCTGGGTCGCGGGCGGCCAGCGCTGGAAGGAAGACTCCTGGTGCTGCCCGGAGTGCGGCGGGCCGCTCGATCGCAAGGACGCCGACTGGGCGTGCCGCGAGTGCACGTTCCATCGGCCGGAGCCGCAGTGGGTCCTCGACGACGACGCGGTGGTCGATCCGCGCGGGCAGCGGTGGCTGCTCGACATCCAGCTGCCCGGCCTGGCCAACCGTTCCAACGCCGCGATGGCGCTGGCGGTGGCCGAGGCGTTCGGGCTGTCGGTCGAGCGGGCGCTGCCCCGGCTGCGCGAGGTCACCTCGGTCGCGGGCCGCTACACCACCGTCGAGCGCGACGGCCGCCACGCGCGGCTGCTGCTGGCCAAGAACCCGGCGGGCTGGCTGGAGGCGTTCGACGTCTCCGACCCCCAGCAGCCGATCATCCTCTCGGTCAACGCGCAGGGGCCCGACGGGCGTGACACCTCCTGGCTGTGGGACGTCGACTATCGGATCCTGCGCGGCCGCCCGGTGTTCGTCACCGGTGAGCGGCGGCTGGACCTGGCACTCCGGCTCGACGTGGCCGACGTGCCGTTCTCGCTCTGCGGCAGCTTCACCGAGGCGCTGGCCATGCAGCCGCCGGGCCGGGTCGACGTGATCGCCAACTACACCGCCTTCCAGCAGATCCGATCGGAGTTCGGTCGTGCCGTCTGACAGCGCCCTTCGCATCGTCTGGATCTATCCTGACCTGCTGAGCACGTACGGTGACCAGGGCAACGTGCTCGTCCTGGAGCAGCGCGCCCAGCGCCGGGGGATCGAGACCGAGACCATCTACGTGCGCTCGGCCGACCCGGTGCCGGAGAGCGGCGACATCTACCTCATCGGCGGCGGCGAGGACCGCCCGCAGATCCTCGCGGCGGAGCGGCTGCGCAAGGACGGTGGCCTGCACCGCGCGATCGCGCGGGGCGCGGCGATGCTCGCGGTCTGCGCCGGTTACCAGATCATGGGCAGTACGTTCGGCGGCGAGGAGGGCCAGCCGGTCGACGGCATCGGCGTGCTCGACATCGCCAGCTCCCGCGGCCTCTCCCGGGCGGTCGGCGAACTGGTCGCCGAGGTGGACGCCGAGCTGGGCCTGCCGACGCTGACCGGCTTCGAGAACCACATGGGAGTCACCCGCCTGGGGCCGGGCGTCAAGGCGCTGTCCCGGACGACCGTGGGAGTGGGCAACGGCGACGGCTTCGAGGGGTGTTACGCGGGGCACATCGTCGGGACCTACCTGCACGGGCCGGCGCTGGCGCGCAACCCGGCGCTCGCCGACCTGCTGCTCTCCTGGCGCGCGGGCGACCTGGCCCCGCTCGACGACACCCGCTACGAGCAGCTCCGGCGAGAGCGTCTGGCCGCCGTACTCGGCAGCTGACTTCTACGGTTTTTACCACCAGTCGGTTTTACGGCACAGCACGGTGGGCCCCAGTCGCCGACCATGGTTGGGCGCCTCCAGGGATACGGCCGCTGAGCCCGCACAGGGCCGGGCGCCGTTACGACGTCTTCTTAGCCGCCCGCGTGGTCAAGTTCTTGGTCGTCGCGTGGTCAGTGCGCCGGCCTTGGCGTGCAGGTAGCGCTGTTGTTGGAGGCTGCTCGTGCGCTGTGCGGCCGCCTCGTACGACTCGCGGGCCGCCCGGTGGTCGCCGGACATCTCCAGCAGGTGGGCCCGGACCGCGTGCAGCCGGTGGTCTTCGGCTATCCGGGGGTCGTGTGCCAGCTTTTCCAGCAGGGTCAGTCCCGCTTCCGGGCCGTCGACCATGGCGACCGCCACGGTGTGGTTGAGCGTTACCACCGGGTTGTCGGACAGGCGCATCAGCACCTCGTACAGGGCCTTGATCTGGGGCCAGTCAGTCGCCGCCGCGGTCGGCGCCTCGTCGTGCAGGGCGGCGATGGCCGCCTGGAGCTGGTACGGGCCGGTCGGGCCGCGGGGGAGTGCGCCGGTGATGAGGGCTGTGCCTTCGGTGATGTAGGCGGTGTTCCAGAGGGTTCGGTCTTGTTCGGCCATGGGGATGAGGGAGCCGTCCGGGCCCGTACGCGCCGGTCTACGGGCGTCGGTGAGGAGCATGAGGGCCAGCAGGCCCGCCACCTCGGGGTCGTCCGGCAGCAGGCGGTTGACCAGGCGGGTCAGGCGGATCGCCTCGGTGGTCAGCTCGGTGCGGTGGAGGGCCGGGCCCGAGGTGCTGGCGTAGCCCTCGTTGAAGATCAGGTAGAGGACGTGCAGGACCGCCGCGAGCCGTTCCGCGCGGTCCTGGCCGGAGGGCATGCCGAAGGGGAGGCCGCTCTCCTTGATGCGGTGTTTGGCCCTGGTTATGCGCCGGGTCATAGTCGCTTCCGGGACCAGGAACGCCCTGGCGATCTCCGCGGTCGTCAGGCCGCCGACGGCCCGCAGGGTGAGCGCGATCTGCGACGCGGGCGACAGCGAGGGGTGGCAGCACATGAACAGCAGGATGAGCGTGTCGTCGGACTCCGACGCCGGCCGGTCCGCGGCGGGGGCCAGCCACTGGTCGGGCAGCGTCCAGCGCGAGACGGTGTCCTCGCGGTGCCGGCGGGCCTGCTCGGCGCGCAGCAGGTCGGTCAGCCGGCGTGAGGCGACGGTGATCAGCCAGCCGCGCGGGTTGTCCGGCAGGCCCTCCTCGGGCCACTGCAGGGCGGCTGCGAGCAGCGCCTCCTGCGTCGCGTCCTCGGCCGTCGCGAAGTGCCCGTAACGACGTACCAGCGCGCCGAGAACCTGCGGCGCCAGCCCGCGCAGCAGGTCCTCGATCTCGCCCCCGGTCACAGCGGCTTCTCAGCCTTGCCGCCGGTCACAGCTCCTCGTAGCCTCCGGCGATCGGCCGTACGTCCACGTGCCAGTCGTGGAGCAGGGTCGCGTTCGCGGGGTGGGGAGTGCCGGCCAGTTGCGCGGCGATCTCGGTGGCCCGGTCGAAGCTCTCGCACTCCACGATCGTGTAACCGGCCAGGACCTCCTGCGTCTCGGAGTAAGGCCCGTCGGTCACGACCGGAACCCCGTCCTTCAGCTCGACCCTCCTGGCGAGCACGGGCGCGCTCAGGCCCTGGGCGTCCACGAACTCCCCGGACTCGACCAGGGCGTGGTTCCACGCCGCCATGAAGGCGTGCAGCGCCGCGACGTCCTCCCCGGACCAGACCGGGTTGTCCGGCTTTCCGGACAGATTGTCGTAGTCGCGCTGCGTGCCGCTCAGCATGATCATGTACTTCACGATCTCTCCTCTCGGCCGGCACCGCTCCCGGTGCCGTACACCAGAGACGTCGGAACCGCCGCGCCGCCCCGGACACGCACGCCGGAGGTTTCCGCGCGGTCAGTACACGAGAGCCTGCGCGCCCTCCGCCACGGCCTCCTCGACGAAGGTGGAGGCGCCGGCGATGCGGATGCCGTCGATGAGATCGTCGACCGTGAGGTCTCGCCGGGCCGCGCACTGGGTGCACACCGTCACCCGGCCGCCCGCCAGGACGGCGTCCAGCAGGTCCGTGAGCGGAGCGGCGTGGGCCAGATTGAACTCCTTGGCCCTGCCCGGCACCGCGAACCAGGAGGACTCGCCGGTCAGCCAGAGAGAGACCGGAACGCCGCTCGCCAGCGCGGTGGCCGCGACCGTGAACGCCTGGTTGCAGCGCTCCGGGGCCTCGGCGCCGGCGGTCACCTTGATCACCAGTGATCGTGCCATGTCCGTCACCCTAGACCCCTTCCCACCGGACGTCTTCACCGCGGGCGGCCAGTACAGTTTGGTGTCATGGAAGATGCTGAGGTCCAGGTGCCGGTGCATCCCGATCTGGAGCACATCGCGTTCCTGATCGGCCGCTGGGAGGGCGCCGGTGTCGGGGGATATCCGACGATCGAGAGCTTCAACTTCGGTCAGGAGATCGAGTTCAGCCACAACGGCAAACCGTTCCTGTCGTACGTGAGCCGCACCTGGCTGCTCGACGAGGACGGCAACCGGGTCAGGCCGCTCGCCACCGAGTCCGGCTACTGGCGGCCGCAGCCCGACCGGCAGCTCGAGGTGCTGCTGGCGCATCCGACCGGCATCGTGGAGATCTACATCGGCGAGGTCGTCTTCCACAAGATCGAGCTGCGCACCGACGTGGTGGCGCGCACCGCCTCGGCCAAGGAATACACCGCGGCCACCCGCCTGTACGGGCTGGTCAAGGGCAACCTCATGTGGGCCTATGACATGGCCGCGGTCGGGCACCCGCTCACGTCGCACATGTCGGCGGAGCTGAAGAAGGTAGCTTGATCCATATGAGCACCCCGTTCACCGCCGAGGCGGTCGAGGCGATCAAGCGGCACATGAACGACGACCACTCCGGCGACGCGCTGATCATCGTGCGCGGGCTGGGCGGCCGGCCCGCCGCGACGACGGCGGCCACCAGCGGGGTCGACGCCGAGGCGATCGAGTTCACGATCGACGGCGGCGAGCTGGTCAGGGTGCCGTGGGGAGAGACGCTGACCGAACGCCCCCAGGTGCGCATGGCCGTCGTCCGCCTCTATCGCGAAGCCTGCGACAAGCTGGGCATCCCGGCCCGCGGCGAACACTGACCACGCGCGGGAACCGGGGGCATGAAAAAGGGCCCCAGGCGGCGTTCCGCTCGTGATCGAGCGGGTCGGATGGACCATGGACAGGAAAACCATCCCCGCCCTCCGACTGCCAGGGGCCCCGGTGGTTGCCTCGAATTCGCTAAGCAGACGCGAGACAACAGTCCGCATCGTTAGCGGACAACCACCTCGCTAGTCCAACTATGAATCACCATTGTTTGGACCACCTCCTTTCGGCGTACCCCAGAAGTTATGCGCTCGGTCGCGGACGGGGCAAGCGATTAATACTCGGTCGTAGACTCGGGGGCATGACGGAGACGCAGTGGCACGAAGAACTCCGCGCCAAGGGCTACCGGGTGACCCCTCAGCGACAGCTCGTGCTGGAGGCGGTCAAGTCGCTCGAGCACGCCACGCCCGAAGAGATCTCCGTCAAGGTGCGCGAGACGGCCCGTGGCGTCAACATCTCGACCGTCTACCGCACGCTGGAGCTGCTCGAAGAGCTCGGCATGGTCACCCACACCCATCTGAGCCACGGCGCCCCCACCTACCACCTGGCGGCGGACGCCGACCATCTGCACCTGGTCTGCCGGGGTTGCGGCGAGGTCGGCGAAGTGCGTCCCGAGCTCGCGGACGGGCTGGTCAAGGGGCTGGACAGCGAGATGGGCTTCGTGGCCGACGTACGCCACCTGACCGTCTTCGGCCGCTGCAGCAAGTGCCGATAGGCCGTCTTCGGTCGCCGTCGCAACTGCCGATAACCTGGAAGGCATGCGCAGCCCTCTGCTCGATCTCCCCGGTGCCGTTCCCGCCGACGGCCCCGACTCCGACGTGGCCGCCCACTACGGTGACCTGTTCGCCGAACAACGGGCGCTCGTCAAGGGCGAGGCGGTGGTCGACCGCAGCAACCGCGAGGTGGTCCGCGTCTCCGGAGCCGACCGGCTGAAATGGCTCAACGACCTGACCTCGCAGAAGCTCGACACGCTGACGCCCGGCGAGTGGACGCAGACGCTCGACCTCGATCTCCAGGGCCGGGTCCTGCACCACCTGACGCTGGTCGACGACGGCGAGGCCGTGCTGGCCCACGTCGAGCCGGGCACCGCCGACAGCCTGGTCGCCTATCTCGACCGGATGCGGTTCATGCTCCGCGTCGAGGTCTCGCGCGCCGACGACCTGGCGGTGCTCTCGTCCGCCACCGAGGACTTCCTGGTGCCGCGCGCCGAGCTGCCCGACCATCTGGGCAAGCCGCTGGCCGGGCTCTGGGCGTACGAGGCGCTCCGCATCGAGGAGCACCGGCCCCGGCTCGGCTTCGACACCGACCACAAGACGATCCCGCACGAAGTGGGCTGGATCGGCACCGCCGTACACCTCACCAAGGGCTGCTACCGAGGTCAGGAGACGGTCGCCCGCGTCCACAATCTGGGGCATCCGCCGCGGCGGCTGGTGTTCCTGCACCTTGACGGCAGCGTCGACACGCTGCCGGCGCACGGGGCGCCGGTGATTTTCGAGAGCCAGGAGGTGGGCGTCGTCGGCTCCGCCGCCCGCCACCACGAGCTGGGCCCGATCGCGCTGGCCACGGTCAAGCGGACGGTGCCGGTCGACGCGCCCTTGCTCGCGGGCGGCGTCGCCGCCGCCCAAGAGGTCATCGTCCCCCCGGACGCGGGCCGCAACGTCACCATCGACCCGGCGATGCGCCGCCGCCTCCGCTGAACCGGCTTGGCCTTCTTGCCGATCGCGTAGCAGGGCTCGAGGTCGTCGGCGCGGCCGAGGTCGGGGGCGGAGACCATGTTCACACGTCCACCACAAGCGTGATCGGGCCGTCGTTGACCAGGGACACCTTCATGTCCGCGCCGAACCGGCCCGTCTCCACGTGGGCTCCCAGCGCCCGGAGTTCGTCCACCACGGCGTCCACCAGCGGCTCGGCGACCGGTCCTGGAGCGGCGGCCTGCCAGGTGGGCCGCCTGCCCTTGCGGGCGTCGCCGTAGAGAGTGAACTGGCTGATCACCAGAAGCGGCGCCGACACGTCGGAGCAGGACTTCTCGCCATGCAGGATGCGCAGCCCCCAGAGCTTGGCGGCGAGCTTGCGCGCCTCGGCGCGGGTGTCCGGGTGCGTGACGCCGACCAGCACGAGCAGGCCCGGCTCGTCGATCGCTCCGACGGTCACCCCGTCGACCACCACCGACGCGGTGCTGACTCGCTGTACGACTGCTCGCATAAGACCTCATTCTGGCCCAGGTCAAAAGGCTTCGTAGACTCATGCCGAAAGGGGAGGCGGATGTCGCTGGTTGTCGAGGTTGTCCGGTCCGGGTTCGTGGAGTCGACCCATCACGTGCGCATGCTCACCGTGGACGCCGCGGGCGATCCGGTCGCGGTGCACGGCGCGGTGCACGTGCCGGCCTCGCCGCGCTCGGCCATGAAGCCGTTCCAGGCGGTCGGCATGCTCCGCGCCGGGCTCGCGCTCGACGGCGAACTCCTCGCGCTGGCCTGCGCCTCTCACTCCGGAGAGCCGTACCACGTCAACGGCGTGCGGAAGATCCTGGCGGAGGCCGGACTGACGGAGTCGGCGCTGCTCTGCCCCGAGGATTACCCCGCCGACCGGGCGGCGACCGACCTGGGCCGCGTCTACATGAACTGCTCCGGCAAGCACGCCGCCATGCTCGCCACCTGTGTGCTGAACGACTGGCCGCTCGCCACTTACCTGGAGCCGACGCACCCGCTGCAGCGGACGATCCGCCGCACGGTGGAGGAGCTGACGGGCGAGCGGGTCGCGGCCTCGGGCGTGGACGGGTGCGGCGCGCCGCTGTTCTTCGTCTCGATGGTGGGCGTGACGCGGGCCTTCCGCGCGCTGGCTCTGGGGGAGGCGGGCTCGTACGAGCGGCGGATCTTCGACACCATGCGCACGCATCCCGAGTGGACGTCCGGCACGATCAGGCCGGAGACCGAGCTGATGCGGGCCCTGCCGGGGCTGATGGTCAAGGTGGGCGCGGAGGGGTTCAACGCGTTCGTGTTCGAGGACGGGCGGGCGGGCACCGTCAAGGTCGAGGACGGCGCGCAGCGGGCCCGCACGCCCGCCACGGTGACGGCGCTGCGCTCGCTCGGCCTGGACGCCCCGGAACTGGACACGATGGCCCGCCCGCCGCTGTTGGGCGGCGGACGCGCCGTGGGCGAACTACGCCTCCGCTAAGCGCTGGGCTCCTACAACGTGCGGAACTGGCGGCTGGCCGAGATGGCGCCTGAGGTCGTCGTGGTGAATGTACGCATCGACCCGGCGAACTTGGACAGGTCCCACTCGGCCGGGCCGTGATACCAGTACAGGTTGTCGGACTGGGGCCCGTTGCCGGTGACCGAGGCGACGACCCGGGACCAGTGCTCCACGCCATCGAAGATCACCGCGTACGGGAGATAGCGGGAGAACAGCTCCACCCGGTGCTGTTCGGGCACCTCACCGAGGTCACCGGAGAACAGGTACTCGCGGAAACTCATCGTGTGCGCCAGCGCGGCCGACCCCTTGGCGGTCTTGGCGGGCATGTACTGGCCGCCGACCGCCAGGGCGCCGCCGGCGATGATCAGCGCCAGGCCCAGCAGGCCGTACGTGGTGAACCAGGCGAGCGCCACCGTGGCCAGCAGGCCCACACCGATGAGCAGCACGCCGATGACCGTCCAGCGGGTCCGCTCGGTGTCGGGACGGCGGGCGAACCAGCCCTGCGTCACCACGTCGGCGTAGAGGGCGTCGCGGACCTTGCCCAGGTGACTGGCGAACGAACCGGACATCTGAGACAGCAGCACCATGTCGCGCCCGTCGAAGATGGCGTCGTACAGCGCCCGCTCGTACGGCAGCAGCGTGTTGACCGGCGCGTTCGGCAGCCTGACCAGCGTCCAGTCGGGCGCGTCGTAGGTCTGCCGCGGCTGCTCGTCGATGCGCAGGTAACCGCGGACCGCGAGGTCCACGATTGTCGCGGTGACGTCGACCACGTCGGCCTGTTCGTCCACCAGTGTGCCGATCTGGCCGGGCCGGACACCGTCGGGCGGGGAGAAGTGCCCGTTCTGCACGGGGGCGACCGAGCTGCGCTCGTGGCCAGCGGCCCTGGAGTCGCGTCCGCGCGTCCAGTAGAGCAGGCCGACGCCGCCGAGCAGGAGGACCAGCAGGGCGGCGAGCGCGCCGCCGGTGACGCCGTTCAGCGTGAACGCGCCGGCCAGCGAGAAGCGCCGCTCCAGGATCGGCGCGCCGCTGGTGGAGCCCTTGGCGTAGCCGACGACCACGGTCAGCGCCTGGCCGGGGCCCACGTTCTGCTGCTCGAAGGCGGCCTCGGTGGCGCCGTGGTCCATGGACGCGGACGTACAGCCGATGGCCGAGGTCAGCTCACCGGCGAAGCACGACAGGTTCTGCACCTGGCCGGGACCGCTCACCTTGACCGTCGCCTTGGTGACCGGCTCGCTCCAGCCGTTCACCGCGAACCAGCGCAGCTCCTCGATGGCACCCGCGGGCGTCACGGCCCCCTTGACGTCGTACTCGACGGTTCCGGGCCCCTTCATGGTCAGCACGTCGCCGGCGAGTGTGCCGCCCTTGACGTTCGAGATCTGGTACAGCCGGTCATTGTCGTCGTCGAAGCGGGTCCTGGTGAGGAACGTCCGCTTGAGCTCCCCCGAGCCGCCGCTGATCTTCTCGACCACGTGCAGTGTGCCGTTCTTGGCGAGGCTCATGGTCACCTCGTCGGTGATCCCGGCCGCCGCCGTGGCGGGGACGGCGGTCAGCGACAGAGCGACGGCCCCCAGTATGGCCAGCGTGCGCCTGATACCCGTCATGGCGGCACATCGTAGCGGTTCGTCCTCCTTGGAGGCGTACGGGCGTCTTCCGACCAGGCTGGATCAGTCGAGGGCGATGCCGTTGGCGGCCCGCTGGACGTTCTCCGGGGCCGCGCCCTGGCCGGGGTTCTCCAGGGCGAGGGCCTGGTTGAGCTCGGCGAACGGCCGCATCCGCGCCTCATAGCGGTCGAACGCGCCGTGCGGGTCCCTGGACAGCTCCTGGGCCAGTACGTACGCGCCCACCATCGCCAGGCTGGTGCCCTGGCCCGACAGCGGCGAGGCGCAGTAGCCGGCGTCGCCGACCAGCGTCACCCGGCCCTCGGACCAGCGCTCCATCCGGATCTGCGCCATCGCGTCGAAGTAGAAGTCGTCGGCCGCCCACATCGCCTTCAGCAGCCGGGGCGTCTCCCAGCCCAGCCCGGAGCAGCGCTCCTCGATGAGCCGCTTCTGCTGCTCGATGTCGCGGTAGTCGTAGGCGACGTCCTCGCCGCCGAAGCCGATGTTGACCCTGATCGAGGCGTTGCCGGTGGCGGTGTAGAGGCCGAACCCCGCGTCGCCCTCGCGGTGCCACACCTGCCAGCGGTCCAGGTCGAGGAAGTTGTCGGCGCTGTAGATCGCCACGTACATGCCCAGGTGGTGAATGAACCGCGACTCCTCGCCGAACACCAGCCCGCGCACGTTCGAGTGCAGGCCGTCGGCGCCGACCACGTAGTCGAAACGCCGCCGCACGCCGCTCTCGAACGTCACCTGGACCCCTTGGCCGTTCTGGTGGAGCGCCGCGATCGAGTCGCCATAGAGGTATTCGACGCCGCTGCCCGAGGCGGCGATGACGAGCGCGGTCAGGTCGTCGCGCATGATCTCGATGTCGGGGCTGTCCAGCCGGCCGCCGCTGATCGTCTCCTCGGTGGTGCGCATCAGCTCGTTGCCGTCGCCGTCGACCATCGACATGCCGCGCATGTCGGTCTTCATGGCTCGTGCCTGCTCCAGGATGCCCATGCGCCCGGCCACCTCCAGGGCGGCTCCCCGGATGTCGATCGCCTGGCCGCCTCGGCGGGGGGCGGGGGCGCGTTCGACGACGGTCACCTCGAAGCCGTGCTCGCGCAGCCAGTAGGCCAGGACGGGTCCGCCGATGCTGGCGCCGGAGATGAGGACGTTCATGGGATCTCCCTTTTGTTGACGCTGTACGAGGTGAATGTACGGCGTACAGACAGGCTTTGCAACAGGGATTCTGCTAATCTCTGTACTAGTACAGGGGTGGAGGGGGCCGGGTGGTTGGGGAAGCGGTGCCGCCGTACGTGCGGATCGTCGACGACATCAAGCGCCGGATAGCGGACGGCGAGTTGCGGGTCGGGGAGCGGGTGCCCTCCACCAGGCAGCTGGCGCGAGACTGGGACGTGGCTCTGGCCACGGCCGCCAAGGCGCTGGCCCGGCTCGCGCAGGAAGGCGTGGTCGTGGCCGAGTCGCGCGTCGGCACGGTCGTCGCCGGACCCTCGGCCCGGTCACCACGTCGGCCGCACGGCGACCCCCATGACCCCAGTCGAGAGCCGACGCGAGGCCCCGCCCCTGATGCGGTCTCCCGCGATCCGGGTCTCGATCTGGGCCGTGACCCGGGCCGTGACTCCGCGCGTGATCTGACGCGGGAGCGTGTCGTGCGGACCGCCGTCGAGATCGCCGACGCCGAAGGGCTGTCCGCGCTGTCCATGCGCGGCGTCGCGGGTCGGCTCGGCGTGGCCACGATGTCGCTCTACCGCCATGTGGGTAGCAAGGACGACCTGGTCGAGCTGATGATCGACCAGGTGTTCGGCGAATACCCGCTCCCCGCCGAGCCGCCGCCCGGCTGGCGGGCCCGGCTGGAGGTGGCGGCCCGCGTGCAGTGGGCGGCCTACCGGCGGCACCCGTGGCTCACCCGGATCACCTCGCTGAGCCGGCCGCTGCCGTCACCCAGCCTGCTCAAGCACGCCGAATGGGCGCTGGCGGCGGTCGACGGCTACGGCCTCGACCCGGAGAGCATGATGCACGTGCACATCCTGATGTACAGCTACGTCGAGGGGATCGCCGCCAACTTCGAGCTGGAGTCTCAGGCGCAGGCCGAGACCGGCCTCACGGACGACGAATGGATGCGGGCCCAGGACGCGCGGCTGACGGCCGTCGTCACCTCGGGCGCCTATCCCACGTTCGTCGATGTCATCCGCCGGATGGGGGGCGACTTCGACTTCGATCTCGACCGGCTCTTCGAGTTCGGTCTGCGATCGCTGCTCGACGGCCTGGCCGGGATCATCGAAGGCGCGGGCCGAGCCAGGTCGTGATCAGCCCGCGAGCGCGATGCGGAGACGCTGGTCCTGCGGCGCGGAGACGTCAGTCCGAGATCGCGATGCGGAGGCGGCGGAAGCCGCGGCCCTTGCTCTCGATCTTGGCGACCTTGATGCGCCCGATCTGCTTCGTCGAGGCGACATGCGTGCCCCCGTCGGCCTGGGTGTCCAGCCCGACGATGTCGACGATCCTGACGTCCTCCACATGCTCCGGCACCAGGTTGGTCGCCGTCCGGATGATGTCCGGGATGTCGAACGCCTCCTTGCGCGGCAGCACCCGTACGTCGATCCGCCGGTCCGCGACGATCTCGGCGTTGCACGCGTCCTCGACCGCCTCCTTGAAGCCCGGCGGCAGCTCCGGCAGGTTGAAGTCCATCCGCGCGCTCAGCTCGTCCATGTTGCCGCCCGTCACCAGCGAGCCGTAGTCGCGGAAGACGACGCCGCACAGGACGTGCAACCCCGAGTGGGTACGCATCAGGGCGGAACGCCGCGCGTCGGCCACCGCCCCCTGAACGACCGTGCCCACCGGCGGGACCGGATCGCCCTCTGCCGGAATCAGGTGCAGATCATCGCCTTTGCGCACTCCGACGATCCGAGTTTCCACCCCCTGCCAAAGCAGAACTCCGTGATCCGCCGGCTGGCCGCCTCCGCCCGGATAGAATGCCGACTTGCTCAGCACGATTCCGTCGGGTGTGGAGTCAAGGACGACGGCCTCGAAGTCGCGCAGGTCCTGATCCGACAATTCGAGCCGTTCTGTCCGCCCGTGGAGGTCATGAGTCATGTCGGCAGCTTAATCCCCGAGGTGGTTATGCGCGGCCTGCTGGATCGAGCCCTGATCGCACCGGCTGTCGCGATATTGGGGATTTGTTGTGCGATATCGGGATGTGGTGGTGGGGCTGGTGAACCTTGGCCGAGCCCGGCGCAGCTTCATTCTGAGTCGCCTCTGCCGCGGAGCGGGCCGGCCGCACCCGTCGTGATGTTCGTCGGCGACAGCTTCACGGTCGGCTCCGGCCCGGTGCCGCTCTGGCGGACCTACGCCGCCGAGTCGGCCCGCCTGCTCGGCTGGCAGCCGGTCATCGCGGGCGCGGGTGGCACCGGCTATCTCAACCAGGGCCGCGTCGGGCGTACGTTCCAGGAGTCGTTCGAGGCCGAGCTGGCCTGGCGCCCAGCCCCCGACACGCTGATCATCTCAGGCGGCCACAACGACAGCCCCTGGTCGCCGACGAGCGTACGGCGAGCGGCGGCGAGCCTCATCTCCGAGGCGCGGACCCGCTGGCCGAGAACCCGGATCCTCATGATCGGCCCTATCTGGCTGCACGACACCCCACGCAAGGCCTATCGGCTGCGTGACGCGCTGTCGGGCCTGGCCCAGCAGGAAGCAATCCCCTTCCTGGACCCGCTCGCCGAGCAACGGATCACCGGCACACCGCACGGTCAGCTGCTCCCCGACGGCATCCATCCGACCGCCGAGGGCCACTTCCACCTGGCCCAATGGCTGGCCGACGCCATCGGCCGCCTACCAGGGAAGGATCACCAAGGTCCGTAGGGGCCGTTGTTGCCACCGCGCCCGCCCATGCCCTTGACGGCGGGCTTGACGTCGACGACGTAGACCGTCGCCGCGATGACGGCGATGATCGAGAAGAACCCCAGCCCGATCCCGAGGAACTCGCTGCCCCCAAGGAACATGAAGGCCTGGAAGTAGGACCACGCGCCCGCGGCGGAGAACAGCGTGGCCAGGATCAGGATGATCAGCCAGAGGTTTTTCTGCAGCTTGCCGGCCGACACGAACGCGTTGGCCGGCACCCGCGCCGCGTGCACCAGCGCATAGACCGACATGCCGAAGATGCCGGCCGCGAGCAGCAGGAAGAGAAGATTCAAGCCGCCGTTGACAATTTCCATGTGAGTCCCGCCCAACCCTCGCGATGAAACGGCCCCAGCCTAGTAGGCGCCCCCGACAAACGGGCACCCCCGAAGCGGAAAGCCCACCTCCGTGCGGAGGTGGGCTTTCGGCGTGGTGTCAGGCCTTGGGCGTGGTGGCCTTGGTGGTGCGGGGCTTCTTGACGGGGGTGGCGACGGCCGGCTCGGCGGCCTCCGACACCTCCTCCAGCTCCAGCGCGGCCTCTCCGGTCGTCTTGCTGACGACCTTGCGCCCGCGGGTGGCGAAGTCCTCGTAGACCTCGGTGGCCAGCACGGTCAGCTGGTCGGCGTAGGTGCGCGCCTTCTCGGGGAACTCCCTGGCGAAGCCCTCGGCCTTGTCGGCGTAGGTGCGGGCCTTCACGGGCAGGTCCTTGGCGATCTCAGCGCGCCGGGACTGCAGCTTCAGCAGCTGCTCGGGCAGCTCCCGCAGCTTCTCCACCGCGTAGTCGCCCGCACCCGCCACGGCGTAGAAAGGCTTGGAGTCGGTGAGCTTCTTGACCTCAGTGGCCAGCGTCATGGGTTAACCTTCCTTGGTTTCCTGGTTGGCGGTGCCATTGCCGGTGGACGCCGCGAAAGGCTCAAGCGCGGCGAGATATTCCTCAGGCAGCGGCTCGTCGTCCGATTCGGAGTCGTGCCGGAGATGAGCGTTCTGGGAGGTCTGCTCGTCTTCGGCGCGCTTCTCCTTGCGAAACGACTCGTAGATATCGATGAGCACCTGGCGTTGCCGCCCGCTCAGGTTCGCGTCGGCGCGAATCGCGGTGATGACATCACTCGGCGGCTCGCGATCCTCGATCAGGCCCGCCTGCACATAGAGCGCTTGCGATGAAATGTGCAGACCCTTGGCGATCTGGTTGAGGATCTCCGCGCTCGGCTTCCGCAGACCGCGCTCGATCTGGCTGAGGTAGGGGTTGGACACCCCTGCGGCCGCCGCGAGCTGGCGCAGCGAGATCTTCGCCTGCTGCCGCTGCTCGCGGATGTATTCGCCGATCGAGCCGACCTTCGGTAGTGCCATGCCTCTAGTCTGCCCCAGGGTGCTTGCAATTGCAAACGCAAAGCTAGCGCCAGCAAGCGTTAAAACTGGATGGTCCAGAGGAACGGGGTGGCGGTGACCAAAGTGACGGACAGGGCGAGGATGCTGAAGCGCATCGTGGTGGGCAGCGCGGGACCCGGCTTGATCAGGCGATCCACCCGGGCCATGACGTTCTGGGCGCGTACGCCGAGCATGCCCTGCGGGGTCGGCATGGCGCCGGCCGTACCGAACCTGAGCAGGGCGGTGGCCAGCCTGCGCGGCGAGCAGTAGCGGCGCGCGCGGTCGTCGGCGGCCATCTCGATGAGCAGCTCGACCTGCGCCTGCGCCTCGCAGACCACCTTGGACCAGGGCAGGGCCCGGCGCAGGGCGGCGAACGGCAGCAGCACCAGGTCGTGCCGCTCCCGTACGTGCGCGGCCTCGTGCGCGAGCACGGCCGTGAGCTCGTCGTGCGAGAGCAGCTTGAGCGCCCCCTCGCTGACCACCACCTGCGAGCGCAGCCCCGGCACGCAGTAGGCCGCCGCGCTCGGATGGTCGAGCACCCGCACGCCGGGCACGCCCGGGTCGTCGCGGGCGATCAGCGCGAGCAGCACGCGGTGCCGCCTGCGCGCCTGCAGCGCCTGCACGCCGGCGGTGATCAGCACCACGATGAGGACGGTCAGTGAGGTCAGCCCGGCGATCATCGCCGTCATGTGCAGCGGATCCCAGGTCCCGCGCGGCCGCTCGCCGCTCAGGAAGGCCGCCATGCCCGGCAGGATGCCCAGCCCGGAGGGCTGCACGGCGTACGCCAGCATGGCGCCGGTCGTGGCCAGGCCCCAGGCCACGCCCAGGGACTGCCAGAGGATGATGGCGATCCGAGGGGCACGAGACGTCCAGCGGGCAGTCGTGAGACGCCAGGAGCCGAGCCCGCACGCGAGGGCGAGCGCTGCCAGCGTCGCTGCCGTGGTCACTCTTCCTCCAGCTCCAGCTCCGTGAGAGCCCTGCGCAGGATCTCCGCCTCAGAGCCGGACACGGCCTGGGCGAAGCGGGTGAGGGCGGCCGAGCGGTCGCCCGTCAGGTCCAGAGCTTCCAGCATAAGCTCAGCGATGTACGCGTCGCGGCTCGCCGCCTGCTCGTAGCGCCAGGCGCGGCCGTCTCGGGTCCGCTGGAGGAACCCCTTGCGGGTCAGACGGTCGAGGACGGTCATGACGGTGGTCGGGGCCAGATCGCGGTCGGCTATGAGCCTGCCGACCTCACGGGCCGTCAGCGGGCTGCTCCCCGCCCAGATGATGTCCATGATGCTGCGTTCGAGCTCGCCAAGACCCTTCACACTCTTCAGCGTAGTACTACACAGCGTCGAGCAGCCATCCGGGATGCTGGTGAGATGGACGTCACGCTCGTACAGGGGGACATCACCGCGCAGACGGTTGACGCGATCGTCAACGCCGCCAACTCGTCGCTGATGGGCGGGGGCGGGGTCGACGGCGCGATCCACCGGCGGGGTGGGCCGGAGATTCTCGCCGAATGCCGGGCGTTGCGGGCGTCCCACTACGGCAAGGGACTGCCGGCCGGGCAGGCCGTGGCCACGACCGCCGGACGGCTCGACGCCCGCTGGGTGATCCACACCGTCGGGCCGGTCTATTCGCGGACCGATGACCGCTCCAAAGTCCTGGCCTCGTGTTATCGCGAGTCGCTCCGGGTGGCCGACTCACTGGGGGCCCGATCGGTGGCCTTTCCCGCGATCTCGACCGGCATCTATGGGTGGCCACTGGACGACGGCGCCCGCATCGCGCTGCGCACTGTGCGGGAGGTTTCCACAGCTGTGGACGAAGTGCGGTTCGTCCTGTTCGACGCGGTCGCTTACGCGGCCTTCTCCGCCGCTCTTTAGTCAGCCGCTCTTTAGTCACAGGGGCGCCACGGAGTCCCAGGGGAGGGTCAGTTCGCCGAGGCGCCATCTGGCCGTGCCGCCGAGCGGTGGATGCCGGTGGATGGGCCAGGAGTTCGCCAGCATGTCCACGGCGGCCAGCCAGCGTTGCCGGCGGCCGTGGGCGCCGTACGGGGCGGTTCTCGCCCAGGCCCGGTCGAAGTCGCTCAGGAACGCATGGATGCGCTCACCGGGGACGTTGCGGTGGATGAGGGTCTTCGGCAGGCGGTCGGCCAGGTCCGAAGGGCGGTCGAAGGCGTCGAACCTGGCCGAGAGGGTGAGCGTGCGCGGGCCGTCCCGATCCAGACCGGCCCAGATCGCCCGGTGGCCGCTCTCCGAGCAGGTGCCCTCCACCAGGACGCCGCCGGGGGCCAACCGGCCGCGCAGCGCCTCCCAGTAGCGCCAGGCGTCGGCCTCGCCGTACTGCCTGAGGACGTTGAAGGCCCGGATCAGCAGCGGGGGACGCGAGACCGGCAGTTCGAAGCCGCCCAGGGTGAAGCTCAGCCCGGCACGCTCGTACGGCTTGGCCAGGGCGACCCGCGCGGGGTCGATCTCGATGCCCACCACCTCGATGTCCGGTCTGATCCGCCGCAGGCGGGTGAACAGCTCCAGCGTGGTGGTGTGGGAGGCGCCGTAGCCGAGGTCCACGGCCAGCGGCCGGACGGCGCCGCGCAGCAGACGGCCGTGGGCGGCGGCGATCCACCGGTCGGCGCGCCGCAGCCGGTTGTGCCCGGTCGTGCCCCTGGTGATCGAACCGACCGGCCTAGCCACCGACGCGGTGCACCCGGTGCTGGGCGGCCTGGGCGCGCGGGCGCATGACCAGGCGGTCGATGTTCACGTGCGCGGGCCTGGTGACGCACCACACGATCGCGTCGGCCACGTCGTCGGAGCTCAGCGGATCCGGCACGCCCTGGTAGACGCGGGCGGCCGCCGTCTCGTCGCCGCGGAAGCGGGTCACCGCGAAGCCCTCGCTCTGGACCATGCCCGGCGCGATCTCCACGACGCGTACGGGCTGCCCGACCAGCTCCAGCCTGAGCGTCTCGGCCATCGACCGCTGCGCCTGCTTGGCGGCCACGTAGCCGCCCCCGCCCTCGTACGCCACCAGCCCCGCGGTCGAGGTGAGCATCACCAGCACCCCGTCGCCCGACTCGACGAGCATGGGCACCAGGGCCTGCGTCATCCGCAAGGATCCGAGGACGTTGGTGTCGTACATCCGCTGCCAGTCGTCGAGCCGCCCCTCGGCCACCGGCTCCATGCCGAGTGCGCCACCGGCGTTGTTGACCAGCACGTCGCACCGGTCGAGCGAGGCCGCCAGCGCGTCCACCGACTCCTGAGAGGTCACGTCCAGGGACACGGGGCGGATCCCGGGCACCTCGGCGGCCAGCTTGTCCAGCCGGTCCCGACGTCGCGCGCCCGCCACCACGTCGTAGCCCTCGGCGGCCAGCCGCCGCGCCGTCGCCTCACCGATCCCGCTGCTCGCGCCCGTCACCACAGCTGTCTTCTTCATGGCACACATCTTGCCAGCACTGCCCATGACACCCCGCTTGTCGGGAATGTCGGGATGTTCTGCATAGTTGTACTGCGTTTGGAGGTGGTGTCGGGTGAGGCGACGACGGGTCAACCGGGTCGCGACCATCAGCATGCACACGTCTCCCCTGGAACAGCCCGGCACGGGCGACGCCGGCGGGATGAACGTGTACATCGTCGAATCGGCGAAGCGGCTGGCCGAGTCCGGCGTCGAGGTGGAGATCTTCACCCGGGCCACTGGACGTGACCTGCCACCGGTAGCCGACCTCGCCCCCGGTGTCATGGTCCGCCACCTGACCGCCGGACCGTACGAGGAGCTGACCAGGGCCGACCTGCCCGGCCAGCTCTGCGCGTTCCTGTCCGGCGTGCTGCGGACCGAGGCGATGTACGACCCCGGCCGCTATGACGTGATCCACTCGCACTACTGGCTGTCCGGCCAGGTCGGCTGGCTGGCCAAGGAGCGCTGGGGCGTGCCCCTGGTGCACACCATGCACACCATGGCCAAGGTGAAGAACCTGCTGCTGGCCCAGAACGACCAGCCCGAGCCGCAGGCCCGCGTGGTGGGTGAGCAGCAGGTCGTGGAGATCGCCGACCGGCTCGTGGCCAACACCGCCGACGAGGCGAACGAGCTCATGGAGCTGTACGGGGCGCAGGAGGAACGCGTCGCGGTGGTGAACCCGGGTGTCAACCTCACGGTCTTCCAGCCCGCTTCACAGGGGGCCTCCCGGCGCCGTCTCGGGCTGCCGCAGAACGCCCACGTCCTGCTGTTCGTGGGCCGGATCCAGCCGCTGAAGGCGCCCGACGTGCTGCTGCGCGCCGCCTCGCGGATGCTCATCGACGACCCTTCGCTGCGTGACCGCCTGGTCGTCGCGTGCGTGGGCGGCCCGTCGGGCAACGGCCTGGCCAGGCCGTCCCTCCTCGCCGAGCTCGCCGCCGAGCTGGGCATCTCCGACGTCGTCCGGCTCGTGCCGCCCGCGCCGCAGCACGAGCTGGCCGACTGGTACCGCGCGGCCGACGTGACCGTAGTGCCGTCCTACAGCGAGTCGTTCGGCCTGGTCGCCCTGGAGTCACAGGCGTGCGGCACCCCCGTCGCCGCGGCCGCCGTGGGCGGGCTGCGTACGGCCGTACAGGATGGCGTGTCGGGTGTGCTCGTGGACGGCCACGACTCGCACGAGTGGGCACGCGCGCTGCGCCGCTTCGTCACCGCGCCGGCCTGGCGCGACGGCCTGTCGATCGGCGCCCGTGAGCACGCGGCGGCGTTCGGCTGGCAGGCCACGTCGTCGCGGCTGATGGAGGTCTACGCGGACGCCGTCGCCGACCTGCACCGGCTCCCGGTCGCCGTCATCTCATAGGCTGCCTGTTCCGTAGGCTGTACGACATGCGCGAAGTCGTAGAAACCGCGCTCAAGGCCGCAGACGTCTCCTTTGACGAGCCGCGGCCGGGGGCGTTCCTGGTGAAGCTGCCCGGGCAGCACAAACTCGCCACGATGACGTGGTTGATCATCGGCGATCAGGCGCTGCACGTCGAGGCGTTCTTCTGCCGCCAGCCCGACGAGAACCACACCGAGTTCTACAAATGGCTGCTCGCCAAGAACGGCGGCATGTACGGCGTCCACTTCTCCGTCGACAGCGTCGGCGACGTCTACCTCGTCGGCCGGGTGCCGCTCACGGCGATCACGGAAGAGGAGATCGACCGGCTGCTCGGCTGCGTGCTGACCTATTCGGACGACTGGTTCGACCGGGCTCTGGAGCTCGGCTTCGCCTCGTCGATCAGGCGTGAGTGGGCCTGGCGCGCCAAACGGGGTGAGTCGCTGGCCAACCTCCAGGCGTTCGCCCGCTTCGCTGATCCGGCGCGGACCGACACCTGACCGGTCCGGCGCGGACCGAGGGCTTCCCGGGTCCGGCGCGGACCGGCGGCTGACGCCCGCCATAGGATTGCCCGCATGGCGACTTTGGTGCTGCTACGGCACGGCGAGAGTGACTGGAACGCGAAAGGCCTGTTCACCGGATGGGTGGACGTGAGCCTCTCGGCCAAGGGCGAGGACGAGGCCCGCCGGGGCGGCAGGCTCCTGGTGGAGGCCGGGGTCCGCCCCGATGTGGTGCACACCAGCCTGCTCACCAGGGCCATCCAGACGGCCCAGCTCTCCCTCGGCGAGGCCGACCTGCTCTGGCTGCCCGTCAAGCGCTCGTGGCGGCTCAACGAGCGCCATTACGGCGCCCTCCAGGGCAAGAACAAGGCGCAGACCCGTGAGGAGTTCGGCGACGAGCAGTTCATGCTCTGGCGGCGCTCCTTCGACGTCCCGCCGCCCCCGATCGCCGACGGCGACGAATACTCCCAGGCGGGCGACCCGCGCTACGCCCTGCTGCCGCCCGAGCTCATGCCGCGCACCGAGTGCCTCAAGGACGTCGTCGACCGCATGCTGCCCTACTGGTACGACGAGATCGTCCCGGATCTCGCGGCCGGGCGCACCGTGCTGGTGGCGGCGCACGGCAACTCGCTGCGGGCGCTGGTCAAGCACCTCGACGGCATCCCCGACGAGGAGATCGCCGGGCTCAACATCCCCACGGGCATTCCGCTGCGCTACGAGCTGGACGCCGAGTTCAAGCCGCTCCAGCGCGGCGGCGAATACCTCGACCCGGAGGCCGCGAAGGCGGCGATCGAGGCGGTCGCCAACCAGGGCCGCTGAACGCCGACGGCGGGGCGCACCGTGCGCCCCGCCGTCATCGGCTCAGGTCAGCTCGGTGTCGGGCGGGAGCCCGTCACCAGGTAGACGACGTCACCGGCCACATTGACCGCGTGGTCGGCGTAGCGCTCGTAGTAGCGGCCGATCAGCGTGATGTCGATCGCCGGCTCCACGCCGTGCGGCCAGTCCTTGGCCAGGATGTTCCTGAACAGCCGCCGGTGCAGCTTGTCCATGGCGTCGTCGTCGGCCTCCAGCTCCAGCGCCGACTCCACGTCGTGCGAGGCGATGCAGCCGCCCGCCTTCGTGACCAGGGTCTCGGCGATCTGGCCCATCTGCACGATCGTGGGCCGTACCTCCGCCGGGATGGCCGTCTCGGGGTGGCGCAGCCGCGCGACCTTGGCCACGTGCACCGCCAGGTCGCCCATGCGCTCCAGGTCCGTGCCCATCCGCAGGGCCGTGATGACCATCCGAAGGTCCACGGCCACCGGCTGCTGCCTGGCCATCAGCTCGAAGATGGACGCCTCGAGCTGCTCGAACGTCGCGTTCACCTCCGCGTCTCTGGAGATCACGCTCTCCGCGAGCTGGAGGTCGGAGTCGAGCAGGGCCGTGGTGGCACTGGAAATGGCCGAGCGGACCAGTCTGGTCATCTCGACCAGCTTGTCAGTCAGGGAATCGAGTTCTTCATGGTACGCGTCGCGCATGCCGTCACCGTACGTCGCTCTTGATGAACGAACTCCTACCGCGAGATGAACTTTCCCGGAAAGAGCCGTTCATCCCCAGGTGGAAGGGCTGTCACTTGAAGAAGGCCACCTACCATCGAAAGCATGAGTGAGATGGCCATGAGCTTGACGGCCCTGGCGGGGTTCGTCGTGGGAGCGCTGGCGGTCCTGTTCTACCGCAACCAGATCGAGTCCTCGCACAGGGCCGCGACGGCCGGCGACCAGGAGACCGGCGCCTTGCCGCAGGGTGTCGCCTCGGTGCTGGCCGTGCTTCCCTCGTCCGCCGTCGTGCTCGACGCGCACGACCGCGTGCTGCGGGCCAGCTCGGCCGCCCGCGCGTTCGGGCTGGTCAAGGGCGATCGGCTGATGGCCGCCGAGCTTCTCGCCCTGGCCAGGCAGGTACGCCGGGACGGCGAGATCCGCGAGAGCGAGATCGACGTCGCGGGGCACAAGTTCGGCCAGGAGATCACGAACTTCGCGGTCCGGGTGGCCCCGCTCGGCTCGCACGGCCAGGTGCTGGTGCTCGCCGAGGACCAGACCGAGCGGCGCAGGGTCGAGGCCGTCCGCCGCGACTTCGTGGCGAACGTCAGCCACGAGCTCAAGACCCCCGTCGGCGCGCTGAGCCTGCTCGCCGAGACCATCCAGGACGCCGCGGACGATCCCGAGGCCGTCACCAGGTTCGCCGGGCGCATGCAGCACGAGGCCGCCCGGCTCAACTACCTCGTGCAGGACCTGATCACGTTGAGCCGGATCCAGGGCGCCGAGCCCATCCCCACCCCCGGCCAGGTCTCGATCGACGAATCCATCCACGACGCCATAGACCACTGCAACACCAGAGCCATCGCCAAGGACATCACGCTCGTCACCGGCGGCACGGAGGGCCTGCGCATCTGGGGGGACGACGAACTGCTCGTCACCGCCCTGCGCAACCTCATCGACAACGCCGTCGCCTACAGCCCCGAACACACCCGGGTCGTCGTCAGCGTCAGACCGGCCGGCGACTCCGTCGAGATCAGCGTCAGCGACCAGGGCATCGGCATTCCAGAAGAGTCGCTGGAGCGCATCTTCGAACGCTTCTTCCGCGTCGACGCGGCCAGGTCCCGGGCGACCGGCGGCACCGGCCTCGGCCTCGCGATCGTCAAGCACGTCGCCGCGGCGCACGCCGGCGAGGTCTCCGTCTGGAGCAAGGAAGGCTCCGGCTCCACATTCACGCTGCGGCTGCCCGCATTCGGCGGCACCGCGGTGGTCGTACCACCCCCGAACACCCTGGAGGCCGCAAAATGACCCGAGTTCTCGTGGTCGAGGATGAAGAGTCATTCTCCGACGCCTTGTCGTACATGCTCCGCAAAGAAGGCTTCGAGGTCTCCGTCGCGGCGACCGGGCCGGAGGCGCTCGACACGTTCGACCGGAGCGGCGCCGACCTGGTGCTGCTCGACCTGATGCTGCCCGGACTGCCGGGCACCGAGGTATGCCGCTCGCTGCGGCAGCGCTCCAAGGTGCCGGTCATCATGCTGACCGCCAAGGACAGCGAGATCGACAAGGTCGTGGGCCTGGAGCTGGGCGCCGACGACTACGTCACCAAGCCGTTCTCCTCGCGCGAGCTCGTCGCCCGCATCCGCGCCGTGCTGCGCCGCCAAGGCGACGCGGTGGAGGAGCTGGAGTCCGCGGTGCTGGCGGTGGGTCCCGTGCGCATGGACGTCGACAGGCACGTGGTGGCCGTACGCGGTGACCAGGTGCAGCTGCCGCTGAAGGAGTTCGAGCTCCTGGAGGTGCTGCTGCGCAACGCCGGGCGGGTGCTCACCCGGGGGCAGCTCATCGACCGGGTGTGGGGCGCCGACTACGTGGGAGACACCAAGACGCTCGACGTTCACGTGAAGCGGCTGCGCGCCAAGATCGAATCAGACCCGTCCAACCCGCGCTGCATTCTGACCGTGCGCGGGCTGGGCTACAAGTTCGACGCGCTGGAGAGCTGACAGAGTTAAGCCCCGGTTCGGCACGTACCTCTTGTGCCGGACCGGGGCTTTCTCTTGGGGTCAGTGCTCCCCTTCGGCCGCGGCGGTGGCCGAGGGCGTAGGCGTCGGCGCGGCGGTCGCGTTGGGCGCCGGCGGGTAGTCCTTGAACTCGCGGCTGCGCGTGACCACAGGGACGTTCATGGACACGATCCCGGCGTTGGCGAACTGGAGGTCCAGCCGGATGCTCTCGCCGCCCCTGAGGCCCTTGGAGATGCCCTCCAGCATGATCTGCGGGCTCGGCTTGCCGGTGTTGACGAGCTGGTTGCTCGGCAGCTGGATCGGCGTGGTCACCTTCGCGGTGGCCATGGTGCCGGCGTTGACCGCCGTGAGCGTGTCAGGGGCGCCGTTGGTGTTGAGGATGTTCAGGTAGACCGGGGCGGAGCCGCCGTAGACGAGTTGTGCGCCGGAGTCGGGGCCGAGGATGAACGCCTGGGGGATGTGGATGCCATGCGTGCCGTAGTTCTTGGCCTGATCGAAGAGGACTCCGGCCTCATTGGGGGCGTACGGCTTGTTGGTGTCTGCGTCGAATCCAGCCGAACAGCCGGCGAGCACGGGGGCGGCCAGGAACGCGGCAGCGGCGACAATCCAGCGACGGCGGGTCACGAGCGGGTTCTCCTAGGGTCTTGCGCATGCATGTCGGGCAGCGCCCACCATATCCACCCGAATCCATGGTCATATCCGCACCCCTGCAGGTCATTAGCTATGCGCGCATATGCGATTCATAGAGTTGACGCCTTGTCAACCCCCAATATGCCGCTTTGACCTGCAGTTATGATGATTTCACTGTTCCGGGAGCCTGTGGATGCGTGGTACTCTGGAGTACAGCGGAAGGGGTACTTGTCACATGACTTTCCAGGTCGGCGACACTGTCGTCTACCCCCACCATGGGGCTGCTCGGATCGAAGCAATCACGAAGCGATCCATCAAGGGTGAGGAAAAGACCTACCTGGTGCTCAAGGTCGACAAGGGCGACCTTACCGTCCAGGTGCCAGCAGAAAACGCAGAACTCGTCGGCGTGCGCGATGTTGTCGGCCAGGAAGGCCTAGAGCGGGTTTTCGATGTTCTTCGGATGCCGCACACCGAGGAACCGACCAACTGGTCCCGGCGCTATAAGGCCAATCTGGAGAAGCTCGCGTCCGGCGATGTCAACAAGGTCGCCGAGGTGGTCCGGGACCTGTGGCGGAGGGACCGCGAGCGCGGCCTGTCCGCCGGTGAGAAGCGCATGCTCGCCAAGGCCCGTCAGATCTTGGTGAGTGAGCTGGCCCTCGCCGAGAAGACCAATGAGGACAAGGCGGAGGCCTTGCTCGACGAGGTTCTCAACTCCTGAACACGAAGCTTCCACGGGTGGGCGTCGGGGTCGACGTCCACCCGTTCGTTTCAGGGCGAGACCTGCATCTCGCCGGCCTGCACTGGCCGGGCGAGGTCGGGCTCGCGGGCCACTCCGACGGCGATGCCGCCGCGCACGCGGCTTGCGACGCGCTGCTGTCCGCCGCCGGGCTCGGCGATCTCGGTGGCCTGTTCGGCACCGCCGACCCGCGCTGGGCGGGCGCCTCGGGTGTCACGCTGCTGGAGGAGACCGCGCGCCAGGTACGTTCCGCGGGCTTCGAGATCGGCAATGTCGCGGTCCAGATCATCGGTAACCGGCCCAAGCTCGCGCCGCGCCGTACGGAGGCCGAGAAGGCGCTCAGCGCCGCTCTGGGGGCGCCTGTGAGCCTCAGCGCGACCACTACGGACGGGCTGGGGCTGACCGGGCGGGGCGAAGGGGTCGCGGCCATCGCGACGGCACTCGTTGTCTCTTAGTTCTGTTCGTCGTTCAAGGCGGTTCGTCAACCTTTACTGGCACTGCGGCGTCTTCTTACGGGATCCGTTGAGGGTATCCCGGCGGGCGCTGCCTCCGGCCCGCCGAGCGAACGGGGGCGGCGGTCCGTTACTGGCGCGGTACGGATCGCCGCCTTCCCGAGGGTACTTTCCCGATATGTCGGGTAAGTCCTTCTGAAGACATGTGGAACGTCTTCGGGGGGAGCTACACATGATCGGCGCGATTGTTTCCGCAGTCGTCATCGGCGCCATTGTCGGGGCACTGGCCCGGTTGATAGTGCCCGGTAAGCAGAACATGTCCATCGGCCTGACGCTGATCGTCGGCATCGTGGCGGCTCTGCTCGGCACGCTCATCGCTCAGGCGTTCGGCTGGGCCGACACCCGGGGCATCGACTGGCTGGAGCACATCATCCAACTCGCCCTGGCCGTCATCGGGGTCCTCATCGTAGCCAGGGTGAGCGCCGGAAAAACCGGCCGAACCGGAGGAACGCCGATCTGACCTGGCGTTTCCCAGCACCTACGCATATTCGCGCGTGGCCGGGTACTGATCTCCCTCGAGAGTGAACGGCTCACCCTCACTGGGAGGTTTGGTCATGACAATCCAGTCCATCCTTGGCGCCATCGTGATCGGCGCCGTGATCGGCGCCCTCGGTCGTCTGCTGCTTCCCGGCAGGCAGGCCATCGGGTGGATCCTCACCATCGTCGTCGGTATCGTCGCCGCCCTTGTGGGCACGCTCATCGCGCAGGTGCTCGGCGTCGCCACCACCAATGGCATCGACTGGATCGAACTCGTCATGCAGGTCGTTCTGGCCATTGTGGGTGTCGGGCTCGTGGCAGGGCTGCGGCGGGGCAGTGGTAGGAGCGTTTAGACGATGGCTTAGGCAGTTCCGCGACTGTGCCGAACCCCCTTCGGCGCGGAACGGTACGCGAAGACCCGCCCGGTACTTACACCGGGCGGGTCTTCTGCTGCGCTGGGCGGGACTTCTGCTGGGCCCGCTCAGTCCTCGGGTGGGAGGGGGGTGCTGCGGAGCCGGCCCGAGGGGGCGTCGTCTTCTACGACCGGGTGAGGGGCGGTGTCCTCAAGGGCGCGGTCCTGGAGTGAGCGGGTACGGGCGGTGGCGGACTCGGCGGGGTCGGCGACTTCCGGGCCGTGGTCGGGGTCGGGGTTGTGCCCCGCTTCGGCCTGTTCGGCGGCTCCGGCCCTGGTTTCGGCCTGTTCGGCGGCATCGGCGGCTTCGGCGGTTTCAGCGGCTTTGGCAGGTCTGGCGCGGGGAGGTGCGGCTGGGATGTCGCTGAAGACCCGGACCGGTTGGGTGTCGGTGTCCCGGTCGGTGACGACGGGGGTGCGGGGGTGGACGAGGACGTCGGTCGGCTTGACCCGATCGCCCCAGCGCACCGGACGCTTCTGCTCGTTGCCCGCCTCCGGGGTCGGCTGTGGCTCGGCGCTCGGCTCAGAGGCTGACACGGGCTCGGAGGCTGACACGGGCTCAGAGGTCGGCACGGGCTTGGGAGCCGGCTCAGGAGCCGGGATTGGCTCGGGTTCCGGGACAGGCAGGGCCGGTGCCGTGTCTTGGGGCTCTTCGTCGGCGGGTTCCTGAGCACGCTTGCGCAGGCCACGGCGGAGCTTCGCCGTCCGCTCGGGCGTGTCGGCGACTTGCGGCTCGGTCCGATCGCCCGGCGCGGTACGTCCGCTGGACTCGGTACGTCCGCCGGACTCAGTGCGCCCGCCGGGCTCGGGGTGTCCGCCGGGCTCGGGGCGTCCGTCGGGCTCGGGTTGTACGTCGGGCTCAGTGTGGACGCCCGGCTCAGCGCTGGCACCTCGCTCGGTGCGCCCGCCGGGCTCATCGCGTACATCTAGCTCGGCGTGTCCGCCTGGTTCACCACGTCCGCCTGGCTCCGTCCGTCCGTCCGAGCGGATACGGAGGCCCGCCTCCGACTCTGACTCCGGGTCGCGCTCTGACCGGTGGTGGGCCCACTCGAGCCTGGGTTTCGGCTCTTGGGCCTTCTCCGGCTGGTTGGGCCACTCGGCGGTCGGTTCCGGGCTGCGTAGCGGCAGATTTGTCGGTTCGGCGTCCGCATCCTGTGCGGGGGCGGCGGGCCAGTGGGTCACGCGGGCGGAGATGGGCGGGGTTTCCGGGGCGGGCGTGGGACCGATGACCGGGGTGGTCTCCAGCACGGGGTGGTGCAGCGGCTTGGTCAGCGGCGGCGGGTCCTCGGCGGGGCGGTTTCGGTGGAAGGGCACGATGTCCTGCTCCGCCGTACCGTCGTCATCGTCGTCTGTGGACGTCCTGCGGGCCTGGACGTGCTTGATGAGCAGCAACCACAGCCAGAGGGCGATCGCCAGCATGATCCACGGCGCGACCGCCACCCCCACCGCGAGAGGCCGTACGTCGAGCTGGACCTGGAGCGCCGTCGCGGCGTTCGACGCGGCGGCGGCCACGATGAGCAGGACCAGCACGACCGCCGCCTGGGCGCGTACCAGCAGGCGGGTCGAGCGCAGCAGGAGGACGCCGATCAGCGCGACGACCAGGAGCGCGTCGAAGCCGGCCGGATAGAGGAAGGCGAGGTCGGGTCGGGATTCGCCGCGGATGGCCAGCGCCCGCAGGTCGTCGAAGGAGAGCACGCAGGCGACTGCCGTCAGGCCGGCCACCGCGAGACCGGCGAGGGCGATGCCCAGGCGTCGGAGCGTAGAAGGGGGAGTCACGTCCATGGCGGTTCGAGCCTACAGAAGAATGGGGGGCAGGACCGATCAAGGGAGATACATGACCGAGCTCTCAGGGGACGTGCGCGAGCTGTTCGACGGGCCCAATTACGCGACGGTGACCAGCATCAATCCCGACGGCGGACCTCAGTCGACAGTCGTGTGGGTGCGTACGGACGGCGACGACGTCCTCTTCTCCACCGCCAAGGGGCGGCGCAAGCCGCGCAACTTCGAGCGCGACCCCCGGGCCAGCCTGCTCGTCATCGACCCGGCGAACCCCTACCGCTACGCCGAGGTCCGTGGTCGCGTGACCATGGAGGAGGACCCCGCGGGCGACCTCATCCAGGAGCTCTCGCTGAAGTACACCGGTAAGCCCTGGGAGGACAAGCCAGGAGTCGAGCGGCTAATTGTCCGCATAAGCCCAGAGAAGGTCATCATGCGTGCGTGATTAAAGGACCTGTGATGTCGGCTTAGGCGTTAGCCTTTCTTTCGTGAGCCTGCACATCTACGACACCAGCGCACGCGCCATCCGCGAATTCGTTCCGGTCGAAGCCGGCCGGGCGTCGATCTACCTGTGTGGGGCGACCGTGCAGGCTCCCCCGCACGTCGGGCACATCCGCTCGGGCGTCAACTTCGACGTGCTGCGCCGCTGGCTCATGCGTTCCGGATATGACGTGACGTTCTGCCGCAACGTCACGGACATCGACGACAAGATCATCCGGGTGGCCGCCGAAGAGGACGTCCCCTGGTTCACGGTCGCCGAGCGCAACCAGCGCGCCTTCACTTGGGCGTACGACACTCTCGGCTGCCTGCCCCCGACCGTCGAGCCCCGCGCGACCGGTCACGTGCCCGAGATGATCGTCCTGATGCAGCGGCTCATCGACCGCGGCCACGCCTACGCGTCGGGCGGCGACGTCTACTTCGACGTCGTCTCCTACGAGGACCGCTACGGCACGCTGTCCAACCAGAAGCTGGCCAACATGCGTGCGGCGGCCGACACCGACGACGAGTCGTGCAAGCGCGACCCGCGCGACTTCGCCCTCTGGAAGGGCGCCAAGCCCGGCGAGCCGACCTGGCCGACCCCGTGGGGCCTCGGCCGTCCCGGCTGGCACCTGGAGTGCTCGGCGATGGCCACCAAATACCTCGGGCCGGTGTTCGACATCCACGGTGGCGGGCTCGACCTGATCTTCCCGCACCACGAAAACGAGCTCGCCCAGTCCCAGGCGGCCGGAGACGACTTCTCCCACTACTGGATGCACAACGGCCTGGTCAAGATCGGCGCCGAGAAGATGAGCAAGTCGCTCGGCAACTCGCTGCTGATCCCGGAGATGGTGCAGAAGGTGCGCCCGGTGGAGCTGCGCTACTACCTCGCCGCACCGCACTACCGCTCGTCGATCGACTACTCGGAGGAGGCGCTGCGGGAGGCCGCGGCCGCCTACCAGCGCATCGAGGGCTTCGTGACCCGGGCCGCCGAAGTGATCCACGACGTCGACGCCGACGCTCCACTGCCGCAGGCGTTCAGCGACGCGCTCGACGACGACCTGGGCACCCCGCAGGCCCTCGCCGTCGTGCACGAGGTGGTCCGCGAGGGCAACGTGGCGCTGGCCAGGGGCGACAAGGAAGCGGTGGCACGCCTGCTGGCCGAGACCCAGAACATGCTCGACGTGCTGGGCCTCGACCCGCGCTCGGCGCAGTGGCGCTCGGCGAAGTCCGACCTCAAGCCGGTGGTCGACGCGCTGGTGGCCGTGGCGCTGGAGCAGCGTAAGGCTGCTCGGGCGCGTAGGGACTATGAGGCGGCTGACGCGATCAGGGACCAGCTGACGGCGGCGGGGATCACGGTGGAGGACACGCCGCACGGGGCTCGCTGGGAGCTGTCCCACTAGGATCCCGCCGTGGCCGACCCACTGGCTCCGGTAACCGGTCGGCGGTCACCGCACCCACAGGCTGCGGTGACCGCTCACGGCCTGTGGTCACCGCTCACGGCCTGTGGTCACCCACAGGCTGCGGTGACCACCGCCCGCGGTGATCCGCGAGCTCGTGTCATCGAAGGTTGAGCGGCTCAGGATTCACTCTGGTCGTGGGTCTAGCCCTGATCGGCGGCTGGCACCGTGATCTGCGTGCGCGCTTCCTCGACCTGGCGCATGATGCGTTCGGCGCCGCAGTCCGCCGCGGTGGCGTACGCCTCGTCCGCCAGCGCCAGCGCGTCGCTAGTGCGGTTTTCCGCGGCAGCGATGTAGATCAGCCCGACCTGATTGGCCGCGACTCCAGCCAACAGCCCTATCTCACGGCGCAGCCGTATCGATTCCTCCAGCCGCTCCCGCGCGGCCTCCAACCGACCGGCAGAATGCTCCGCGATCCCAAGATGCCGAAGCACCTCGGACTGGGTGAACCGATCTCCGGCCTGCGTCGCCAATTCGTACGACTGCTCGAACAGCGGGATGGCCGTACGGGTGTCACCCCGTACGACCTGATGAAAACAGCCCACCCAGAACAGCGACTCGGCCAGGCCGGGTAGATCGCCGAGCATTCGATACAGCTGCGTCGCACGCTCGAACAAGGCCAACTCATGCGTGACCTCCTGCCGGTCTTCGAGAAACCGCGCGTGCAGGATCCGGCCCCGAGCCAAGGCAAGATCAGCCTCGACCTTGTCCAGCTCCCGCTCCGCTCCTGCCAGCCCAGCGGTCTCGCCGGCGTAGACAGCGCGTTCGTATGCCACCCTGGCCCGCTCGATACGTTCTTCCGCATGCATCCCGCTCACCCCGTCCCGGCGTCGACGACACGGTACATCGATAGCCGCCACAAGATCGAGCCGTGCGTCAAGCGAGACCGTGTCAGGCAATGGGCCCCCGCCAGGTGTAGATCGTCTGGGTGCTGATGTCCAAGTCGCGGGCCAACTCGGTAACCGTGCGGCCCGCTTCGAGTAATCCAGCACCTTGCGCCGGAACTCCGGCGGGTAGCCCCGTCGTCCCATGCCACTTTCCACTCATCAAGTGGCACAAGAACCCAGAATCCACCTCCACCTAAGCCAGGGCACACCAGAGCCTCCACCCAACCCAGGGCAGCTCAGAGGTCGTTGCTCGGCGAGCCTGGCGTTGAGCTGGCACGTTGGACTCGTGGCTGCGTGTTCACCTCAGAGTGTGGAGCCATTCACTGACAGGGCGACGTCGATGTTGCCGCGTGTGGCGTTGGAGTACGGGCACACCTGGTGCGCGGTGCGCACCAGACCGGCGGCCTGCGCCGGGTCCTCGATCGAGGGCAGCGTGACGTCCAACTCGACCCCGAGCTTGAACGTGCCGTTGGCGTTCGGGATCAGCATGACCTTGGAGTCCACCGCCGCGTCCCCAGCCTCCAACCCCTGCCGTTGCCCGAGCATCGTCAGGACAGCGGAGAAGCAGGCGGCATAGCCGACCGCGAACAGCTGCTCCGGGTTCGTCCCATCACCATCGCCACCCAGTTCTTTCGGCTGGCGCAGGTTCACATCCAGCATCCCGTCGCTGGAGCGGCCGTGCCCGTGTACCCGGCCACCGGTCACCTGTGCCTGCGCGGTATAGAGCGGTTTCGTCATGTCGGAGTCCTTACCATCGTCTTCTTGAAAGTGAATCGTAGACTTCAAAAACAGGAAGTCAATGCTTTAAGATCCGATCGTGATCACTTCGCTGGAGGAACTATGACGAGCCCTCAGGTCGGCTATCTGCTGCCGACACGTGACTGGGTCGTTCTGGGAGATCGGGAGCCGTCCGCGCTGGTCGAGCAGGCGCGACTGGCTGAGAGCCTCGGCTTCGACTCCGTCTGGGCCGGCGACAGCCCGGTGACCCGGCACCGCGCGGATCCGCTGATGCTCCTGTCCGCGGTGGCCGCCACGACGGAACGGGTGACGCTCGGCACGGCCGTGCTCCTGCCCGCCTTGCGTCATCCGATCCTGCTGGCACACCAACTGGCCACGCTGGACCGGATCGCCGACGGGCGCCTCATTGCCGGGATGGGCGCCGGATTCCCGCATCCGAACACCGAGGCACAGTTCGACGCGCTCGGCATCGCGTTCAAGCGCCGGGTCAGCCGTACCGAAGAGTCGATCGACGTGATGCGGCGCCTGTGGGCCGGCGGCGGGGCGGTGTCGTACCAGGGCGCGCATTTCGACTTCCAAGATGTGGTGCTGGAACCCAAGCCCGCGCAGGTAGGGGGGCCGCCGATCTGGCTGGCGGGAAGCGGCGCGGCAGCGCTGCGGCGCGTGGGACGACTGGCCGATGGGTGGTTGCCGTATCCACCGACAAGTGAGACGTACGCCCATGAATGGGGCGTGGTCCAGGAGGTGGCACATCTGGGCGGTCGTGGGTCTGGTGAGGTGGCACGCCTGGGCGGTCCTGCGTACGGCGAGGCGGCATCTGTGGTGGAGCCTGCCGTGGGTGAGGTGGAACCTCTGGCGGAGTCTGCCGTGGGTGAGGCGGACTCCCTGGTGGGGCCTGCTGCGGGTGAGGGAGTGCGCGTGATCACGCCTGCGCTGTACGCGACGGTCTGTCTCGATGATGACCCTGAGCGGGCGCGAGGCCGTCTGCGGACCAGTATTGAGCGCTACTACAACGCGCCGCTCGAGTTCATCGAGTCCATTCAGGCCACGTTCGCCGGATCCGCTGCCGATGCGGTCGATTGGTTGAGCGCGTACGCCTCAGCCGGGGTGCGGCACGTGGTGATCCGGTTCGCCGTCGATGACCATCGCGCGGCGTTGGAGGAGTTCGCCGACCGGGTGCTGCCGCGGCTTCGCGCGGAGATCCGTCCATGACCACCTTTGTTCTGGTTTCCGGTGCTTGGCATGGTCCCTGGGCGTGGGATCGCGTCGTTCCCTTGCTCGAACGCGCGGGAGCGCGCACCGTCGTTCCTGACCTCGTGTACGGCCGTGACGTGGGTCTGCATGATCATGTGGCACAGGTCGTCGCCGCAATCGACGCTGCCGGAGCCGAGATCGGCGCCGACACCAAAGGCGCCGAGATCAAGGGCGCCGGAGCCGGGGTCGAGACCGAGGCTGGAGCCAGGGCCGGGGCTAGGGCTAGGGCTAGAGCCGAGACCGGGACTGAGGCTGGGGTCGAGGCCGAGAGCCGTCGAGAGATCGATGTCCGCTCTGGCGGCGGTGTTGTGCTGGTTGGGCACAGTTACGGGGGCTTGGTGGTACGGCAGGCAGCCGACCTCCGTCCCGAACGCGTTGACCATGTGATCATGGTGGAGGGCTGGGCCGGGACGAACGGGGACAGCCTGCTCAGCCTTGCTCCCGAAGGGTTCGTGAAGTTCGTTCAGGCTTCGGCCGATGGCTGGCAGGTGCCCGCTCCCGCGCCGGCGCTCTTCGGCATCACCGATCCGGCCGACGCCGCGTGGCTTCAGGAGCGGTTGCGTCCGCAGCCGCTGCGTACCTTCACCGAAGGCACGCGCCTGACCGGGGCCGTCGATCGGATCCCTGGGACAGGGGCCTACTGCCGGCCGCAGACCTTCGCCTTCGACAGGTTCGCCGAGGCGGTCGGCTATCGAACCGTCGCGCTGGACGGGCCACATGATGTGCCGCTCACCGATCCGGGTGCTGTCACTGCCGTACTTCTAAGGGCTCGTGCGGGTGATTTCGTAGTGTGAGTGGTCGCCCTGATCCACGACGTACTCAACCGCGTCGCCCGCTCTTGAGCACCGTCATCACCTGGAGTTACCGGGCAAAGCCGCGGGCGTTCGAGCCACCCCCAACCCGCGCGGTGGGTGTGCCGAGGCGGATGTGACAGGCCGGTCCCTCGACCCGGCCAAGACCTGCTTCGAGAGGGGATCAGCCGACGACCACGTCCAGGAAGATCGGCTTCTTGGCGGACAGCAGCTGAGTCCCGGTCTCGTCGGTCATCTTCCAGTAGATCTTGCATCTGCCGGGGGAGTCCGATGCGCGGACGCGTACCGCGATGTCGACGGGCTCGCCCGGCTGGACCACGCGGATCTCGACCCGTTTGGGGGCGCGGCACGGGGTGTCGTTCAGCCGGGTGAGAAAGCGTCCCCGCCATGGGATGGTGCCGGTGTTCCTGATCCGCCAGATCTTCGTGAACTCCGTCCCCGTCTTCACCACCGTGCCGTCCGGATGGGTGACGTCCTGCTCGAAGGCGGAATCGTCGTAGGAGGAGGCAGCCTGAGCGGGGGTGGCCGACGTGGTGGGCTTGTTCTTTCCGGAGAGTGGGGCGAGCCAGATGAAGAGGGCGGCACCGGCGGTCGCGACCGCCGCGATCATGGCCAGCCTTCTGGCAAGGAGAGGCCGGGCTCGGCGTTCGAGGTGCTCCGCCTGCCCAGCGTAGGTCTGGTCGTGACCCGTACGGTCCTCGATGGTCTCGCTACGTGCGGCGCTCGCGGCCTGCTCCCAGTGGGATCGCCACTCGCGCCTGGCCTCCGCGGCGTCCTGCTTCAGCCGGTCGACGGCGAGGACCCGGACGAACTCCCACGTCGTCTCCCAGGTCGGGAGTACCTGCCCCCGGGCGGCGGCGGCCAGCGAGGACTTCGAGGCCGCCGCGCCCATGCGGGTCGACATCTCCGCGTAGGACGGGTCGCCCGCCTCCGCCTTGAGCTCCGACAGTCGATACGCGAGGGCCGCCACCGGGCTCGCGGCCGGGTCCAGCCGGACCGGCTTTCGCCCAGGCCGCGATCCCATGCCCGTCCGCAGCGGGCCAGGCTCGTCCCCCTGCGAGCCTGATGACCCTGGTAATTCCGGCATCTTCACCTGCCCTGTCCGGCGCCGTCATCCGGCCGTGCCGACGACTCCGGCATGGCCTGTGACACCTGAGAGCAAATGAGATTACCTGAATTGTCCAAATAAGTCCGGAATTCTGCGGTCTACTCGGGGGCGTGGTCATTCGCCCGCGCATGCCCGGAAGCCGTACTCCGCCGCGAAGGATCGCAGCGCCTTCTCGTTCTCGTCCGGTTCCAAGGACTGTTCCACCGCCTTCTTCGCCTCGCCCTCCCTGCCTGTGCGCATCGCCGTCTCCGCGCTTCCGCTGAGTTCGCGCAGGCTCGCGACCAGTGCCCTGGCGGGCACGTAAAACCTCTCCCGCACCCGCGGGACGTCACCACCGGGCGGCGCGATCGCTTCTATCGCGGCGATGGTGCTGGTCATCGACTCCGACGCGCGGCGCAGTTCGTCCACCTCCTCGCGCAGGTTCGCGGGTGGCTCCTCGCGGAGATCCGACTGTCGGGAGGCTTCCTCACACACCGCGTCTACGGCGGCGATGTACTGCCTTTTGACGTCCTCGTACGGTTTCTCCTCCGCCACCGAGACCGTCGCCCACAGCACGAAAGCCACGGCGGCCGGCACGATCCCGCCGACGATCACACGCCACGCCGGGACATGCCTTCTCTCAGGCGATCCCATCCGCCGCTCACTCCTTCGGAAGAAGACGCCCTTGGCGCTCTCGCGAGCGCCAAGGGCCGAAGTCCGGCCGAGCTACGTCCCCGTCCCAGCCCGGGATCAACACCGGATCCGACGCTCCTGCGACCGCTTGTACAGGGTGGCCACTTCGCTGCCACGCAGGAGGGAGTAGAGATGCACCTTGGTCTGGTTCCGGTAGAGCTGGCTACCGCCGGAGCACTTCCACGAAGGTGTCGTCGTCACGGTGAACGCCTCCCTTCCCTTCTTCACCTCCGAGGTGGCCTTCGTCCGCCAGAAACCGAGGCCGCGATACTGCTGGAGGCTCGTCTTGACCACGGCCCGGCGGCCCCACTCGCCCTTCTCGCAGTGGACCTGCCTGCTGGTCGTGATGTAAGCGCCGCTCCTGTACGGGGTCTTTATCCGTTGCCAGCCCTTGCAACGGTCGTGGTAACTGATCCCCAGGTACGACTTGGCCGACCAGCCCGGTGCTGCCAGGACGCCCGAGCTGTCCGAGACAGCGGTGACGCCCTGCCCCGCCTGCGCCGACGCTGACGACCCCGCCATAAGCCCGGCCGTCAGCCCGACGACGAGAGCCGCTCCTGTAATCCCTTTTCGTCCGATCATCGGATCTCCTTTCAAAGAAATCCTCTGCACTTTCCGACTCGGGAGTCTCCGATCAACCGCGTACAGCGATTCAGCGGAATATCCGCACGCCCGTCAATGGCGCCGATAACGAACCCCGGAACTGGGAACGGCACCACTCTGACCGCCACTGCCCGGCTCCGGCAAGCGATCTGCCCTGTAAAGTCATCCGAACATTGTCCAGAGCTATTAGGACAATCAAATTCGCAGGTCAGGGGCCTATGTAAGGGATTCAACGCAGCAGTGTAATCCTTCCCGGCTTTACACGATAGGCGCTCACGCCGAGCCCACTTTGAGCCTCGCAGCAATTGCGGCATTCGGCAATTCAGGGTCGACGTAGTGCTCGGGAAGGAATCGGGCGGATATGGCCATCGCCGAACGCTACCGCCACGGGCGGATCCTGCTGGCCGGTGACGCGGCGCACCTGTTCCCGGCCACCGGGGTGGCACTCAACGCCGGCATGCTCGACGCGGTCAACCTGGCCTGGAAGCTGGCCGCTACCCGATGCCCGGTACGAGCCCTCACCCGCTGGCCGGCACCTTCGCCCCCAACCTCACCCTGCACACCGACCAGGGCACGACCGACGTCGCCGACCTCCTGCACCCCGCCCGGCCCGCCCTGCTCGACCTCGCCGACCGCCCAGAACTCCGTGAAACCGCCCAGGACTGGCGGCAACGCGTCGACATCCACACCGCCAAGACCGACGATCGAACGGCCGACGCGCTGCTGATCAGGCCGGACGCCCACATCGCCTGGGCCGCTACCCTCGACGAACCCGCCGACAGCGCCACGCCCCCGCTGCGTGAGGCACTTTCCGCATGGTTCGGAACGCCGTGAAACATCTGGGAGAGACATGACAAGTAGATTCACCGAGTTGGCTGTGGACTGCCACGATGCGGAGAGACTCGCGGCCTTCTGGTGCGAGGTCCTGGACTTCAAAGTGATCGACCGGCACGAGGGCAAGGTCGAGATCGGCTCCTGGGAGCCGACCGTCGAGGAGGTCCGGGCCCGCCAGATGTCGCCCACCCTGGTGTTCATCCAGGTGCCCGAGGGCAAGACCGTGAAGAACCGGCTTCACCTCGACGTCAGCCCGATCGACGGCAGCACCGATGACGAGGTGACCAGACTGCTCGGCCTCGGCGCCATCAAGAGAGATGTGGGCCAAGGCCCGGACCGAAGCTGGGTGGTCATGGCCGACCCCGAGGGCAACGAGTTCTGCGTCCTGCGCACCCTGGCGCCGCCCAACTAGATGACCGATCCCAAGGGTTGGTGGTCGTAGGCGGTCAGTGAGCGCAGGACGGGCTGTCCGGTCTGGTCGTTGTGCCAGATGGCGGTGGTCAGCGTGCGGATGCGCTGCATAACTCAGGCGACGACGCAGGCGGGAACCGGTGCATCCTGTCTGCCGTCGCGCGGCCGAGGCGATCCCCTGCGATAGCTCCGCGTTCAGCCGTCCCCGGGCCTTGACGGGCCCGGGCGGTCAGATCGCGGTTGAGCGTCGGGAGGTAGGTGCGGTCGTGGGCGAACTGCTGACGGGCCTTGGGCAGGGCCAGGTCGTCGCGGCTCGACTGTCCCTTTCTCCCGTACTTGGTCTGCCCTCCGAGATGACCGGCGACCTGGCCGAGACCGCCTCTGACTAGGAAGTTCAGAATCAGGAAGCCCGAAGCTTAGAATGTTGAAGTGGATCAGCGATCGTACAACCAGTTCTGTGCCACTGCCCGGACCTTGGACATCGTGGGCGAGCGGTGGACGCTGCTGCTCGTGCGCGAGTTGCTGACCGGGCCGAAGCGGTTCGGAGATCTGCAGCACAGCCTTCGCGGGCTGGGCACCGGGCTGCTGGCGGCTCGGATGAAGCATCTCGAGCGTGAGGGGCTGGTACGCAAGATCGTGCTGCCTGCGCCGGCGCGTACCCCTGCTTATGCCCTGACCGAAGCCGGCGAGGAGCTGGGGCCTGCGGTGCTGGCTCTGGCGCGGTGGGGCATGAAGTGGGCGATGGGGGAGCGCAAGGAAGGGGAGGCGTTCCAGGCCGGGTGGGCGGTGCTGGCGCTGCGGGTCGGCTTCGAGCCGGAGGCGGCGGTGGGGTTGCGGGCGGTGTACGAGTTCCGGGTTTCCGATGAGGTCTTTCACGCTCGGGTCGACGACGGGACGATCGAAACGGTGCATGGGCCCGCTCAGCGGCCGGATGTCGTTATTGAGATGGATGACGATGTTCTGGTGGACATGGGGGCGGGGCAGGGGACGCTTGGCGATGCGATCAAGAGCGGAGCTGCGAGGGCTTTTGGGGACCTTGAGGCTTTGGGGAGGTTGCACGGGTTGTTCCGATTCCCTCAGCCGGAGGCTCGGATGGGTGGGCAGGGGGCGTCGTAGCTCATATCAGATTCAGAGCCTGTCCACTTCGACGACGGCTTCGGCGAACGGCTGCGGGGCCTCCTGCGGCACGTTGTGGCCGACTCCCCGCAGGGTCCGGTGTACGTACTTGCCGGTGAAGTGCTTGCGGTAGGCGGAGCCGCCGCCTGCCGGGGTGAAGGGGTCGCGTTCGCCGTCGAGGGTGATCGTGGGCAGGGAGATGGCGGGAGCCGCGGCCAGTCGCTTCTCGATGCCGTCGTACCTCGGGTCGCCCGCGGCCAGGCTCAGCCGCCAGCGGTAGTTGTGGATCACGATGGGCACCCAGTCCGGGTTCGTGAAGGACGCCGCCGTGCGCTCGAACGTGGCATTGTCGAACTTCCAGGTCGGGGAGACGTTCTCCCAGATGAGCCTGGCGAAATCGTGCCGGTACCGTTCGAGGCCGAGCCGGCCCCTCTCGGTGGCGAAGTAGTACTGGTACCACCAGGCCAGCTCGGCTCGCGGCGGCAGGGGCTCCTTTTGCGCCTCGCGGTTGGTGATCAGGTAGCCGCTCACGGAGACCAGGGCCTTGCAGCGCTCGGGCCAGAGGGCGGCGATGATGTCGGCCGTACGCGATCCCCAGTCGAACCCGGCCAGGATCGCCTTCTCGATCTTGAGGGCGTCCATCAGGGCGATGATGTCGAGGGCGATCACCGACTGCTGGGCGTTCCGGAATGTCCGGTCTGAGAGGAAGCGGGTCGTGCCGTGGCCCCGGAGGTAAGGGACGATCACTCGATAGCCCTTCTTTGCCAGTAGGGGTGTCACCTCGACAAAGCTCTGGATGTCGTACGGGAATCCGTGCAGCAGGATGACCGCGGGACCGGCGGCGGGACCGGCCTCCGCGTACCCGATGTTCAGGACACCGGCCTTGATCTGTTTCACCGGCGTCTTCCGGTTGTCGGGTACGACCGCCGAGGCCGAGGCGGCCGGGAGGTTGGGCAGTGAAGCCGCGGCCGTTCCCGCGAGGAGCAGCTTGGAGAACGTTCGCCTATCCATATATTTCACCTTCCGGGAAACAATATGAACATGTGTATGTACATAGAGTAACCGAATCGGTTGGGAGGGAGTGCGCCGGGATTGCCGCCCCCTATCGGCCTCGCAAGTGAACCAACTGCGCCTATCGACCTGAGGGCCCGCTCGTAGCAGGGTGTGATCTTGAGTGAGGCGTGAGATGGGTGGTGGCCCGAGTACGCTTAATGCCATGGCAGCTGGCGGTAGGGCATCGGGCAGGCCCGCGAAGAAGAAGGGCCCGTCCAAGGGCACCGGTGGGCAGGGACGCCGCGGGCTCGAGGGCAGGGGCTCCACCCCGCCTGCCGAGATGCGTCACTGGTACAAGGACAAGGCCCGTTCCGAGCGGATCGCCCGCGAAGAGCAAGGCGGCGGACGGCGGCCCGCTCCGGCCCGGCAGCGGCGTTCCGAGGACGCGCCCGAATACATCGGCGGCCGAAACCCGGTGCTCGAGGCCCTGGTCGCCGGAGTGCCGGCCACCGCGCTATATGTCGCGCAGCGCATCGAGAGCGACGACCGCGTACGCGACTCGATCAAGGTCGCGACGGAGCGGGGCATCGCGCTGCTCGAATCGACCCGCGAGAAGCTTGACCGGCTCACCGAAGGCGCCGTTCACCAGGGGATCGTGCTTCAGATCCCGGCCTATGACTATGCGCACCCTTCTGAGCTGGTCGAATTGGCGCAGGATGCCGCAGAAGTCCCCTTGGTCGTGGCCCTCGACGGCGTCACCGACCCCCGCAACCTGGGCGCCATCGCGCGTTCGGCGACCGCTTTCGGAGCGCACGGGCTGCTGATCCCGTCGCGGCGTTCGGCCGGAGTGACGGGCGGGGCCTGGAAAACCTCCGCGGGCACGCTGGCCAACCTCCGCGTGGCACGGGCGTCCAACCTCACGGCGGCGCTGCGTGAATATCGGGACGCCGGCCTGTTCGTGATCGGACTCGATGGCGAGGGCAGCGCGGACATCGGCGACGTCGACCTGCTGAACGAGCCGCTGGTGGTCGTGGTGGGCTCCGAGGGCAAGGGGCTGTCGCGGCTGGTGCGGGAGCAGTGCGATGTTGTGGCACGGATTCCCATGCGGGCGGCGGCGGAGTCGTTGAACGCTGGGGTGGCGGCTGGGGTGGCGTTGTACGAGGTGGCTCGTCATCGGGGTCGCTGACCGTCTACACTGATAGGCCGCGCCGACGTAGCTCAATCGGCAGAGCATCTGTCTTGTAAACAGAAGGTCAGGGGTTCGATTCCCCTCGTCGGCTCTCCATCAGATGGCCTCTGAACAGGGATTTCTTGTTCAGAGGCCATCTGTTTGTCAGGACAAAGTCGAGATCTTGCTAACACCCTTGCTAACAGAGAGCCCGGCAGGCAACGGCAGCGCTTCGCCTCAGGCATCGCCGACACCTACGCGCTCGGCCTGCTCTCCGAGGCCCCTGGACTCGGCATTCCAGTAGTCATCCTGCCGTTCGTCAACACCGCCCTAGCCTCACGAGCCCCCTTCCAACGCAGTGTTGACCAGCTCAGGTCTGAAGGAGTCCGAGTCCTACTCGGCCCAGCTCAGTTCGAGCCACACCCGCCCAGCTCTGGCGGGAAACGCATCGACAGCTACCCCTGGGCTTTGGCGCTGGAAAACTTGCCGAATTGATCTCATAGGTATCAAGCGGCGGCGCGGCGCGCCGCCGTACCACCGGCCCTCCGCCCGCCCGCCGTCCGGGCGTGCGGCCTGGGGGCCGGTCCCGGACAGCGGCGGGACACCGGGCCGGGCACCGCACGCCCGCCCCGCCGTACTGACCGGACGCTCTGGCCGGGGTTGCCGCGCCGCCGCACAGATGCAGCCCTACGATCGCCACTGCATGGCTGGACGCCGTACGTGCTTGGGGCGATCGACGAGCCGGGACTTCGTTCCTCAGCCCCGGCTCACGGAGCATCGTGGTAACCGTGATCAGTAAGCCCGCCCAAAAATGACACGCTTGCCATATGCCGATGCTTCACCGCAATGCATGCACCATCCGGTCTCCGGAGTACCGTCGAGCGGAATGCAGCGTGGAGTTGCTGCGACCTTGGCCTTGATGTCGTCCTCACAGGCGGGTCTGCCGCAGTGCAAGACCAACGCCCATCCCGATGCCACCGCCTTCGTGAAGGCGTCCCAGGTGTCCACTCTCATGGTGTGACTGTCGCGGTATTCGGTAGCCCGCTGAAGAAGGAAGGCTTGGAACTCCTCCAGTACGCCAGGAATGAGCTCCGGTGCAGAAGACAGCGAGATGCTTTGTTTGCCTTCGTCGCCCAGCCTCTTGGCCATCACTACAGTGCCAGACTCAAGATCACGCGGACCGAGTTCCAGCCGGATAGGGGCGCCGCGCAGCTCCCATTCATTGAACCGGAAGCCAGGTGAAAGCTGTGCGCGATCATCGACATGGGTACGTATACCGGCCGCCTTAAGTCGCCCTGCAAGCTCCAGTGCCGCGGCCGAGGTCTGCGCGCCCTGATCGCCACGTCCAATCGGCACGATTACAACTTGATAGGGGGCGAGTCTAGGTGGTAGGACCAGGCCCTTGTCGTCGCCGTGGGTCATGATGACGCCGCCGATCATCCTCGTCGACATGCCCCATGAAGTGGTGTGACACAGTTCGAGACGACCAGCTTCGGAGGTGTACTGGATGTCGAAGGCTTTGGCGAAATTCGTGCCCATGTAGTGGGAGGTTCCAGCTTGGAGCGCCTTGCCGTCCCTCATCATGCCCTCGATGGTGAAGGTACGCACTGCGCCGGCGAACCGCTCCCCAGGTGTCTTCTCGCCAGGTACTACTGGGATCGCCGCGATGTCCCGCGCAACCTCCGTGTAGAGATCCAGTGCCAGCATCGTCTCGCGCATGGCGTCCGCCTCGTCGGCGTGTGCTGTGTGACCCTCTTGCCAGAGGAATTCCGTCGTGCGCAGGAACATGCGGGGCCGCAATTCCCAGCGCACGACGTTGGCCCACTGATTCAGCAGGAGCGGAAGGTCTCGATGGGATGAGACCCACTTGGCCATCATCTCGCCGATGATTGTCTCTGAGGTCGGCCGAACGACCAGCGGCTCTTCGAGCTCCTTACCGCCAGCGTGAGTGACAACGGCGAGCTCAGGGGAGAATCCCTCGACGTGATCGGCCTCTCGCCGAAGGTAACTCTCTGGGATCAGCAGAGGGAAGTAAGCATTCTCATGACCGGTGTCCTTGATCCGGCGATCAAGTTCCTCTTGGATGAGCTCCCACAGGCGGTAGCCGTACGGTCGGATGACCATGGTGCCCTTGGCGGGTCCCCTGTCAACGAGCTGCGCCTTGGCAACCAGCTCGTTGTACCAGGCCGAGAAGTCCTCATTCTGAGGAGTCACACCACGTTCATCACGTCCCATGCACGGAGAATATCGCTCATGGCATGTCCTCGTGGCCCGTGGAGGACGGCCTTGCAACAGTGACCCACGGGAATGGGGCGGATGTGTCAATCCCCCGAAAACGTGGAGACGGTTCTATGCCACAGCGGTCCTCAGCAGGACGGATGAGGCTTGCCGCTTGTCGATCATGTGATGTTC
>NZ_JBEZDU010000046.1:0-54957 GCF_040648495.1 Nonomuraea sp. NPDC049129 | reverse complement strand
CCTCGGCACGGGGCGACCAGAAGCACCAGGTCACAGGTCAGAAGGGGTGCGCCCCGCTCAGCCTCAGGACGCGGGAACACAGAGGTTATTTCCTAGTCCTGGGAAATTTCCAACGGATTTGCCTGACCTGCGACGATGTATGCCCAAGTGACTGCAGTCTCGATTCACTTACCGTGTGGGCCATGAGCGACAAGCCGGAGTTTGGGTACGGCGCGAGCGGTCGGCCGCTGTGGACCGCGCGGGATCGGGACGCTGAGGTCATCCGGACGGTGCTGCGCAAGGCGGAACGGCGGGAATTCAGCGAACGCCATGACGGGTTTGTCGAGGGCGGGGACGACGGGGCGCCGTTCCTTGTCGCGTGCGCCGTCGAGGCCGAGGTTCCGCGCCGGAGCTTACGCGGTATCGGGTCGATCTGGTGAAGGCTGGGTATCGAGTCGAGCCTGACCCCGACGATGATCAGGTGCCGCTGGTGCGGGACGGCTCGTGATGCGGTGGTCTACCGGGTGATGTGGGGGTCAGCGGGTACGGCGACGCTGGACGGGGTCGGCTTCGGCGGTGATGCGGGCGGAGGTCTCTTCACCGAGTCGCACGTAGCGGCCGAGGCTGGCCAGATGCTGGTGGCGGCTTTTGGCCTGCAGTTCGGGCGCTGTTCGGCCGGCTTGGGCGAGGTGCTGCAGCGCCCAGTGGCGGAGCTGGTGCAAGGTCCACCCTTGCCGGTGCGGGTCGAGCTTTGCGGAGGCGGTCTTGAACAGGTACTCGGCGCGCGGGTAGGACAGTCGGCCTCGCCCGGTGACGGGGCAGATGTCGGCGGCTGCCGGCGTTCGGCGTCCAGAGGTGGGGGCGCGCCGGTCGGTCAGGAAGACCGGTCCGGTCGTGCGGCCGGTCAGCAGGCGGGGCAGCAGCCGGGCCGTGGGGGTGGCCCAGTGTACGTACTCGATCGCGCCGCTCTTGGAGACGACGCGGGCGCGGCGGAACTCCAGGTCGAGGTCTTCGACGTTGAGGGTGAGGATTTCGTCGGCGCGGCCGGCCGTGTCGTACAGCACCCTCCACAGGACTCTTTCCCGCAAGGCGGGCGCGGGGTCGGTGAAGAGCGTCTCCAACCGGGTGCGCGGGATGGCGCGGTCGCCTCGGTGTGCCGTCCTGCGGCGTTCCAGCCGCCGGGCCGGGTTGGTGGCCAGCAGTTCCTGGCGCTGGGCCCAGGCGGTGAACGAGGTCAGCGCGGATAGGTGCCGGTTCCAGGTCGCGGCGGCCGCGGCGTTCCAGTGGTCCATCACCGCGGCGTAGTGCTCGGGCTGCAGGACGGCGACCGGATGGTGCGGGCCGGTGGCCGCGGTCAGCCGGGTGAGGGTCTCGGCGTAGCCGGCGCGGGTGGTGGCCGCAGCGAGGGAGTCGAGGAAACGCTCGACCGCAGCCGTGACCGTCACGCTGGCGGTCGCAAGGTCGGGCTGGCTGGGGAACGCCACGATGGACACGGAGCCGCCTCCCGAAAGGCGATGTGACACATAATGTAGCCGAGTCGCCTGCGCGGCGGCGGGCGCCGAGCTGGGCGAAGGTGACCCGGCGGCAGCCAGTGTGACAGATAATTCACATTCTGTGTCACGCTGCCGAGCGGTCCTGGGTGGGACGGGTGTTCCTGGGTGGGACTGCGCGAGAGAGCCGCGGGTCGGCGTGCCGATCAGGGGGCCCTTTTGCGGGAGGCGGTCGGCAGTACACGGGGACGCAGCCGGGTGCGCACACCGTCCATGATGTCGGCGAGTTGGGCGATCTCCTCGTCGGTCAGGAGGTCGATCAGGCCGTCGCGGACCGCCTCCACATGTCCGGGCGCGGTCTTCTCGAGGAGTCGCTGGCCGTCTTCGGTGATGACGACCATGGCCCTGCGTTCGTCGTTGGTGTCGGTTTCGCGGCGTAGCAGGCCGGCCTTCTCCAGTTGGGCCACTTGGTAGCTCAGGCCGCTGCGCGAGGTGATCATCAGGTCGGCGAGCTCGGTGATGCACCGGCGTTGGGGGGCGCACTCGTTGGCCCAGTGCAGGATCTCGTACTGGATCATGGTGAGGCCGGCGTCGTCTCGAAGTTGGCGTTCGACATGGCGCTGGATCAGGCCGGAGGTTTCCAGGAAGCCGGTCCAGGCGCGCATCTGCGTCTCGTTCAACCACCGCGGTTCGCTCATGTGAGGAGCCTATCGGAGTTGCGTCGAATTCGACGCATCCGTACGATCGACTCCGTTGCGCCGATGCGTCGAATTCGACGCATTTCGTGTCGTGCATCGACGCGCCTCACATCTCGGAAAGGGCCACTCATGAAGATCAGCATCATCGGCAAGGGCAACGTCGGCTCCGCGTTGGAGCGCCGTCTTGCCACGGCCGGGCACACGGTCACCACGGCGAACTCTTCCACCGCTCCGGACCAGGTCGCGGCGCAGGTCGCCGAGGCCGACGTCACCGTGCTGGCCGTGCCGTTCCCCGCCATCGCCCAGCTCGACGCCAAGATCAAGACCGCCCTGGCGGACAAGGTCGTGATCGATGTCACCAACCCGCTGGCGGCCGACTTCATGTCGCTGACCATCGGGCACACCACCTCGGCGGGTGAGCAGGTCGCCGCCACACTGCCCGGCGCCCGGGTGGTCAAGGCCTTCAATACCGTGTTCGCCGCCACCCTGGACACCCCCGGCCTGTTCTTGCCGGTGGCCTCCGACGATGAGGCCGCCAGGAAGACCGTGCTGGAGTTGGGCACGCAGCTCGGCTTCGACGCCGTGGACGCCGGCCCGCTGGCCAACGCCCGCTACCTGGAGCCGGCCGTGGAACTGCTGATTCAGCTCGCGTACGGGCTGGGGATGGGCGCAGGCATCGGCTTCACTCTGGCACGGGCATGACGATCCCGACGTGGACGGCGGGATTCCGCCCGGCGGTCATCAGCCCGTACGAGCGGATCTCGTCCCATGCCTTCGGCGAGGAGGCCACCCGGCAGACCTTTGATCCGCCGACCATCCGTACAACCGCGGCGTGCACCGGAAAGGGCGGGAGATGACCGATCACGACCTGTCCGGCAGGGTGGCCTTGCTCACCGGGGCATCAGGCGGCATCGGCCAGGCACTAGGCCAGCGCCTCATCGCCTCCGGCGTAAAGACCGCCTTCGTCTACGGTTCACACTCCAACCCGGCCCACGCGTTGGTCGCCCAGGCCCAGAACGCGATGGTCGACGCGGTCGCGCTCGCCGGCGACCTCGCCGACCCGCACGTCCCGGCCAGACTGCTGAATGAGGCCGCCGACGCGCTCGGCGGCCCCGTGGACATCCTGATCCCCAACGCAGGCCATGCGCTCCAGCAGGACTACACCACGCTCGAACTCCAGGCGTGGGACCGTACGCTCGCGGTCAACCTGCGCGCCCCCTTCCTGCTGGCCCAGCACGCCCTGCCGGGCATGGCCGCACGCGGGTACGGGCGCGTGCTGTTCATGTCCTCGGTCGCCGCCTTCACCGGCGGCATCATCGGCGCGGACTACGCCGCCTCCAAGGCCGGACTGCACGGCCTGACCCACTTCCTGGCCGCCCGCGTCGCCTCCCGCGGCGTGACGGTCAACGCCCTGGCGCCCGCTCTGATCGCCGACACCCGCATGCTGCCTGGCAACGCCGATCCCCGCGCACTGCCCGTCGGCCGGTTCGGCCAACCCCAGGAGGTCGCCGACCTAGCGCTGGCCGTCCTGCGCAACGGATATCTCACCAACCAAGTGCTGAGCCTGGACGGCGGCGCCTACCCGCGCTGACCTCTCCCTCTTTGCTGACAGGAGCCCCTCATGCCTGTGGCCCTGCTCGCCCTTGCGATCAGCGCATTCGGCATCGGAACCACCGAATTCATCATCAACGGCCTGCTGCCCGAGCTGGCCGCCGACTTCGACGTCAGCATTCCGGCCGCCGGGCTGCTGGTCTCGGGATACGCAGCCGGCGTGGTCATCGGCGCGCCCCTGCTCACCATGGCGGGAGCGCGCCTGCCCCGCAAGACCATGCTGCTCGCCCTGATGATCCTCTTCCTGGCCGGGAACATCCTCTCAGCGCTGGCACCCTCCTACGGCGTGCTGATGGCCGGGCGGATCGCCGCGGCCTTCTCCCACGGCGCCTTCTTCGGCGTCGGCGCCGTCGTCGCGGCCGACCTGGTGAAACCGGCCAAGCGCGCCAGCGCGCTGTCGGTGATGTTCTCCGGCCTGAGTATGGCGAACGTCCTCGGCGTGCCCGCTGGCACCGCGATCGGGCAGGCGTTCGGCTGGCGCGCCACCTTCTGGGCCGTCGTCGCCGTCGCGGTGGTCGGCCTTGCGGGGGTGGCGGCGCTGGTCCCCTCCCGCCCTCGCCCCCAAGAGCAGAGCCTCCTGCGCGAGCTGAGTGTCTTCCGGCAGGGCGGCGTGTGGCTCGCGCTGACCATGACCGTGTTCGGATTCGCGCCCGTCTTCACGGTGATCACCTTCATCGCGCCGATGATGACCGACGTGGGCGGTTTCTCCCCGGGAACGGTGCCCGTGGTCATGGGGCTGCTCGGAGTCGGCCTGGTCGCGGGTAACCTTCTCGGCGGCCGCCTGGCCGACCGGGCCGTGCTACCCGCGGTCTACATCTCCGTCGGCACCCTCACCGCCCTATCGGCGATCGTCGCCGTGGCGGCGGACAACCAACCGGCCTTCATCGCCGCGATCGTCCTGTTCGGGGTGGCGGCCTTCGCGACAATCCCGCCATTGCAGACGTGGATGCTCGACAGCGCCTCACAAGCGCCCGCCCTGGCCTCGGCGGCCAACATCGGTGCATTCAACCTGGCCAACACCCTCGGCTCCCTGCTCGCCGGACTCACTATCGAGACCGGGCACGGATACGCGGCACCGGCCTGGATCGGCATGGCGCTGGGCCTGGCCGGCCTGGCCGTGACCGGGCTGGTAAGCCTGCGCATCCGCCACCAAGCCCTGCGGGCAGATGCTGACCAGAAACACCAGAAGACGGCACAGCCGTTCGCCTCCTCTGGGCCGGCGAATCCCGCGACATCAGACACCAGCACCACCATCAGTGAGGCATAACCGCACGTCGATGGTGACGGCCCGCCCCTCACGCGTGCCATCACCATTGTTGTCCCTGCGGTTCAGGGCGCCAGTCCCAGCTCCCGCAGCTGGGCGGTCCTCAACGGCCGCCAGCCGCCGCCGTCCAGCTTGGCCAGCTCGGCCTCCACGTCGACGGTGATTACGCCGAAGAAGTTGACGTTCTCGCTGTGTGCTGGGGAGATGTGGGCCAGCAGCTCGTCGGGAATGTCCCGGCCGGCCGCCCGCAGCTGCCGCACGGCCAGCGAGTAGTACTCCGTCGTCCACGCGATGACAGAGTTGGTCAAAACGGTCAAACACCATGCCTGGTCCGTCTGGTCAGCCAAGGCCGGCTTGGTGATGGCGCCCTGCTGGGCGTAGTGCAGGTCCCGGCGCAGCGCGTGCAGGCTCTCGGGGCCTCTCCCCGAAGCGTGGACATTGATGTGTATGGCCTGTGTCATCGCGGCGTGGTGGAGGGGCGAGGAACGAACCAGGCGATTAGGGCTGATGCGGCCAGCAATCCGGCTCCGGTCAGGAATGCCGCCGCGTAGCCGCTGGTGAGCGCTGGAGCCGAATGGGGGTCCGTGGCGGTGCTGGTGACGGAGAGGGCGAGGACGTTCAGGAGTGAGATGCCCACGGCTCCGCCGATCTGTTGGGTGGCGTTGGTCAGCGCGCTGGCGATGCCGCTGTCTTCGGGCAAGACATCCTGCAAGGTGATGCTGACGATCGTGGTGAGTGCGGCGCCCACCCCTGTGCCGACCACGAGTTGGGCGATCAGCAGGACGGCAAAGCCGCTGTGGGGGTCGATGGTGGCCAGGCCGGCCATTCCCAGCGCGCCCACAGCCAGGCCACCGATCAGGATGGTTCTGGGCGTGACACGCGCGGGCAACCTGCCGATGCCCAGGGCACCGATCAGGATGCCAACGGCCATGGGGACGAAGGCCAGGCCGGCCTGCAGCGCGGAGTAGTGCTTGACGCTTTGCAGGTAGTAGGTGAGGAACAGGTAAGCGGCGTACAGAGCGCCACCGGCCATAAAGTTGATCACGTGTCCGTTGCCCCGGACCCGGTGGGCCACCACGCGCAGAGGCATCATCGGCTGTGGCGAGCGGTGCTCGATCCAGACGAACAGCACCAGCAACGCCATACCTGCCAGCCCGAAGCCCAGGGACACAGGATGGGTCCAGCCCCGCGCTTCCGCCTGTGAGACGGCGTAGATCAGCGCACCGATGCCCAGCGTGGCGGTCAGCGCGCCGGGCAGGTCATAGCGAATCGGTCCACTGGATCGACTGTCACGCAACACTCGCACGGCAGCGACCAGCAAGATCGCCACGATGGGGACGTTGATCAGCAAGCACCAGCGCCAGGAGGCGTACTCGGTGAGCACGCCGCCGAAGATCATGCCCGCCACTCCTCCGGTGCCGACGGCCGCGCCGAAGACGCCGAAGGCCTTGGCGCGTTCGCTCGTGTCGGTGAAGGAGGTGGTGAGCATGGCAAGTCCGGCGGGGGCGAAAAACGCTCCGGTCAGGCCCTGCGCGGCTCTGCCGGCCAGCAGCAGCAACGGGTCTTGGGCCAGCCCGGCGAGCGCCGAGGCTAGCGCGAAGCCCACCAGCCCCGCGACGAAGGCCTTCTTGCGGCCATGCAGGTCGGCCACCCGGCCGCCGAGCAGCAGGAAGCCGCCGAAGGTCAGCGAATAGGCGGTGACCACCCATTGCCTGTCGCCGTCGGACATGCCGAGCGCGGCTTGGGCTGAGGGCAGTGCGATGTTGACGATGTTGGCGTCGAGCACGATCAGCAACTGGGCCGTGACGATCACCCAGAGCATCTTCCAGCGTCGGGGGTCGCTGCCGCCCGAAGAGCCGGGCTCGGTGGTGTTCCTATCGATCTGCTTGCGCTTCATTTGCCTCTCCCGTCCGTCATAGGCCGACACTTTACAACAGTCTGTCGAAAAGTCGTCAGCCTGATTGAGGGCGGCACAGGCAGGTGCGGTTCCTACGGGGCGTACACGGACGCTGCTCAGCGGCGGCGCTGAGCAGCGCCGTCCAGGAAGAGATCCAGTTTGCGCTCGAACCAGGCCTCCGGAGGTCCTGAGACCGCCGCGGCGAGCACAGGGCGCAGCCGCTGGTCGTAGTCGTCCAGCCAGGGCTCGATCAGCTCGCGGCGCCGTCGCTGCCGGCCGAGCGATGTCTGCGTTCCTGGCTCACCCTCCGCTGCGCCGATGAACGCCTGCACCACCAGTTCGGCGACCATGTCCATGATCAACGCTGCGTCCTGGCTGCTGAATCCGAACCCCAGCAAGGCGACACCGGTCCGGTTGTAGCGACGCACCAAGGCGGCGGAGGTCAGCCTCAAGGAGATGATCTCTTCGGCCAGTCCGGGGTGGGATGTGTACAGACGCCAGTGCGCCCATGCCGTTTCGGCCAGGAAAGCACGCCAGTCTTGCCCGGGCTCCGGCCACTCGACCGTGTCCACAGCCTGGTCCACTGCGGCCGCGGCCAGCTCATCCCGGCTGCGAAAGTATCCGTACAGCGTCGAGTGCGAGGTGCCAAGCCTCTTGGCCACCGCGGTCATGGTGAACTCCGCCAGACCGATCTCCAACGCCGCGGCCACGATCGCATCGCGGTCCGCGAACGGCGGCCGCCCCATCCGGGAGGAAACCGAGCCGTCCGTAGTCCGCCGCCTGTCGCGCCCGCCCATCGACACCCTCCTGGCATCCATTACTTCGCAACTGATGCTACGGAATGCCGGCACCGTGGTCGGGAGTATCTCCGGCGTCACCAGATCGCTCGATCTTCTCATCCGGTCGTCTCAAGCGGTCACCCGCAGAACGGCCGCAGGGGCGCCACGGCCTTCTCCGCCTGATCGCGTCACATGAGAGCAAGTCTCTAGGTCACGACTTGGTCTAGGCTGCGTCCGGTCGTATCGGTTCGGGCTGCGCCGAAGACAGCCCCGATCCAGGCGGTGTGGGGCGGTAGGCGATGGCGGCCACGAAGGCGCTTGCCAGTGCGATGGCCGAGGCGGCGACGAATGCGGCGATCCCGCTGTCGTCGAGCCCGGTCAGCTGGCCCGCGATGGCGGTGCCCAGGCCATAGCCGGTCCACATGAAGGTGTTCAGCCAAGCGAAGACCTCCGTGCGGTAGCGGGCGGGGGCATGCTCGGCGAGCAGGGTGGGCTGAACCGCGTCGCGCGGCCCCGTCAGCAGCCCGATCACAGCGATCAGGACGGCCAGGGCGAGGAATTCCGGTGCGAAAGCTCCGGCGAGCATGCTGGCGCCATCGGCCAGGGACAAGACGATGAGCAGGCGCTTGCCGGAGATGGGCCAGGTGCGAGATCCATAGCCGAGCGCGCCGACGAGCGCGCCGGCCGACAGCAGCCCCATCAACACTCCCGCCGAGGACGGCGAGCCGAACTTCGTGGCCGCGGCCACCGTGGCGATGCGCAGGCAGCCGAAAGAGAAGGTGCCGAAGGCGGCCAGGATCAGCAGGACCAGGGTAGGGCGGTGGCTGAGGGGCCCGGCCAGCCGACTCAGCCGGGTACCGGCCTTCGCGGCCGGTGTCACCGACGCCGCCTGGCGTACCCCGCGTGACACGAGCATGAGGCTGGTCCCGATCAGCAGGCAGGCGCCGGCGGCGGCCACCACACGATCCGTCGGCATCGCCAGCATCAACACCGGCACCAGCAGGGGACCGAGAATGAACATCACCTCGTTGACCGCATTGTCGGCCGCGTAGGCGGCCGGCAGCGAGTCGGGCGGGACGATCCGCGGCCAGCTGCCTCTGATCACGGCGCCGACGGGTGGTGTGGTGGCGCCCAGCAGCACCGCCGCGCCTACCATGGCGGCGGATCCGGCCTGGTAGGCGGACAAGAGCAGGCCATAGGCCACGGCGTGAGCGGCGAGGTAGGCCGCCAGCACCGGGCGCGCGCCATGACGGTCGGCCAGCCGGCCGCCCAGCGGCGCGCACAGGGCCAAGGCCAGGGCGTGCCCAATAAGGACGAAGCCGGCCGCAGCATAGGAGTCGAGCTGGTCGACGGCCGCCAGCAGTAACGCGAGGCTGAGCACCGGAGTGCTCAACTTGACGATCATCCCCACGGCGAGCAGGAAGGGGACGCCTGGCTGGATCAGCAGGCGGCGATAGGACGTGACCACAAGCACTCCGTTACCATCAATTTCAGTTACGCCTATAACATCGGAAAGGTTGTTACTGGTCAAGTGGAAATAGCCTGTAACGTGACGCGGCAAGCGCCGCTGATAGCCGAGCTGGTCAATGCGGCGACCACGCACCGGCCAGGTGGCGCCAGGACGCGGTGCCTGGAGGGAGAGGAGTTGGTGACGGTCGTCGCCGCCGCAACAGGCGAACGCGCCGGGATGGCGCTGCGGGCCGACCCGGACGCCGGTCTACGCCTGGCCGAGCTGGCCCGCGAACTGCGCGAGGTGCTGCTGGCGGAGCAGGCAGCGGACCAGGCCGCGCGCATCAACGCCCTGATCCGCAGGTACGGCGCGCAACCGTACCTGGTCGAGGACGTCGGCCAGCCGTTCCATCTGCACTTCCATGGATCGGGCGGCACCTACGTGGAAGCGATGGGCGGCGAGTTCGCCACCGCTCTCGCGCTGATCGTGGACGGCTACGGCCCCGACCGGTTCGGGCAATGCGAGGCCCACCAGTGCGATGCCGTCTATATCGACCTCACCCGCAACGGGTCACGCCGCTACTGCAGCACCGCCTGCACCGCCCGGGCCAAGACCGCCGCCTACCGCAGCCGCCGACATGCCTGAGCCATGAACTCGCCCGGATTGTCGAGCTTCCGGAATGTAGCAATTCCGGAAGGAGACTCCAAGGGTGACTTCCGGAAACACAACTAAAGAGATCTCGCAGAGCCCCGGATCAACTTCCGGAAACACAAACCGAAGACGAGCGGTCGTGCTTCCCGGCCTGTATGCGGCGATCCTCGCCGAGTACGCCACCGCGCTGGAGCGCTCACCGCTGGCCGACTCCAGCAAGACCAAGTACCACTCCCGGCTGCGCGGCTACCTGGCCTGGCTCGCCGACCAGGCCGACGCCGACGCACTGGACGGCGACCCGCTCACCGACCCCATCGCCGCCACCGGCGCCGTGCGCGACTTCCGCCGCTACCTGAAGAACGGCCGCCGCGCCCCCAACACCATCGACACCTACCTGTCGGCCATCGACGACTTCTACGCCCGCCGCGGCCTCGGCAAACCCCGAGCACGGCGCGAACGCGACTCCCGCCGCACCGCACCCCACGCCCTGGACGCCCGCCGCGCCCGCCGCTACGTGCGCCACGTTCAGCTCACCGCCGGCCCGCGCGACAAGGCCCTCGCGCTGCTGCCCTACTTCGCGGGCTTGCGCATCTCCGAAGTGGTCGGCCTCGACCTGGCCGACGTCCGTCTCTCAGCCCGCAAAGGCGAGCTGCGTATCCGAGGCAAGGGCCGCGACGGCGGCAAGATCCGCCACATGCCTGTCCACCCCGACCTGCGCCAGGTCCTCACCGACTGGCTTCAGACCCGCGCCGGCTGGAAGGGCGCCAGCAGCACCGCGGTGTTCCTCAACCACCGCGGCGGCCGCCTGAGCGACCGCGCCGCCCGCGACATCATTACCGGCCTCGGCGAGGCCTGCGGCATCAACGACGACCCCACCGACCCCTTCGGCCCGCACGTCCTGCGCCACACCTTCGCCACCCAACTCATCCGCGACGGCAAAGACCCCATCCTGGTCGCCGAACTCCTCGGCCACGGCTCTCTGGACACCACTCGCCGATACGCCCTGCCCACCGAGGCCGACAAGACCGCTGCCCTGGACGCTCTCATCACCGATCACTGAGCAGGGCTCGGGCTTCACCTTCGTCACGCAGAGTTACTTTGCCCCTGGTGACGTCAACCCGAGCGCTGGGCCGTGATGGGCGGCAGTCCGTCGTTGGCGCTGTGCCGCCGGCTGGTGTTATAGAAGTCGGCGATCCAGGTGGCGATCTTCAGGCGGGCCTCGGCCCGGGTGCGGAACCGGTGGCGGTGCACGTACTCGACCTTGAGGGTGCTGTTGAACGCCTCGGCCGCTGCGTTGTCGAGCGCTTATCCGGCTAATCAGGTCGGTGTTCGGCGTTGGCCGGTTAACGCTTTCAGCTCACGCGATTGGTGAGTCGGCGTATTTGCTCTTCGTGCTGACGGACACGAGCGGCGACGGCCTCTAGCCTCGATCTTTCGTGATCAAGGATTGGTCGGCTGAGCGGTCCGGCTGAGGGTTGATTACGGGTAGTGGTCAGCGCGCCGGCCCAGCTGTCGCGCCGGGTGGGCGGGGTTCCACGGGCCCGCGGGTGTCCTTTCCTGGTCGTAGGGTCGGTTGATTGCTGGTCAGGTGGGCGCGGGCAGGGCTTGCAGGCGGGTCAGGGCGGTGAGGATGTCGCGGGCCCAGGGCCAGCGGGCGGCCAGGCGCAGGCGCACGCGTCGGCTGCCGCGCACGAGTCGTCCGGCCACGGCGAACAAGCGCAGGCGCAGGCGTTTGGGCTCGTAGCTGCGGGCGGCGGTGCCGGGCAGCGCGAGCATCTGCATCCAGGCCAGCAGTTCGCAGGCCAGGGCGACGAGTTCGCACCAGATCTGGTTGCGGGCGAAGTGGTGCAGTGGCAGGTTGGCCAGGCCGGTGTCCTTGGCGCAGCGGATGCGGTCTTCGGCGCGGGCCCGGCGGCGGTGGCGCAGTTCCAGGTCGGCGAGCTGACCGCGTTTGGCGTCGGTGACGAAGCAGGTGACGCGGCATCCGTCGATGTCGGTGAAGCGCAGCTGGGCGCCGGGATGCGGACGCTCCTTGCGGGCGATGACCCGCATGCCCTTCGGCCAGCCCGTCAGGTCCAGCAGGCCGGTCAGCTCGGCCACCCAGGCGCCGGGCCGGACCTGACGGTCGGCGTCGTAGGCGGGCGTCCACGCGCTCTTGGGCAGGCGCAGGATGGCCTGTTGCACCTCCTCGGTGAGGGTGAACCCGATCGAGTACGACAGTCGCCGACCCGGCTTGGTCAGCCAGGACAGGAACTCATGGGTTCCGCCGCCGGAGTCGGTGCGGATCAGCACCTGGCGTCGGCGGTGCTTGGGCAGCTGGGCCAGGGCCAGCCGGGTGGCTTCGATGTGGTCGGCGGCGGTATTGGAACCGGCGTTGCCCGGTCGCAGCAGAATGGCCAGCGGTTCACCGGAGCCGCCTGCGCCGTGGTCGGCGAAGACCGTCATCGGAGCACCGGTAGGCCACCGGCGAGGTGCCCGCGCGGAGCGCGGGTCCTTTTCCGGTGACCTCCGGCCCGAACCGCCCGTGCGGCTTTGACCGCAGACGGCTCTCCAGTGATCTTCGTGGTTCCGTCAGCCGCTGGCGTGGATGGCGGTGTGACAGTCACGGCAGACCACGAGGGTCTTTCGCCGTTTCTTGACCATCACCGTCACCCAGGCCGGGTGCGGCTGCCTGCGGTCGGTCAGGTCCGCGAGGCTGCGAACGTGGTGGACGACAATGTCGTCCGTTTCGCCGCAGATCTCGCAGCGTCCGGCCAGGAGCCTGGAAATCAGTTCCTTGCGCCGGACAACGGTCCTGGTCATGGACTTGTCGATGACCAGTGCGGTTCTCTGCCGCCGCAGCGGAATCCCGCCGAACCGCGCGACCAGCGGCTTCCTGCCGGGACGCTCCGTGATGACCTGCAAGCACGTGCGGGGTCCGACCGGGGTGTCGACTTTGGCCTTGTATCTCCGGGCCATGGTCGCGACGGTCGAGCGGTGCTTGCCGGCGAGCGTTTTGAGCAGCGAGGTTTCCATCACCCAGCGGAGCCGGGCGAGGCGGAATACGTCGCTGGCGAGCAGGTAGTACTGGACGATGCCTCGGTACTCGGCTCCGTAGGTCCTGATGATGTCCCGGTCCGGGGCGGCGAACAGGTTGGAGCGGTGCACGGGTTTGCCGCGGTCGAGGTAGCGAGTGCAGTAGGCGTTGATCACCGGGATCGGCACCCGCAGCCGGATCACGCCGTTGACGGACCTCCGCCGGTTCGTGATCTTCGTGGTGCTGTGCTGAACGGTGATCTCGTAGCCGAGGAACCGTGCCGCTTGGGTGCGGGCATGGGTGATCAGGGTCTTGTCCGGCGACAATTCGAGCTTGAGGTCTTCATGCAGGAACTGGGCCAGGCGTGCCTTGATCTGCTCGGCTTCGGCCTTGGGTCCGGCGAACCCGAACAGGATGTCGTCGGCATAACGGATGTAGCGGAGCCTGCGATAACTCGGATCTCGGGGATCTGAGCTGGGCAAGGACCGCAGCCGTTTGCGTAGGGCGCGGAACTCGGCGAGGTCGCCGCGTTCGCGGGCTCTGCGCATCGCGTAGTACGTCCTGTGATACTCCCGGTTCGGTTTCCGGGAGCCTCCTCGGGTGTATTCCGGGATGAGGACGGTCTCGACGAAGACGTCCAACCGGTCCAGATAGATGTTGGACAAGATCGGGGACGCGACCCCGCCCTGCGGACAACCGCTGAGCGTCGCGTTGAAGATCCAGTCTTCCAGGTATCCGGCTTGCAGCATGTGTCTGATCAGCCGAAGAAACCGGCCGTCGTGGATGTTCGCCGCCAGCCTCGTCATCATGACGTCGTGGTCGAGGCTGCCGAAGCAGTCGGCGATATCCCCTTCGATGAACCAGGTTGTGCCCTGCCACGTGTCCGCGACCTTGCGGAGCGCGGTGTGACAGCCGCGACCTGGCCGAAACCCGTGAGAGGCGTCGCGGAAGGTCGGCTCGTAGTAGGCCTCCAGCAGCAGGCGCACCACTTCGGCCACCAGCTTGTCTGTCCAGGAAGGAAGGCCGAGCGGGCGGCGTGTGCCGTTCTTCTTCGGGATGTGGATCCTTCGTGCGGGACTCCACCGGAAGCGCTCGTGGCGCAGCGCGTCGATGACGCGTCCGATCTTGCCCAGCGACATGCCGTCCACGGTTTCCCGGCTCGTCCCGGGCGTCATCGCTCCGTGATTGGAGTAGAGCCGCCCGTAGGCCAGCAAATACAACTGCGGGTTGAACAGTTGCCGATACAACTCCTCACACGACAGGCCGTGCCTGCCGCGTTCACGCAGGACACCCAGCACCGTTTCGGCGCTCTGCATTTCGCATACCTCCCAGACCGGGATGTCCGATCACCTGTGCCCCTTGGCCCTGTGGACGGCTTTCCCGTCCTCCCCGGCAGGCCGTGACCCCTGCGACTACTACGGGCACTCCGTCGCCGTAGGACTCGCATCCCGTAGGCGATCCCATGTTCGTCTCCGACGTACGTAACAGCGTGAGGTAGGCGCCCCACTCATCTCCTTCAACACCCTGACTGGGCGTCGCTCCGCCGACTGAAAGGTGCGGCGGCCCTTCCATCAAGCCACCGCAGTCGACGGCACCGGCCTCAGACGCCTTGCCGGTGGAGTCTCCGTTGCCTCCGCTGGAGATTGGGGTTCAGGCAATCCAGCTTTCGCCATGTCACGCGGGCCTCCTGGCGCGCCATCCGCAGCGTCTCGGCATGGCCGCCAGTTTCCTGACATGCTCTGGTCCCGTCACCGTTTCCGGATCGGGTAAGTCATTAGGCCCAGGAACCTCCTTTCAAGTCCCTCCCAGCTATGCCGGGGATACGCCAGAGCGCCTCATGGCGCACTGGAAGCCGAAGGTGTGTTTCCAGGTCGGTGCGGCGTGTTGTTTGTCGGAGTGGGCGATGACGATGGTGGCGTCGATGTCGATGGGGATCAGCTCGCCGTCGCTACCCGGCGCTGCGGTTCCTGCCAGGTCCCAGGCGCGTTGGCGAGCAGCGGCGCGAGCGGCGCGCAGGGCCTTGAGCGCCTTGACCTCGTCGCGGGCGAGCCGGTCGATCAGGCGGGAGACGGTCGGGTCGGAGGCGACCGGGCCGAACAGGTCGGGCTGGGCGCGCAACAGGGCGATGTCGGCCAGGCAGTCACCGCCGAGGGCAAGACTGACCGCCAAGTCGGCCACGATCTTGCCGGGGTCGTGCACCGCCCGTTCCGGCCGCCAGCGCTCCAGCTGGGCCGACAACGCCCGGTCCAGGCCTGTGAGGTGCAGGGTCTTGAGCAGCAGCAGGCTCCCGGCATGGGATAGCAGCCCGGTGCCGTCGGCGGAGGCGGTGATGGTGCGGTGGGAGGCGATAGTCTTCACGTGGAAAGTGCTTCTCGATCTGGCGGGGACAGGACTCTAGACAAGCCCCATCCTCCCAGCTCAGAAGCACTTTTCTTATGCAGTCGATCAACCTGCGCGAAATTCACCGCGAAAGCCTGAGGTTAGAAAGTGAGTCCGCGTCGCGAACCAAGTACTCGCGTCGATCTCGACTCCCGTGTCCGTCAGGCGCTCGACCGCGCAGAAGCCGCCATCGCAGACGATGCCACGACTCAGCAGCAAATAGATCAGCTGCTCCAGGCCGTTCACGAGCCAAACGATCCACTCGAAGCCAGCGCGCCCGACGACTGATCGCCAGTCGCCGGGCGCGCGACACCACGAAGAATGCCTCAACCAACCTGCCTCGCGCTGCGGACGGCGAGAGTCGGGTCACAGCGCATCCGACTGAACACATCAGAACCGCGTCCATAACGTCAGCAACTCCAGCGCAGGCAAGAACTCCATGGCGTTGCTCGCCCACGTCGCCAAGCTGATCAAGGATCAGGGCTACACCGGCCGCGTCGTCGTGCTCCACAACGACCTCGGCAAAACCCCATCCGGGGAGCCGATCGAGTGGCCAGGCGTGGCAGCGCTCGCTCGCGAGCACGCCGAGAAGGACGGGTTTGAGTTCTACTTACGTCCGCACCCGCGACTTGGGCGGGCTGTGGTGTCAGCTCGTCCACGAATGCCGCAACTGGCCATCCAGCTCGGCGCGCTGGTGCACCTCGGTTATCCGAACTTCTCTACAGGGTGTCTCTTCTGTCCCCCAAGGGTGTAAGCGCAGGTCTAAGCCTGCATGGGAGATAGGTCGAGCTTGAGTGTCTCCCAAGAGTGTCCCTCGGGGCGAAGTGTCGCGGTGCTCCTATGTTCGTCCGCTCACTGACCTGCGCCATCAGTTCCAATCCCAGCAGGAGCGAGCACGCACGGTCGAGCACGAACGCGACCAGGCCCTCGGTACGTCGCGGCGCACGCCCAGGAGATCGAACGGCTCCGCCAGGAACTGGCCGCCGAACACCAGCGACGCGAGCAGGCGGTTACCGCCGCGGCCGTGACCGAGCAAGCGACGATCGCGTCACCGCTTTGAGCGCTACGTCCAGGACCCGGACGCCTGAGCAAGGACATCCTCGGTCTCCCGAGTATTCGCGGCCGGGCAGAGGCGTGCCGGTAAAGCGCTACCCCGCCCACCGTGCGAGCGCCGCGACCGTGGATCCGGTCACTGCGGCGGCCGGGCACGTGAGCACCCTTTGCAGGCTCGCGCTCGAACACCGCCACGCTCGCACCCATCGGGTCGCTGTGCCGCTGCGCCAGCAGGATAGGGGCCCGCCCATTCCCCCACGCCAGGCTACGCCCGGGGGTTCGAGACGGAGACGCCGCGGTGCTGGTCGGCGCCGAAACGTCGGGTGAGCTCGTCGGCCGCGCGCGGGCTCTCTGGCAGCTCGAACCAGACGGCCTTGCCGGCAGCGGTGGGTGTGGCGCCCCAGCAGCAGGCGAACTGGTCGATCAAACTCAGCCAATGGCCTTGTTCGTCGTCCTGGCCGGTGTGGCCTGTGTGAGGGAGGGCTGGATCGGCGTGCTCGACCTCGCAGCGTAGCGTGCCGTCCATTGTCCACAGCGTGAGCCGGATCGGTCCTCTCCCGTGGCGGTATGCCCTGGCGACCAGTGCGCTGACGAGCAGGTCAGCGCTCTTGCTGTGGCGGTTGACATGCCAGTCGGTCAGCTGGGCGCGGGTCAATCGTCTCGCCCTGCGCACACAGGACCGGCCGGGCGGCAGCGGCCAGGTGGCCATGTCGACGCCAGGCACATCAAGCGGTGTATCGATGTGGCAGACAAGGGCTTTTAGCCTGGTGTAGGCTTGCATGAGCCCGGTTGCCGATGTGGCAATGATCGGTTTCCTCGGGTTCATGCCGCACCTGCGCAGAGGGTGCGGTGGGCAGGGATGCTCCGTCCATCGGGCAGCAGTTCGCCGGTGTCGTCGAAGACGATGACACCGTTGCAGAGCAGACCCCAGTTCTGCTCGGGGTGGTAAGCCACCAGACGCGCCGCGTCATGATCGGTTGCGTATGCGGATGGACAGGGTGGTTGGTGCTGGCACATGGTCTCGGTCCTTTGAATCCTCGCGTGAACGATCTGATCTCCCTGTTGTCAGGGCGATGTCGAGCTGGTCGATGGTGGTCGTGACAGCGGTCAGGGTTGTCGTCATCTGGTGGTGTCTCCTGAGTCGAGTTGTGGGAAGTGCCATGTTGTCTTTGTGTCGAGATTGTCGTTCAGCCCCCCAGATCGGCATGCGCGGCCGTCCTTGATGTGTCCGAGGCCCGGGCGGGCGAGCAGGTCGGCCGGGCGTGATGTCGTGGCGGCCACCGCGTCCAGCAGCGGCAGACCCAGCTGGACGGCGTTCGCTAGCGCGTGGTTCATGCGCAGCGCCTCTCTCTGTCGGCCAGTGTCGGCGGGCGGCAGCTCTCGGTGTGGACGGATCGACCACCGAGCTGGCATCGGCCGGGTGTCATGCCCGCGGCCGCTGCGGCGTCGGTGACGAGAACCAGATGCTCCGCGAAGGCCATCGCTGCGGCTTGGGAGCTCGCGGGCCATGCACGCGATCCGGTCGGTGCCGTCGGCCAGCCGCATGGATCTTGGTGCAGCCGATGTCTATGCCAAGCGCGTACCGCTACCTGCCCGGCATTCTGGCGCGGAGCGTCGGCTGTCGAGACGGGCGTCCGGAGGGGAAGGCCTCGGACGCCCATACCGAACGCCTGGTGCTGGATCACAGGCTGGAGTTGACGAAGTCGACGAGCTCCTTCTTGCCGAGCAGCTCGGTGAACAGGTCCTCCGCGATGATCCAGTCGGCCGGGAAGCCTGCGGGAACGTGGCCGGCCTTCTCGTTGGCCGCGGCCTGATAGTCGAAGCACTTGCGCCAGTAGGTGTCGGAGGTGGAGTCGTACACCGTCTTCTTGGCCTCATCGAGTGTGGGGAAGTAGACGAAGGCGGGGATCTGGTTCTTGGCGTCCTGAAGGGTGAGCCCGCCCCCGGTTTGCCGATTGAGATAGTCCACCATCGGGCCTAGCGCGTCGTCGGGGCGCTCGCGGATGTATCGTGCCGTTCGGTACCAGACGGCGATGAGCTTCAACACGATCTCGTGCCGCTGATCGAGCATCTTCGTCGTTGTGGCGAAGTTGGAGTACCAGAGCCCTGCCTCGCCGATCTGCTGGTTCTGCACCAGCGGCAGGTACTTGCCCTTGTTGGCGCCGGTGAGTAGCCGGACCGTCTCAGGCAGGCCGCCGAGGAAGACGTCGCCCTCGCCACGGATGAAGGCGATGGCGGCGCTCGCGGATTGGTCGAAGGAGAGGATCGTGACATCCTTCTCGGTGAGCCCCGCGGTTGTGAGCGTGCCGTCGATCGTGGCCTGGAAGCTCGATGGGATCGTGACGATCTTCTTGCCGCGAAGCTGTGCGATCGCCGCCCTACTCGCCTCTTTCGGGGACGCGCCCTCGGCTGGTGGCGCATATGGGCGGAAACCATCCTCGTTGCGGACGATGAACGCGAAACCTCGGAACTGGGAGGTCGTGCCGATAATCCTCATATCCGGCGTCTTGGGCTGCAGCGGCACCAGCGAACCGAGCGCGCCGCTGGCGACGTCGCAGGTGCCCCGGGCGAGGGCTGCCGTCTCACCCGGCTCCAGCGAGAATTGCTGCAGTTCAAGCTGCAGGTCGATGGTCTTGTCGATGCCCAGGTGCTTGGTCGCCTGCCAGGCGACGTAGTCGAGGAACGGCAAGACGCCCAGCGTGACCGCGCCGCTGTCGCGGGTGCCCGGTGAGCTTGATGTACGCGGCGAGCCGCAGCCGGACAGGGCGCTCAGCAGGGCGGCTGCGGTGGCGGTGGAGCCGGTGGCGGATAGGAAACGTCTTCGTGTCATTTGCATGGTCGTGCGTCTTTCTCGGATCAGGCGGGGCCGCGTCCGGACCAGCGGACGAGCCTGCCGCCGGCGAGGCGGATGATTGCGTCGAGGATCAGAGCGAGCAGGGTGAAGACGGCGATCGCGACGAGGATGCCTTCGGTGCGCAGGTACAACTGGTTGGTGATCATCATGTGCCCGAGGCCGTCCTGGGCACCGATGAGCTCGGCCGCCACCTCCAAACCGAACGCCGCCGAGCCCGCGGCGCGTACGCCCCCAAGGATCTGCGGGGTGATAGCCGGCACGACCACGGTGCGGTAGACACGGGCGCGGCTCGCGCCCAGGGTGCTGGCCGCGTTCATGAAGATCGCAGGCACGTTGCGGATGGCCTCCGAGGTGCTCACGACGACGATCACGAAGCAGCCGAACGCGACGAGCAGGACCTGCGGCGGGCGCCCGATGCCCAGCCACAGCATGAACAGCGGGATGAGTGCGAAGACGGGTACGGGCCGTAGGGCGTCGACCAGGCCCTCGATGGAATACCGTATGATCTTGCTGTAGGCCATTGCCAGCCCGAGGAGTATCGCCGCCGCGCAGCCAGCCGCAAATCCGGTGAGCAAGGTGCCCATCGAGTAGGCGATGGCGCCCGGCAGCAGCGGCGCCATATCGGTGAAGGCGTTCCACACCAGGCCGGGGCTGGGCAGGAACAAGGGGTCGATCGTGGCCAGGCGGCTGATCGCGGCCCAGGCGGCGGCGACCACGAGCAGTGGGATCGTCCGCCGCGCCAGCGTGCGAACCGTGCGCCGCAGCCGACCCTTTCCTCCGTCCAGCGGGGATTGCGCCGCTCGCACGGGTGCGGCCGCACGGGTGGGATCAGTGCTCGTGGTGTGATGGGCCATGGGAGCTCCGGTCCGGGTCTGGCGCTTGCAACATGAGCCGGGACAGTTCTCGTCGGCGATCCTGCAGGTCGCGGGAGGTCCGCAACTCGTCGGTGCGGGGCCGGGGCAGGTCGTTGTCGTAGATGAGGGGCGGGTGGGACGGGCGGAGCAGCACGATCCTGTCGGCCAGGAACACCGCCTCCTCAAGGTCGTGTGTGACGAACACGATGGTCTTCCGCTCGGTGTCCCAGATTCGGAGAACCTCCTCCTGGAGGCTTGCCCGAGTGACCGTGTCCAGCCCTCCGAACGGCTCGTCCATGAGCACCACGTCCGCTCGGCCCGCGAACGCGCGGGCGATGTCGACACGTTTGCGCATCCCGCCCGACAGCTGCCTCGGGTACATCAAGCGCCAGTCACGCAGGCCCACCAGGGCGAGCATCTTCTCGACCCGGTCACATCGCTGCTTTTTGGGCAGGCCTTGGGCCTTCAGTCCGTACTCGACGTTTTGGTGGACGCGCAGCCATGGGAAGACCGCGTCATCCTGGAACACCATGGCCCGGTCGGCCCCGGCACCCCGTACGGGGTGCCCGTCCAGGAGGACTTCGCCCGAGGTCTGCCGCACCAGTCCAGCCGCGATATGCAGCAGGGTCGACTTGCCGCCCCCGGAGGAACCGACCACGCACAGGAACTCTCTCGCCCGCACGTCGAAGTTGACGTCCTTGAGCGCCGTGACCGGGCCGCCGTCGGCCTGATAGATCATGGCCACATCGCGGAAGGCCAGTTTTACCTCGGGTCGCGTCGTGGTCGCGTCGAGGACACCGTCTCGCGTGCTCATGTGTCGTACCCGTAGTGGATCTTCGCGGCCTCGGCGCTCACGCGGTCCTCGCGCAGGTCGCGCTCAACGAGTTCGACTGGCCGCTCTCGCGCATCGCCGTACCCGCCGCCCCCGCCGACCGCGACCGTGACGACGTCGCCCCGGTTCAGTACGGTCGAGCCTTTGCTCGGGAATTCCTCGTGCTCGCCGCTGGCGCGGTTCACGCCGATGGCGGCGGTCGTGCCCGGCTCACCGCCGAGCAGTCCCTCCGGCCGGGTCGTGAAGCGGTCGGAGTAGGCAGTCATGTAGATGTTGTCGCGAAGGATCTCATAGCCCCGGCTCGCCCCCATCCCGCCGCGTGTGCGGCCCGGCCCGCCGGAGTCGCGCAGCAGACCGTAGTGCGTGACACGGAAGAAGTCCTGCGAGTTCTCCAACGCCTCCACCGGCGTGTTCGTGCAGTTTCCCAGAGGGTCATCAACCTGGTCGGCGCCGTCGTGGCGGTGGCTGGCGCCGTACCCGCCGCCGTACAGATCGGAGAATCCGCTGTGCCCCTGCGAGGTGGTGTGGTGCAGGTCGATGGAGGTACGGGTGTCGTAACCGGTGGCGGCCACCCGTTCCGGCGCCGCCTTCGCCAGCGCCTTGATCACCGCGGAGAACACTCGGATGACCGGCAGGGCACGGGCTTCGACCGGAGCGGGTGATGCCGGATTGAGGATGGAACCGAGCGGCGGGTGCTCGATCGTGACCGGGCGGTAGCAGCCAGCGTTGAGGGGCAGGTCCAGGTCGTTCAGCGCGGACTTGATCGCGCTCATCGCGGCGGACACGGTCGAAGCCAGCGGGCAGTTGATGGCGCCCCTGACCTGGGCCCCGGTGCCGGCGAAGGCGACGTGGATCTGGTCCCCCGCGATGCGGATCTGCACGCGCACGGGGATGGCGTCTGGTCCGAGGCCGTCATCGTCCACCCAGTCCTCGGCTTCGAACACACCGTCCGGAAGCTCGTGGATCTGGGCCCGGGTCCGTCTCTCGGCGTAATCCAGGTAGTCATCGAAGGCGTGCAGCAGCGTGTCGGTACCGTACTTAGAGGCGAGGCTGCGCAGCCGGTCGGCGCCTATGGCGTTGGCGGTGAGCTGGGCGTCCAGGTCGCCGAGCACATAGCGAGGCATGCGTACGTTCGACTCGATGATCTTCGGGAGGATGCCGTCGTTCCAGTCCCGGCTCAGCGAGAACCGCATCGGCGCGAAACGCATGCGCTCCTCGTACATGTCCCGGGCACGGAGGTTGAAGCCGAGCGAGTGGCCGAGGTCGATGTAGTGGCCGACGCTCGCCGTGTAGCCGATCAGCCTGCCTTCGTGGAAGACCGGACGGAACAGGAAGATGTCGGAGAGGTGCTGCCCGCCCGAATACGGGTCGTTGTTGATCCAGACCTCGTCGTCGTCGGCCGGTGCGCCGAGTGCCGCCTGGCACGCGGCGAACGCCGGCGGCATCGAGTTCAGGTGCAGCGGGATGTTCTCGGCCTGCGCGATGACCCGGCCCTGGGGGTCGAGGAACGCGGTCGAGGCGTCCGCCGCTTCCCGGATGACGGGAGAGTAGGCCGAGCGCAGCAGATTGGTGCTCATCTCGCGGGCGATCGCTACAAAGTTCTTCGTCAGCACCGCGAAGGTAACTGGATCGAGGAGTGTCATGGGTTCCTCCTGGACAACCGCAGGTTCGAGTGTTCGTCCACGCGCGCTGTCCAGCCGCGTGGGACGTAGCAGGCTGAGGTGCTCTCCTCGACGACGGCGGGGCCGACCAGCTCGTCCCCGGCTGACAGCCGCGCCCGGCCGGTGAAGACCGCCGTCAGGTTCCCGTCCGAGCCCTTGATGTCGGCGCTCTGCGCGCCGCCGCCGGCGGCCTGCGACGGATACGTCATCGACGCCAGGTCGGCGAAGTCGCGCTGGCATTCGCCCCGCACCCGGTAGGACACGAACTCGATCGGCTCGGATCGGCGGGAGCGGGAGTAGCGCTCCTCGTGCGCCTGGTGGAATCCCGAAACCAGGTCGGGGATGTGGGCCGGGGCTCCGGCGAGGACTGACAGTTCGTACGCCTGGCCGATGTAGCGGCCTTCGAGGATCCGGGTCAGCTGGATGGCCTCCTCCGGTGCGCCCATATCCCGCAGTTCGGCGCGGACCTGGGCGTCGAGGCTCTGGTAGAGCTCCTCCAGGTCCTGGGGGGCCCATTCGGCGGCCGGGCGGATGCGGGTGGCGGTCCGGGTGGCCTGCAGTGGCGCGACCAGTAGCCCGAATGCGGACAGCATCCCCGCGTTCGGTGGGACCAGCACCTCGGGGCAGCCCAGTTCCTCGGCCACCCGGGCGGCGTGGAGCGGACCGGCGCCGCCGTACGCCACCAGGGTGTAGTCACGCGGGTCGAGTCCTCGTTCCATGGTCACGATGCGGATCGCGTTGATGGTGTTCTCGTCGGCGAGCCGCACCACGGCCTCGGCCGCCTCTGGCACTGTGGCGCCGAGGTCGTCGGCGAGGGCGGCGATGGCCCGCTCGGCGGCCGCGCCGTCCAGCGTCCACTCGCCGCCGATGAAGCTCTCCGGCCGGATCACGCCACGTACCACGTGCGCGTCCGTCACGGTGGGGCGTGTGCCGCCCCTGCCGTAGCAGGCCGGTCCGGGGTCGGCCCCCGCGCTTTCCGGGCCGACCTGCAGGAGCCCGCCCGCGTCGATCGACGCGATCGAGCCGCCACCCGCGCCGACCGAGCTTATGTCGGCCGTCGGCGAGCGGACGGGGAGTCCGTCGAGGGTTGACTGCGACGCGTAGCGGAGCCGCCCGTCATCGATGACGGCGATGTCAGTGGACGTGCCGCCCATGTCGAAGGTGATGACCGAGCGGACTCCAGCCCGCAGCGCGATCTCCGCGGCGCCGCCCGCGCCGGCCACCGGTCCTGATTCGAGCATCTCGACTGGGCGGACGTGGCTGTGGCCGATGTGCTGCAGGCCGCCGGAGGACTTCATCACCATGAACCTTCCGGCGAAGCCGCGCGCGCCTAGGTCCTCGTGCAACTGCGACAGGTAGGTGGAGATGCGCGGTCCCAGGTACGCGCTCATGGCCGTGGTGGAGGCGCGTTCGTACTCACGGAACTCAGGGGCGACGTCCGATGAGATGTCGACCCAGAGCCCGGGGAGTGCCCGGTTCAGGTATTCCTGCACGCGGGTCTCGTGCTCGGCGTTGGCGTAGCTGTGCAATAGCGTCACGGCGACCGCACGCACCCCGCTCGTCTCCAGCCGTCGAGCGAGGGCGTCGAGCGAGTCGGGCGCCAGCGGGGTCAATACTTCGCCGGCGGCGGTGATCCGTTCGGTGACCTCGTGCGCGTGGTCTCGCGTGACGAGCGGCGCCGGCTTGACGTACTGCAGGTCGTAGATATTGGTTCGGGCGCCTCGCTGGAGCTCCAAGATGTCCCGGAATCCCTCAGTGGTCACGAACGCGGTGGGCGCGCCCTTGCGTTCGATGACCGCGTTGGTGGCGACCGTTGAGCCGTGCAGGAACTCCTGTGTCTGCTCCAGACTGGTGGACATCCGCTCCAGCGCGTGCTGTACGGACAACTCGGGCGAGCCGGGGGTGGAGGGGACCTTGGCGCACAGCAGGGCGCCCTGCTCGGTCTCGAACACACAGTCGGTGAATGTGCCGCCGATCTCGACTGCGATTCTGCGGAACGCCCCCGCCTGGTCCTCCCGGGTGATCTGGTTTGGTGAGGTCATCGTCTAGTCTCCCGTCAGGCGGTCGGCGCGGCCGAGGACGGGGGCGGTCGACCAGGTCATCTCCGCCTGCGCCGGGCCGGGGTTGTACACGGTGTGGGGAACGGAGTCCTCGATGAGGGCGGCATCGCCCTCGCGGAGGTTGACGAAGTCGCCCTTGTCGCCGATCTGGATGAGGATCTGGCCCTTGACCACGTAGACGACCTCGTCCGCTCCAACGTGGCCCGGGTCGAAGGCGGACTTGCCGCCGGGAGGCATGGTCGAGTACGCGAAGACCAGCCGGTCTGAATGGAAGTACTTCAGGGCGAACTCATCGCCCTCCATGAACGCCTCTGCTTCATGCCGGTGAACGATCTGGGCCCCAGTTACTGCGTGCAACGTCGCTGTCCTCTCGGTGAGCTACGCGAAAGCTTCAGAGTTTGTTAGTATGTTTCCTAACAAACAACCCCCCTAGGCGTCAACGGTCACCACATGCCTTGAGAAACCGTTTAACATCGTGATCACACGGAACCGGCGGGGCGGGTCGACGCTGGGCGGACCGGTTGGCTTTTGAGAGGATTGACGACATGACCCCGGAGACGGGACCGGCTGGGCGAGCGGACATGCGCTCACTCCGCGGACTGAGTGAGCAACTTGTGCTGGAGGCCATCGCGGCGGCGGGGTCGACCACCCGGCCAGCCATCGCGAAGGCCACCGGCTTGTCGAAGCCGACGGTGTCGCAGGCCGTGCGCCGCCTGCTGGAAACGGGGCTCATCGCCGAGAACGGCGACGTGCGGGGCAACACCGGCCGGGTGCCGATCGCCTACGCTATCCAACCCTCGGTCGGCTTCGTCGTCGCCATCGACGTCGGGGGGTCGAGCGTACGGGTCTCCTGCGCCGACCTGTACGGCGAGAGCCACGCCGAGGTCCGGGCTGAGACACGCACCGGCGAGGAAGCCCTGCCCGTCCAGCTTGTCGAACTGGTCCACGAGGTGCTGGCCAAGGCGGGTCTCGCTGAGTCCTCCCTCCTGGCGATCGGCGTGGCCGCCCCCGGCGTCGTCGACCCTGTCACTCAACTGGTCAGTCTCGCGCCGAACATCTTCGTGCGAGACGGATTTGATCTGACCCGGTCGCTGCGAGAGGTGTTCACGACGCGGGTCTACGTTGAGAACAACGTGAACATGGCCGCGGTCGGCGAGAAGTGGCGTGGTCTCGGCCGCGCCGTCGACACCTTCGCTTTCGTGGGCATCGGTGCCGGCATTGGCATGGGACTCATCCACAACGATCAGTTGTGGCGTGGCAGCAACGGCGCGGCGGGGGAGATCTCCTTCCTGCCGCTCGCCGAAGACCCGCTGGACACCCGCCACCGCGTACGCGGTGGTCTGGAGGACCAGACCGGGGCGGCCACCCTGCTTGCTATGGCCCGGCAGAATCGCGGCTGGCAGGAGCATCCCCCGCGCGGCGTCGCTGAGATCTTCCTGCGCGCCGAGGACGGCGACCCTGCCGCGCAGGCACTGGTCAAGGCAGCGGGAAACTGGATCGGGCTCGCTATCGCCAGCATCTGCGCCGTCGTCGACCCGGGTCTCGTCGTGCTTGGCGGTGGCATCGGGGCCAACCTCCGCGTACGGGAGATGGTGCAGGGCGTCGTCGAATCCCTCATCCCTTACCCGCCGCGTATCGAGACCACCGAACTGGGCGAAGCAGTCTCCCTGTACGGCGCGACCTCGGTAGCGCTGTCCATGGCCCGGGAGTTCCTCGCGGCAAAGGCATGAAGGCCCGACTACATCCGATGCCCAGGCCCGCAGCAGGCCGAGCGAAGCATCCGGAACTCCCGGGGAGAAGCCAACTGCTCAGGCACCCCAGAACACCCTGGCCACTGCGCTGAAGGAGTGGGGCATGCTGTGCGGCACCTGCACGCGGCGAAGTATTTGTCGGGATCCGGGCCTACAACAGGAAGACGCCGCCTGCTGAACGAGCGCGATGCCGCACGCGCAGCGCCCCGACCTGCACGATGCCCCACCAGAGCGCCGTCACCAAGCCAATAGGCGTGGTGTTTGGCCGTCTTGACCAACGTGGTGACACACTGTGGATGGCGAAGTGGTACACGCTCGCGGTGCGGCAGTTGCGGGCCGGAAGGTGCCCGACGAACCGCGAGAGGGCCTGGAGGCCTGTCGGGAAATCTTCGTTTCCCGACACCGTATGGCGCCGCTTGCGTTGTTCCGCTGCGTCGTTCCAAAACCTTGCCCGACACGACTGGGTGCTTGGAGGCCGGGTGAGGCGTCAGGCTGGGTGACTCGCCGCGTCGCCGCCGCTGTCGGCCCGGTGCGAGGGGTGGCCGGGAGCGGAGACGGAGAAGTCGACCTTGAGCGCGTAGCGGTGCGCGACATAGGAGCTGATCGTGTATTCGAGAGGGTTCCCATGCTGGTCGATGATGGAGCGCGTCTCGACGAGCATCGGCGTGGTGGGGTCAACGTCGAGTTCGGGTGCATCGTCATCGGCTGTGCGCGCCGTGAGGACGGAGGAGCCGAGAGTCGGGTGCAGTCCTGTGCGGCGGAGGGTCTGGTGCAGTGATCCGGTCTCCAGGTCTGCGGTGAGCAACGCGTCGAGGGTGGCGGGGAACGTGGCGTGTTCGATGGCCACGGGCAGGTCGTCGAAGAGCCGGACGCGGCTGATGGCGACCACGGACGCAGATTGCCTGGCGAGGGCCGGGTAGAGGGCGGCCGTCTCCTGGGGGGAGGCAGGGCGCACGGCGGCCTCCAGGACCCGGGAACGTGGTGTCTTGCCAAGGGCGAGGGCCTGGTCGTGGAAGCTCAGCAGGGTGCCGACCGGCCGGGCGGCGGCGGTCTGGCGCACGAAGCTGCCCCGCCCGGGCACCCGCTCCAGCAGGCCGTCGCGTTCCAGTCGGACCAGAGCGGCGCGCGCCGTCATCCGGGAGACGCCGAACTCCTGAGCCAGCCGCGATTCGGAGGGGAACGGATCGCCGACGGCGGCTCCTTCGAGGCGCCGGCGCAGCTGCTTCTCGATGCGCTCGTACAGCGGTTGCGACGCGGCCATGGCGGGTGTGGTCCTCCTCAGTCGGATGGTGTCGGCTCCCAGTGTGACGTCAGTCGACACCACCTTCGGATCTGTATAGGCTGTATATACAGATTATCTGAGGCGACCCTAAGGAGAGCATCATGTCCGTGGCCTCGATCGACGTCCCGCGCTGGGCGGGCCCCCTGCCCTCACACGAGGTGGTGGCGAAGATGATCGACCACTCGCTGCTGCGACCCGAACTGACTCCGGCCGAGGTCGAGGACGGCCTGGAGACTGCCCTGGAGTACCGCACAGCGTCGGTGTGCGTGCGGCCCACCGACGTGGCGGCGGCGGCCGCCACGCTGCGCGGCAGCCAGGTTCGCGTTGGCACGGTCGTCGGCTTCCCGCACGGCAGCAGCACCACGCAGGCGAAGGTCTTCGAGACCACCGAACTGATCTCTCTGGGGGCGGAAGAGATCGACATGGTGATCAACATCAGTCGCCTGGGCGGCGGCGACGTCGCGTTCGTCCAGAACGAGATCGCCGCCGTCGTCCAGGCCGCTGAGGGACTCCCCGTAAAAGTGATCTTCGAGAACGCCTACCTGACCGACCAGGACAAGACCGCCGGGTACAAGGCCGCTGAGACAGCTGGCGCGGCCTTCGTCAAGACCAGCACCGGGTTCGCCCCCGGCGGCGCGACGGCCGCCGACATCGCCCTGATGCGCCGCACCGTGTCCTCCCACGTGCAGGTCAAGGCGGCCGGAGGCGTTCGCACCCTGGACGCTCTCCTGCACCTGCATCGGCTCGGCGCCACCCGCTTCGGAGCCACGGCCACCGCGGCGATCCTCGACGACCTCGAAAGCCGCCGCAACGGCAACCCGCCCACCGCGAGTGCCGCCGAACTGACGGCGGGCTATTGAGTGGGAAGCACCGTGGAGGGCGTAGCGCCTCCACGACCGGGGTGGTTAGGCGGCTGCGAGGCCGAGGCGGGTGTCCATGTCCAGGCGGTGCCGCCCGTCTCATCGCCAACGGCTGTTCCCGCGTAAGTAACGACCCAATACCTGGCGGCTGGGGACACCTTCGGGAGCGGAGCCCCTGGTCGAGGCGGATGCCGCAGGCGAGGGAGTGCAGGGCGGGGAAGTCGCCGTTCTCGATGTTGGTGAGCCAGCCTTCAAGGTGCTGGGTTCCGGTTCTGTTCGTCATCATTTGGGCGAAGTCGGTGACGTGTCCGGCGAGCAAGGTCAGGCGGGCGCTGCGTGCCTTGAGCTGGGCGAGCTTGGTGGCTTCTTCGGTCGTGAGGTGGTCGGGGTCGCTGGTGATCCAGCGGGTTGCTTCACGGACGGTCGGTGGCGGCGCGGGCAGACGAGCCGTACAACGCCAACGCGCTCCTCGCCGACGCGGCCGACTGCGACAACCGCCACGTACAGACCGCGCTCGACCGCGCCAAGCAGGCCCTCGACAAGCTCCACACCATCTACACACAGGTGGACGAGCAGCGAGCCGTCGCAGCTCAGCGCGAAGCCGCTAAGCAGGCTGCCGCCGACCGCGTCGCCGAACTGGAGCAGCAACTCGCCGACGCCCGCGAAAGGGCCAAGGCGCTCGGCGCGACCACTAAGCGCACCATGTCCGGCGACCGCGAGCGCGACCACGCCATCCGCGAGTGGGCCAAGACCCAGGGTCTGCCCATCAGCGGCCGAGGCCGGATCCCCGGCACCATCCGCGACCAGTACAACGCTGCCAACCCCGCAGCCAGTGCGCACCGCTGCGGGCCGCAACCCCGAACCCAGCGCCTGCATGATCGACGCCCAGAGCGTCAAGACCACCGCCAACGTGCCGGCCACCAGCCAGGACTACGACGCCGGCAAGAAGATCGCCGGCCGCAAGCGCAGCATCGTCACCGACACCCTCGGCCTGCTCCTGGCGGTGCTCGTCACCGCCGCCAGCATCTCCGACACTGCCGCCGGCCTGCCTCTGCTCACCACGGTCGCCGCCACCCACCCCACCCTCACCAAAGCCTGGGCCGACAGCGCCTACCGCACCACCGTCATCGACGGCGCCGCCACCCTCGGCATCAACGTCGAAGTCGTCACCCGCGACCCCGCCACCAAGGGCTTCACCCCGCTGCCGCGCCGCTGGGTGGGCGAACGCACACTCGGCTGGCTGATGCTCCACCGCCGCCTGGCCCGCGACTACGAAGCACGCCCCGACCACTCCAAAGTCATGATCCACATCGCCATGATCGATCTCATGACGCAGGAGATGTCCTTCCCCGTCAACTCTGCGTGCTGGACGCGGCGATCGCCGCGGCTGAGGATCCTGCCAGCGGAGAAGGCCCGACCGATGACAGCTGACGCTGCAGGGTATGAGCCGGCCACCCGAGGGGTGATCCTGGCTTGCCCGCTCTCACCAGCGCTCTGCGTCGCCTGCTCCGTTCCTTCGATGCCTGCGCCGACAGCTGACCGAGCAACCCCAGCCCCCACACATTCTGCTGCGACCGCCAGAGCGCAATCTGCCGGCCACACCGGGGAGAGCCGACTGGCCCTCCTGGAGGACTTCTCCCACCCCCATTTCGCCCGTTGGGACAACCGGCCCGTCGGCACCTGGGGGACCTGGCGGTCTTCTCCACCAAGCAGAAGGCGACCACCACCGGGGAATGGGGCATGCTGGTGGCCCGCGACCCGCGCCTGCGCGAGTTGGCCGTCCTTTTCGCCCACTACAACAAACGGGCCCGCGCTGAGATCGACGCCAGCGACGAGTACTTCCCGTTCGCCTTCACCAGCATGGGACTCAAAGAGCGGATGACCACGCTCGGCGCAGCGATCGGCGCTCAACCAACTGGCCCGGGCCGTCCACGTTGAGTCCCACCGCCGGCACAACCTCGACGCCTTCACCAAGGCCCTGGACGGCAACCCCATCATCTCCCCGATCGTCGTACCGCCCGAGCGAGGCGCCCACGGCCTCTACGTCCTCGGACTGCTATTCCACCCCGACCAGGCGAGCGTGACCCGCGATGAGTTCGTCTGTCTGTGCGTCGCAGAAGGCGCGCTGGAGGTCGACACGCCCGGCTCCACCCGCGACATCTCCGACGAGCTGCTGTTCGCCCGCCAAGACCCGTCCGCGCCCCTGCCGGGCCACCGCGGTCGGCGCCGTCGACCTGCCCGGCGTCGCCGCCTTCCAGGAAGCCTTCATCAAGCTCCCGCACGGGGGACCCCGACGATGAGGAACTGTGAGGAACTGCTGGACGGCTACCTCGCCGCGCTGGCCAAAGTCAGCGCGCACGTGGCCCGATGACCGCCACTCCCGACGTTAGCCCCGGCACTGACGCGGGAGCCGCCTGCCGGTACAGGGCGAGGTCGACGCCGACTTCACCCCCGCGCACATCCTCGCCGCGCTCCCCCGCACCGGCCATCCCCCAACGCCGCAACCGATCGGGGGTGGCCGAAGCGGCCCTAGCCGACCGCTGGTGGCATCCCGGACACACCGCCCCAGCCACGCCGCCCGCTACCATGCCCATGCCCGTGCCTGGCGCGCAGCCCGCACCGGCGACCATCGAGACTGCGGCGGCACCTGTCCGCGCGTGCGACGCGAAACTGCTGTACCGCAACCTGTCATCCACGCGCATACCCTGCACGCCTTGATCATCGAGCCACGCCCGGAATGGGAACTTGCGGGAGGGCCCTTCGCCAGATGACCGGGGCCTTCTCAGCCAGGCCGACGGACGGAACGACCGGGCAGGGCGCCGGTGGGCCGACCCTCTTAATGACCCAGGTGCCCATGACGAAGGGAATGCCGGAAGGCTGCGGCCGGGGGTTGTCGTATGTCGCGACGTCGCCGACCGTCTCGGGGTCGAAGAGCGCCAGGTCGGCCTGGTGTCCGGGCTTGATCAGACCTCGGGTGGTGAGTCCGATGCGGCGGGCGGGTCGTGACGTCATCTTTGCGACGCATTTCTCCAGGGTCAGCAGGTTGAGTTCGCGGACGAAGCGGCCGAGGAGGCGGGGAAAGGTGCCCCAGGCGCGAGGGTGCGGCCGGGTTCCCGCGAGCAGCCCGTCACTCCCGACCGTATGGGCCGGATGGCGCATGATGGCACGCACGTTTTCTTCGTGCCCCACATGCTGGAGGCAGGTAGTTCCGAGCCGGCTGCGGCCCTGGCTGGTGGGGATCAGGGGTTCCAGGTTGCCAGTGCGGCACCGATCATGCCCCCGTCGTCGCCCAGCACCGCCGTCCGGACGTCTCCCTTGTGCCAGCGCAGCGTGCGGGCCGCCGCGAGGTACGCATCCCGAATCGGACCCGGCCTCGCCATGATGCCGCCGCCGAGCAGGAGGACATGCGGGGCGACGACGGCGCAGAGGCTGTCGAGGCCGACGGCGAACAGGTCGGCACAGCGGCGGATGACGCCCATGGCGATGCCGTCGCCTTCGGCGGCGGCCTGGGCCAGGCATGCGGTGCTCGGACGGCCATCCCCAGCGATAGCGGCGGTCCGTCCGCCGGGGTTGGCCCGTGCCTCCTCCAGCGCGGCGACGTTCAGCGCGAGACCGCCGGCCAACTGCTCCCAGCATCCGTATCGTCCGCAACGGCAGGCAGGCCCTCTGGGGTCGACGACGACGTGGCCGACCTCGCCGGCGTCGCCGGTGCCGCTGTGCAGGTGGCCGTTGATGAAGACGCCGCCGCCGATGCCCGTGCCGACAGTGACCATGAGGATGGTGGCCGCATCGCCGTTGGCGACCAGACGTGCCTCGGCCAGTGTGGCGGCGCGGGCGTCGTTGAGCACGGTCGTGGCCCGGCCGGTCGCCGTCTGGATCTCGCGGCGGTAGTCCACGGCTTCGAGGCCGAGGTTCGCCGACCAGGTCAGGACGCCGTTGGATACGGTTCCCGCGACGGCGAGTCCGACGGCGTGGATGTGGCGGCCGGGATGGCGGTCGAGCAGTTGGAGTGCGACCTCGGTGGTGGCGTGCCTCCGGGCGCCGGCATCGGTGGGCAGGACGCGCCGTACGGTGCTTGCCACGGTGCCGTCGGCTGCCACGATCGCGGCGCGGATGTGGGTGGCTCCGAGGTCGATGCCGATCGCGGCGGGATCTGCCGAAGTGTTCATGTCAGGTTATCCGAACTCTCGTTGGGGCCATGTGCTTAAAAGATTCAAGGCCCCAGGCCTTCTAAGGGGAAAATTGCATCGTCATCCAGGGTCCTTGGCTGAAGGCCGGCCGGCGAATTTACTTGAAGGGTTGTGCCTGTGCCGGGATGTCGCACGGGTTGAGATCCTCGCGCTGCGGCTTGCCTGCGAACATCGCCCGATTCTTCGACCCGATCCAGGCACTCTGAAAAGTCGGTGTGTCATGGCTCGGCCGTGGCTATTTGACGCTCCCGGCCGTCAGACCGCCGACGAGATGGCGTTCGATCGAAGCGAAGAGGATGACGACGGGGACGATCGCGATAAGTGAGACAGCGAACAAGTACTGCCACTGCTCGTGATACTGGGTGACGAACCCGGGGATCGCTCTGGTGAGGGTCATCCGGTCGTCCGAGGACGTCACGGTGATGGCCACGATGTATTCGTTCCAGGTCCCGATGAACGTGTAGACGGCCGCTGTCACCACGCCGGGCATGGCCAGCGGAAGCATCACGCGGGTGAAGGCCGTGAGGCGGCCGGCGCCGTCGAGGTAGGCTGCCTGCTCCATTTCTTTCGGGATGCTGGAGAAGTAGGCGTTCAGAATCCATACGCAGAACGGCAGGTTGAACGCGGCGTTCACGACGATCAGCGCCTGGCTCGTGTCCGTCCAGTCCAGTGCGACGAGCTCACGGTAGATGCCGACCAGCAATGCGGTCGGTGCGAACATCTGCGTGACAAGCACGACGAACAGGAACGCGCCACGTCCGCGGTATTGGTTGCGTGCCGTGTAGTAGGCCGCCGGCAAGCCCACGGCCAACGCCAGGACGGTGGCTGCGCCTGAGACCTGGAGTGAGAACCTCAGGGCCGCCCAGATCTTGGGATCGTTCACCTTCCAAACATTCACGAAGTTCGCCCACTCCCATGTTCTGGGGAGGTAGGAGGGTGGCGACTGCATCAGTTCGGGTGCCGGTTTGAGGGCGGTCAGGAACATCTGCAGGTACGGCGCGACGAAGGCGATGGCGATCAGCCATCCGACGGCCGTGATGAGTACGGTACGCGGCCGTATCGGCGATCTCATGCCTGCGCCCTCCCCTGCCGACGCGCACCCCATGAGTAGAGCAGCGCGAGGGTGAGAATCAGTGCAAAGTTGACCACGGCCAGGGCGGCGGACTCGCCGACGTCCTGGTTCAGAAAAGCGATCTTGTACATGTAGGTCGTCGTGGTGTCGGTGGCGTGTCCCGGCCCGCCCTGGGTCATCGCCCAGATGATCGGAAAGGAATTGAAGACATTGATGATGTTGATGACCGATGCGACGAACAACACCGGCCGCAGAAGGGGGAAGGTGATCTGGAAATATGTGCGAAGTTGCCCCGCGCCGTCGACGCGTGCCGCCTCATACACCTCGCCAGGGATGGTCTGCAGGCCGGCGAGGATGACGAAGGAGGTGAACGGCAGTGAGACGAAGACCGAAACCGCCATCATGCAGGCGAACGCCACCTCCGGGTGGGCGAGCCAGTTCACGGGCGTGTCGATCACTCCTATGTCCATGAGGAGCTTGTTCACCACGCCGTAGAAGTCGTCGAGCATCCATTTCCAGAGCAGGGCGGTCATGAGGACTGAGGCCGCCCATGGCACGATCACCGCCCACCGCACCAACCGGCGTCCAGGGAAGCGGGCATTCAGGACCTGTGCCAATGCCAGAGAGACCACTATGGTGACGGCCACGACGCCGACCACCCACAGCGCCGTGCGCCACAGCACCAGCACGAGGTCGTCTTCGCCGAACAGCTCGGCGTAGTTGCGAAAACCGGTGAACCCGGTGGACAGACCTGAGGAACTGACTTTCGTCAGGGATGTCCGCACCATCTCGACGGCAGGCCACAGGACGACGCCGAGAATCAGGGCCACGGCCGGGCCGACCCACGCCAGCGGCGTCAGTACCCGGCCTGCGGTGCGCCACAAATTGGATCGTGGTACCACGCCGCTCGATGCTGTTCCAAGCGGCGTGGTTCGCGCGTCGTGCATGTCAGTCGTTCTTCGCGGCGACGTCCTGGAGCTTGTCCAGGACGGTTTTGGGGTCGGCGTCGGCCACGGCGGTTCCTATCTGCTGTTTGGCGGCGCCCGCGACCGCGCTCCAGGCCGGATCGTCGGTCGGTGCGAACCGCGGGTTCGCCAACGACTCGACGAAGGGCTTGTAGTACGGGTCGGAACTCAACGCGTCGCCGGCCGACCTGGTGACCGGCAGAAAGCCTTCGGTCTTGAGGAACCCGGCGACATTGTCCTTCTGGTAGAAGAAATTGAGAAACCTCGAAACGGCGTCCTTGTTCTTACCGTCGCCGTTCTTGAAGGCCACCAGGAAGTCCTGGACGCTGAGCGTCTGGGAGGTCGCGCCGGCTGCGCCGGGCAGGGGCGCCACACCGTACGGCAGGTTCTTGTCCACCGTGTCGATGAAGCCCTTGCGCTGAAAGACGGCGCCGTTCAGCATGCCGATCTTGCCCTGCGAGAACTGGTTGAACACGTCCTTGCGGTTGGTGGTCTCCGGGTTCGGCTGGGTCAGTTCGGCTTTTGTCAGCTCCCGCAGGAACCGGAGCGTGTCGACGTTGGCCTGCTGGTTGATCGCCCACTTGCCGGAGGAGTCCACCCAGCCACCGCCATTGTTCATCGACCAGATGAAGAACTCGGCCTGTGCCTCTTCGACACCGAGCGGCAACCCGAGCGGGCTCACCCCGTTCACCGCGGACTTGATCTTCTGAGCGGCGAGCTTCACATCATCCCAGGTCTTCGGCGGTTCGGCGATCCCGGCCTTGCGGAAGATGTCCCGGTTGTAGAAGAACAGCCGTGCGCTGGCGAGGAAGGGTAGTCCGTATTGCTGTCCACGGTACTTGGCCCCGTCGGCGAACTTGGGCAGGAAGTCATTCATGACCTGCGGCGAGACGACATCGGACGCCTTGTAGATCAGGCCGTCGCGCGCGAAGTCGGAATAAGCGTTGTAGTTGAGGATGTCGGGCTGCTGACGGGTTTGGATGTAGGTTTTCACCTTGGCATCCATCTGTTCCCAATCAATGATCTCAAGCCTGACCTTGTACCCGGGGTTCTTCGCTTCGAATTGCTCGATCAGGCTCTCCCAGTATGGCTGGGTGTCGTCGTCGTACTTGGCGGCGACGAACCTGATCTCCTTGCCGGTGTCTTCTCCGCCGGCTGACGAGCTGCCCTTGCCGCATCCGGCGAGTCCCGCGAGGATCGCCAGACCCGCCGCAACAGCCGTGATCGGATGTGTTTTCATCATGGGTGACTTTCTTGCTGCATGTCGTGAGGACGTGAGACGTCGATCCGCGCGGGCTCGTCGGAGAAACGCGCGGCGCGCGGGTCGCGTTCGTCGCCGAAACGCTCGGTGAGAATGCCGTACAGCTCGGGCCTGCGCCCCATCATCCAGCGCCGCCCGGTGGACATCGGCAGGAGATTCAGGTCGAGATCGGCGACCACCATGGTGTCCTCAGGGGAGGTCGTCTCGACCAGGATCCGGCCATAGGGGTCGAGAATCATGGCGTTCCCGGTACGCACCTCGTCGTCGTCTCGCCCGACGCCGTTGCTGAAGACGACGCCGAGCCCGTTGTCGTGGGCACGCGCCGGCAACCAGCGCAGCAGCCATTCACGTCCGCTGGGCCCGCGGAACTGCTCTTCGATCGTTTCCCGATCCCGATATCTGGCCTGCCAATGCGCCAACGGGATCGGCTTCATCGAATGCGGGCTGCGTGATGCCGTTCCACCGGTCTGATGCGGAGCCAAAAGTACGGAGGCGCCCATGAGAGCGGTGGCGCGCACGTTTTCCACGAGATTGTTGTCCCAGCAGATGAGAACCCCGAGGCGAACACCCCAGGGAGTGTCGAAGACGGTGTACTCCGCGCCGCTGGATATGGCCTCGTGCTCGAACGCGTGCAGCTTGCGATGGCGGTGCACGCGTCCGTCCGGAAGGCATACCGCGTACGAGTTGAACAGGCGGCCGTTCTCGTCCACCTCCAGGAATCCCACCCCGACGGCCAGGCCGTTCTCCATCGCGAGGCGACGTACCGCGGTCGTCGATGGCCCGGAAATCGGCTCCGCGAGCTCATGCAGTTTCTCGGCCGAATGATTGCGGAGATGCCAGTAGCCGAGCAGGCACATCTCCGGAAAGGCGATGACCTGTACGGAGTCCGCGGCGGCCTCGCGCACGAAGTGCGCTATTCTCGCCAAATTATATTCTTTGGCGTCCGGCCTTGCCTCGAACTGCACCGAAGCGCACCGCAGGACACTCTCCTGCTTTTTATCGCCGGTCGACGGTGACAATGGTTTCTCCCTGAACTGGAATCGATGGGCTCCATCACACCCGATACGAGGGGGGCCGGTCCAATGAAACTTTCGACGGGTTCCATAGACTGCAGGAATGGAAATCCGTCTGCTGCGTGCGTTCATTGAGACGGCCAGGGTGGGTGCGTTCGGCCGGGCGGCGCAGGTGCTCGCTGTCACGCAGCCTGCTCTGACCAAGCAGATTCAGGCTCTGGAGGCCGAGATAGGCGGTCCGCTGTTCGACCGGGGACGGCACGGGGCCACCCTGACCCCCCTCGGCCAGATGTTTCTCCCCGATGCCCAGGACCTCGTTCGCCGCGCGGACATCCTGGCCCGCCGGGCCCGCCAGACGGCACTCGGCGAATCAGGCTTGCTGAGCGTCGGCTTCGGAATGTCCACCATCGACCTGGCCCCGCGCGCCGTGGCGGCATTCCGCCGCCGCTACCCGCACGTCGAAATCACCCTCGACGACATGTCCACCGCCACCCAGCTGGACCTCATACGGGCGGGCAGGCTGCATGTCGGTTTTGTCAGGCTGCCTGTGGACGACCTGGGGGCCATCGCCCTGCGCACGGACACGCTCGCCGTCGCCGTGTCCTGCGACGAAGGACCCGCGCCTCCAGGCGATGAGAGCGTCGTGTCATGGCTGGACGACCACCCGCTCATCCGGCTCGCGGCGGCGAAGGGCCCAGGACTGGCGGCCCAGCTCGACGGCTTCCTCAAGGCCTACGACCTGAGGCCGCACATCCTTCAGGAAGCTCACGATCTTCAGACAGTCGTGGCCCTGGTGGCCTCGGGCGTCGGCATCGCCATCGTGCCGGCCAGCGCCGCCAAGATCGCGTCCCCCGCCGTCACCATAGTGCCCATCGCATTGCCTCCCGCGAGATGGCAGGTGGGCGCCGTGTGGGATCGCGCCCACATGAGGCCGGTCACGGCCAACTTCCTCGCCGTCGTACACGAACTCGTGTCACCAGCTTCCCGAGGTGGCGCAGAGGCCTGACTCATTTAGCACTACAGTCATGTTTTGTGATCTATAGTCGGGTTCGTGTCGGGTGTGGTGACGTCTGAGGATCTCCAGTCGTGGGCGGCCGGGCTGGATGAAGTGTTCGCGCGGGTCGCCAGTCGTTTCGGTCGGGTAGAGCCGCGTCGGCAGGCACGGGCGTATCTGGTCGGGCTGCTGGCGCCGGTGGAGCGTAAGAACGGCTGGCAATTGGCCGAGGCCGCAGGCGATGCCCAGCCTCATCGGATGCAGGCCGATCACCGGGCGCACCTCGGAGTGCCACATCTCGATTGTCAGTCCGTCCTGACGCTGGCTGCGGTCCTCCCCCGGAATCACCGCGCGTGAACCCATGCCCGGATTCGCGTCGATCATGTGGTGGCCGGGGCCCAAAACCGCTGATTGTCGGCATATCGGCCGGACTGCCGAGTTGCCGGGTGATCGCAGGAGGCGGGAGCGCGGACGCCCCGACGTCTGCTCCGTGGTCGGGCGCCCGCCCTTGTCACGGGTTCGGCTCCCCCCCCTGAATCCGAACCCGCCCCGCCGCTTTCATATCCGCATTCGTCCGATTACTAACAGCGAGAAACCGCTGATGGCGCACCATGACCGTGGTCGCGCGGCGGAGGGACGCGGGCGTTCGGCGGTTCCGTCGGTGGCCCAACGCCCGCGCATTCACGGGCTCGGAATCCCCTCTGAAACCGAACCCGCCCCAACACCTGCATACCAAGAGTCGCCTGATCCACTACAGGCGAATCGCCGACGCCGGCGCAGCGGACGTCGACTGTCGGCCTGCGGGCGGTCTCCAACCGCCCGACCAGCGACAAGCGACAGGGGGACGACGGCGGCGCCGGTCAGAAGAATGCGCAGGTTAAAAGGGGTTCAGCTCCTACAGTGACCCTTTTTCATCCTCAGACGGCCTGTGTGACGCGGTGGTTCTGAAGGACGGCGATGGCCTTGCAGAGGTGGCCGGCCTTGGATGGGCTGCAGCGTAGCTTGCGGAGGATCTTCCAGCTCTTCAGCTGGGCATTTGCGCGTTCGCCGGGTCCGCGGAGCCTGGCGTGGGCGCGGTTGGCCTGCTTCTGGGACTCGGGTTTGTTCTTGCCCTTGTACGGGGTGCGGACCGGGCCCTCGGCTCCCTGATACGCCTTGTCGGCCAGGGTGATGATTCCCACCTGCGCCAGGGCGCGCAGGATGCCCCAGATGCGGGCGGCGCTCAGATCGTGCGCCTTGCCGGGCAGAGCTCCGGAGGTCCACAGGATGCTCCCGTCCGGAGAGGCAATGACCTGCACGTTCATTCCGTGCACGCGATGCTTGCCGGAGAAGTACGGCCGATCGGCGGCGATCCGGTCGGTGTGGATCAGCGTGCCGTCCAGTACCAGATAGTGCACTCCATCCCGCTTCGCCTTGCGCAGTGCCTGGCCGAGCTTGGGTGAGCGGGCCGACAGCAGCGCGACCGTCTCCTCCGCATACCGCCACGCGGTCGCCGTCGATACCCCGAACCCGGCGCCGAGCTCGGTGAACGTCTCACCCTTGCGCAGGTAGACCAGCACCAGCAGCGCCTGTTGCCCGGGGTTGAGCAGCCGCCAGGCCGACCCGATCGCCTTACGGTGCCGGCGGATCATCCCGGCGACGTAGTTCAGCGTCCGAGGCGACAAATCGACGGCGGCACGATAGAAAAGCATCCGAGGCCCCTGGTTGTGACGGATCTGGTTGTGGTGATCAATCCATCTACCAGGGGTTTCTTGCGTCGTCAGGCGAACGCCTAGTTCGCGATCATGCCGTGACCAGCGGACCGCTGCTTCGGGGATGAAAATGCCTCAGTGTTTGAATGGGCCATTGAATGTGCTGGATCCGGCCTTGCCGCCCCACATGAGGCACGTGCCGGCGACCGAAGCGCGCATCGGCCCCGGCGTAGCTCCCGAAGTTGCCGGTGTCGGCGGCTGGGGCCTTGCCCACGACCTCCAGGTAGGCGGTGGTGGTGGCGGTGGCCTTGCCGAGCGAGTCGTTCTTGATCCTGGCCATGCAGTTGTCGCTGTTGTCCCTGGGATCTTTCGAAGCGCTCGCTGCGGATCAAGATTGCGAGACCGGCATACAAAGAACGCACAAATCGAGATAAAAGCCAGCCGCGTTGCACCCATCGCTCAACGGGAGCCCAGCTTGCGGCGCCGACCCGCTGCGTGACATCTAGGTCTGCCCCTACGACGCCTGGCACCAGCACGTCACTTTGGCCATGCTGGCCCACGCCTATCTCGTGGTCACCGCGCTCGCTCCCCAAAGCCCAAGCGGCCTGGTCAGCATGCCCGTGTGCCCTTACTTGTGCCGCCTGAACCGGTGGACTTCCCGAAACACCGTGAACCCGCCAAGCGCCTTCGGGCTATCACCTTTAGAGCCCGACATCCAGAGAGGCGGATACAAACGATGGGATGCCATGATCGCACCCAGTGAGATATACAACGACGAGATCGACGATGCGGCCATCGTCGCCCGCTCGCTGGACGATCCCCTGCAGTTCGCCGGAATCTTCCAGCGGCACGCCCCGCAGCTCCACCGGTACGCGGCCCGTCGCCTGGGCGAGAGCCTGGCCGACGACATCGTGGCCGACACGTTCCACATCGCCTTCCGTGACCGTCACCGCTACGACCTCAACCGCGGTGACGCCCGGCCCTGGCTCTGGCGGATCGCCGCCAACCTCATCCTGCGGCACCATCGCTCCGAGACACGTTTCTACCGCGCGCTCGCCCGGACCGGGGTCGATCCTGTGCTGGAGGGCCATGCCGACCAGGTAGCCGGCAAGGTCACCGCGGAGGCGGCGAGCCCGCTGCTGGCCAAGGCGCTGGCCCGGCTGTCGAAAGGTGATCGCGACGCCCTGCTGCTGATTGCGTGGGGCGAACTCAGCTACATGGAGGTCGCCGAAGTGCTGGGCATTCCCGTGGGCACGGTGCGCTCACGGCTCAACCGGGCCCGCAACCGGGTCCGTACTTCCCTGGGAGGACAGACGGATGACTGAACTGCGTGAGCTGAGCCAGATGCGTGCCCAGATTCGCGAGAGAAACGCGGACGAGCTCGCCCGGAGGATCGGCTGGCGGCCCGGTGCCGAGCCGGTCGCCAGGCGGCACTCCGCGGCCCGAGGGCGCAGCCTGCGGTCCTCGCTGCTCCGGCCCGTCCCCCTGGTCGCCGTCGCGCTGGCGGGGGCCGCCGCAGCGACCGTGATCGTGGTTCCGGGAGTTTCGGGGCTCTCCGACGAGTCGCCGCGGCCCGGTGGGAACTCGCCGGTCGAAGGCTCGCGGACGCCGGCGCATGCCAAGGTCACGCTGGACTCGCGCAGTGTGCTGCTCGCCGCGGCGGCGCGGGCGGCGAAGGCTCCCGAGGGGACATACTGGCATGTCAAAGACGTTTGGGGCATCACATACCAGACGTCCGACGGCTATCTGGTCGAGCAGCGTGACGAGTTCGACCACTGGAGCTCAGCCGACGTCCTGCTCGTCGGCAGCAAGGATCTGGGCGCCAAGCCCCTGCGCGACGAAGACCAGGCGGCCTGGAAGCGCGCCGGCAAGCCTGCGACGTGGCAGGTCAAGTCCAACGACGTCACCCGGGAGCTCAGCACGAAGGAGGGCGCCCTGCAGTATGACAAGCCCAGTAAGCCGCGCTACAAAGTCGGCGACCGCGTGATGACGCCGAAGGAACTGGCGGACCTCCCCACGGACCCGGAGCAGCTCGACGCCCTCCTGGCCCGCGCCAAGCGGCCGAACGCCTCACACATAGGGGCCTTTCTGCTCGCCGAGGCACCCGTACCGCCTCAGGTACGGGCGGCGGCCTACCGGTTGCTGGCCGATACCCCCGGCATTCGGCTCACTGAGAACGTCACCGACCCGCTCGGCCGCACAGGAACGGGCATCGGCCAGCTCGGAGAGTCGGAAGAGCTGGGGGAGTTCGAGCAGCGCCTGGTGATCGACCAGAAGACCGGCATGCTGCTGGCGAACGAGACCATCGCCGTCAACCCGCCAGCGAACCGCCCCTGGGCGAAGGCCGGGACGGTTCTCCAGTACCAGGCCTATACCACCACAGAGTGGACCGATGACAAGCCAGACGCCCTCGACTGACCGGCGGGTCGGCGTCGAGCCAAGACTCGGTAGCCTCACCCCTGCTGATTCAACGGTTGTCGGCTGAGCTTGCTGAAGATCAAGAAAGGTGCACCTAGCCTGCCAGGATCTGAGTGGCTAACTCATGATCTCGACGGGTATGGGTGCACCTTCTGGTGTCGCGGCTATCGGATGGAACGGCCACTCGCCGTGTGCGTGGCGGCGGTCGTGCTTTGGTCACGATGGGGGCGGCTGAGCGCTGCAGGTCGCAAGCGCAGGCGGCATCTGCTTTACGCGGTCGTGATCCTTATCCCCTCGGCTGGGCTGTGCTCAACGGCCTGGGCCCTGTCCTGACGCAGTTCGAATGGTGCCGACATGGTAGGTCCGGCTGGGTGGCCTTGCGCAAGCGAGAGCAGGAGATCGCCTTTCAGCTCGCCAAGCAGGTCAGCGAGATGTATCTTGCCGACAAGGATGATCGTAAGCCCTGGCTTTTCCCGCAGACGCTCGCCATCACTAAGCTGAGGAAGGGCCACTGCCGCCCGTACGCGACGCCGATCCGATGGGAACCGTGACTTCAACGGTTACCTTGGGGAGGGGTGGCCACAGATCCTCGTAGAATGAGTGTCGGTTCGAGTTGAACCGCATCTGCTACTGGCAGGCTCTGCGCGAGTCCGGTTGCCGCATATGCGGCCGCCCGGCCCACCTCGAACATGGGTTGTCGGATGGTGGTCAACGGTGGCGTGGTCGCATATGCGATCTCGGTGTCGTCAAAGCCGATGACTGACAGGTCCCGCGGTACGGCGATGCCGCGCCTGTCTGCCTCTTGGAGGGCGCCCGCCGCAACGTAGTCGTTGGCGGTCATCAGGGCGGTAGGGAAGGTGATCTTCGAGTCGGCGCAGCGGTCGAGCAGCGTCGCCAGACCCTGTATCCCGTCTGCGACGGTGAAGTCGCCCCGTTGTACATAGGCGGACCGCACGTGGATACCCAGCTCGGCTGAGGCACGATAGAACGCTTGCAGACGCCGGTCAGCATCGAGATGGCCTTTGGGCCCTGCGAGGTATGCGATCGCGCGGTGTCCCTGCTCGACCAGATGGGCCAGTGCCGCCTCGATGCCGGTGTCGTTGTTGATCGAAACGCTGGCGTCGCTGGCAGCGACGTCGTCGTTGACCATCACGACGGGAACTCCGGTTCGCCGGAGCTCGTAGAGGTAGCTGCCGTCGTTGGCCCACTGCGGCACGATGACGAACGCAGCGTACGATCCGCGAGCCGACTCTTCCAACAGCTGCCTGCCCACCCGGTCAAGGGGCTGGTCGGTGACGTGCAGCGTCATCCGGTGTTCGTTCTCCTGAGCGCCGGCCAATACGCCACGGATAAGCGGATAGAAGAACGACGCTTCGGTATAAACGATCGTTCCTGGTCGGTTGATGATCCATAGCGCGATCGAAGTGGCCTGTCCCGTTCGTAGCGCGCGGGCGTCGCCACGCGGCACGTAACGCAGCTTGGCCGCCGCTTCCTGGACGAGCTGGCGGGTCTCGGCCTTGACCGCATTGCCGTTCAACGCTTGCGAAGCCGTCGAGACCGACACGCCTGCAAGAGCCGCGACGTCACTCAAGGTGACCATCTGCCGTCCACTGCCGGACCGACGTCTGTCTGAGTGCCCTTGTGCCACGGTGCACTTGATCCCTTCACCTAGCCTGGGGCATACGGCTGCCTCTGGCTACCCAAATCGTATCGCATTGGGCCTAGATGGGATCTCAGATCTGCCGAATGGAGGCTTATCCTTGCCCAAACCAGTAGCAAAAACGTTTCGGATGCGGGAGTTGAATGATGAGAGGCGCACGCCGAGACCTGCCTCCTCTTGAGGCCCCCTCGCTGTTAGTGGGCACCCACCAGGCCGACGAGGAATCTGCCGAGGGCTCCACCTTCCAGGAGCGTGTCGGCGGCCTGTCCGACGTGGGTGAGAGGAATCTCGTGAGCGATGCACTCATCCAGTCCGACGGGGCGCAGGTCGGTTGCCAGTCGTGACCAGATCTGGCGACGTAGGTCGAGACCCGCTTGGACGGAGTCGATGCCGATCAGGCTCACGCCGCGCAGGATGAAGGGCATGACGGTGCTGTGCAGCGAGGTTCCAGCGGTGAGGCCGCTGAGAGCCACCGCTCCGCCGTAGAGAAGGGACCGCAGAGCGTAGCCGGTTCCGGGACCGCCGATGGGGTCGACGCACGCCGCCCAGCGTGTTTTGCCCAGTGGCCGATCTGCTGCTTGCACCAAGATTTCGCGATCGATTATCTCGCTGGCTCCGAGAGCTGCGAGATATTTGGCTTGGTCTGCCTTACCGGTGACCGCTGAGACGTGATATCCGGCTGCGGCGAGCGCACCGATCGCTATGGATCCGACGCCTCCGGTGGCTCCCAGCACCAGGACAGGGCCGGAGTTCGGCGTCAGGCCGTGGCGCTCGAGCGCGTGTATCGACAGTCCGGCGGTTAGTCCGGCGGTGCCGAGGATCATCGCTTGCCGCGTCGAAAGACCATCTGGTAGCGGCAGGACCCAATCGGCGGGTACGCGTGCGTATCGCGCCCACCCGCCGTGTTGGGATACGCCTAGTCCGAAGCCGGTCACGAGTACTTCGTCGCCGATGCTGAACTTGTCGTCGTCGGAGGCGACCACAGTGCCGGCTAGGTCGATGCCCGGTACGAGCCTTCGAAGGTTGGTGATGTTGCTGTTCGCCACCGTCGCCAGGGCGTCCTTATAGTTGACTGCCGACCAGGTGACCCTGATCGTCACGGCGCCGTCGGGCAGTTCTCCGGGGGACATGCTGATCAGTGTCTGGCGGGTGCCGTCTGCGCCGTGCTCAACGAGCCAAGCTGGAAACGGTTCCTCGGGAATCACGAGGCTTCCCGGTCATATGAGGGTGGATTCTGCGACATGTTGTCCTTGTCAGGTAGGGGGTATTCGGTGGTGATCGCTAGGTTCGTCGGGTCGAGGCGCGGCGTCGGGCGACGTCTGCCCCGATGGCGATCACGAGGATGATGCCGATCGCGAGAGATTGCCAGTTCGCTCCGAATCCGACCACGACGACGCCGACCGTGATGATGGTCAGGAAAAGGACGCCGAGCATCGCGCCGAGTGGTGATCCGCTACCGCCGAAAATGCTCGTGCCGCCGATGACGGCCGCCGCGATCGCCGATAGTTCGGCGCCGTTGCCGGTGGTGGGCTGGGCGACGCCCTGGCTGGCCATCTGCAGCAGACCCGCGAGCGCTGCGATTCCTGAGCATATGAGGAAGGCCGCTGCTTTGACGCGGCCGGTGCGGATTCCGGTGATCGCGGCTACCGCGGGGTCGCCGCCGCTGGCCATCAGCCGGCGTCCATTGGTCGTGAATCGTACGCCGAGGTCGATCAGCACTCCTAGCCCGAGGAAGATGAAGAACATCCATGACAGGTTCAGCGGGGTGGCCAGGCCGAACTGAGTGAGTGCTGCGGGCAGTGGGTATACGGGGTTTCCGTGGGTGATGAACGTTGCCAGTCCTGAGGCGATGAACTGCATGCCGATGGTGGTGATGAATGACGGAAGTCTGAGCAGGACCACGCAGGCGGCGTTGATCGCGCCGACGAGGAGGCCGGTACCGACAGCGGCCAGGACGCCGATCGGGATGTTCCCTCCAGTGGCGATCATGGATTTCGCGCCGACGACCGATGCCAGGCCGGCGACCGCGCCGACGGACAGGTCGAACTCACCGGCCAGGAGCAGGATGGATTCGCCGAGCGCGATGATCCCGATGAAGGCCGCGCCGACGGCGAGGTTTGCCAGGCTGGCGTAGCGGAAGAAGGAACTCTCCAGTCCGCCGATGACCAGAATCGACACGAGGATCGCGAGGGCCAACTCGATCTCTGGGGTCCGGACGTGGTTCAGCCGTGTCCGGGTGTCGAGCAGAGCGGTGCGTAGTGACGCTGCGGCGATCATTGGGGTGTCTCCGGGGTGGTGCGTGCGTTGAGAGTGCCCGACATGGCCGCGAGGGTGAGATCTTCCGGGGTCGTCGTGCGGGCATCGAGTTCGCTCACCACGCTGCCCTTGGACAGCACGATGACGCGGTCGCAGAGTCCCAGCAGTTCCGGAACCTCGGAGGAGACCACGACGATGGCCACGCCGTCGGAGGCCGCCTGTCGTATCAGCCGGTAGATCTCGGCGCGAGCGCCGACGTCGACGCCTTTGCTCGGCTCGTCCAGCAGCAGCACAGATGGTCGGGCCGCGAGCGCGCGAGCGATCAGTACTTTTTGCTGATTGCCGCCGCTGAGGGAGGTGATGGGTGCGGTGCCCTGGTCAGTCTTGACCGTGAACTGGTCGATCAGGCGTGCTGCGGTGTCGTGGCGTGCAGCCGGACGAAGGAGCAGGCGGCTGCTCAGTGTGCGCAGGATGGCCAGCGTGAGGTTGTCCTCGACGCTACCGTTGAGGAACAGCCCGTCGCTCTTGCGGTCTTCGGGGACGAAGGCGATGCCGTGGGAGATCGACGCCTTCGGGTTCTGTGGGGTGAACGCGCGGCCGTGCACGTCGATGTGCCCGGACCGGGCGGGCAGCAGTCCGTAGATGGCCTCGAGCAGTTCAGATCGTCCAGAGCCCAGCGGGCCACCGATACCGATGATCTCGCCTGCGGCGGCACTGAAGGACACGGAGTTCACCGCCAGCCGGTCTGGTCGGCGCGGATCGGGCACAGTGAGGTCACGCACGGCCAGCCCGGCTGCGGTTGGGACATGTGTCGGTCGGCTGGGGAACGGCTCGTCGAGCCGTCGTCCGGCGATCGCGGTGACTATTCGGCCTCGATCGAAGCTGCTTCGCGGTAGCTCGTCGACGAGTCGGCCATCGCGCAGCACCGCGATGTCGTCGGCGAGATCGAACACCTCATTGAGTCGGTGGCTGATCAGGATGGAACTGACCCCTTGGCCGGACAGGGACCGGACCACGTCGAACAGGCGCCCGGCTTCGGTGTCCGTGAGCGCTGTTGTCGGTTCGTCCAGGATCAGCACCCGCGGTCTCGCGTAGACAGTGCGGGCGATCATGACGAGTTGCTTTTCGCTGGTGGTCAGCGACGCGACCGGTAGGCGGGCATCGAGGGGAAGCTGGATGCCGTCGAGGAATACCTGTGCTCGGCGTTGCAACTGGGCGACGGTGAGAAGGCGACGGGCACCGTACTGGCCGAGGTGGATGTTCTCACCGACGCTGAGGGTGTCGATAACGCTGGTCTCTTGCGGGACAATGCCGATTCCGGCTTGCGTGGCATCCCGTGGTGATCGCAGACGGACTTCCTGTCCGGCGATCACCACGCTGCCCTGGTAGCTGCCATACGGGTACTGGCCGTTCAGGATCTTCATCAGCGTTGATTTGCCTGCGCCGTTCTGCCCGACCAGGCCGAGGACACGTCCGCTGTCGAGGCTGAGTGAGACGTCGTGGAGCACGACGACCTCCCCGAACGATTTGCTGACGTGACGCGCTTCCAGTACGGGCGCGGTCGGCTGTGCCGGCTCCGGCTGGAAGCCGGCGGCGGGTGGGGCGCTCGGAATATGGGGCGGTATGAGCGGGTGCGAAGTCATCATTGGCCTAATGGATGTTGACCTTGGACAGCAACTCGTAGTACGGCGCCAGCCGTGTCTGCTCCACGATCGGAGCCGACAAGGGATTGTCGTAGGCGATCGGATCACGGCAGATGGCCTTCGCCAGCGCGAAAGCCGCCAGATAGTGCTCCTGGTACAGCGGCTGGGCGACGATACCGAATATCGAGCCGCTCTTGACCAGCTCGAGGTTCGCCTTCGCGTAATCCATCGAGATGACCACCAACTGGCGGCCGGTGTCCTTCTGCGTAGTCGCCCAGTTGACCGGTCCGTTGCCGCTGGTGTCGAATGCCGCGACCAGGTCCTGGTGGGCTTGGACGAGGGACGTCTCGGTCGCGATCGCCTTGCTCGAGTCGCCACCTTCGGCTACCGGGGCAAGCACATGCTGCTGGGGATATTCGGCCTTCATCGTCTCGGTGAACGCCTTCGCCGCGGCGTTCTCATTCGGGATGAAACTGGTCTGCATGATGGCGATGCTGCCGGTCTTTCCGGCCTTCTTCAGGCGCGCGCCGATAGCCTCCGCGGCCGCCTTGCCGTAGGAGGTCGGATCCGGGTAGAACTGCCCCAGCAGACCCGGCGCCTCGCCTTTGGCGATCGGCGAATGCGTCTGGATTACCGGGATCCCCATCGCCTTGGCCCGGGCGATCATCGGGTAGAACGTCGGGCTGGACGCCAACACGACAATCCCGTCGACGCCCTGTGCCATGCTCTGGGTGGCCAACGTGACGGTCCCCGGCTCGTCGAATCCCTGAGACGCCACCCACTGCTCGGAGGCGAAGCCCGCTTTTTTGGCCCCGTCGATCGCCCCCTGCGCCATGATTTGCAGGACCGGATTCTCGCGAAGCACAGAGACGAAGATCATTTTCTTGCCTCGCATAGAACATGATGCTCCGGTGCTCGTGGGCAAGTTGAAGTAGTCGACGTTGGAGGCGGAAGGGCCAACGGTCGAGCCACCCGTGGTCGTCGCCGGCTCCGCGCCGCAGGCGCTCAGCGCGAGCACCGCGATGGCCGCGGCCGCCAGGACACGTCGCTGACGTTTCCCAGAGATACCGATCATGTCCTGTTCCTGACTTCCTTGTAGTGGATGCGGTTGCCGTGATCTGTGACTTCTACTTGTTCGGACGAGCCAAGGCCGGCCGGGAGACGGCATCCTGGTCACCTCAGGCACGTCTGGCTCGCCGTCGCAACGTGTCGACTGCCACCGCGACGATCAGCAGCGCGCCGCTGGCGACCGGCTGCAGAGTCGAGTCCAGGCCCACCAGCACGAGTCCGATCGTGACCACCTGGATGAACACGGCTCCGAGAAAAGCTCCGAGCATGGTGCCGGCACCGCCGAACAGGGAGATCCCTCCCACTACGGCTGCGGTGATCACGGTCAGTTCCAGGCCCTGCCCCTGGGTGGGGTCGGCGACGCCGACCCGGCCGGCCAGCAGGATCCCGGCCAGCCCAGCCAAGCCTCCCGAGGCGATGAATGCGCAGGTCACGTAGCGCCTCACGGGTACACCTGCACGTACTGCGGCCCGCTCGTTACCCCCGATCGCGTAAGCGCTCTTGCCGAACACCGTCAGGTTCATGACTCCGTGAGCCACGGCGACGACGGCGAGCAGCAGATAGACGGCGAACGGCAGCCCAAGCAACCGCGATTGGCCCAGCCCGACAAGGCCCTCGGGAAGTCCGCTGATCTGAAGTCCCCCGCTGATAACCAGCGAAAGACCGCCTGTCGCGTACAGCGTCCCCAGCGTCACGATCAACGCGGGCAGCCGCGCCCATACCACCAGCAGTGCGTTCACCGCTCCCACGGCCATACCAACACCGAGCGCACCGAGCACGGCAAGCTGCCACGGCAGGTGGTAGTGGGTGACCAGCTGGCAGCCCACGATGGCCGACAGCGACACCACCGATCCGACGGAGAGGTCGATCTGCTTGAGGATGAGCAGGAGCGTCTCCCCCACCACCACCAGCCCAGCCACCGCCGCCGCACGCAACACGGCCTGGAGAATCGACGCCGACCAGAAAGACGAATTGAGTACTGTGAACATGACCACGATTACTGTGAGCAGAGCACCGAGGCCCACCTCGACAGGCACCTGCGGGAGCCGGCGTACGCGCACGGTCCGAGCCTGCTCCTCGGCTGTGGCGTGCACGGTGCTCATGCCCGCAGCCACGTACTGGTTGCCCTCGCCTGCTCGGCGTAGGCACGGCGGGACACCTCTGCCTCGGGGACCTCAAGTTCGAAGGCATGGAACGTTCCCGGCACGTAGTGTAGTTCCGTCGGAACATCGGCGTCTATCAATCGACGCGCGAACTCGATTGCCTCATCCCGCATCGGGTCGTTGTCGGCGGCGAATATATAGGCTGGTGGCAGGTGCTTCAACGAGGCCGCGCGTGCCGGCGCGGCATACGGCGAGACGTCATCGGAATGGTCGCCGAGATACATCTGCCACATGGTGACCGAGTTTCGTGAGTCCCACCCTGGCGTATGCGTGAAGCGCGCCATCGACGCGGTCACCATGCGATCGTCGGTGACGGGGTAGATCAACAATTGGAACTTCAATGTCGGCCCGCCGCGATCGCGGGCGGCCAGGGCGACCGCAGCCGACAGCGCGGCACCGGCACTGCTTCCACCGATCCCGATCCGTGACGGGTCGATATCCAAGCTCTGGGCATGCGCCGCCACCCAGCACAGCGCCGCGTACACGTCGTCAAAGCCGGCGGGGAACGGATGCTCTGGGGCGAGGCGGTAGTCGACGGAGACGACGACCACTTGTGCCTCTTCAGCGAGAATCAGGCACCGGTAGTGCTCCGATTCGAGGTCGCCCATCACAAACGCGCCGCCATGCACGAACAGCAGCCCCGGCAGGGGCCTGACCGCCTCGTGCGGCGTGTACACACGCAGCACCAGGTCGGATCCCGGGCCCGCGATCAGGATCTCCGTGGTCTTCACTCGACGACCGAAATCCCTGCCGGCGACCGAATCGCTGAAGTCAGCCGACACTCGCCGGGCGTCGTCGAGATCGGCAAGGTCGCGCCGAACCCATGACCGGGCGGCCACCGCGAGTTCAGGGTCCATGGTTATCCTCCGTCATGTTCATGGTCGGGCGCCCAGAAGGCGCCTTCCCGCCACCGCGCGTCACTGCGCCTGCGCAGCCGCCTTCAGTCACCGCGTGATACCGCGGCGTCATGCGTGCGCTACTTGGTGAACCGTAATCACCTCAGTCGGCGCGACCGAATAGTCTAAAACGTTTTGTAATATTTCTGTTACATGAACGTCATTGGCTGCACAGGTCCCTGTGCCGGACGAGCGAGCTCAACGCATAGGCTCAGGCAGTGCTCGTATGTCGGCACTTGGCCACCAAGGCGACGCTTGACCGACCAAGACGAGGCATTGCTCCGACAGGGAGAGAAACGATTCAGCTAGAAACCCCCCGGAGGATCCTGTCCGGTGCGGTGCGGCGGGCGATCTGCCACCGTCCGTCGATGCCATCGGAGCGTCGGCGGGTTTAACGTCTTGACCGGCGACCAGTGCCAGCAGACCGACCGCAGCAGCGGCGCGCTCGTCCAGGTTCTGGTCCCTCAACTGGTCTCGCAGGGTGAGCGCGTCGGTGACCAGCCCACCGAACCAGGCCGGTCTTGCCCTCGGGTGTGACGAGGATCTCGGTGACCACGGCGAGGTCGCTTTTACCGCGGACCAGGGTGGTGGCGAGGGTGTGGCGCAAGGCATGCGCGGTGGTGAGATCGTCGAGGCCGGCAGTTTGGGCGATCGTAGCGATGATGCCGCCGACGGCCCGGGCGGTCAGCCGTCCCTCTTTAGCGTTGAAGAACAGCGCCCGGTTGTCGATGGCATGGGGCCAGTTGGGGCGTTCGTCGAGCCAGAGCTGCATCTCGTGGCGGAGGTTGGGGTGGATGTCGACCTCGCGAAACTTACCGGCCTGTGCGCCACCTGTCCCCTCCACGACCGCTGTACCACCGCTAAAGGCCCTCCACTCGGGTCGGTGCGACCAAGTGAAAAGTAACTGTGCGTAGTTTTTGGGTGAACGGTGACGGTCGGGGATCGGCTGTCTCGGCCCTCCGCTTCCGAACGTGTCCCCAGACATCCGCCAAGTGTCGGAGGGCGGGTGCGTCGGAACTGTGAAAGTCGCGTTTGCGCCCGGGGCCGATCCGCGAGCTGCGCGACCCCGACGCGTCCGATGACGGCGAGGATGATGGCGCGGGATCAGTCCTGGGCGTGCCCGGCGGACTGGTCGTTGCTGGCCCGGGCTGTGGGGGTGAGACCGTGTTCGGCGGCCCAGGTCCGACGCACTCCGACCACGGGCCCAGTACACCTCGGCCGAGTTCGCCAAGCTGTGCGCCAAGCTCGGCGTGCGCCAGTCCATGGGCGCCGTCGGCACCAGCGCCGACAACAGCGCTGCGGAGGCGTTCAATGCCACCCTCAAACGCGAGACCCTGCAGGGCACCAAGGGCTGGCCCTCGCCGCGCGAGGCCCGCCTGGCGGTCTTCAAGTGAATCACCCGATACAGCACCCGAAGGCGCCACTCCACCCTCGACTACCTCAGCCCGATCGACTACGAGCAGCAGACCATCGATAGAGTGCTGCTCGCCGCATGACAGCCGATGTCCACACTTCGGGGTGAACGCCCCCTCCTTCTTGAAACAGAGGGCTCCCCGATGACCGAGATGCGGGACGGGATGGTGCCGCTTGAGGCTTTGCAACATTGGGGTGACTCCCCCACCGTTTCCCCTTTTCTTCCCATCCCATCAGGGACGCAACGGGCACGACTGACATACTCACCCTGATCTGGATGCCGCAATAGCACAGGCCATGCGGCAGCAGGTTGCTGTATGGATCTTTGGAGTAGCCACCGATGAGCACCACCGTTGTCCTCTTGTCGATCCTTCTCGGCCTCCTGTTCATGGGGACCGGCGGGATCAAAGTTCTGAGTCTGCCGCAATCGCTGGCAATTCGCGATCATCTAGGATTCCAGCCGAGGTTGTGGCGATTGATCGGCGTGTGCGAGGCAGCGGGGGGAGTGGGGCTGCTCGCCGGGCTCATGGTGCCGTTGCTCGGCGCGGCCGCGTCGATCGGGCTGGTCATGCTGATGGTGGGTGCAATCGTCAGCCGGATCCGGGTGTCTGACTCGGCGCCGATGATAGCCATCGACGTCCTGGTGCTGGCGTTGGCGGTGGTTCTCGTGGTCGTACGCGCGTCGGCGTGACAGGCAGGAACAGCTCAGGTTCCGCGCCTGTTCCTCATTAGCGCCCGCCATGAACCGTTCCTAAGGACTGAGCATGAGTTGCGCATGCTCAGCCGAACGCTCCGAACGGTGGTGAGCGTTCTGGTCGCCCGCGTTCGCCGCCTGGTCAACCTCGCCCTCACCCACCTCAACAACACCTGGACCCTCACCGCCACCACCCCAATAGCCCGCGAACAGGCGACCGCATACCGACCGCCCTGCCAAGACCTTCAGGGAACTCCTAAGTCCATGCACGCGCGAGGCACGGTCTCACGCGTCACTTCGGAGGCGTGGTCACTCGACGGTCCGCGCCGTCGTAGGCGAGGGCTCGGGGATCCTCGGGAAGGACACCACGGGCGTCCCGGATACCCAGGAGGCTGGATCTCCGAGGGTCTCTAGCTGAATCGTTTATCTCCATGTCGGAGCGACGAATCTGTCTCCTGAGTCAAGCGTTACCTTGCCTGCACCAGTGCCGACAATCGTGATCTGCCTGCGGCTATGTGTTTCGCTTGCTCATGCGGCACAGGGGATCTGTACCACCAGCGGTACTTAGGTAACGAATGTATTACAAAACGTTTTAGGACATTCATTCGCACCGACCGATGTGCTTACGCTCACAGGTAGCGCACCCATGACGCTGCGGTATCACGCGGTGACTGAAGGCGGGTGCGCAGGCGCAGTGACGCGCGGTGGCGGGAAGGCGCCTTCTGGGCGCCCGACCATGAACATGACGGAGGGTGACCATGGACCCTGAACTCGCGGTGGTCGCCCGGTCATGGGTTCGGCGCGACCTTGCCGATCTCGACGACGCCCGGCGAGTGTCGGCTGACTTCAGCGATTCGGTCGCCGGCAGGCCAGGTCAGGTGTCCGGGCAACGGGGGGAACTCGCCCCGGGAGACAGGTATTTCCACTGGTCTCGGAGACGAATCCGCCGTAGCTGCTGAAAGCCGTGCTCTGAGGAGGATCCTATGGCTACAGCTTGCGATAACTGCGAGACAGTCAACCTCGTGAGTTACATGGTGGAGTGCGTGCAGGCCCAGCAGCGGCAATTCGTCACCGATGCCTCGCACGAACTGCGCACCCCTCTGGCAGGGCTTCGGCTGCGCCTGGAAGAGGCGCGGATGTATCCCGGCCAGATTGATCTGTGCGAGCTCATCCACCACACCCTGCGGGAGGTGGACCGAATCCAGGACATCGTCAGCGACCTGCTCACACTCGCCAGGCTGGACGCCGGCGTCGGCGACGCGCCTGTGTTCATCGACATGGCCGGCTTCATCGTGGACGAGGTCGGCAAGCGAACCGATGGCCTGCCCATTCACCTGAACCTGGAGCAGGGCCTGATCGTGGGTGGCACGATAGGCGGCCTTGCCCGCCTGCTCGGCAATCTGCTGGACAACGCGCAGCGACACGGAAGAACGGCAGTATGGGTGACGGTCAGCGGTGAGAAGGGCGAGGTCGTCGTCACCGTTGACGACGACGGGCCGGGCATACCCGCTGAGGAGCGTGACAGGGTCTTCGACCACTTCTCTCGCACCGATAGCGCTCGCGGCCGCGAGCTCGGCGGAGCCGGGCTCGGACTGGCGATCGCCCAGGGCATCGCACGCGCTCACCACGGCACCCTGACCGCCCGCGCATCTGATAGGGGAGGCGCTCAACTCATGCTGCGGCTTCCATGCCTCAACTCAGCAGGATGACACAGACAAATCGGCGTGGAGATGATCCGCATGCTCAAAGTCGCCAAAGACACGGCGATCAAGGCCCGCACCCAGGCCATCAACCAGCTCAGGGCCGTCCTGGTGCGAGCCGACCCCGCACGGCTTCCTCAACACCATCGTCGCCATCTCACCCGGCCACCACTTCCAACCTCACCGCTCAGGAGGCACCGCCAGATGACGATCATCCTGACCGCAGCGTGCTCTAGCGGCAGGATCAGATATTCCAGCAAGGATCCAAGGAAACAAGACCATGTGCCAGCATCAACCACCCTGTCCATCCGCAGACGCCATCGATCATGACGCGGCGCGTCTGGTGGCCTACCACCCAGAGCAGGGTTGGGGTCTGCTCTGCAACGGTGTCATCGTCTTCGACGACACCGGCGAACTGCTGCCCGACGGACGGAGCATC
>NZ_JBEZDU010000045.1:0-60927 GCF_040648495.1 Nonomuraea sp. NPDC049129 | reverse complement strand
GGGGGCTTGCCAGCCCCCTCGCGCTCCCCCGGCCCCAGGCCTCTCCCGACTCATGCTCACTTTTCGTGATTACGCTAGCGCGGAGAGCGACGACATGTTGTCATTGGACTCGCCCTTCCCCCGGACGAGAACCTCCGATGCCACCACGTTCCCGTGCCCGCACCGCCGCCCGCCCCCGGACACAGAAAGAGCCGCAGAAAGAGAAATCAGCCCGAGAAGAGGAGCCTCACCGGCGGGTCGATCGCCACACGTTCTTGATGTGGCTGGCCGGAGCCGTGCTGATCCCAGCCATCGCCGCGATACCCGCCTATGTGCGCTTCCTCGGCGATGACACACCACCCTCGCAGACCGCGAAGGTGGCGCAGACGCTCCCATCCTTCGCAAAGGCGAGAAAGATCACCTATGCGGGTTCCGGCGTGCTCTACGCGATCTTCGCCGACGGAACCCTCCGCCGATTCGTCCACACCGATCCCGAGAACGGCGGCGCCAAGTGGCTGGCCCCAAAGGGAGAGGAACTTGGCGGCGGCTGGAACCGATTCCGCTGGCTGGAGGCAGGAGCGGACGGTTCCCTTTATGGGGTGGACGCGTCAGGCGACCTGTTCCTCTTCAAATATCAGCCGGGCGCACGTATGGAAGCCGACTCCGGCCAGGGCATCGGGCACGGGTTCAACGCATTCAGGGATTTCACCGCCGCCCCCGGAAACGGCTCGGATCAGATCTTCTACGGCCTCCTGCCCAACGGCCGACTCTGCTGGTATCGCTATCTGGGACCCGACGCTGTCGAACCATGGGTGAACGCCGGGCGCTGCAAGGTGGTCAAGCGGGGCTGGCAACGCTACCGCCGCATCATCGCATTGGAAGACGGCGTCCTGTTCACCATCGACGCACGCGGAGACCTGTACTGGCACCGCCAGCACGCACCCGAGAAAGGCGGCCGGACCTGGTTCAGAGACGATTACGAACCCAACGGCACCGGATGGCTGATCCACCAGGACGAGATGGCCTACCGGGGCGTCTTTTACATCCTGCTCCGCAGTGGCGAGCTCAGATGGTTCAAGTATCTCGAACCAGGCGTCTACAAGCCGGGCTACACCGGGTGGACATACCTCGGCAGTCCACGTTTCCCCGCGGGACAGATCACCGGCTAAGACGACCGCCTCCTCGCCCTCACCCGCACGCACGTAGGGGAAATATCCTCCCTGGAAGACGGTCAGGTGACCCGGTAGTCATATACGGCTCCGAGCGTTTCACGGTCCGTCAGGCGAAGCGGCGCTTACGCCTCAGGGATGACGATCCCCAGGCTGATCGGATCCCGCTCGTCGGGGTCCGGACCGCTGCGCACGCCGGTGTCGAGCGCGTCGACGCGGGCGATCTCCTCGGCTGACAGTTCGAAGTCGAACACATCGAAGTTCTCGGCGATGCGGGCGGGATTGACGGACTTCGGGATGGCGGAACGCCCCTGCTGCAGGTGCCAGCGGAGCATCACCTGGGCCGGAGTCTTCCCGTGCGCGTCCGCGATCTCACGCAGCACCGGATCGGAAAGCACGCTTCTGCGGTGCTCGCCCCAGCCGGGATAGAAGGTGATGCCGCCGATGGGCGACCACGCCTGGGTGAGGATGCCGTGCTCCGCGTCGGCCTTCTGCACCTCGGGCTGGGTGAAGTAGGGGTGCAGCTCGATCTGGTTCACCGCAGGCACGACATCGGTGCGTTCGATCAGCTCGGCCAGGTGCCGGGGCATGAAGTTGCTGATCCCGATGGAGCGGACCTTCCCGTCGGACAGAAGTTTCTCGAGCGCTCGATAGGCGCCGATGGTCGCCTCGAATCCCTTCGGCGCCGGCTGGTGCAGGATCAGCAGGTCGATCTGCTCCACACCGAGCTTCCCGGCGGCCTTGTCGAAGGCATGCAGAGTCTGGTCGTACCCGTAGTCGCTCACCCAGACCTTGGTCTCGATGAACACCTCCGAGCGGTCCAGCCCCGAACGGCGGATGCCCTCGCCCACCTGGCGCTCGTTGCCGTACGCGGCGGCGGTGTCGATGTGCCGGTAGCCAGTCTTCAGCGCGGTCTCGACCGCCGCGGCGGTCTCTTCCGGAGACGACTGGAAGACGCCGAAGCCGAGAGCCGGCATCACGACGCCGTTGTTCAACTGGAGAGAAGTGGTGCTCATGACTCCACCTTAGGAAGCCTCGGCCGCGTGAGGGAGAGCACGCCAGTACCTCCCAGGCCAGGAATAGATGAAGCGCCGAACTGACAGCTTCTGGCACCACCGGTCAAGCCAGGCCCTCCCGCGGCGGCTGGGTCAGGGGCGTATGGATGCGAAGAGTTCAGCGAGGCAGCTAGTGGAGTGCCGCCTCCGCCTTTTCATAGGCTTCCTGGGCGATCTGGGGGAGCAGTTTGGCGGGATTGGCGCGAGGGCGCGGTTCCTGATTCGGGATCCGGATCTCCAGCAGATACCGCGAGGTCTGGATCACCTCCACCCAGTGCCAGATGGGGACCTTCCCGCTGCCGGTGATGCGATAGGCCCAGGCTCGTTCGCCCAGGCGTGGAACATCTATCGGCTGGATGTCTCCGGATCCGACGTCCGCATCGGACAAGTGGCGGCATCGCGCGGGCAGACTCGGATCCCCAAGACGGTTCAGCATGTCCGGGGAGCCGGTGATGATCGCCTCGTGGAAGCCCGCACCCTCGGGCCGTCGCAGGTGCTGCGTCCCTGGGTTGGGGACGGACTCGGTGATCGCGGTGACGGCCATCTGCACACCTGCGGTGTTGTACCTACGCAGCACCTCGAACCACATTCCGGCGGTCCACTTGTCGCACTCCTCCGGCCCCACAAAAGGGGTGCTGATCTGGCGCAGTGGAATAAAAGTGGACTCCAGGTCGGCGACGGGCAACGCAACGACGGCACCCGGCACGTACGACCACTCCCGCACATCTCGGAAGCGAGTGAGCAGGGCTGCGACCAGCCGTGGGTCGCCCGCGCCCGAACCGGGATTGGGAGTTTTGTCCTCCTGCCCCCGTTTCATGATCCTCACATCCAGCCACGCCGACGCGGACGCACTCGGCGGAGGAGACACGGATGTGGCGGTCCGGGCTGCGATGTTGGCCGGTTGTGCTCCACATCCCGACGCGGCCACGCCCAATACTGCGGCGACCGCTACCCACCTCACCGCCCTGTGACTTGTCATGCTCCACCTCCCGAAGCCAGGCGCTCGAAAGGTCGAGGCCGAAGATCAATTATCGACCCTTTCCGTGCTGCGACCGCGAATGCGTCGATCTCCTGACCACCCTGGCCGACGACGCACACGCCTCCCGACTGGCACCGTCGGTCACCTTGATCGTGTCACTGATGAGCAGCAGCCGTACTTCGTCGTCAGGGACGCGCACCGGGAACTCGGCGATACCCGATCCCACCCAATACGCGGCAGAGACAGCCAACAAATGGGAGCGTCAGATTACCCCCGGGCCCGTTACACTCCGGCAATGATGGATGTGATCTTCCCTCCCAAGCTGACCGACGGCGACGTCATACGAGTGGTGGCACCGGCCGTGTCCCGCGCGTTCGTGATGGAACACGACCACACCGACATCATCAACTCTCGCTTCGCCGAACTCGGCCTGACACTCTCCTATGGCAGCCATGTCGACGAGCGAGACGCGTTCAATTCCTCCAGCATCGCCTCACGCGTCACCGACCTGCACGAGGCATTCGCGGATCCATCGGTCGCGGCGATTCTGACGGTCATCGGCGGCTACAACTCCAATGAGCTCCTGCCGTACCTGGACTGGGAATTGATCCGCGCCAACCCGAAAATCTTGTGCGGATACTCCGATATCACGGCGCTGCAGAACGCCATCCTCACCCGCACCGGGTTGGTCACCTACTCCGGCCCGCACTGGTCGACCTTCGGGATGCGAGACCACCTCGAGCAGACCCTGCGCTGGTTCACCTCGGTCACGTTCGACACCGCCCCGATCACCCTGACCCCGGCAGCACAATGGAGCGACGATCTCTGGTTCCTCGACCAGGACAAGCGCGAACTGACACCCAACGAGGGATGGTGGCCGATCCGGCCCGGCATCGCCGAAGGGCGGATCGTCGGCGGCAATCTGTGCACCCTCAACCTGCTGCAAGGCACTCCCTACATGCCAGCCCTCGCCGACGCGATATTGATCATCGAGGACGACTTCGAGTCACAGCCGGCGACCTTCGCCCGCAATCTGACCTCGCTGCTCCAGCTTCCCGACGCTCCGGGGATTCGAGGACTGGCGATCGGACGGTTCCAGCGCGCCAGCAATATGACCCGCCCATTGCTGGAACAGATCATCGACGCCCAGCCGATACTGACCGGCATCCCCGTCCTGGCCAACATCGACGTCGGCCATACCAACCCCTTGGCCACTTTTCCGGTCGGCGGCCAGGCCCAGCTCACCGTCGCCGATGGCCAGACAAACCTGACGCTCCTACGCCACTGACCGGGGGCTGGTCGCCCTCGACGGGGTTCAGTTCGGGCGCGTAGGCGGGTAACTGGACGATGCGCGTGCTCGGCGGCGAAAACCCCCGGCGCCGGCGACATCGTGCACTTCAACAACGCCGGCTGCGGCCTGCTGGCCACGCCCGTGCTGGCCGCGATGGGTCGACCACCTGCGGCTGGAAGCGCACCTCGGCGGCTACGAGGCCTCGGCCGCCCGCGCCGAGCAGGTGCGCGAGTTCTACACCGAGACCGCCGCCCTGATCAACTGCACTCCCGAGAACATCGCCTTCGCCGGTAGCGCAACCCATGCGTTCTCCACCGCCTTGTCGGCGATCCCGTTCAAGGCCGACGATGTCATCCTGACCACCCGCAACGACTTCATCTCCAACCAAGGTCGGGCGCCTGCCAGTCGGTCGGCCAGTACCCGGTCGACGTGGCCGAGATCGGCTGCGGCCGGGGACCCGCCGGTCCGCGAGCTGATCGCTGAGCCTGGCCCCGCGTTCATGCTCACCGCCACCTGCCGCAAGTTCCTGCGTGGACCTCGCGGTTCGGGCTTCCTGTACGTCTCCGACCGCGTGCTGCGCGCCGGCTATGAGCCGCTCTTCATCGACATGTACGGCGCGCGCTGGGTGGAGCCCGGCCGTTACGAACCCGTCGAGACGGCAGCCAGGTTCGAGGACTGGGAGTTCCCCTACGCCCTCGTGCTCGGCTGCGCGGCCGCCGCACGCTACGCCCGCGAGGTCGGCATGGACGCCACGCCCGCCGTACCCCCGCACTGGCCGCCAGCCTGCGCGACAGGCTCGCCGACCTGCCCGGAGTCCGCGTTCGACCACGGCCGGCAGCTGGGCGCCCTGGTCACCTTCGCCATCGACGGCTGGCAGCCGGGTACGTGGCCCCGCGACGGCGATACTGACCGCAGGGGCCGCGCTGGGCGGGCCTGCTCGTGGTGGCGATCACATGACCGCTGTCAGGCGGTGGTCGATGCGATCTGCCGGTTGTACGTATTGACGATGGCGTCCAGGAGACCAGGAAAGCGGTTCTCGAGATCCCCCAAGCGGAGTGTGGTCCAGCGACGGTTGCCGTCCTCGCGCTGGTGGATGATGCCGGCCTCTCGGAGTACCCGGAAGTGGTGCGTGAGCGTGGAGGGCGCGACGTCGACCGGGAAGGTGCCGCATGCTCGCTCGGGATCGACGCGCAGGGTTCGTACGATGGTCATGCGGGTCGGGTCGGCGAGCGCATGCAGCACGTCCAGCACGTCGAACTGGTCGGTGTCCGGGTGGGTCAATGTTGCTCGGCGGCCGTGTGACCGGGGCATCCCGCACCTCCTTTTACAGACATCGTACAAGCATGATACTACTTTCGTCGTACGACGAACGTCGAAATAGGAGCCCGTTATGCGTGCTTTGCTGATGGCCGCACCGTCACAGGGATCGGACCGCACTCAGGTCCAGGAGATCGACGAGCCACGTCCGGGCCCGGGAGAGGTGACCATCGATGTCGCCTACGCCGGGGTGAACTTCATGGACGTGATGGCGCGCCGCGGCGACCCCGGATACGCATCTGCCTGGCCGTACGTGCCCGGCCTGGAAGTTGCCGGGACCGTGCGCGAGGTGGGTGCGGACGTCGGCGACCTCGCCGTGGGGCAGCGGGTGGCCGCGTTCACTTCTGGGGGCGGCCTGGCCGAGGTCGCACGCGCTCGTGCGGCGCTCACTGTTGCAATACCGGACCAGGTCTCGTTGCTCTCGGCGGCGGGCGCTCCGATGGTGTTCACGACCGCCCTGCTCCTGCTGACCGACGCCGCCCGGCTCGGCTCTACCGACAGCGTGCTGGTGCACTCGGCCAGCGGTGGCGTGGGCAGCGCTCTCGCGCAGGTGGCGCCCACGGTAGGGGGCGGACTGCTCATCGGCACCGTCGGCCGCCCTAACAAGGTCGACTCGGCGCGCAAGAGCGGCTATGACATCGCCATCGCCCGTGGGGACGATCTGGTCGAGGCGGTACGTGCGGCCACCGGAGGCAAAGGCGTCGACGTCGTACTGGATCCTCTTGGCACCAGCATGCTCGACGTCGATCTGGCGGTCACGGCGCCCGGCGGGCGGATCGTGCTGTTCGGCAACGCCGGCGGCGCGCAACCCGCCCCGCTCCCGCCCGCAGGCAGGCTCATCGGCGGCAACGTCGCGATCGGTGGGTTCAGCATCACCGGCCTGAGCGCTTCCGCTCCCGAGCGCGTCGCCGCAGCCCTGCGCCGCGTCCTGGACATGCTCGCCACCGGCCGGCTCGACGTTGCCGCCACCGAGGTCGACTCACTCGCCGGCGTACCCGCCGTGCACCAGCTGCTCGCAGACGGGCGCGGCAACGGCAAGTACGTGGCACGAGTGACCGCCGGCGAATAGCACTCCCATGCCAACATCAACATCGATTGCCCCGTCCACGCGGCCTGGACTACAGGATCCTCTCGTGTTTCGCGGTTTTCCTTGATCATTATGCATGCGGGAGGGGGATGTTTCCGCGTGCCTTCGCTGGTCTGCGGGGCGGATATGGAGATATCAGAGGAGCATCGGCGGTGTCTGCAACACCCTGCTAGAAGGTGAATCCGCCGATGCTCTACCCGTTCTTGGCGCCATCCATACTTCTGATCCCAACGCCGACGGCCCCACAACCGCCGTACGTGCTCGAACCGCGTGCCGCGCCCGCTGGGCGAGTGGCACCTTGATCGCCATGACTGCTGTGCCCCGGCCTGGGTCGACGACCTGTTCCCTTTTCCCACGCCGCCCGCGCTCGCCAAACTGGTCGACATCGCCTGGCCGCACGCCTTCATCGACGAGGAGCTGTACGACGACGGACTCCTGACAACGCACTACGACTTCATGTTCGACCTGGAATCCGTTCCCCGCGCTCCCGACGGCTGGGAAGAGGCCTATCCAGGTCCGGCGTGGCGAGGTGACCACGTGCCGTTGTTCGCCACACCGGAGTATCTGCAGTTCGGCCATCTGGGCAACGGCACCTACGTCGGCTGGGTGGTGCCCGCGCCGGAACTGGGCGGAACCGACCACCCTGTCGCCCTCTTCGGCCAGGAACCCGGAGGACGCGTCATCGCCAGGGACACCCGGGCCGGCCTGGAGTGGATGCTCTCGTTCGGCCTCCGCAAGGAGAACCTCAGCGACGACGACCGCTCCCTCATCGCCCGCGTCGCCGCCGAGCTCGACCTCGACCCCGCCTCTGAACGCGCCGTCACCCCGGACGGTTTCGACGTGGTGGTGCCCCTTGAGCTCGCGGTCCCGTCCGGATGGAGACACGAGCCCGGTGCGTACGGAATCGGCCCCGGGGTTCTGGCCCCGGCGGACGCGTTCGCCCCGGACGGCCCCATGGACTCCTACCGGCTGGATGACGTCCTCGCCGACGCCGCCCAACTGCTGGGCGCGGGGTTCCCGGCAACCGCCCTGCACGGAATCATGGACGCGTTCCACCGTGACATCGCCCACTTCACCAGCCTGCTCCCCCTCTGGGTGCGCGCCTACCAGGACCTGGGCCGACCGCAATTCACGACCCGGCTCGATCACATCCTGCCGATGTACGAAGGCCTGCAGCCGCTTTCGTGATTCGCGGTACTTCGCGACAGCCGGATTCATTTTCTGGACAGCACGAGCCCTTGGGGGAAGGTGGTCATGGGCACGAGCAGAACCAACTGCTCCCCCTGACGAACAAGGTGAGCGCCTAATCCCACTAAGTCTTCAAAACTGACAAAATTCCAAGAGAAGCGCATTACGACTACTCTTGACTTCTTCGGGAACTCCACTTTGACCTCCCAGGCTGGCGCGTCCCGATATGTGCGCATATCGTAAGTGGCATGGCAGAACATAATGGTCCTGTTCTGTGGCGGGCAATGCGGCCGGTCATGCCGTAACTGACGAAGAAGGCCCTCGATGACATCGAACAAGCCGGATTTCATTACACTCGTGCTCGTAGGGGCATTCTCCCTCGCCCTGGCCGCCTGCGATGCCCATGGCCAGATGGCCATTCGCGGGAGCACATCCGCATCCCCATCGAAGGCAGCCGTCAACGCACCATCGCCATCCCCGTCCGTTTTTGCCACCGGGCTATCGACGACTGGGGCTACACCAGATCCGAACAACGACTCCCCTGTGCTGAACATGATCCAGGAGCGCGGAGGCGGCAGCCTTGCCGCCCCGAGGGGAGCCATGGCCTACAGCGACAATCCCAGGAATACTACGGTTGTAGTACCCCAACAAGAAGGTTCCGAGTACTGGGGGACGGACTGGTGTCATTACTTCTACCGCCAGGCTCGCTGGTACGGGGATCTTTGCTTGCGACAGGCGCTCGCCGGTAATGGCCAAGCATTGACCAACATATACAATTTTTATCTCTACCAACCTGGCACGCTCGGCCAGTTGGTCCTGCAGGCTGATTTCAACGATCCACGCTGGAGAGTTATCAGCAGCCCGCTATTTCCGATGTCCAATGTGGTTCATTGGTTGGCGTGGCCAACTGCTGGCGAGGCGACGGCAAACACGCTGTGGCTTAACATGACAGACTACCAACAGAACCAGAATATCTGGCTTCCCTACCAGAAAGTGGCTGCTGAGATTCGAGCCGGAAACGGTTCCCGATTCGGCATTCAGGCAAACCAGCCACCACAAGACCTGTCCGCATGGGCTTGGGGGGTCTCCACTTTTACCAGCATGACCAACGCCATCGGCACACAATGGACTGCGCCGCAATGCGCCGCCAGCTATAACGGCTGCGGAACAGGTTGAATTCGTAGAGTGAACGCCACCTGGGCCTTCCATGCGCCTTCTTCCGCCTGCACCTCGACACCTGACAGCATCTGAGCATCGACCGTGAACCCGGCATCGCGCAGCCAGGCTGCCACCTGGGCGGGCTGACGGTGGTGAACGTGGACCTTCATGGGATGGCCGCCATAACCTTGCGTCTTCAATCGTGACCCGTCACGACATGGAAGCCGACCAACACGAGTCCGCCGGGCCGCAGCACCCTCTGGAAGTGGCCGAAGACAGCGGGGATCTCAATATCTGGGACGTGAATCACCGACCAGAAGGCGAGCAGCTCGGCGTCTCAGGCCTCCTGGCCGAACTGACCGGGACCGGGGTGTGCGGCGTCCTCCGCTTCGCGGTCGCCACCGGCGGCCCGGAGTCCTGATCCGGTGACGAGGGCGTCGCCGAGCTCCGAGCGTAGATAGAGGACCGAGCGGCCGTGGCGGGCGCTGGCGAGGAGGCCGGCGGCGCGGAGGGTGCGGAGGTGCTGGTTGACGGCCGATGGGGTGACGCCCAGGCGGCCGGAGAGTTCGGTCGATGAGGCGGGGGTCTCGAGCATGGTGAGCAGCCCTGCCCGGGTGGCGCCCAGAAGGTCGGTGAGCACCCCTGGGGAGTGACGGGGCTCCGGTTGCCACAGCGTGCCGACGCCCCGAGTGCCGTACATGATCAAAGGGGGCTCGGACGGGGAGATGGGGACGGTGGAGGCCCGGGTGAAGAGGGTCGGGACCAGGGTGATGCCCTCGCCGCTGGTGGAGCGCCGGTAGCGGGTGTCGCTGATCAGCCTCATGCGTACGACGCCGTCCTTCAGCTGAACACGCTCGCTGAGGTCGGCGAACATCGTGGCCAGGCCGCGGGCCGAGATGACCTGGCCGCGGTGGACCACGTCGGCCTGCAGGACCGCGCGCATCCTGGGCCACCAGGGCGCGAAGCAGGTACGCCAGTAGTCCCGCAGCGCGTCCAGGATGCGGGACGACGGGTCGCCGCGCAGCGGCTCGGGGAGCCGGGGGTGGATGACGCGCAGGTCATCGAGCACCCGGTCCACCGGGACGCGGGCGACTGTGGCGAGTTCGTCGTCGATGCGGGTAAGCGGGGCGTGGGGGCGGGGCGACAGGTAGTCCGGTGTCCACATGTCGTCGTTGGTGAGCGCTTTCAGCAGGGGCACGTCCAGCGTGGATCGGGCCTGCTCCGTGCGGCGCAGCCAGGGCAGGTGCACGGGATAGCGTCCGGGGTCGCGGAACGTGCGCAACGACAACGTGAGCTCGTTGAGCGGCGAGATGGCGAAGCGGACGTCGGCCACATCCATCCCCGCGAGCTCGTACTCGACCAGCCCGGCCATGAAGCCATACGCTACATCAATTGGCGACAAAGGCCCTATTGCGAGATAAAAGCCCCCGTGATCCAGACCTTCTTCCCTCAGGACCGCGTCGCCCGCTCACTGACCGTCAGCACGATGGCGTTCGCGCTCTCCAGCGGCGTCTTCTACACCGTCAGCACGCTGTACTTCACGCTCGTCATCGGGCTCAGCGCGACGACGGTGGGTCTCGGGCTGGGCATCGCGGGCGGCACCGGGGTGATGGCCTCGTACGCGGGAGGGTGGCTGGCTGACCGGGTCGGCGCGCACCGCGTCCAGACGGTGGCGACGGGGCTCAACGGGGTTGCGCTGCTCGCCTACACGTTCGCCTCCGACGCCGTCGTGTTCGCCCTGATCGCCTGCTTGGCCGTGATCATGCGTTCGGTGTGCTCCTCGTCGAAGCAGGCGATGCTGGCGCGGTGGTACACCGGCCCGGAGCGAGTCGAGGTACGGGCCCGGATGCGCGTGGTCACGAACGTCTTCATCGGCCTGGGCACGGTGGCCGCTGCGGCGGCGCTCCTGATCGGCACCGCTTCGGCGTACCGTGTGGCGATGATCGTCGCCGGCGTCTTGCTGCTGGCGGCCACCGTGCCGCTGGCCGGGCTCGGGCGTCAGGTGCCGGAGCTCGCCGCCAGGATGACCGCCGTCAGGGAGCGCACCGCGTCCACCGGGCCTTCGCCGCTCCGGGACCGTACGTACATCGCGAGCGTGGCGTGCAACGCCGTGGTGGCCACGCACTTCGGCCTGCTGACCGTCGGCATGCCGCTCTGGGTGGCCACCATCGACGCGCCCACCGCCATCGTCTCGGTGCTCCTCGTCCTCAACACCGTGGTCGTGGCCGCACTCCAGGTGCGCGCCTCGCGCGGCACCGACGACGTGCGCAAGGCCGGGCGCACGGTCAGGCGCGCGTCGTGGCTGCTCGCGATGGCATGCGGTCTGTACGCCCTGGCCGGCTACGGAAACATGATCGTCGCCTGCGTCCTGTTCGTCCTGGCCGCGTTCGCCCACACCATGGGTGAGATCCTGGGCGAGGCGGGTGGCTGGGGCATGGCCTTCGAACTGGCCGACCAGCGCAGCGCCGGTGCTTACCAAGGCCTCAGTCAGACCGGCTACGCGATCGCCGCCATGTTCTCCCCGATCCTCGCCACCACCGCCGTCGAACACGGCACCGCGGGCTGGGTCGGCCTGGCCGCCCTCTTCGTCCTGGCCGGCACGGGCGCCGCCGCGGTGGCCCGGCACGCGGCCACGATGATCCCCGCCGCCTAGCGAAGAGACGGAGCTGCGACGAGTCCACGTCCAGATGGTCCCGCTCCCGACCACACCAGGCACACCGTCGAGGCCGCTCACCGCGTGGATGGTATGGCCGGAGAAGCAGTGGAACATCCGAAGATCATTCATGCGCGAGACCGCATCCCCGCTAGTGGGCGGTGTGGCGCGGGAGTGCCGGTACACCGTCCAGGTGTTCAGGTCCCGCTAGTCATGGATCGGAGGGCGTCGGTGACGTGCCCGCGGGCGAGCCTGACGCCGCGCGGATGGTTCCAGCCGATCGCCGCGGTGGGGACGCCGTCCACTTCGGCCAGGGCGGCGAACCGGCCGCTGCCCGGCTCGCCGTCGAGTGGGCGCAGGCGGGCGCCGGGTGGGATGTGGCCGTGGATCTGGAGCTTGACGTCGTACTGGTCGGTCCAGAAGTACGGGATCGGGGTGTACGGCGCGCCGTCGCCCATGATGTCGGCGGCTACGGCCATGGCTTGCTGGGTGGCGTTGGTGCGGTTCTCCAGGCGGATGCTCGTACCCAGAAGCTCGTGGTGCCAGCGGGCCACGTCGCCGACGGCGTACACGCCCGGTGCGGCCCGGCAGTGGGAGTCGCACTCGACGCCGTCGGTGAGCGACAGGCCGCTTCCGGCCAGCCAGCCGGTGGCCGGGACGGACCCGACGGCGATCACCACCACGTCGGCGGGGACACTCTCGCCGCTGGTCAACTCGACGGCACCGACCCGCTCGGCCGGACCACCCCCGCCCAGACGATCCGCACCCGGGCCGTCCCTGCCCGAACCATCCCCGGCAGCCGCTCCTGTCAGGCCGGCCACGCCCACCCCGGTGCGTACCCGGACTCCATGGCTTTCGTGGAGTGCCCCCACCAGGCTGCCGAGCTCGTCGCCCAGCTGGCGGACCATCACGGTCGGCAGGGGGTCGACGAGCGTGACCTCGGCGCCCAGGGTGCGGGAGGTGGCGGCGATCTCGCAGCCGAGTACGCCCGCACCGATGACCGCGACCCGCCGCGCCCCGCGCAGCCGCTCGCGCAGGGCCAGGGCATCGTCGAGAGTGCGCAACGTATGCACCCCGCCGAGGTCATCAGCGCCCAACGTGTGCGCGCCGGCAAGGTCCCGCAGGAACGGCGGTCGGCGCGGGCTCAGCCCGGTGGCGATGACGAGCGTGTCATAGGACAGCGTCCGCCCGTCGTCGAGATCCACCGTACGGGCGGTGGTGTCGAGCCGTTCGGCGCGGCGGCCGAGGATGAACTCGGCGCCGAGCGCGTCGAGCCGCGCGGGGTCGCGCAGGAAGACGCGTTCGGCGGGCCAGGCTCCGGCCAGCACCTCCTTCGACAGCGGTGGCCGGTCATAGGGCAGATGCGGCTCCTGCCCGACCAGCCGGATCTGCCCGGCGTACCCCTTGGCCCGCAACATCTCCGCCACGGTGAGCCCCCCGGCCGAGGCGCCGACGATGAGCACGCCGCTCACGGCTCCTCCGTCAAAGCGATGGCCGTGGCCGGGCACAGCAGCGCGGCCTCGCGGACGGCCGCGTGGAGTTCGGGCGGCGGCGCGGGGTCGAGCAGGACCACTACGCCGTCGTCGGGGTGCTGGTCGAAGACTTCAGGAGCGCTGAGCACGCACATGCCCGCGGCGCAGCAGCGTTCCGGGTCCACGTCGATGCGCATCACACCACGTCCCAGGTGACCGGGAGCCGGTGCACGCCGTAGATCATCATGTCGGTGCGCAGCGGCACCTCCTCCGCCGGTACGTCCAGGCGCAGCGTCGGGAACCGCTCGAACAGCGCGGGCAGGCCGACCTGCAGCTCGACGCGGGCCAGCTGCTGGCCCAGGCACTGGTGGACGCCATGGCCGAAGGCCACGTGCCCGGTGGCCGGGCTGCCCAGGTCGAGTACGTCGGGGTCGGCGAACTGGTGCGGGTCGTGGTTGGCCGCCGGGATCGACACGGTGACGGTCTGACCGGCCTTGATCAGCTGCCCGCCGAGCTCGATGTCCTCCAATGCGGCCCGGTGCAGGCCGGGGACGATGCTCAGGCGACGCAGCAGTTCCTCGACGGCCCTGCCGGCGTCGGCGCGCAGGAGCGCGAGCTGGTCGGGGTGGCTCATCAGGACGAAGGCGCTCAGGGCGAGCATGTTCGCGGTGGTGTCGAACCCGGCGCCCATGAGGATGCCGCCGATGACGGACAGCTCGTCGTCGGTCAGGTCGCTGTCGTTGGCCAGGCCGCTGAACAGGTCGTCGGTGGGCTGGACGCGCTTGGCCGCCGCCAGGTCGCGCATGAACCCCTGCACCGCGGCGAAGGCGGCGACCTTGTCCTCCGGAGATATGCCCATGCCCCCGAGCACGGCCATGTGGTGCTGGAACTCGGCCCGGTCGGCGGTCGGCACGCCCAGCAGTTCGCAGATCATCAGGGCCGGGAGCGGCAGCGCGAACGCCTCCACCAGGTCCACCGGCGGGCCGTGCCGCTCCATCGCGTCCAGGTGTTCGGCGGTGATCTGCTCGATCCGGCCCGTGAGCTGACGCATCCGGCGGACGGTGAACTGGCCGGTGAGCAGCTGGCGGTAGCGGGTGTGCTCGGGCGGGTCCATCGAGGGAAAGGCGCCGGGCGGCGCGGGCCGGGGCTTCGCGCTGAGAGTCGCCCCGGGGAACGGGCTGTGGGTGAGCTCGGCCCGGTGGCTGAATCGCTTGTCGGCCAGGACCGCGCGGACCAGGTCGTGCCTGGTCACCAGCCAGCCGATATGGCCGTCGGGATAGGCCATCGGGGCCACGGGATGTTCGGAGCGCAGGTGCCCGAGCTCTTCGGGCGGGTCGAAGGGACAGCCTGGGCGACGCGTCATCGGAATCGGGATCGGGCTCGGGTACGAGGGTGCGGACATCTCATTCCTCTCTGGTCTGGAGGTGACGCGGCTCCACCTAACACCACTAAGAGCAAAAATACAACTAGTGTAAAAACAGTCGTGATGTAAGCTCGTCCCCGTGGAGGAGACACGGCGTGAGCGCAAGAAGCGCCAGACCAAGCAGCTGCTCGTCAGCACCGCGTACCGGCTGTTCAGCGAGCAGGGCTACGAGCGGACCACCGTCGCGCAGATCACCTCCGAAGCGGATGTGGCCACGAAGACGTTCTTCAACTACTTCCCGAGCAAGGAGGACGTGCTGTTCTCCGACGCCGAGCACTACTACGAGGCGGCGCTGGAGGTCCTCGCCGAGCGGGCACCGGATGAAGGGGTCCCGGAGCTGCTGCTGCGGACCTACGACCGGGTCATCGCCCGCTATCTCGCCGACGGTCCGCTGGCCGGCGACCGCGAGCGGATGGAGGTCTACGGCAACCTGATCATGACCGTCCCGGCCGTACAGGCGAAGGCCCTGCACGTGCTGTTCGACCTGCAGAGCAGGATCGCGGGCGCGTTCGTGAAGGCCTTCCCGGACGAGCTGGACCCGATCAGCGCGGCGGCCGCGCTCGGCTCCCTGCTGGGCGCCGTCCAGGCGGCCACGCGCGCCTGCGGGGAACTGCACGGCCATTCGGAGGAGGAGTACTTGAAGGCGGGCCGCCGAGCCGTCGAGATCGCCATGCGCGGACTGGGGACATTGTGACCGGGCTCTTCTCGTACGAAATGCCGATGAACCCCGCCATGCCTAGTCCGCGACCATGAACGCTGGTCCATCACCGCCCCAAACCCCAGGAACCCGACCCCTCCCTTTCAGAGGCATGAGCCACGCAGCGCCGCTCATGAAACACGTCCTACATACCGTCTCCCACAAGGCCAGTTAACCGGCGCCTTCAGACGCCACCAACGTCGCCAGAGCATCGAGGATCGGCGACGAGGTGATAGCAACATGATATCATCCAGCTATCAGGCAGCACTGAGGCTCGTTGACTGCTGGACTCATCATGAGCGCGAACACGGGCAAGGACATGTCCGCACGTCGAATCGGTCGACGGCGGCGGTCGCAGGCGTCAATCGCACGGCGGCCGAGCGTGAGATCTTCGGCCCGCGCGGCGAACGGTCCTCGCCGACCGGATCCGTCGAGCGGCGTCGAGCCGGCCGCCACCTCTTCCGGCTGGTCCTGCGCTACGGCGATCGCGAACGCCCTACCGATACGACCGGTGGTGATCACGACCGATGGTTGACGGCGTGGATGTGACGAGGTCGCCGGCGGGTTCCCGATCGTGGGCGGTGCCGTGGCCGGTGTGGCTGGTGGCCGGGCTGATGGTCGCCGGGTTGCTCAGCCTTTCGGGGGCGTACGGCTTCCATGGTGACGAGATGTACTTCGCGGTGGCGGGGCGGCATCCGGCGTTCGGGTACGTGGATCAGCCACCGCTGACGCCGTTGCTGTCGGCGGCCTCGGTCGCGATCCTGGGGGCCTCGCCGACGGCGGTGCGGATCCTGCCGGCGCTGGAGATGGCCTCGGTCGTGATGATCGTGGGGTTCATCGCCCGCGATCTGGGTGGCTCGCGCCGGGCGCAGATACTGGCCGCGGTGACGGCCGGCCTCTCCGGGTATCTCGGCGCGGGGCATCTGGACACCACCACCGAGCTGGACCTGCTGGTCTGGGCGGTGGTGATGTGGTTACTGGTGCGGCTGCTCGCCGGCGGGGATCGGCGGCTGTGGGTGGCGGTGGGGCTGAGCGCGGGCATCGGGCTGGAGAACAAGGACACGCTGCTGTTCCTCGCCGCGGGGCTCGCCATCGGGGTGCTGCTGTGCCGGCGCTGGGAAGTCGTCCGCTCACCGTGGGCGGGGGCTGCGGCCGTGATCGCGGCCATGATGTGGGCCCCGAACCTGGCATGGCAGGCCGTGAACGGCTGGCCGCAGCTGACGATGGCCTCGCAGATCGCCGGGTACGCGGCGACGAACCGCGCCCAGGCCCTGCCGTTGCTGTGGCTGTTCACCGGTCCCTTGCTGTTCCCGGTCTGCGTCATGGGCCTGGTCTGGGTGCTGGGGTCGCGGACGGCCGCGCCTTGGCGACCGCTGGGGGTCGCCGCCCTCGTGGCCATGGTCTTGGCCCTGCTCAGCGGCGGCAAGGCGTACTACGCGATCGGCAACGCCGCGCTGTTCATGGCGGCCGGCGGGATCGTCCTGGACAAGTGGATCGCCCGGGGCCATCGACGGCTCAAGATCGCGGGGTTCGGCGCGGCGGGCGTCGCCTCCGGTGGGCTGATCGCGCTGCTGACCCTGCCGGTCCTGCCGGTCGGTGCTTACGCCAAGACCACCCTGCCGGCCACGGTGCCCGACGTGGCCAACCAGATCGGCTGGCCACAGTTCGTTGGGACCGTGGAACAGGTCGTGGCCGGGCTGCCCCCGGCGCAACGCGCCCACGCGGTGATCCTGGCCAACAGCTACAGCGAGGCCAGCCCTCTCATCCTCCTCGGCAAGAGCCTGCCGCCGATCCACTCTGGCCACAATTCCTACTGGACCTGGGGACCCCCGCCCGCCGAGCGCACCGTCGTCGTCCACGTCGGGGACTGGCGACCGGCCAACTGGGCCCAGTACTTCACCGGCTGCCGGGACGCGGCCCGTATCGACAATCGGCTCGGGATCGACAACGGCGAACAGGGCAAGCCGGTCACGGTGTGCACCGGCATCCGCGCCCCGTGGACAACGATATGGCCCGCCCTCCGCACCATCAGCTGACCCAGCAAGCCCGCCTTGACCAGCAGCGCCGCAGCCCACGTCGCCGCCGTGAACCTCGGTATCCCGACATTCCGCGACATCGCCAGCGAACGATCATCGGGAACGAACGCTCAGGGCATTGACCCGGCTCAGCCGGGTTCCGGTGGGGTCTGCTCAGGACACCGATCGCGTGTCACGCGTACGGCCGCCCCGTGAGCCGCCTCTTAGCTTGACGTTTAACCTGCGATCTACACATTTGCCGTGATGGGTCGCATGGGTGACGTCTGCTGCTGTAACGGATTGTGGCGATCTGGGTACGGGCAGGCGCTATGCGTAGGGCGGCCATCGCCTCATCGTCGAGTTGAGAAGACCACGGGGAGAGGCGGTGGCCGTGACCTCCATTTTGGCGTGCGCGACGGCGAGCGTCCCAGCACCGGTCGGGGAAGGCTCGCGTACCCAGGCGCTGGATGACCTGTCGGAGTTCCGAGCCGAACTCTACGACCCCGCGTGTTCGGCCGGCCACCAGCAGTCCTTGCGCTCGATCCCGGACAGCAGCCCGGACAGATGGGCGCGGGCGGTACGGCGCGGTTCCACCCGGCAGAACCGGTCCGCGACCCGGCCCATCAGTTCCTCGAAGGTGACCGGCCAGTCTTCAGGCCCTACGCTGTCGCCCGCGGCCACGTCACGAGCGTCTCGAGTTCGAGCAGGCGCTCGAACTCACTGATGATCACGCGGTGGCCGTACTCATGTGGCCTCAACAGCGAGATCGCGAAGTGTCGCTGGGGCCCTCCCCTGGAGTGCTAGGAGACAGCGCATGCCCACGAAGCCGTCCCTGCCCGAGGTGGTCGCAGCGCTGCTACGCCGGGACCCGGTCGTGCTGTGTACCCGACTGGCGCTCACACACGAAGGAGTTGCCCGGCTGCCGATCCCGGGGCGCCGGAAGTTTTGGGTAGTGAGCGATCCCGACTGCCTTCATCGAATCCTGGTCACCGACGCGACACAGTTCGACAAGGGCGGGCCCATCTATCGGATCATCGCCGATGCCCTGGGCGAGGATGGACTATTCACGGTGAACGATGAGGCGACCTGGCGCCTGCTGCGCCAGATCATGAATCCCGCCTTTCGCCGAGCCGAACTGCGCACCGTAATGGAGTTGACGGCCGATGCTTGGCGGAGCCGAATGGACGCATGGGATCTGCGCGGTCCGATAGACATCTTCAGCGAGCTGAAGCTGCTGAGTGTCGAGGTGTTGATGCGGCATGCGCTGGGGAACGCAGTCGATACGGCCGAGCTCACGCAGCTCGCCCTGCCGGTCTTCGACGGCATGGCGGGGCGAATCTTCCTCCCGCACTGGGCACCTGGGGCGAGCGGCTATCGAAAGGCCATCGCGGCGCTGGATGACAGAGTTAGGTCAATCATCTCCTCGCGCCGGGATCAGGGCACCGAGGCCGGGGACCTGCTCGGGCAGCTGATGACCGCCACCGATCCGCAGACCGGTCACCGCCTAAGCGACCGGCAGGTACGAGACCAGGTCTTCACGCTGTTGATGGCGGGATTCGACTCCACGGCAACCGTGCTGTCGTGGGCGTGCGTCCTGATGGCCGAGCGAGGGGATCAGCTGGACCGGCTACGGACCGAGGTGGTCAATGTCTGCGCGGACCGCACCCCTACACTGGAGGACCTTCCGCGGCTCGTCACCGTGCAGGCTCTGCTGCAGGAGTCGCTGCGCCTGCATCCCGCGTTCCCCATGTTTTTCCGCAACGTCAAGGCGGAGACTCAACTTGGTAAGCACCGGCTCGCCGTGGGCGACCAGATCATCATCGCCCCCTATGCGACGCACCGCGATCCAGCCCGATGGCCCGGCCCGGCGGGCTTCGACTCCGGCCGATTCGCCGGCAGGCTCGACCACGAGCAACGGGCGGCTTATCTGCCGTTCGGCGAGGGAAAGCGGAAATGTATCGGTGAGGACATGGCCACCATGACCGGGCTCCTCATCCTGGCTATGTTGGCGCAGCGGTTTACCGCTTTTCGCCGCCCGGATGGCCATAGCGGCCAGGCGGCTCGATACGCGATGACCCGTCCATCAAGGGACAACGCCCGCTTGATCCTCACGCCGATCGGTGAGTAGGCCGACCTGGTGCGGCAGCCTCCATTTGTTTAAGCTGAGCTGCTTGTATGCGGTGGCCAGGCAGATTTGTTGGTGGAACCAGCGGGCGCGGGCTTGGTGCTGGCGTCGCCAGGCTGACCAATGGGCGGTGTGTTCCAATTCGTCGCGGGCGGAAATTTCGGCAAGATATGCGCGCACTACCATGTCGGCGGTCGCGTTAGCTTTTGGCAGGGCAGTGTTTCAGCGCGTTTGGTGGTCTTGCCAACGTCGTGGTGATGGGCAGGAGCCCGGTTCTTCGAGCCCGGGGTCTGCCGGGGCCGGGCCGGGTAGGTTTCGGTGCGCCGGCAGGTAGAGGCAGGCGCGGGGCGCAGGTGCCGAAACCCTCGGCGGACGCGAGCGGGGGTTAGTCGTTCAGGTGGAGCGGGACGTTCCCACGGGCGGCGCAGGTCGGGTGCAAGCAGGCGGGCGAGCCGGAGCTGGGCGTAGACGATGATGATCAGCCAGGTCCAGCGATCGGCGGCGTGCGGGTCGCGGATCTTCGGGGCGGTCCAGCCCAGGGTCTGCTTCCACATGCGGAAGGTGTGCTCAAGCAACGTCAAGCTAAGAGCAACTAACAAAATGACCCATCGGACGGCTGCCGATCGAGAGCATGACGGAGTGTGTAGTCCGCAGTGGCGTAGACGCCGCCCTGAAGCGGGTCACCGGTGAAGTACTGGGTCGCTCCAGGGATCCGGTCCGCATAGACCTCCGCGTCATCTTGAGGGCGATACCCGAGTTGGTCGTCGAGCTCCCAGAACCGGCGGGTATTGGCCGATACCGCGTACGCGGCGGTGAAGGTGATGTCGGGCCGGGTCAGGGCGGACCAGATGAACCCGGCGCAGTCGCGCGGGCTCAGCCAGGTGGCCAGGTGCCGGGGCTCGCTCGGCTCGTGTTCGAGGCTCCCGATGCGCAGGCACACTACCTCCATGCCGAACTTGTCGGCGTACAGCCGCCCCAAAGCTTCCACGGCGACCTTGCTGACGCCGTACAGGCCGTCGGGGCGAGGCGGCAGGTGCGGCGAGACCGTTTGCGCGGCCGGGTAGCAGCCGGTCAGGCGGTTGCTGCTGGCCAGTACCACGCGCTTGGTCCCCGTCCGCCGCGCCGCCTCCAGAACATGGTGGGTGCCCAGGACGTTGCCCTCCAGGACGTCGGCGAGCGGCGCTTCATCTGGCACTCCGGCCAGGTGCACGACCGCATCGGCACCCCTGATGACCGACATCACGTCCTCGATGCCGGTCAACGAAGTTTGGCGGACTTCCTCGTTCGGCCCTTGAACGGTCAACGGCGCCCGGTCGACGGAGATCAGCCGGCTGAGTCGCCGCCGCAGCGGCTCACGCAACACACTTCCGACCCGTCCAGCGGCACCAGTAAGAACAACCGTCTCCATCGTCATGAACGGCAGTATGTCAACGCCGTCCGACGCTCCTGATCGCAGGAGGTCCCGCATTGATCTTCTCGCGACCGATATCCATGGGTGGGGCGCAGCGGGGATCGTTTTGTTTCGGCTACGTCGCAGCACCCCAGCACCTTCAGGCGAAGAGCAGGGTCAGGCCGCCGATCGTGTAGCAGATCATCAGGACGAACAGCGGGATCTGCCCCGCCACCGCCCTGTCGGGCCGCAGCAGGCGGACGGATCGGTCATGCGCGGCGACCACGCCCACCACGTGCCCGATCACGATGGCCAGCACCTGGACCGTGGCGATCGTGGCCGGGCTGACCACGTTCTGGTCCACCGAGGTGTCGAGGCCGAGTGACAGGATGATCGCGCGCTGGCCCTCGATGACCAGCAGTGAGAAATAGTGCGCGATCAGGTAACCGATCGCGATCGGCACCAGCGAATGGGCGAAGCGGGGCGCCAGTCCCCTGGTCCCGCCGATCAGTCCGGCCAGCCCGAGGCAGGCGCCGTACAGCACCGCCACCCCGGCGATGGCCGCCAGCAGGCCGAGCGTGCCGAGCCCGGCTCTGCCCAGGGAGCCGGACTGCAGGGCGTTCACCCAGGCGGGCGACGAGGAGAAGCCGTCGTAGCCGGTGCCGCCGAGCAGTACGCAGACGGTGGCCACCAGGCCGGGGGCCGGTTCGAGGGCGTCGAGGCCGTCGAACGGATTCCGCAGCACCGGCTTGCCGTCGGCCCGCCTGCCGAAGGGTGACAGATGGCCGATCAGGGTCGAGTACACCTCGAACGGGTCGCCCCTGGACAGCCACGCGTGGCCGTACACCAAGGTCCCGGCCAGCTGCGCCGTGCTGTACAGGCCGCAGAAGACCAGCAGCGTCGCGGGCGTGGCGGGCTCGGGCGCGACCAGCTCCATCCAGGTGTACGCCAGCAGGCCGACGGCGGCGGGCCAGTAGCCGAGCCGCGGTGGCAGTGGCGCGCGCGGCCGGTCGGGCAGCAGCCGGAACGGGTTCAGCACCCGCCACACCGGCCCGAACACCAGCGAAGCGGGCACGAGTCCCACCCAGAAGAGCACATACACCAGGTACGGGCCGGCGTTGCCGTCAGCGGGGCCGACCACGAGCCAGCCCAGCGTGTACGCGACCGCCAGGAGGGTGAGCACCCGCAACGGCCGGGCAGGTGGGCGCAACGGGAGCACCCATCCCGCCCGATCGCCGCGGAAGCGGGAGTCCGCCCAGAGCAGCCCGAGCGCCAGGAAAGACACCACGAGCGCGGCGAATGCCCCGGCATAGGCGTAGAAAAGCGGAATCGGCAGATCGCTGCGACTACCAATCCCATGCGCCAGCACGCCAGTCACCTATCCGCCCACCGTCTCGACCGCGCGCCCGCTACTTGGGCGCCCGCCATCTCGACCGCGCCCGTCATCGAACCGCCACCTGGGTGAGTACGAGCTTGCTCCGGTGTGTCTCCACCTGGAACACGCCGGTCAGGTCCGCGGTGAACCGCAGCGTCACCGGCTCGCCGGGGCGCAGCTCGGCCTTGAGGTCGTAGCCGTGCACGTGCACCTCGTCCGCGACGTCGCTGGTCACCGTGATGCTGACCGGCTGCCCCTTGGCCACCTCCAGCCACCCCGACGGCGGACTCACCTTGCCCCCGGCGATGGTGATCGCCGTGTTCGGCCGCGCGCTGGGCTGTCCCGTGGAGACCTCGTGGCTGTTGCCGGGATTGTGGTGGGTCTGCGACAGCGGCCCGCACCCCGTCACCAGCCCACACGCCAACGCACACACCGGGGCACACACCAGGGCGACGACGGCTCTCCTCACGTGAGCACTCACCCGAGCACTCACGCCGGCACCCCGGCCTCGGCCGACGCCGTCTCCGCCGTACCGCCGCGCCGCCTGGGCGCCAGGACGACCACCGCGCAGAGCACCCAGAACCCGGTGAGCAGCCCGCGAACCCAGCCAGGCCCCAGCGGAATCACCGGGATCAGATAGACCACCCGGTCGAACGCGTCCAAAGCCGCCAGCACCCCCAGCACGATCGTGAACCAGCCGAACACCGGCCGCCCCCGCCGCAGCGCCGTGCCCAGGCAGAGCCACCAGCCCGCCATGAGCAGCAGCGCGAGCGCCGCCACCAGCGTGCCGCCCGTGGCGGCGGCCACCACGTCGAACGCCAGACCCAGGAACCCGCACAGGCTCCCGGCCACGACCAGCCGGTGCCGGTACTCGCTGCGCGCGGCCATCGCCGGGGGCACCCCGTTGGCCGCCGGATCGCCCTTGCGCCGCCGTACGGCCTGGCCGGTCCGTCGCCAGAACAGGGCCGCGAGCAGCGCGAGCACGGCCGAGCCGCCCAACGCGAGCTGGGCCTCCACCTTGCCGAGGCCCGCGGCGCCGAACCAGTCGCAGCCTGCGGGCAGCCGCGCCTGCGCGGCGCTGAAGTCGGCGCACAGGTAGAGCTTGATGAGCTTCACCGGCTCGGCCAGCCAGCGGCTGGAGCCACCGGACAACGCGGGCGCCTCGGCCGCGCAGACCGGCAGCACCGCGGGCGAGGCCCGGCCCACGTCGGCCTGCCAGCAGTTGCCGGTCCCCTGGCCGTCCCACCAGACGTCCAGAGCGTTGGGGCGCCGCTCGCCGGTGGGGCTCACGCCGAAGACGTTGCCCTCGTAGCGGTTGAAGTTGGAGGTGTCGGCCTGCTTGGCGAGGTCGTTCTCGCCCCTGATGAACGCGGGGACGCCGAAGAGCCCGAAGGCCGCGCGGTTGTGGCCCCAGATCTGGTTGTTCTTGAAGACGTTGTAGTTGCCGCCCGCGACCAGCACGCCGGTGCCCGGCGGGGCGCCCGTCTGCGAGCAGACCACGCCCTGCTCGTAGCCGCGCTGGGCGGGCGGCTTGGCGCAGGTGCCGTTGCGCGTGTACTCGTAGTAGTCCTTGTTGTTGTCGTGGATCTTGTTGTTCTCGAACTTGGCGTGGTTCTGCGGCAGGCCGGGGTGGCTGGGCCAGAGGCTGTCCATCGTGGCGCCGACCATGTTGTCGTAGAACTCGTTGTCGTGGACCCACATGGAGTCGCCCGCAGTGCCCGAGTAGCCGAGCGCGTTGTCGTGGCTCTTGCAGCGGCGAATCTCGATGGCGTAGCGCGGGACCTCGTGGCCGCGGCCGTTGTTGATGTTGGAGGCGCTGCCGGGGTAGAGGCCGCCGTCGCCGTTGCCGTACGCCTCGCAGTCGGTGTAGAGGCCGTGGTCGCTGGCGAAGGTCAGGAAGCCGTACTCGTCGTTCCAGCGGGTGAGCACCTGGTCGATGACGAAGCCGTCGGTCTCCAGGATGTACAGGGAGTTGAACGTCGTGCGCTGGGCGGTGAGGTTCCTGAAGTAGACGCCGTCGGTACGGTCGGCGCGGATGGCGTTCAGCTTGCGGTACTGGGCGTCGACGATCACGTCGAGGGGGGACGCGCCGGTGCCCTCGATCTGGAGGTCCTTCTTGCCGAGGATGGCGACGAGGTTCTGGTTGTGCGGGCAGCGCTGCTGCTGTTCGAAGGAGAGGATCTGGTAGCCCCAGGTGGACCAGCGGGCCGGGAGGTGGGCGCAGTCGCCGGTCGGGGCGGCCTGGCTGGGTTCTTCCTGGTACAGGCCGGGGAGTACGGCGATGGTCATGCCCGGCCGGTCGACCTTGTCGACGGCCTCCTGCAGATCCCTCACCCCCTTTTCCCGACATTTCGCGAAAAGGTGGAGGTTGCGTTGTTTGATGGGTTCCGGGAAGGTCGCGATTCTTCGGGCGAAGTCGTCCGCGTCTGTTTTACAGACCAGCAGATCGGGCTCCGCCCCGCGTAAGCCGGGTCGTAAGACGGGTAAGGTGCCCGAACCGTCGGGCAGCGTGACCGGGCGCTCTTCGTGGGCCAGCGCCGGGGCGGCGAGCATGAGCAGCAGGGACGAGCTCAGGGCGACGACGGTGGCGACGGTGGCGAACCTGCGCATGGGGGGCATGGCCGCGAGGCTAGAACAGGACTCATGTTCTGCCTAGAGCCAAGATCAAAACGGCCGGGAGAATCTCCCGGCCGTCCGAACCTCAATCCTGAGAGCTGATCTCAGCTCTGGGGACCGATCCCCGCTATGACCGCGTCGACGATCCGCTCGGGCAGGTCGGCGGGCAGGTCGCCGGCGGGCGCCCACTTGGTGTGGTGCATCATGGTCCCGGACAGCATGGCCATGGCGAGGTCGATGTCGAGGTCCGGCCTCAGCTCACCCGAGGCGACGCCACGCTCCAGCGTGCCGCGCATGGCCCGCTTGCGCGGCTCGATGGCGCGCTTCATGAAGCGCTCCATCAGCCGCGGGTAGCGATCCGCCTCGCTCATCGCGATGTTCATCACGCACCGGCCCCGGGACTCGCCCGCTTCCTTGCGGATCAGTTCCAGCAGGACGATCAGGTCATCGCGCACCGACTCTTGGAGTAGCGGCGGCAGCGGTGCCCTGAGCGTGGCGAGCGCGTCGACCACCAGGTCTTCCTTGTTGGACCAGCGCCGGTAGATGGTCGTCTTGCCGACGCCCGCCCTCGACGCGATCGCCTCGATGGTCAGCTCCGACACGCCCATGCCCTCGGCGATCAGATCGAGGGTCGCCTCGATGATCGCCTTCTCGGCCTTTTCGCTGCGCGGACGGCCCGCCGGACGGGCCGTCGTGGATTCCTGGATCGTCATCGCGGCCTCACACTACCGCTGGTTCTTTCTTTTCCACCTGCTGGACCGGGCGCGCCTTGCCCGGCATCCACTTCAGCACCACCAGCACGCCCAGCAGCGCGATGACCGCGGAGACCAGGGCCGTGGTGTGCATCCCGTGGAGGAAGGCGTTGAAGGCGGGCTGGATGAGCGCCTGCCCGTGCTGGCCGAGGGCGTGCGCGGCGCCGACCGTCGCCATGATCGACTCACCGGCGGCGTGCTGGGCGTCGGCCGGGAGGCCGAGGCCGGACAGGGCGGGCGCGATCTCGCCCCGGTAGCTGGAGGACAGCACCGAGCCGAGCACGGCCACGCCGAGCGCGCCGGAGATCTGGCGGACGGTGTTGCTCATGGCCGAGCCGACACCGGCCTTCTCCCTGGGCAGCGCCTCCATGATGGCGGTGGTCGCCGGGGGCATGATGTTGGCCATCGCGGCGCCCTGCACGAAGAAGATGATCTCGATGATCACGATCGGCGTGCTCTGGTCGAGGAACGCGTAGCTGGTGAGCGCCGCGGTGACCACCAGCATGCTGACCACGGAGGAGAGCTTGGCTCCGAAGCGCTGGTTAACCCGCTGGCTGAGCGGCGCGAAGATGAGCTGCGCCGCGGCGAACGGGATCATCAGCGCGCCCGCCTGCACCGGGGTGAAGCCCAGCACGATCTGCATGTAGAAGGTCAGGAAGAACATCCCGCCCATCATCGCGAAGAAGACGATGCCCATCATGCCGATGGCGGAGGAGAACCGGACGTTGCCGAAGTTGCGCACGTCGAAGGCGGGGTGGTCGGTACGCCGCTCCCACCAGACGAACGCCGCCAGCACCGCCACACCGATCAGCGTCGGGGTGAGCACCTCGGCGGAGGCCACGGTGGCCAACTCGCCGCCGCGGATGATGCCGTAGACGATGGCGACCAGGCCGATGATGGACAGCACCACGCCGATCGGGTCGAGCTTCGACGGCTTGGGGTCACGCGACTCCGGCACGATCGTGCCGATGAGGATCATGCTGATGATCACAATCGGCACGTTGACCAGGAAGACCGAGCCCCACCAGAAGTGCTCGATGAGCACGCCGCCGGTGATCGGGCCGATCGCCACCGCCAAGCCGACGCCACCGGCCCAGACGCCGATGGCCTTGCCGCGCTCGCTCGGCGGGAAGACGTTGGAGATGATGGCCAGGGTCGCGGGCATGATGGCCGCGCCGCCGATGCCCATCGCCGCCCGGGCCAGGATCAGCTGCATCGGATCTTGTGCGTAGGCACTGGCCAGCGAGGCCAGGCCGAACATCAACATGCCGATGAACAGCATCCGCTTGCGTCCGGTGCGGTCACCGATCACCCCGAAGGTGAACAGCAATCCGGCGAACACCAGCGTGTAGGAGTTGATCGCCCACTCCAGCTCGCTCTGGGTCGCGCCCAGACCGACGTTGGGGTCCGCGATGGTCTTCATCGCCACGTTGAGGATCGTGTTGTCGAGCACGACCGCCAGCAGGCTGAACACCAGCACGCCGAGGATGGGCCAGCGGCGTGGATGTCCTGTGTTCGCATCCATGGAAAGCACCTTAATTTCGATACGCTTGAGTTTCGCAACGCTACCGTATCGCAAGGATATTCCGATACGCAACGGACTCGTTTCGTAAGGGTTAACTTGTGGCGACGACTGGCTCGGCCGGCTCCGTGACCACGGTCGGCGGCGCCTCGACCGGCTGGGGCCGCCGCCGCCAGAACGGCAGCGCGACCAGCACCATCGCCACCCCGGTGAGCCCGGCCACCACGAACGCCCAGGCAGGACCGTGCGCGTCGATGATCGCCCCGGCGACCGGCGCGGAGAGCGCGCCGCCGATCAGCAGGGCGGTGCCGTGGAAGCCCATCGCCTCTCCCCTGGCGCCCGCGGGCACCCAGCGGCTGACGGTGTCGACCGTGGAGGACAGCGAGGGGGCGCAGAGCACACCGGCGGGCAGCAGGGCCAGCATGAGCCACCACCAGTCGCCACCGGCCAGCGAGGCCAGAACGGTCAGCAGGCCCATGCCCGCGATGAGGGCCAAGGGCGAGACGCCGCGCGACAGCCCACCGTACACGAAGCCGCCCGTGAGTGAGTAAAGGCACCAGATCGCGACCGCGAGCCCGATCCACGGGGTCTGACCGGCGTGCTCCATGGTGCCGACCAGGGCGAGCTCCGTCGCGGTGAGCACGAACGTGGCCGCGGCCACCGTGCCCAGCAGCGCGACGAAGGCAGGTGTGAGCCACTGCCGCCGGGGCACCTTCATCGCGGGCGCCTTCAGCTCCTCGGCCGACCGGGTCGGCGGGTTGAGCGCGATCAACGCCACGCCCGAGCCGGTCAGCCCGACCGCGATGGCCGCCAGCGTCGGCCCGCTGCCGAGGGTGGTCATCCCGGCCACGGCCAGCGCCGGGCCGACCATGTAGGCGAGCTCGACCAGCATCGAGTCGAGCGAGAAGCCGGCCCTGCGGTGCTCGACCGGCACCATGGCCGCCAGGCACTGCCTGATCACGCTGAACACCGGCTGCCCCAGCAGCCCCGCCACCGCCGCCGCCACGACCAGCCCCGCGTACGGCAGCGCCCACGCGCCCGCCCAGAAGGCCGCCTGCGCGACGGTGGTGACGGTGAGGATCGGCCGCAGCCCGTATTTGTCGACGAACCTGCCCGTCAGCGGCGACCCGACGGCCATGCCGACCGTGCTGGCCATGGTGACCAGCCCCGCCTGCCCGAAGCCGAGCCCCAGGCCGTTGACGACATAGAGCGTCAACGCCATGCCCGTCGCGGTGGTGGGGATGCGGGCGATCAGGCCCACCAGGAGTAACGTACGCACGCCGGGCAGCCGGAACAGCCGCTTGTAAGGGTCGAGAGCCATGTTGATTGCTTACCTCCAGGTCCATTGTGGCAAGCGGCACCGACAATTCCGCCACTGGTTATCGCCGTGCGCCGTCAGCCCCGTGCCATCATCGGAAGGGTCCGGGTACGCCACAGGGGCGCCTCGAGACTTCACCGGAGGGTTGTCATGTCCTCTTCCACCACGCTGAACGGTTCCACCACGCTCTACGGCGGCGCCACGGGCCGCCGCGTCACCGTCCGGGACCTCATCGCGGCCAAGGAGCGCGGAGAGAGGTGGCCCATGGTCACCTCCTACGACGCGATGACGGCCCGCGTGTTCGACCAGGCGGGCATCCCCGTCCTGCTGGTCGGCGACTCGGCGGCCATGGTCGTCTACGGCTACGACTCCACGCTGCCCGTCACGGTCGACGACCTGCTGCCGCTGACGGCCGCCGTCGTCCGCGGCTCCGCGCGCGCCCTCGTGGTCGCCGACCTGCCGTTCGGCTCGTACCAGGGTTCGGCCCAGCAGGCGCTGGAGACGGCGGCGCGTTTCATGAAGGAGGCCGGCGCGCACGCGGTCAAGCTGGAAGGCGGCCGGCGTGTCCTGCCGCAGGTCGAGCTGCTGGTCTCGGCGGGCATCCCGGTCATGGGGCACCTCGGCCTGACCCCGCAGTCGGTCAACGTCCTCGGCGGCTACCGCGTCCAGGGGCGCGGGCAGTCGGGCGACGAGCTCATGTCGGACGCCAAGGACCTCGAACGGGCGGGCGCCTTCTCCGTGGTGCTCGAATGCGTGCCCACCGAGCTGGCCGAACGGGTCACCGCCTCGATCGCCATCCCGACGATCGGCATCGGCGCGGGACCGGCCACGGACGCGCAGGTGCTGGTGTGGCAGGACCTCATGGGGCTCACCCCGCGCCCGGCCAAGTTCGTCAAGCAGTACTCGGGGCTGGCCACGGAGATGGACCGCGCCGTACGCGCCTTCGCGGCCGACGTGACCTCGGGCGCCTTCCCGGAGCCCGGCCACTCGTACGAGTGACGCGAGTGACCGGCCACGGCCATCCCCCTGGACACATCCCGACAAATGGGAAAAAGTTTATTGACAGCTTATAGTCCGGCCGGTTGGGGTGCGCGTCATGCCTTTCGTGGGACGAGAGCACGAACTCCGCCGGCTGGCCGACGCCCTGAGCCGTCCCCCGCTCGTCCTCCTGATCGAGGGCGAGGCGGGGGTCGGCAAGACCCGGCTGCTGCATGAGCTCACCGGCCAGCCGATGCTCGTCGGGAGCTGCCACCCCATGCGGTTCCCGTACGGGCCGGTCGTGGAGGCGTTGCGCGAGGTCCGCCCGCTGCGCGACCTCAACCCGATCACCGGGGCGTTACGCCCGTTCCTCCCGGAGTGCGGCCATCTGCTGCCGCCCGCTCCGCCCCCGATCCAGGACGCGATGGTGGAGCGGCATCGGCTGTTCAGGGCGGTGCTGTCGCTGCTGGGCTCGCTGCGGCCGATCACGCTGGTGGTCGAGGACGTGCACTGGGTCGATCCGGGGACCAGGGAGCTGCTGGCGTTCCTGGCCCGCTGCCTGCCCGACGGGGTCAACCTGGTGGTCACGTACCGCACGGAGGACCTGAGCCATCCCGTGACCGAGCTGCTCGCGCATCTGCCGCCGCGGATCGACCACGCCGAGATCGCGCTCGCCCCGCTCGCCACCGCCGAGACCGCGCTCCTGGTCAAGCATCTGCTGCCGGGCGCGGCCGACCTGTGGCCGCTCACCGGCGGCGTACCCCGCGCCATCGAGGAGCTGACCCGCATGCTGGCCGACGGCCAGGAGCCGGGCACGCCGCCCGCGCTGCGCGACGCCGTGCTGGTGAAGCTGGCCGCGCTGCCGCGCGCGGCGCGCCACATCGTGCAGGCGGCCTCCCAGGTCGAGCATCCGGTGTGCGAGGACGTGCTGACGGGCGTCGCGGGCGTGCCGCCGGAACAGGGCGAGCGCGGCCTCACCGAGGCGGTACGGTGCGGCCTGCTGCGCGAGTGGGCACCCGGCAGGTACGGCCTGCGCCAGCCGCTGGTCAGGCAGGCCGTCTCGGAGACGATCACCCCGGCGGCCGGCAGGCGGCTCCGGCGCAGGCTCGCCGGCCCGGCCGAACCTCTGGGCACGCTGTCGCCGCGTGAGGAGGAGGTGGCCAGGCTAGCCGCCGACGGTCTCACCAACAAGGAGATCGCCGAGAGCCTGTTCCTGTCGCCGCGCACGGTGGAGGTGCACATCGCCAACGCGCTGCGCAAGCTCGGCCTCACCTCACGCAAGCAGCTCAACGTCGGCACGACGTGAAACGCACTAAGTAGTCGCAATACGTGTCTTCCACGTATGGCCGCGAGCGCGCTTCTGACTCATGTTTTCAGTGATCCCCGTCCAATACCCCAGGAAGGGTTCACACCTGTCATGCGACCACGCACCCTGATGCTCGCATCGCTCGTCGGCGCGCTGGCTCTGTCCGCGGCGCCGCTCCCCGCCTCGGCCGCCGCGCCGGAGACCAGCACGTACATCGTCCAGCTCAACCCCAACGTCCGCGCCGGCACGCAGGCCGCCGCCCAGGACCAGGTCAGCAGGTACGGCGGGCACCTGATCGGCGTCTACGAGGACGCCTTCAAGGGTTACACCGCCACCTTGACCGCGGAGGCCGCCGAGAAGCTCCGGCAGACCCCTAACGTGCTCACCGTCGAGAAGGACGCCGTCGTCACGGCGTTCGCGCAGACGGTCCCGACGGGCGTCCGGCGGATCTTCGCCCCGTCCAACCCGAACCTGGACATCGACGGCGTCGACGACGTCCAGATCAACACGGACGTGGCCGTCGTGGACACCGGGGTGGACTACACCCATCCCGACCTGAACGTGGTGGCGCGGACCAACTGCGTGACCGGCGTCTGCGTGAACAACACGGGCACCGACGACAACGGCCACGGCTCGCACGTCGCGGGCATCATCGGCGCGCGCGACAACACCATCGGCTCCGTCGGCGTGGCCCCGGCCGCCCGCATCCACGCGGTGAAGGTGCTCAACGCGGCCGGCTCGGGCACCCTGTCGGCCATCGCCGCCGGGCTCAACTGGGTCGTGGCCCGCGCCTCCGCCATCGAGGTCATCAACCTGAGCCTCGGCTGCAACGGATGCACGAGCAGCGCCATCAGCACCGCGATCACGAACGCCACCAACGCCGGCATCGTGGTCGTCGTCGCGGCGGGCAACAACCACGCGAACGCCTCGTCGTTCTTCCCGGCCAACCACCCCGACGTGGTCACCGTCTCGGCGCTGACCGACAACGACGGGCTGGCGGGCGGCCTCGGCGGCAGCACGCTGTCGTGCCGCAGCGAGACCGACCAGGACGACACCTCGGCGTTCTACTCGAACTTCGGCGCCACGATCGAGATCACCGCGCCCGGTACCTGCATCTACTCCACGTGGATGAACGGCGGCTACAACACGATCAGCGGCACCTCGATGGCCAGTCCGCACGTCGCGGGCGCGGCCGGCATCCTCACCTCGGGCGCCCGCAAGCCCACCAACCGGGCAGGGGCGCTGGCCGTGCGGAGCAAGCTGATCTCCACCGGCAACTCCAACTGGACCGACGACTCGGGCGACGGCGTCAAGGAGCCGCTGCTCGACGTACACGACGCGACACAGTACTGACCCCTCCCCTTCACTGACCGCTCCCCCTCCAGGTGCCCGGCACGCCGGGCGCCTGGAACGTCAGGCGAGCGTGGCGGGGTCGGTGTTCGAGCCGCACACCACGACCGCGACCCGCTCGCCGTCAGCGGGCACGTACGCCCCGGACAGCAGCGCGGCGTACGCGGCCGCTCCCGCGTGTTCGGTGGCCAGCCGGTGCTCCTCCCAGAGGGCATGGCGGGCGGCCACGATCGCGTCGTCGGACACGAGCACGCTCTGGACACTCGCCCGGGAGAGGACGTCGTAGGCCACGCCGCCGACCTGGCTCGCGCCCAGCGCGTCCGCTCCCACACCGCTGACCTGCACCGGCACCGGATGGCCCGCCCGGAGCGCCTCGTGCAGAGTCGGGCACAGCACCGGCTCGACGGCGACGATCCGCGGCCCGCTCCCGCCACCAGAGGCACCGACACCGACCGTGATGCCCGCGGCGAACCCGCCGCCTCCCACGGCCACCACCACCGTGTCCACCCCGCCCGTCTGCGCCATCAACTCCAGACCCGTGGTCCCCTGCCCCGCCACGACCTCCGCCTGGTCGTAGGCGTGCACCGAGAGCGCCCCGGTCTCCGCCGCCCGCTTGGCCGCCGCCTCCGCGGCCTCCGAGTAGATGGCCCCGATCTGGTTGATCTCCGCGCCCAGCCGCCGCAGCCCGGCCACCTTCACCGGGCTGGTCACCTCCGGTACGAAGATCTCCGCCCGGACGCCCAGCGCCCTGGCGGCGTAGGCGACGGCGAGGCCGTGGTTGCCGCCGCTGGCCGCGATCACCCCGCTCGGCGGCAGCTCGCCGGCCGACAGGATGCGGTTGAACGCCCCCCGCACCTTGAACGATCCCGAATGCTGCAGCTGCTCCAGCTTGAAGAAGAGCCCGGGAGAGATCTCGAGCACCGGTGTACGCAGCACATGCCCGCCGATCCGCTCGGCCGCGCTCGTCACGTCCTCGTACGTCACCTCATCGAGATCTCCCTCCGAAGCATTTAGGCATTTTCCTAATTCCCTAAGCGTTATGTCAACGCCTGGGAGATGTCCGCCCACAGATCCTCGGGGTGCTCGATGCCCACGGCGATGCGTACGGTGCCCTCGCCGATCCCGTGCCTGGCCAGCTCCTCGGCGCTGAGCCCGAGGTGCGACGTGGTCGCCGGGTGCATGACGAGCGTCTCGACACCGCCCAGCGAGGGAGCCAGCAGCGCCAGCTTGATCGAGCTCATGAACTTCTCCCCGGCGGCCCGGCCGCCGACGAGGTCGAAGGAGAACACGCCGCCGAAGTCGGGCAGGAGCTTGGCCGCCAGCTCGTACGACGGGTGCGACGGCAGTCCCGGCCAGTGCACGGCGGCGACCGCCGGATGCTCGGCGAGCCGGGTGGCGAGCAGGCGGGTGTTGGCGCAGTGGCGTTCCATGCGCAGCGCCAGCGTCTGGATCCCGCGCAGCGTCAGCCACGCCGCGAACGGGTCCGCCGAGGCACCCAGCTTCGTCGCGAAGCGCCACACCTTCTCGTACAGCTCCTCGTCGGCGAACACCGCGATGCCGCCCACCACGTCCGTGTGCCCGGACAGGTACTTGGTCGTGGAGTGGACGACGATGTCGGCGCCGTGTTCGATGGGACGGCACAGCATGGGCGTGGCGAAGGTGTTGTCCACGACGGACACGATGCCGAGCTCCCGCGCGACGGCGAACATCCCGGGCAGGTCGGCGACCTGGGCGATCGGGTTGGCGATGGTCTCCAGGTAGACGAGCCTGGTCTCGGGGCGCACGGCGGCGCGCAGGGCGGCGGGGTCGTCCTCGGGCACGTAAGTGACCTCGACGCCGAACCTGGCGACCAGGTCGTTGATCATCCCGGCCGTCCCGCCGTACAGGGCCTTCTGGGCGATCAGGTGGTCGCCCGGCTTGAGCAGGCCCAGCAGCACGGTGTTGATCGCGCCCATGCCGGAGCCGGTGGCCATGGCGGCGACTCCGCCCTCCAGGCCGGAGACGGCCAGTTCCAGGGCTCGGACGGTGGGATTGCTGTAGCGCCCATACACGAACGGGCCGTCGGGGCGGCCCATCGCGTCGGCCATGATCGCCGGGTCGTCGAAGACGAAGCCGGAGGTCTGGTAGATGGGCATCGTGATCGGACGGCTGCCCTCGATGGGTGGCTGGGGCAGATGCACGGCTCGGGTCTCGGGGTGCAGTTCGCTCATACAGCGAGAATGTCCCAAGATGTGGCTCTTTGTCAGATCCAATGATAGAGAATTGGTCCATGAATGGGGCCAATCTCGATGACCTCGTCGACCTGCTGGGCCGCTGGGCGTCCGGGCGCGGGCCCCTCTACCTGCTGCTCACCGGCCGCCTGCGGGCGCTCATCGACGACGGCGTACTGCCGCCCGGCGAGCAGCTGCCGCCCGACCGGGCGCTGGCCAGGCGGCTGGCGGTCGGCCGGGGCACCGTCGTGGCCGCCTACGACCTGCTCCAGCAGGAGGGCCGCGTGGTGCGCCGCCAGGGCAGCGGCACCCGCGTCGCGGCCTGCGACCTGCCCTCCACCCGCGCCACGGACAGCGTCGTCGCCAACCCGCTGCTCCTGCACATCCTCCATCCCCCGGACGGCGTACAGCTGCTGACCTGCGCCGCCCCCGACGACCCCCCGCCCGAGCTGATCGAGGCCTACCAGGAGGCGGCCGGCCGCCTCGCCGGTATGCGCGACCTGGGTTACCAGCCCGCCGGGAACCCCGCCCTGCGCGAGGCCGTCGCCGCCTATTACCGCGAACGCGGCGTGCCCACCACCGCCGGGGAGATCCTGGTCACGAACGGCGCGCAGCAGGCGCTGACGCTGCTGTCGGGCCTGCTGGTCGCGCCGGGCGACACTGTGCTGACGGGGTCGCCGACGTACCCGGGCGCGCTGGAGGTGTTCAGGCACGCCGCCGCGGCCGTCCGCCCCGTGACCCTGGACCCGGTCCCCGCCGAGGCGATGCGCGAACGGCCCGCCCTGGTGTACGCCGTGCCGACCGCCAGCAACCCGGCCGGTTCGATCATGGAATCGGCTGACCGGAGGCGCCTGGCCGCCCTCGCCGCCGAGTACGACGTGCCGGTGATCGACGACGAGGTCTGCGCGGAGCTCTGCTTCTCCGGCGAGATCCCGCCGCCGCTGGCCGCGTACGGGACCGGCGAGCAGGTGATCACGATCGCCTCGCTGAGCAAGCTGGTGTGGGGCGGGCTGCGGGTGGGCTGGATCCGGGCGTCCGCGCCGCTGGTCTCGCGGCTGGCCCGGCTGCGGGCCGTACACGATCTGGGGGGCGAGATCCTCGGCCAGCTCGCCGGCGCCACGCTGCTGGGACGGCTGGCGGAGATCAGGCGAGCGCGCGTACGGACGCTGCGGGCGCGCCACGACCACCTCTGCGCCGAGCTGCGCGAACACCTGCCCTCGTGGGAGTTCGAGCCCGCGTGCGGCGGCCAGACGATCTGGGTACGGCTGCCGCGCGGCGAGGCCGACTCGTTCGCGCAGGTGGCGCTCAGGCACGGGGTGGCGGTGCCGCCGGGGCGCTCGTTCGACCCGCTCGGCGGGCACGCCGAGTACACGCGGCTGCACTTCCTGTTCCCCGAGGAGGAGCTGTCGCGGGCGGTCGCCGGCCTGGCGCGGGCCTGGCGCTCCTACGACGGCGCCCACGAGCCCGCCGCCCGCCACACCCTGATCGTCTGATTCGCCATCGTCTAATTCGCCATCGTCTGATCCGCTCTCCGCCGAGTCCGCCGACAGCTGACATCGGCGTGGCCGGATCATCGCGTGCGGGAAAGTAGAAGCATGAACGTGACGTTCGTGCTCGTGCACAGCCCGTCAGTGGGGCCTTCGACCTGGACGCCGGTGGCCGAGGCCCTGGGGCGCAGGGGTTATGCCGCCGTGGTGCCCGACCTGACCGGGGTGGCGCGGAGCGGCTCGCCGTACTGGCCGAAGGTGGTGGAGGCGGTGCGCGCGGCCGCGCCCGAGACGCCGCTCGTGCTGGTCCCGCACAGCAACGCCGGGCTCTTCCTGCCGGTGATCAAGGAGGGGCTGGGCGAGCGGGTGGTGTCGTGCGTGTTCGCCGACGCGCACATCCCGCCCCGTGACGGGCTGGTGCGGGCGGCGCAGGAGGCGTTCCTGCCGTTCCTGCGTGATCTGGCCGACGACGACGGCGTGCTGCCGCGCTGGACCGACTGGTGGAGCGACGACGACGTGGCCGCCATGCTGCCCGATCCGCGCGTCCGCGCCACGGTGGTCGAGGAGCAGCCGCGCCTGCCGCTCGGTTACTACACCGAGCCCATTCCCGTCCCCGCCGGGTGGGACGCGGTCAGGTGCGCCTGCCTCTGGTACGGCCCGCCCTACGACAAGGTGGCCGAGGAGGCGCACGGGCGGGGCTGGCCCGTGCTGCGGACGCCCGGCGAGCACCTGCAGCAGGTCGTCGATCCCGAGGGGGTGACCGACGCGCTGCTCAAGCTCTCACGGAAGTCGTGAATTCTTCACGGGCGCCGACCCGCACCTCCCGAAATAGTCGTACATATGACAGCGATTCATGTGGAAGAGGTCAGGAAGCGCTACGGGGACTTCGCGGCGGTCAAAGGCATCTCGTTCGAGGTCGCCGAGGGGGAGATCTTCGCCCTCCTGGGCCGCAACGGCGCGGGCAAGACCACGGTGATCGAGCTGCTGGCCGGGTTCCAGCAGCCGGATGCGGGCGCCTGCCGGGTGCTCGGCCTCGACCCCGCACGGGACCGGGCGGCCGTCAGGCGGCGCACCGGCATCATGCTGCAGGACGCCGGGTTCTTCCCGGATCTGACCGTCGCCCAGACCGTCGACATCTGGCGTGACCTCACCGTCGCGCCGAGGCCCCGCGAGGAGGCGCTGGAGCTGGCGGGCCTGCTGCCGAAGGCGGGCACCCGGGTGCGCCAGCTCTCCGGCGGCGAGAAGCGGCGGCTCGACCTGGCGCTGGCTCTGCTGGGCCGGCCCGAGGTCCTGTTCCTGGACGAGCCGACCACCGGCATGGATCCCGAGGCGCGCCGGAACACCTGGGAGGTCATCCGTGACCTGGCCGGGCAGGGCACCACGGTCCTGCTGACCACTCACTACCTGGACGAGGCGCAGCGACTGGCCACCTCGATGGCCATCATGGACGGGGGCGAGATCGTCGCGTCCGGCGGGATGGCGGAGACGCTCGCCGCGCGGAGCGGGCGGGTGGCGTTCCGGCTGCCCCCGGGGACGGCACCGGACGACCTGCCGCTCCCGGTGACCCTGGAGGGCGAGACGGCCGTGTGCCGGGCGGCCGATCCCGATCTGGCCGCGCAGACGCTGCTGAGCTGGGCGGCCGAACGCGGCCTGCGGCTGGCGGGCCTGGAGGTCCGCACGGCCACCCTCGAAGACCTCTTCCTCGACCTGTCCAGGAGCGCCCGATGAGCTACGCAGCGACCTACCGGCTCGGCACCAGGTTGTTCTGGCAGGACCGGGCCATGCTGTTCGCCTCGGTGATCACGCCCGTGGGGCTGAGCGTCGGCCTGCCGGTGCTCATGCGGCACGTGACGGCCGACGGCGTGGCCAACGCCACCCATCTCTCCCAGGGCATGACCTCGATCCTGCTGTCGCTCACCGCGTTCATGAACGTCGCCGTGGCGCTGACCACGCGCCGCGACCAGCTGGTGCTCAAGCGGCTGCGCGCCACCGGGCTGACCGACGGGCAGATCCTCTCCGGCCAGATCGCCAGCACCGCCACGCAGACCGTGGTCGTGGCCGCGCTGTGCGCCGTGGCGGTGCGCCTGCTCGCCGACGTGCCGGTCCCCGCGAACCCGCTGGTGTACGCCGGGGCGGTCGTCGTGGGCGCGGTCGTCATGGCCACACTCGGCGTCGCCTACACCGTGGTGATCCCGCGCGCCGAACTGGCCGCCGCCACCACGATGCCCATCTTCCTGGTGTCCGGGATCGCCTCCGGCGCGATGGGCCCGATCCGCGACGCCCTGCCCGCCTGGGTGGGATCCGTACTCGACCTGCTGCCCACCTCCGCCGTCGTGCACGCCCTCAGGACCGGCGAGGTGGCGCTGCCCGCGCTGAACCTGGCCGTGTGGGCGGTCATCGGCGTCGTCGCGATCCGGCTCTGGTTCCGGTGGGAGCCCCGGCGGTCATAATAAGTCCGGACATGAACTCCTCCTCTGCGCAGCGGCTCGCCCGCGTCCTGATCACGGCCGTATCTGTCGCGTACTCGTTCATCGGGCTGCTCTACTTCGCCAGCGGCCCGCGCAACGGATTCGTGGCGAGCGCGGCCGTGATCGGCGTCGTCGTGACCCATTACCTGAACATGCGGGCGGGGCTGCGCGGCGAGCGGCCGCCGCTCTTCCCGCTGACGCTGGTGCTGCAGGTGCTCGCCACGTACGTGCCCGACTACCTGCTGCCCTCGGGCTGGTCGGCCGTGTCGGCGCCGATGCTGGCCGGGAGCCTGCTGGTCTTCCTGCCGCTGCGCTGGAGCGGTCCGCTGGTCGGCGCGATGACGCTGTGGGACGGCGGCTCGATCTTCGCCTGGTCCGCCAACCCGGTTTTAGCCCTCTTCTACGGTCTCTCTGTGTCCACCACCGGCGCGATGATCTACGCCCTGGTCAGGTTCGTCCGCATGACCGTCGACCTCGAACACGCCAGGGCGGAGCTCGCCGAGGCCGCCGTACTCAAGGAACGGCTGCGCATCTCTCGTGACCTGCATGACGGGCTCGGCCGCAGCCTGACGGCGATCGCCCTCAAGGGCGACCTCGCCGCCCGCCTGATGGACCGCGACCCCACCGCGGCGCGCGGCGAGGTGGGCGAGCTGGTGCAGGTGGCGAGGGAGGCGGCGCAGGATGTACGGCAGGTGGCGCGGGGATATCGGGAGCTGTCACTGGTGAGCGAGGTGGATCGGGCGGTGGCGCTCCTGGAGTCGTCGGGGGTCGGTTGCCAGGTGCATCTGGTGGACGCCGCGCTGCCGGAGCGGTCGGAGGCGGCGCTGGCGTGGGGCGTGCGGGAGGCCGTCACCAACGTCCTGCGCCACAGCCGCGCCACCACCTGCACGATCAGCACGTCCCTGACGGAGGACCGGCTGCGGCTCGAAGTGGTCAACGACGGCGCCCCTGACGCCGATGGCCGTGAGTCCGGCGGAGGGCTGACGGGACTGGCGGAGCGGGCCGCCCAGGCGGGCGGGACGGCCGGCGCCGCCGCGACGGGCACCGGCGGATTCCGCCTGACCATGGAGGTACCCGCGTGATCCGGGTACTGCTGGCCGAGGACATGCACATGATCAGAGCCGCCCTCACAGCCCTGCTCCGCCTGGAGCCGGATATCGAGGTGGCGGCGGAGGTGACCCGGGGCGACGAGATCGTACCCGCCGCCCTGAAGACCCGGCCCGACGTGGCGATCGTGGACATCGACCTGCCGGTGATCGACGGCATCACCGCCGCCGCCGAGCTCCGCGAACGGCTGCCGTCGTGCCGCATCCTGGTGCTCACCGCGATGGGCCAGCCCGGCCAGGTGCGCCGCGCGCTCGGGGCGGGCATCGAGGCGTTCCTGGTCAAGGACGCCCCCGGCCACCGCCTGGCCGACGCCATCAGGCGCACCGCCGCCGGGCTCCGCGTACTCGACGCCGAGCTGGTGGCATCGGCGATGGAGTACGGCGAGAGCCCCCTCACCCCACGGGAGACCACCGTGCTGCGGGAGGCCGCCCGTGGCGCGTCGGCGGAGGAGATCGCCGCCCGCCTCCACCTGTCGGCGGGGACGGTGCGCAACCACCTCACGGGAGCGATCACGAAGACGGGCGCCCGCAACAAGATCGACGCCATCCGCATCGCGGAGGACGCCGGCTGGCTCCCTTAGAAGGTCGTCACACGTCGGTGACGCGTACTCCGGCGTGGGCCTTGTAGCGGCGGTTGATGGAGATCAGGTTCGCCGTCATGGCCTCGACCTGGAAGGCGTTGCGAAGCCGCCCGCCGTAGATGCCCCGCACGCCCGGAATGACCGACGCGAGCGCCTGCACCGTGTCGGTCGCCTCGCGGTCGTCACCGAGCACCAGCACGTCCAGATCGACCTTCTCCACGGCCGGATCCATCAGCACCACCGCCGACACGTGGTGGAAGGCCGCCACCACGCGGCTGTCCGGCAGCACCGCGGCGGCCTGCTGGGCGGCGCTCCCCTCCTCGACGGGCAGCGCGTAGGCGCCCTGCTTGTCGAAGCCCAGCGGATTGACGCAGTCGACCACGATCTTCCCGGCCAGCTCGGTGCGCAGCGACTCCAGCAGCGCCTTGTGCCCGTCGTAGGGCACCGCCACGATCACCAGGTCGGCCTCGGTGGCGACCACCGCGTTCTCGGCCCCCCGGGCGCCGGAGCCGATGGACTCGGCCGCCTCCTGGGCTCGCTCCGCGTTCCGCGACCCGATCAGCACGGGGTGCCCGGCCAGCGCGAACCGCCGCGCCAGCCCCTTCCCCTGGTCTCCGGTCCCGCCCAGAATCCCGATCGAAATGCCGTTCACAGTCATTCCGCATTCCTATCAGCCCGCATCACCTCCGAGCACGCCGGGCCCCAAGGGCGCAAGGCATGGTCCCTCATGAGGGCGCGCTTCGCGCGTGGTGATTTCGGGGCTGTTCTTCCCAGGGACCTGCCGGCCCCTTCGACCCCGGCCCTTGACCGTCTGGATGATCATCATTAGGCAACGGTGGCGCATGGAGAGCTGAGGGCGCAGCGATTCCGTAATAGGCGACCAGTCCAGCTGTCCCGGTCTCCTCAGCGAAGAAGAAACAAGCCCACAGCGACCTAAGGACTCGCACGTGGCCAGGGCCTACTAGGTTGTCCCGTTCTTCAACGACCGCTTTCCCCACGTTGTCCGGCCGGTTAGTTTCGATCATTAGATCTGGCATCTGATCGGACCTGCTCACGGGCGCGATTCATCCCGCCCGCGGCGCAGTCCACGCAGCGGAGGAACCCCCTGATGCGAGTTGCCCAACTATTAACCGCGACGGTCGCCGTCCTGGCCGGCCTGACCGGGTTGACCACCCCGGCCACGGCGCAGACCACACCCGCCGACACCGCCCAAACGCGGCCCATCGAGGTCCGCCGCAACCACCCGGACACGCGAGTGCCCGTAGTCGTGCGGAAGTCCGGCGAGGCCCTCATCGACCTGAACGCGTCCGCGCCAGGCACGGACTGGGCGAAGGCAGGCGCCGAATCGGCCGTCGTGTCCATCTCGGTCGACAACCGATATGTCGCCGACCTCGTGGTCTCCGGCGCCCAGCCCCTTCACCGCCAGCTCGCGCTGGGCCGACTCACCACAGGGGTACACCAGCTGCGCCTGCACTTCGCCGCCGAGCGCTCCGCCGCGACGAGCAGATCCATCGTGCTGGACACGCTGCGAGTCTCGACCTACGCCAAGGGCAGTCCCGAATACCTCGTGCTGCGGTACGCGCCCGTCGTCTATGGCCGCAACATCGCCGCCCTCGGCAACCCGTACCAGAACGCGACGACCGACACCCCGCTCATCGCCTGGCACGACTCGGCACCGGCCACCACCCCCGGTCACACGAAGCTCACGTACTCGGTGGTGTGGAGCAACGAGGACGGCGGCACGAACACCCCCGCGCTGATGGCCCGCTGGGGCCGCACGACCGACATCGAGTGGATCTACAGCGTCGAAGTCGACCAGAACGGCGACCGGGTCGCGGGCAGCGACACCTACCAGGCCCCCGACCACCAGACACTGCACTTCACCGGCCGGTACGAGAACAACCACGCCCTCCTGCAGACCTGTACGTCGAACAACAACATGTGCGACACCGTGGACGACCCGATGCGGTTCTTTCTGTCGTACCTGCCGACGCTGCCGGCCGACCAGGCCCGCGAGTACCTCATGGACGCCAACCCCTGGACCTACGAGATCATGGCCAAGGAAATGCTCCGCGAGGGCAAGATCGAGGCCCCCTCAGCCACCACACCGGCCACGCCCGAGGTGAGCGACCAGCGCAACTATCTGTACGCGGTGCTCAAGAAGACCACGCAGCCGGCCAACGCGGGCTCGTCATGGGTCGGCGTCTCGCTCGGCGTACGCCTCGTGACCGGCGAGACCGTCTATCTGTCAAACCACGTGGACCCGACCTGGTCCCTCCAGCGCGACGACCCGGCGGCGACCACAGTGGAGCTGCCCGCGGGCACGACGGCTGAGGACATCGCCGAGGTGACCGCCCACCGCGTCGTGGTCGGCACCGACACCGGCGCCACCGTGCACGTCACCGAGATCAAGCGCGGCTTCCTCCTCGGCCAGAACTACCTGCCCCAGGAGTCGTTCCTGACCTGGAACGGCGACGTCACCCTCAACAGCACCACCACCTCAGCCGTCCTCTGGCACCGCTGATCCCACTTGCGTGGCGGGCGCCGGACGGCGCCCGCCACGTCAGTAATGGGCGGTCGATGGGCTCCACGCCTCACCTCTTCAGTGGAGTAGCCCGAGCAGCAAGGCGTTCCACCGCGCATCCGCCTGCTTGGCAGGCCATCGATCGCTTTCGTCGACGATCCGCTTCTCCGGCCCGTTTCGGGTGCGGCGGATGAACCGCTGCCCGCCCGCCTGGCACAGTTCGTAGAAGGGGCTGCCGCACTCGCACGTCCACGTGACGACACACACTTCACGGCCGTGGTCACGTGGCACGTTCCACACCAGCTGCTCAGCATGCGACTGCGCCGGGCACGGATGCGGGCTGATGCAGTGCGGAGGAAACCACGCTGGATCATCCATCCAGGACACTCCAAAGCACCTCACTTTGTGCCCTCACCTCCTTACCGCACAGGCGGACGTACCGCTTTTCGTGGACATCGCCGCCCACACCACCCGCCGCTGGTAGCCCTCATCGCGTACGCCCCATCTCACCGCGACCGCTTCCACCAGCCACAGCCCTCGCCCACCACACTCCTCGGCGTCGGCCTTGTGCACCTCGGGAACGGTCACCGCCGACCCGTCGTCGATCACCTCGATGTAGGCCGTCACGGCGTTCAAGGAGGAGACCTCCACCGTGACGAACCCGCCGGGCTCGCCGGACGCGCTGTGTGACGTGGCATTCGTCACCAGCTCACTGACCACCAGCAGTACGTCGTCCACGTCCTCGTGCCCAGCCACCGCCAGGACCTCTCCCACACACCGGCGAGCCACCGACACCGAACGCTTCACCCCCGGCAACACGATCTCGGCCAGGAACAACCCGCTCATTGCGCAAGCTCCCAGATTCGATCGGACACGTTCACGTCGAGCGCGCCCACCTCTCCGCGTCGGCCTCGGCCGCTCGAAATGGCGATGAACAGCTCCCCGCCGTGCAGTAAACGAACCAGGGCGGGGACCCCCTTTTGACGCATAACACAGGCCGACCCCTCCAAGCAGAGGAATTCGTCTCGATCCCGAATGGGTCGAGTCCGGTTATGCCTCATCGCTCCAACCGCCCTTCACCCGCAGGAACCGCTAGGGGCATTCGCGCCGTATGCGCACAATGCCCGAGTCTGTGAAATTGCACCTTTCGTACTGCACCTGCCGGCACTCGCCCAACAGGCTTAAACACTCTGGCCCATAGCCGTCCAGACGCGTCACGATGTCGTACGACCAGTTCAGGGGTTTGCCTCGCCGCAGCTCTACCGCCATGTGATCGCCCATGGCCAGGAGGAACGACCCGCATGAAGGAAGGAACCGCCCCCACCTATGGCGTAACGCCACATTAATCAAGTACGAATAGAACTGTGCCGATTGCACCATTTCACACATCCGCCCTTCCGCACGCAGTCATCATGACGCCGCTCTGCGCTACCCGTCAATGCACTGTGCATCTTCTAAGCAATTGGAGCAACTGATGGGCTCGCCCATCGCCTACCTGGCACACTGGCCTCCATGCCATCGACCTATAGTCCGACAGTGAGATTGCGGCGACTTTCGCGTGAATTGCGCAGAATGCGAGAAGAAAAAGGATTGACCCCCGATGCCGCCGCCGCCCAACTCGGCTGGAGCCGAAGCAAGGTAAGCCGCATCGAAACCGGCCGTACCATGGCAAGTCGTTCCGACGTTGCCGCCGTCTGCGATCTGTACGGAGCCAATTCGTCAGAGCGCGCCGGCCTGATACAGCTCGCAAGCGAGGTACGCCAGCGTGGATGGTGGACCGCTTATGCCGACGTGTTCACCGGCTCCTACATCGGACTCGAAGACGAGGCGGCTCTGATCCGTCAGTGGGAAGTCCAGCTCATCCCAGGCCTCCTGCAAACGGAAGACTACGCTCGAACCGTCATCTCTATGCATCGCCCCGAGGGCGACGCACAGCGCCGCGTCATGGCGCGTATGGCGCGACGTACGCTGCTCAGTCAACCGAACGCGCCGAGCCTCAACGCCATCCTGGATGAAGCTGTCCTCCGTCGCCCGATCGGCGGCCGTCGAGTGATGCACGAACAACTGGAAGCGTTGCTGATAGCGGCAAGGCGGACCAACGTAACCATCCAGGTAATTCCCTACCAAGCAGGCGAACACGCCGGGCTGGAGGGAGCCTTCACCATCCTCAGCTTCTCCGACGAGAACGACCCCAACGTCGCCTATGTGGAGAGCACGGCCGGCGATATCTACATCGAAAGCACGGAGCAAGTCGAGCGTTGTACGCTCATATTCGAGCGGATCCGCGGTGCGGCCCTGTCCCCGGAGGACTCCCTGCGGCTCATCTCTCGAACCAAGGAGGACCTATCTCATGATTGATCTCTCACAGGCCGATTGGCACAAGAGCAGCCACAGTGGCAGCGGCAACAACTGCGTCGAGGTGGCTCACAACCTTCCGAACGTTGTCGCGGTTCGGGACAGCAAGGACCGCAGCGGACCGGCGCTGATCTTCACTCCCAGTGAGTGGCACGCCTTTCTGGCAGGCGCCAAGGACGGGGAGTTCGACCTGGCCTGAACCCGGCATGGGTTCAGGGAGCTCTGAGGTGATCGTCTGCGTCATGGGTAAGACGCGTTCGTAGCCGAGGATGAAGCCTTGATCATTGCGCCTGCTTTGTCTTGCATGAGGTGAGCGGAATGGGCACCATCGAGGCACTTCAGCCCGCATGGTCACCTGACCACAACGTGACCCGCCGCTTCGCAGCACTCCTCAGCCATGCCGCGCTGCGCCGCATCCGCCTCCACGATTTACGGCACTCGATGGAAGGTGGGGTATGGCTGAGGCGTGGACGGGCTCCGCAATGCCGCGTCGCCAGTTCGCCCCTAACCTACGCAACCTACGTAACGGCTCGTACCTGACGGCCAGGGTGGCGGCGTTGAGCCTGGAAGGTTGGATCCTGACGAGTCGATTACCTTTATTGATTCTCTCGAAAAATCGGAGGAAAGCGCCCGATGACGGTTTCCCGAGAGCCACGTGTCGCGTGGCGCAAGAGTAGCCACAGCACCAATGGCGGAGATTGCGTCGAAGTGACTTCGATCGCTCATGGCTCAGACGCCTCCCCCGGCATTACAGTTCTGATGCGCGACTCCAAAGACCCTGCTGGACCTAGGCTCGAATTTACTGATGCCGGGTTCCAGACTTTCGTGCAGGCAGTAAAAGACGGAGAGTTCGACGGTCTGATCTAGCCGCTGAGAGCCGTCTCACCACATCCTTGCATCCGCTGCCTGATTGGCCGGGAAGCAGACGGAACCTGAACAGGGACGATCAACCACCCGGCCACGCGACCTGACGATGGGCGGGAGTGCGCATTCCGGGTGGCAAAAATATCACTGCAGTTCCACGCCGAGCCTGGCGAGATCATCGAGTTCGCCAGGGCCTGGGCCGAAGGTATGAAACTGCAAGTCGCCGGCGAAAGGATTGGCGCGGAGTAGGTGAACCGATCGCAGCCAAAAACCTGCGTCCGGATTCACCGGCGGTCACTGGAGTCAACCTCCTCTATCTTGCTCCGGCCACAGCCGTTCTGGAGGCGTCCACATCGGAGGCCTTCCATCGTCACAGCCCCGGTGCGCTGATGATTAACATCGGGAGGCGTTCGGCAGATGCGCTGCGCGAGTCCTTTTTTGGAGTGATAACCGAAAAGGATGCCGAGCTCGCTCTGTGGAGAAAGATTCGGCGTCAAGCCGTTGGTTCCATGCGCAAGGGAGCATGAGTGGTCAATCCGCTCTCCAATGCCCGGCACGAATACAAGTACCACTACTACACCGAGGGGGCGATGCGCTTGGCGAGCCACGGCGTGCGGATGTTGGCGTGTGCGGGATGGAACGAGTACGAGTTCTCGTCGCAGTAGATCACTTTTCGCAGCAGCAGGCCTAGCCCGATGAGCGAGAGGAATCTTGCCGTTCTTCCGCCGCATCTTCGCTTACCTCGCCGATGGGTAGTGGACGGCCCTGAGCCTTGCCGGAGCATCCCCGGTAGGGCTTCCCAGCAAGCCCCATCAAAAGACTTTATAGCACTTACGCAAACGGGCCGGATACCCCCTCCCAAACAAATTCTTTTAGACCCGAAACGAACATGTATAGGAACTCCCCAAAAGAGGGAGCTATTATGGCGGGCCCGCTTGTCGATCCTAGAGGAGGGTAATAGCAGCCGTTACGGATTTCCCCCGGCTTGAGTAGGTATACCGGCGCTCCGACTGGAACAGGAACAGCGTATAGCGACCCACCACCGTCTGAACCGAGAGCCATGATCTCACTCATACCGGCTTCGAGCATCACAGCGCCCGGCTCTCTACTGCCGTGAACTGACACGATCCATGTGGGAGGGCCGATAAAGTAGCCATTCCGGAAGTCGGGTAGTGCAATGCGGGCGATCGCATAGAAGAATCTGCTTATCTCGAACGGAACTTTGAGCCAAACTCAGTCGCGAGGATTACAGCGTTTTCGCGAGTCGAGGCGGCCTCTATGACGTTCTCACCTGGAGGATATCCATATGTTTCCTCGAAGGTTGAGAGGTGCTCACGCGCTAGGGCCTTGAGCCTCTCCCGGAGTTCTATCGCTTCCACTGTTATTTTCTCCACCAATGTCCATAGAATGTCTTATCTAGTGGCAGGCCTACCATGCGCACCCAGATTGAGCAACTGAGAGAGGTCTCCCACCTACCGAACATCACTCTACGAGTGATCGCTTTCAACATCGGGGCACATCCAGGCATGTACGGAAGCTTCGCGATCCTCCGCTTCCGAGAGGCTCGGGATGTCGCCTACATAGAGTCCGGGCCAAGTGACCTCTTCCTCGAAAGCCAGGAAGATATCGGAGGGTATAACGTAATGTTGGGGCACATCGTGATGAGGGCCGCCGATGCAGACACCACGGAAATGGTCTTGGCGCGTGCCCTCGAACAAGCGTGAGAGGAGGGATGGCATGGAAGACAAGGACCTGCTTGGTGCCAGTTGGCGGACGAGCAGTCTCAGTGGTGGCAACGGTCAGTGCGTAGAGGTTGCCTTTATCGGCCAGCATGTAGCCGTGCGAGATAGCAAGAACCCTGATGCGGCCGTGCTGATCTTCACCCCCGGCGAGTGGCGAGCCTTCACCGGCGGCGTCCACCTGAACGAATTTGAATTCCCTACCGACTGAGCAGCCGGACCACGACTGATCTCCTCACGGAGAACAATCCCTTCCCGGGACCTTCGAGAGCCCTCACCATTCCTGGTGAGGGCTCAAATGTGCGTTCGCCTGCAGCCTGGCGAACGCGTGGGGAACTGCCACTGCAAAGGGCCATATGTCGGGCTCAAGGAGCTGGCCCACGCGCCCGCTGCTGGTGCTGTCAACCGCTGATCGCAAGCGGCTCCTGCGCACCATCATCGAGGCCGTCACTGTCCATGGCGAATCCGGGCAGGTCACCTGGGCAGACAGACACACCACCACCGATGGCTTCGTCCGGTCGGCCCAAGACACGGCCCGAGCGCCACCCAGCTCAGCTAACGAATGGCGACTGCCGTATTACGCTAGTGATCATGAATCGCCTGAACTTCGATTTCGAGTACGCCAACGGCATCACCCATGCCCGGCTGATCGCCGAGTTCGGGCAGGACGTTATCGAACGCCACTGGGCTGGCCTCTACGAACTCGACTATCCCGACGACCCGCAATACAACCCCTTGCTCCGCTACGGCGTTAACAACAACAACCGGGAGGAAGTTGCGGTCTATCTCGGTCTGGCCTGGGCGTTCACAGCCGGACAACATCGGTTCGCTGTCCCGACCTGGGCACGCGACGAGGCGATCCGTTACCTGGGGCGGCACGACTACGGCTTCATAACCTGGGAATATGAGATCGATGCCGAGCGGGCGGACTGGCCGACCCGCGACCATGGATTCGTCGTCCCCCGCGTCATGCTGCCCACTCGACCGGCTCCCACCGACTGGCAACGTGCACATCGACACGAGGCCGGACTTTTCGCTGCCCGCGACCTGCGTGAACTGACGGCCCTTACCACCAGCACGCTGATGGACGTCGACGGCAACGTGAACCTTTTCGGCCTCGCTGACGCTGACCGCAAGAACGGGCTGCTTGAGTCACTGCGCGGACAGTCGCAACCCGAACTGGCGACCCTGCTCGCACCAGGTGACGTCTTCGTCGACATCACCATCGGCTGCGACCTGGGAACCTACGACTCCCTCCTCGTCGTTGCCACCGGCGACCATCGGCATACCTGGCAAGCGATCATCGACGAGTACCGACGTCGCATCCACGCCTACGAGAAGGCCATCGACTCCTTGCATACCTTTAACGACCTCTGCTTGGCGTTAGCCGCGCTGCAGAGCTCAGTCAACGACAACACCGAATAGCACCCAAGCAATCTCCGCTGAACTACGTCGCTGGGGTGATCCGCCGGCATCGCAAGACGATCGGGTCGGCCTGGCGGCTGCTCAACGCGGGTCAGCAGGCATTGCTGGTGCTGGTCTACCTGCGCAAGGGCGAGACGTTCACCGAGCGCGGAGCCGGTTTTGGGCTGTCGACCGCGACCGCGTGGCGGTATGTGGAGGAGACGATCGCGCTGCTGTCGGCCCGGTCGCCCAAGCTCGGCCAGGCGCTGCGCAAGGCCAAGCGGGACGGGCTGCACTACCTGGTGCTGGACGGCACGCTGATCCACACTGACCGGATCAAGGCCGACCGGCCGTACTTCTCCGGCAAGCACCGCGTGCATGGCATGAACGTGCAGGTCCTCGCCTCACCGAACGGGACGATCCTGTGGACCTCCGGAGCGTTACCGGGCAAGGCCCACGACCTGAGCGCCGCCCGCATCTGGGGCATCCTGCGCGCCCTCGAGGAAGCGGGCTTGGCCACCCGCTCACGCAGCGCGCAATACACCCCGCGCATGACGTGATCTCGCGTATACCTTCTCGTCTCGCTCACCGCGCCCGACCCATCCGGTAGTACTGAACCGGCGCTACTTTGTCGAGGCTACTCCCACCCTCCTTGGTGATCCCCGGGTCAGGCTGCCTCCAGCTTTACCCCGCCGCTACGACGGCGAAGAAACGGATGGTCTTCCACCTCCATCCGGAAATAACCGCGCCTCGTGGCGCACTTGTACTCGTCACACAGTCTTGATCACGAGCGGCTGCTCTCGTTGTTCCCGCTTCCGGTCACAAGATCGCATCGGCCTATCGCGCATTCATGCTGGTCACGCCGTGAATAGCGACTGCCGTATTAGCGGGGCTCACCTATCCGTACAGCTTCTCAGCGCCCAGGATCAGGTCAGGACCTCAAGCGAAACCGTTGCGATTGCAGCGATCACGTCGAACTGTACCGGTCCCTCTACCCTAAGCCAGAGCAACGGCGGCAAGGAAGTTGAGCGTACGAGGTCAAGAGAGATACCGTCGGGCCAAGGCGCATTCTCAGGTCCCAGCACCGTTGCCATCACCTGATCCAGCGGCCCGGCTCCGGGCCCGGGAGTCCTACCAATGGAGAAGAAATACAAATCTCGAAAGGCGAGCATAATATCCGGCTTCTCGGGCCCCCAGCGGAGACCGATCTCAAGAGCATCAACGTCATCGACTTGCGCCAAAGAGAGTCGATCCACGACGTACCCCTCGCAGCGCGGCGCAACCTTGAGGAACTGATCAAATGCGCTCATCGTACTACGAACTCCCCCGTTGAATGCCCAGTTGCGACCTTTCCGTCCGGGCCGTATCTGACACTGTAGTTCTTTTGGTTCGGACCAGGATCAATCTTCGGTCCGATCCTTTGAACTTCTCCGTTCGGCCGGATCCAAAGCACACTCCCGTCTGAATGGTCGTACCTCCGGTATCCACCCTTGGTCTCCGACTTAAAGGTAAAGCCACGGCTGTAGATCTCCTGCTCGGCTTCAGCGAGAGATTTCCCGTGAAGGTTTGGCAGGGTTGCAACGCTACAGGGCCCATTGCTGTTGTGGACGAGGACCGGGGTGGCAGCTGCGAGCACATAGTACGCGTGGATGTCGTCGATTGTCAGGTTGTACATGTACTGCGCGCCGGCGAAGGCTCGCACCTTGACGATTGTGACGCGGCCACCACGGGGTGTCCGGAGGGTATCCGCGGGATGCAAGTCAGCGGCATCGACCCAGGTCTTTTTGGTGGCGTTCCAGAAGGGGTGGTGCTGGGTCGTGTGGATGGTGGCGTGGCCATCGGCGGTCGGGATGGTGATGTCGGCCAGGTCGGTGTCGCGGTTGCGGTGGAGTGCTGTGACCTTCTTGGCGCCGCTTTTGCCCGTCTCGGGGTCGTCGGCGAGCACTTTGTCGCCGACCTTGATCTCTTCTATTCGTTTTTTGGTGCCGTTGGCCATGAGGACGTAGGTGCCAGCCGCGAAGCTATCGAGACACTTGCGAAGTGCCTTGACGCCCTTAGTGCCGACCGCGACTTCAGCCTCTTTAACGGCTGTCTTTGCTCCAGCGCGCGCTGCGGCACGAACCAACGCCGCGCCGATGCCTTTAACGACTCCGCCTATGCCGGATACAGCCCCGATGATGTTCGATACGTCATCGTTTTCTTCGACCCGACCCTCGTCGCATTTGTTGTGACCCTTGCATGGAACCTGCGACTTCATGGCGTCGTCTTCCCGCTGCTGCCGAATCTTGTCTGCAGCCAGAGCGTCGCGGGTTCGATTGCGCTCGTTTGCGGTTGCCTGCTTGTGCAGCCGCTTTCTTTCTTTCCTTTCGAGCTTGATCTCCCATGTCTTCTTTTTCTGGCCGCTGGGCTTGTGTGTTTTGGAGAAGGTTTTGTCGGATTTGGCGTTTCCGGTGTCGACGCGGCGACCGTCGGGGTCGGATTGGGTGATGGGGTCGTTGGCGGCGTAGCTGTAGGGGTTGGCCCATTCGGGGGTGCGTAGGTCGAGTTCGGGGTCGGTGGAGATGAATTTGGCGATGGCGGGGTCGTAGTAGCGGGCGCCGAGGTAGTCCAGGCCGGTGGCGGCGTCTTCGATCTTGCCGAGGAAGCCTCGGTCGGTGAAGGGCAGGTCGTCGCCGCCGCGGCGCTGGCCGTACGGCAGGTAGCGTTCGCGGTTGATGGTGCCGGTGGTGGCGTTGATGGCCAGTTGGGTGCTGCCGTGCTGGCCGGCCAGGAGCCAGGTGACGCCGGTGGCGTCGCGCATGGCGATCGGGGAGCCGTCGCTGGCGCTGTAGTAGCGCTTGCCCGCGACTAGGCCGCCAGACAGGCGCAGTTCCATCGGGCCGAGGTAGAGGGTGGTGCTGCCGTCGGGGTCGCGGCGGATCAGCCGCTGCCCAGCGGCGTCGTAGACCATCGAGGTCTGCTTGCCGTCGACGGTTGCCTGTGCCAGCTGGCCGAGTTGGTCGAAGTCGAAGGTGGCCTGCTTGCCGGCCACGGTGCGAGCTGACAACTGCCCGGCGTTGTCGTAGGCGTAGGTGTCGGTGCCGGTGGGACGGGTGATGGAGGTGACGGCGTTGGGCCGGACCGCGTTGGCGCCGGGGGCGGGATAGGTGTAGGTGGCGGTCTGGCCGTTGTCGGTCAGGCTGGTGAGGTTGCCGACCTTGTCGTAGGAATACGCCTGGCTGTAGGGGTCCAAGCCCTTGGCGTCGCCTGTCCCGGTGCACGAGGAAGCGGTGGTGGTGTAGGCGGTCTTCAGCCGGAGTAGGCCGTCGTAGGTGAAGCATTCGGACTGACCGTCGGTGGTACCGGGGATGGCCGAGGCGGCGTCCAGGACGCGGGTGATGGTGCCGGCGACGTTGTAGCTGTAGCGGTCGTCCTGGACGGTGTCGGGGGTGCTGGTGTCGGCCTTGGTCTGGGTGGAGACCCGCGACAGCCAGTCGGTGGTGGTGTCGCGTTCGAGGGTGCGCTTGACCTGACCGGCGGCGCCCAGCGAGCGGGTGGCGAGTTTGCCAGTGGGGGTGAAGGCCGTGTCCTTGACGTAGGTGAAACCACCCAAGTCGGAGGTCAGTCCCTTGGCGAAGCCGAGGTCGGTGTAGGCGTAGGTGAGCTTCTCGGCGGCTAACCCACCCGCGTCAGGCAGGCTCTGCTCACGCAGGTTGCCTGCGGCGTCGTAGGCCGAGGTGAAGGTGTAGTCGCGGCCCAGGTTGCCTTCGCTGGCCGGGATGGTGAGTTTGGTGGCGGTCGGCCGATAGTCACTGTCGTAGGCGGTGACGGTCTGGGTGTAGGCCTGGCCAGCGGTGTAGCGGGTGGCGGCGCCGGGCTGGCCCTTGGCGACGGTGTCGTAGCTGAACTCAGCAAGCTTGGTGCCGGTGGACACTTCCCCGGCCCATTGGATGGTGCGCCGGCCCAGGTCGTCGTAGCTGTTGGAGATCTTCTGGTTCTTGCCGTCGATGCTGAAGGCCAGCCGACCCGCCAGGTCGTAGCCGTAGCTGGAGGCACCCGCGTCCGGGTCGGTGGCGGCGGTGCGCCGGTTCAGCCAGTCGAAGGTGTAGGTGCGGACGTTGCCGTTGGCGTCCGTCATCTTCGTGAGGTTGTCGTGCAGGTCGTAGCTGTAGCTGGTGTCCTGGTGGGTGGTGGCGTCGGCCCACTCCTCGACCTTGACGGCACGGTCGAAGGCGTCGGTGACGGTGGCGGTCTTGCCGCCGACGGGCGGGGTGACCTCGGTGCGGTCGGCGCCGGGATAGGCGGTGCTGGTGCGGCGCAGCTCAGTGTCGAGGTGGTAGGCGATCGAGGCGACCGGGCGTTCCTGATCGTCGTAGACGGTCTTGGTCCACTGCGGCAGGCTGGCCGTCGCGGGGTTGAGCAGACCGCTGCCCGGCTGGCCGGTGTTGTGCACCGGCTCGGAGATCGCGCTGGTCAGGCCGCGCGGGTCGTAGGTGGTGGCGGTCACGATCCGGCCACCGGACGGCGAGGCGGTCTGCGCCTCGCGGGCCCGGCCTAACCCGTCCTCGTAGCTGATGGCACTGGTGTACGTCGTGCCGGTCAGCAGTTGCTTGACGGTGGTTTTGATCGGCGCGGTCGGCTGGCCCAGCCAGCCGTTCCAGGCGATGTCGTAAGCCACCGTCGTGCTGGGAGTGCCGCCACTGCGCGGCTGGCCCGGCTTCCACAACGCGGTGGTACGGCCAAGCGCGTCGTAGTCCATCTCGGTGGTCTTGCCGTTGGCATCGGTGACCGCGACCGCCTCACCCAGGCGATGCGACAGCCGGGCAGTGACGGTATGGCCGAGCGGGTTGGTCGTCGTGACGCCGGTGGCGGGCCAGCCGACGGGCGGGGTGTAGGTGGTCGAGGTGGTCTTGCCCAGCGGGTCCACGCTGGTCAGCTGCCGGCCGTACTCGTCGAAGGTCGCCTTGGTCGTGGAGATCGTGGACGCGTTGGCGTAGGTGCGGACCTCGGTGGGGTTGCCGTCGCTCGGCTTGTTGGTGGCCGGGTCGGTGCCCAGGTCGTACAGGCTGACCGTCTTGCCGATCAACGCCCCGGCGGCGCAGTCGTCGCCCGAGCGCTCCTCCACTACCGACGGGAAGTCCAGCAGCCACTGACCGGCGTCGGCGTTGCGCGCATACGTGGTCGTGGTGCACGTGTTGTCAGTGGTGACGCCGTCCTGGCCGTAGTCGTTGACCTTGTTCGGCAGACCGTCGGCGTTGTAGCCGGTCTTGGAGTCGGTATAACGCCAAGCGCCGCCGGTTATCTTGTCCCGGGAGCGTTCACGCGTCTGCAGGACCAGGGCGGGATCCATGGTGCCGGGCCCGTTGCCGGTGGTCTGGATCGTGTACTCCCACCGGGTGGAATCCACCTCGGTATAGGCGCGCGGGCTGAGCGCGGTCATCTTCCACGACTGCTCCTGCAGCACATTGCCCTGCAGAATGGGCTTGTCCACCACGGTGCCGCCGTCGAAGTCGGTGAGCGTCTCGCCGGTGCCGCCCAGGAAGGTGCGGGTGGTGACCGTGTAGGCCGACGGGTCAGTACCGGAGCCGTCGATGGTGCGGACCTGGCTGTAGCCGCGCCAGTCCGAGGTCGGCGGCGCCTGGCCGGGCTCAGCGAACTGCACCGGCTTGGTCCAGCGAGGTTTGCCGAGGAATTCGTACTGATGCACCATGTCCGGCGAGGCGCCGACCATGTCCCGTTCGACGACCTTGACCGCGAGCTGCTTGAAGAAGCGCGACCAGCTCTCATACCCGGAGTCCGGGTCGCTGCCCATGTCGACGTCGTAGCAATCGCCGCTCTTGTCGGTGAAGTAATTGGAGCCGTCACGACCCTTGCCGCCACCGCACGCATCGGCCTGCCCGTAGGTGACCTCGGTGCGGCCGCCCATCCCGTTGCCGATCGCGGCGATGCGCGGCACCATCCGCCATGACAGCAGGTCGGTCCAGTCCGACATGGAGTCGTAGTCCATCTTGCCGGCCAGCATCACCGCGTCGAAGTCCAGCGGCGGCAACGCCACCTCCTGGGCGGCGGCCAGCCCGACGTGCTGCACGGTGTCCAGCCACAGCGCCGGGTCGTCGGCCGGCCCGAAGTCGGTGCGCTGGTAGATCCAGGTCTGTGCCAGGTCCAGGCGGTCCACCGGATCCCACCCGTTCGAGGTGGGGTTGAGCGACTCGGTCAGGACCGAGGTGAGTTTGCGGGTGGAGAAGAAGCCGATCGCGCTGTTGGCGCAGCCGGCGGCCTGCGCGCACTGCAGGTCGGTCGGCACGTCCACGCCGCCGCGATCGGCGGTGGTGAAGGTGGTACGCGCGGTCGGCACGCTGCCGGGCACCTGGGTGTTGTGGCCCCACTGCACCTTGGCCAGCGTGCCGCCCCGGTCATAGGGCAGCACCCGGTACAGCTCGTGCGTGCACGAGGGCAGGCAGAAGTAGTTGGTCTCCCGGTTGTAGGAGTAGTCGATCACGTTCTCGTTGGAGTCGAGCTCCTGGTCCAGGTTCCATCGCCACACGCCGGTGCAGGTCGGCGGAATGTCGTTGTTGAGGTAGCGGTCGTAGCACGGCTCGCCCGAGTCGTTGCCCACGTACGGCACCTGCCACTGGGCGTCCTTGGTGTAGCCGAACCGCCACACCGTGCCGTCCTGGCTGGTGACCTTCCAGTACGGCTGGCTGTCGGCTCCCCCGGCGACCTGCTCGATCTTCCAGCCGAAATCCGGAACCGTCTTCCAGCCCCCGCCCGCATTGCGATCCTTGACGATCTGCGCCGACCGGCCACCCGCCGACAGCACCAACTCCGACTGCGACCTGTCATTGGTGGAGCTGTCTTCGTCGGTGTCATCCGGCGATTCCCAGCACAACGCCTCCCCGCCGATCCCGAGCTCCTTGGCTTCCCAAATGAGCTCTGCGGTGTTTTCGTCGTAGGCGTTGTCGACGTAGCAGCGGCGATAGCGCCGCTCGATGAATCCGGCGCTCAGATCCCAGCCCGCACCCACCACGCTGGACTGGTTGTTGGACCACTGCCCCTGCCCGTCGACCGACGACGCGTCGTACTGCAGCGACAGATCCGGCCCGTCACCGCCCACCGACGGCGCCTCCGGCAACGGCACGTCATAGTCGAACCCGCCACCCGACGTGCCCGCCTGCCATGTCCCCGACGGCTTCAGATCGGTCGCGCCCCAGTTGCCGTTTGGCCCCGTCATGCCGACCTGCAGGAGATACACCGACCCGGCGGCCAGCTGCGCCGCCTGCCGATCGCGCGTCACCTGGGCCGCCCACGCCTTACGATCCTTGCCCGCAGGTGTCGGCTTGACCGCCGCCGCCTTCGCGCCGGCCGGCGTTGCCTCGACCTCCGCGGTCAGCATCCCGGCCTTCGCGTTGTTGGTGGACGGCACCACCACGGGGCGCACCACGCACGTCTTCGGTCGCGGCACCTCCACCGCACACGCCGGCACCCGCACCAGCCGCAACCGGCTGACGAAGTTCCCACCGAACGCGTCCCGGAAGCCCGCGTACGAAAACTCCGCCCGCACCTTGCCCGGCGCCGCCCCGTCATCGGCCCGCACCATTCGAGCGGCGATCCCCACCCCGCCCAGAGCGCGGACAACCGCCGGCGACAAGGTCTCCACCTTGACCTTGTCCAGCCCGCCGCCCTTGACCTGGCCCACCTTGACCGGCAACGTCCCGGCCTCGGCCACCTTGCCGACGGCCGGCACCTCCACCTCGGCCGTGCCCGCCTTCGGCCACACCGGCTTACGCCGCTCCACCTTCGGCGCCGACTCCTCCGCGCCCTTGGGGACCTCGCGTTTCGGCACGGGGCGGCCGTCCACCGACTGTTCAGGGTCCGGCGCGGCAGCGGCAGCCCGCTCCACCAGCTGATCCGGCACCCCGACACTCGAAATCAGCACCATCGCGCACAGCCCGACGATCAACGCCGCCAACCACATCCGTACACGCCGAGCCCGCATACCGCATCCCTTCAAGGCACGCTGACGCAGACCCCGGGAAACGGGGCCTTGGCGCACCTAAGGCAGACATAAGAACGATCACTCGGAATGTGATCGACAAACCAAGATCGGTCAACAACGGGAGGGTCACTTACCCGACACCAACCGTCAGGACGCGTCAGCCACGCACTTCATGTTCACTGGTCAACCGACATGTCAGGGAAGGCGCTTTCCTGAAGAAAAATGCACATGTGATCTACATCACAGTGATGACGGTACGGCCACGAGACCGTGGGTGCCGGGTTGCCGCCTGCCCAGCTCTTGCCGCTGACCGCTGTGATCTGATGCGAGCTCCATGTCAACCGGTTCGACACGCGCGGGGAATGGTGATCACCACGGTCTGCCAGTCAAACCTTTCGGTCTCATTGAACACAAAACGGATATCGAACCGCCATTCCCTTGCTTTCCAGCCAAAAACCGCATCGAGCGAATGCACTCCACCGCAATCACTGAATCTAGGGATCCCCCTCGTATGCCGCCCCGATGCACAGTCGGAGCAAGCATCCAGCCGAGGATGAATCCTTTCTCATGGAGGTAGACATGAAGAATTCAGTGCGACTGCCAATGATGCTGGCAGCCTCTGCCATCATCGCCAGTGGCGTGTTCGCCGTCTCGAGCGCGACTGCGGAGACCAACTCCGCTGCCCTGTCCGCCAATCGGGCTGCCCCGGGAATCCTCTGGGCCAAAGTCAGCTCAAACGGAACCCTGCTCGCCGCGTCGGGCATCAGGAACGTCAACAAGTTCGGCGGGGGGCGTTACAACCTGACGACGGACTCCGACATCAGCAGATGCGCGCTGACCGGAACGGTCAACACGTCGGGTGGCAGTGACCCCGGGCCGGGCAGTGCGTCGATCCTGGTCGGCGCGGTCAATGGAACGACACTTTTCGTTCGCACAGCCACGCCATCGGCTCAGAACCCGAGGACCGTCGACGACGATCGACCGTTCTCCCTGGTGATCTCCTGCTGAGGTCCGCCGGCTTCTGAGCTGAGCAGACCAAACGCAAAACATCTTCGTACCCACGCCGGAAACGGCAACCCATCGAGAAAAGGAGTTTGTCGTGAGTTACCGAATCCGCCTGCTTGCCGGCGTGGCCGCCGCGACCAGTCTGCTGCTGGGAGCCGGCAGCCCTGCGATGGCCGCCATCGAAAGGACCGCCGTCAAGGCCCAGACCGTCCTCGGCCCTTATGCCAGCTTCGAAGTCTGCGCGGTATCCGGGCTGCAGGGCCAGCAGGCCGGTCAATGGGTTTCGTGGTTCTGCTCGCAGAACGGCACCACCCAATGGTGGTTGTTCACCACTCCATGACATACCCCATAGCTCGATAACTCGGCCTTGGCCATCTCCACGATCTTGGGGATGGTCAAGGCCCGGTTCAGTTGGGCAACTCGTCCAGAGCCAGCCCCAATGCTGCCGCCAGGTCGATCGTTCTGCGCGGTGTCGGGCACTGCCTGGCCAGACTGGTCTGGTCGAGGCGGCCGTTACGGGCTTGGAAGAGAATCTTCGCAGCAGGATGTCGGCGCAGTCCCTCCTCGGTGAGCTCGTCGGCGACTCGATGCGCCGTGGCGACCAACGTGGGGAATGCCGACTGCAGATCCGCGGCCCACTCTTGGAGCGCCTCCAACCACCCCCGTGTAGCGGTGTCAGATGCCGAGGTGAATCGCTCTGTCGCCTGAGCCAACTCGAGCCAGGTGGAGTCATGCCAAGGCTTCGACTTCAGGACGGGCAATTGCCAGTGACGCTTGGTGATCGCCCAATGATCCGCGTGCGCCTTTACCGAGTGGGCCGTGAATCCTGGAAGACACAGTGCGGTGAGATTCCAGCCGTGGCAGGCACCGGTGTCGAGGCCGAAGATCCGGCCGTCGAGGATCATCGGTTCCCGGCCGGTCACGTGATGGCCGAACACCACCGGCTTGGCATCGGTGTAGTGGTCGTACCAGTGGCCGTCCGGGAACAGCGCCGCGAGCTCTCGTTCGCCTCTCGTCGAGCCACAGAGGATTTCCTCCCTCTGGTCAGCTAGCGGCATTCCGGACAGCATCGCGGCGTGGACGACACGGACGTGCTCGTTCTCGAAGTAGTACGGCAGTGTCCGCATCCAGTCGACCGTTTCGGCGTAGTGGTCGCCGAGCTGCAAGCGCGTGATCTCTTGTGCGTAGGAGAAGATCCCGCGTACGTGCTTCCGCTCGTGGTTGCCCATGACCGCGACCGAGTTCGGGCGCTCGCGGAAAAGCCTGACAACGTCACCGGGCACTGGACCGCGATCGACCAGATCACCGACGCTGACCAGCAGGTCGTCCGGTCGGATCTCGACTTTCTCCAGCAGTTCGAGCAGCTCGTCGAAGCAGCCGTGGATGTCGCCGATGATGATCGTGCGCCGCATTCGGGAGATCGTAGGGAGGCGTCGGTACGGCGGACAAAGGATTTTGCGCGATCTCCGGTGCTGGAGACATCTACGATGCCGCGTGTGAATCGTGATCAAATTCTCCTGACTCATCCCGGTACCTCCAAGCCCAAGTACTTGGAACTCCGGGTCGACGGGGTTGAGCTGCACCGGAGTTGGTGGGCCGGTACCGGGAAACCTCAGGGGCGCACGAAGGCGTTCGACGACGGGCCCGCGGCACGCGAGGCCCTGGAGAAGGTCGTCACCGAGAAGATGCGTGACGGGTACGCCCTGCTCCGCGACGCCGCCGCGACCGAGCCGGGTGACGTCGTCGTCCAGTGCGCCACGCGGGCAGAGAACGGCGCCGTGGAGATCGCCATGCACCCGGACGGCCACACCGTCGCGGTCGCCCGCGGCATCCCCGACCGGGTCGGCAGTGCCGGCTCCGATGTGCAGACAATCGACCTACGGACCGGCGTCCGGCAGGTGATTTACACCGATGCGTACCAGTACTCACTGATCCACACCATGGCCTTCGAACCGGACGGATCGCACCTGACGTTCACCATCCGCGACAGGATCACCATGGTGGAGGTGAGCTACACGGTGGCGCTCGCCACCGGTCATGTCCAGCGCCTGCCCCACACCCGACCGGAGTGGGACGCGGCCCGCCAGCGGATGCTGGTCGTCGGCAACGATCACGCGGTGCGAGTGCTGGGCCCGGACGGCGATTCGTGCCTCGATTTTCCGCCGGGCAAGCGCTTCCAGACCACCGCCACACTGTCGCCGTCAGGCCGGCTCCTCGCCCTCACCCATGACCCGGACAACCGCGATACGGAGTACGACCTCGAGATCTGGGATGTTGACGCTGGTCAGCGAGTGCTCGCCGCCCCGTTCCCCTTCCCGGCGGGATTCCAGGGGTTCGGCCGCCGGTTCGACAAGCTGGCGTTCGATGGGACCGAGCAAATCCTCGTCGCGAGCGGCAAGACGTCAGGATGCTTCGGCCTCTCGGTGGCATCCGGCGACCTGTGCTGGGCGATCGAGGGCGAACGGGACGGGTACGAGCGGTTCGCCGACTTCGCAATGTCACCCGACGGCACCCTGCTCGCCGGCGCCCCCTCTCGTGGCCCGGTCATTGTCTACGACGTGGCGACCGGACAGCCGCTGGAGCCGCGCTTCGCCGTTCCCGGCGAGTGGCCGAACTGGTACCAGGGGGTTGGTTTCTCCGCTGACGGCCGGCTTCTGGCGGTCGGCGACTACCCCGGCCGCGTTACGGTGTTCCGGGTCGACGGCGTGGAGTTCACCAAGCCCGGCGAGTGACGTCCGGCACCGGGTCGGCAAGGCTTTCCGGTCTTGCGTGGGAAGGTCCTGCCGGAGGGCGATCACCGGCTCGAGCCTCTTGGCACTTCACGTTCGGCGTCGACACGGACCACCTGGATGACCTGGGCGAGAGCGTGATGGGAGAGTAGCGTGAGGCAATGGATCGCCGCATCTTCGGGCTGGAGAACGAGTACGGCGTGACCTGCACGTTCAGGGGACAGCGCAGGCTGTCCCCCGACGAGGTCGCGCGCTACCTGTTCCG